>CAYWQM010000054.1:15272-29642 GCA_964460215.1 uncultured Lentisphaerales bacterium
CACCATCTAAAAATCGTTTGTTGGTGTGACATTGGAATCAACCCGCTTGTGAATAACGGGTGGGCATCATAGGTTTGAGCCAGTGATGCATTTGCTTCCAGTCATATTTCTCTTCCCAGTGAACCTATGCATCTTTGGTATTGGGCATATGCACGGCAGATGTGAATGTGGTACCTCGGCTTCTTCCTGCATGACAAGGTCGAGTACCTCCTCCCTCGACTCCCACATCGACGATTGGGGGGCGCCCCACGAACTGCCGGTGTAGTAGCGTGAATTGCCGCTGTCATAACGGGTGCCGTTGTTGGACGGAAGGTACATCTCGTCATAATCGTTCGCATACATCGTATTGCCCACAAGCAGTTGCTTGAGGTTGCCCATGCAAATCGTCAGCTTGGCAGTGCGCTTGGCTTGCGAAAGAGCGGGAAGCAGCATACTCGCCAGGATCGCGATTATCGCGATAACCACCAGCAGTTCGATCAGGGTAAAGCCTTTGATCGAGTTGTGTCCCTTGTATTTGCGCCCCAGTAACTTGGTCAAGGTGGAGCCGCCAAGCGGACGGGGCAGAGGGGTCACGTACTGCTCAGAATAGCCGGATGGTGTCCCAAGTATTTGGCGGCTAACAATTGATTCATGGCGATTCACTTGGATTGTTCTCCTGTCATACGCATACAGCGTCACCGACCCGGATCGGTAATGTAGCAGTGTTTCCCATGTAAGGTGAGACGATATATATACATATATCTATGGACTTACAAGATTAAACCCCTTTTTTTCGATATAGACAGTGCCTTTTGCCCTGGCCGAATGCAGATAATCCCAGCGCAAACGTGAACCCATTTTTTCACTTGCAATTTCGAACGGAATTGTTTATACCATACGGAGTGTGCGGCGAAAAGTGAGAATAGTGATAGTGTGTCCGCGCAAGAATCGCGAAGTTAGGCGATAAACCAATCAAACAAAGCAGATGGCCGCGAGGCCGAAAAAAAAACAGAGGAGCAATCATCATGTTTGCACGCAAACTCACCACAACACTGGGCGCTTTGACGCTCGCATTCGCATTTCTGACCACGACCAGCATGGCCGTGACCATCCTGATTAACGACAATTTCGAGAACGACTACACGGAGGGTCAGGTTACGGGACAGACGGCGCCCAGTGGGCAGGTCTGGACAAATGTACCCTGGAATCCGGGCGAGCTGTCCTGGAAACCAAATGCTGGAATAGGCGGGAGCGGTGGTCTCGGTGGGCACGGCATGCCGCCCGTCGATTCCTATTGGACCAGCACCATGCCCTTGGGCACAACGGTGGACGCCTCGTCCGAGGAAAACGTTATTCACATAAGCTTCGACATGCGTGCCGGAGGTAACAATGGTGGAGCTGCGAATTTTACCGTCCAGTTGGAAACAATCGGCGGTGGCGGCATCAACCTGGTCGTGGCCGGCCTGACCAGCCAGGCTGGCGCGGAAAACATGAGAACCGGCAAATCACAGGTAGACGGTGCGGATCAAAAGTGGGGCATCAGTGCTGACGAGGCACAAAATAACTGGTACCACTTTGACGTTACCCTCGATCTGTCCACCGACTTGATGACCTTTAACGCCCATCAGATCGGCAATGCGTCAAAGGCGTGGTCGCATTCGAAGGCACTTGCTACCGATTTGGGATCTTTTGCAACACGCAGTTGGGATGGGCTTCATATCTTCTCCGGGGGCTGGAAGCAGACGGAACCGTTGGCTGGCTTTGACAACCTCGTGGTTGCCACCTCCAAGAGCGGTGTGGCGGTCAACGCGGCGGAAATCCTTGCTGGGATCGCCTCGTCTGGTGGCGGTTCTGCGGGCCCGCAGGGACCGCAGGGCAAGCAAGGTGCTGATGGCGCCGCTGGTGCTGATGGCGCCGCTGGTGCTGATGGCGCCGCTGGTGCTGATGGCGCCAACGCCCCGTGTCAGTCGTGCGACGAGGTCGCCGGTGCTGCCGTCGATCTGGCCTGCCTGGTCCTTGGCGAAAACCCGCCGACCAGTGTTGAAAACCTCCAGGCTGCCGCAGCCACCATCGCCGCTTCTCTCCAGATAAGCGCGAATATCTGCGAGGACGACTGCGACGTCAGCGCCGGTATTACAGCTGCCATCGACGATAAGCTCAATCAGTAAAACGAATTGACGCTTCTGTTTTATGCAAGAAAGCACGGAGTCTTCGGATTCCGTGCTTTCTTTTTTTTGCACTATTTCCGATTGGGCGCTGATGGGAAAACCCTGGCAGCGAAATCGGCCGGGAGCTGATGTATAATTACGTGCATATGCAATCTTATCATGAGTTCGAAGCAGAATTGTGATCCCGGCTCCAGGGTATCAGATCGATGGGATATCCCGAAGAAATCGACGTTTTTGTCAGCGGCCAGGACGGCTACTGCACGTACCGCATCCCGGCATTAATCGTTACTGCAGAAAAAACGTTGCTGGCGTTCTGTGAAGGCCGGAGGATCACCGGTGACGACACCGACGACATCGATGTATTGGTCAAACGCTCCGTAGATGGTGGCGACTCGTGGAGCGAACAGCAGGTGGTCTGGGGTGATGCCGGTAACACCTGCGGCAATCCCTGCCCGGTCGTCGATGAGGCGACCGGCGATATCTGGCTGGGCGGGACGTGGAACCACATCGACGAACCACACGAGACCGTGATCGCGGGGACCGCCAGGTTTTCCCGCCAGCCGTACATCACCCATTCCACCGACGACGGGCGTACCTGGGCCAAGGCCAGCAACATCGGCAAGGCGACAAAGCATCCGGAATGGCGATGGTACGCCACCGGCCCGGGCGTCGGCATTCAATTGAAGCATGGGCCAAACGCGGGTCGACTCGTCATTCCATGCAACCACAGCGTCGCTTACCCCGACAACCCGGAAGGTTACTGTGGCCATATCTTGTACAGCGATGACCATGGCCAAACATGGCAAAATGGCGGGGACATCGAAGGCGTCAACGAGTGTCAGGTTGCGGAACTGAGCGATGGCCGACTGCTGCTCCACGGCCGTCACCATGACCCGCAGGGGATGCATCAGAAAGGGGTTTCCTATAGTGTCGACGGCGGACTGCTCTGGTCACCATTGCAGTTTCACCCGCAGTTGATCGAACCTGTATGCCAGTCCAGCCTTATTCGATACTCCTGGCCGGAGGCCGGTGACCAAAGTCGTCTGCTGTTCAGCAATCCTGTCAACACCGTCCCGAGAATCGTCAACAAACATATGTACAGGCGCCGGAAATTGACCGTCCGGCTGAGTTACGACGAAGGCGAGACCTGGCCGGTTGCAAAGTTGCTCGAGGACGGATCCTCGGCTTATTCCTGTCTCACGGCCCTGCCGAATGGCGACATCGCCTGCCTGCACGAGGGCGGGGGAGGGGTGGAGCGGTATCGTGAAAGGATTGTCTTGAAACGATTCCCGCTCGAATGGCTGACCGACGGTCAGGACCGGCACCCCAGGTCAGCAGCTCGATGAGACAGATAGGTGCAATCTATGCACTGGCGATACTTTTCGGCTACAGCAGAAGAAAGGGGAATGGGAAAAATACGCAATCCGCGTCGGACATAAAAAAAACAGATTACAATATCGGCGAATAACCGCCCCTGTTTTTCCCGATGACCGGTTCAATAGAGGTAGTAGCGGCTGCCTTTCTTGATGTAATGTTCAGCCCAATACGGTTGACCTATACTGCCCGTTCGGTCGAAATTATGCCTGTGGGTCTCGACGTGCCCATCACCGTAGCCAACGTTATTTTCGTTATACGACGAGTACGCAGTCGCATTGACGGGATCGCGATTGGTATCGCCGTGTGAGTCCCAGTAATCATCCTGCGTATGGCATTTATCGGTTACCAGCACGTCCTCAGACGCCTCGCTCGGGCTCGGGGCACGGCTGGTCTGGGAGTTGCCGCTGTTGCTCCAGTCCGGTGCCAGCGCACCTCCGCTACCCGGCGGAGAGACCGCTTCCCAGTCGGAAAACATATAATAACTTATGAAGTAATCGTTCTTATTCACATCGCTTGTCCCCCCGACACTGTCGACGTAGGCGAAGATATCGACATATTTCATGATGGCGCCCGATTGCGAGTTTGTCCCGGGTGGGCCATACCGCTTGCTGAAATCGCTGGGCGTGTACCGTCGCGCCAATGGGCAGGTGAAGATTTTGCCGCCGCCGCCGAATGTTTCCAGGTACATATCCAGGTAGTCCTCGCAACTGGCATACCCGAAAATATCGGGCATAGAGTACCTCCACGCCTGACCAGGTGTCTGCCAGGTGCTGTGGTTGGCATTGAACGGACCGTGTCCGTCGAAAATATCGGCGTACATTGTCAGGCCGAGGGTAACCTGTTTCAGGTTGTTGACACAGATCACCACTTTTGCGGTGCGCTTGGCTTTGCCCAGCGCCGGCAGCAGCATCGACGCGAGGATGGCAATAATGGCGATAACTACTAAAAGCTCAATGAGCGTGAAGCCAGCCCGACGATGGGGGAATGTTGATTGTGCCTGCGCGGGCAGTCTCAAAGTGGTTCACTCCTGCTTCCAAAGTAAAAACTCTTACCCGAATCTGGAACTTGCCTCTCAGAAATTATACGGTAACAGCGAGCCTAACATATCCTTTCCTCTTGTGCCATAAATCTACTCTAGCTGCTGAAAAGTCCAAACCAAGCCGAAGCCCAACCCCAATAGCCCTGGAAACAGAATGTGGAGGCGGGACCGATGCCATTTCCCAAATTAAGCGATCAGTTTCGTGGTGAGCGCCTGACCCTGCCGCGGGGGCCGGTCCGGATCGTTCTGGACACCGATACGTACAACGAGGTTGACGACCAGTTCGCGATCGCCTACGCGCTCCTTGCGCCCGAGGCGCTGACGGTCGAGGGGATCTACGCTGCGCCGTTTTTCAACGCACGCTCAACCGGCCCGGATGACGGCATGGAGCGCAGCTACGAGGAAATTCTCCGAGTGATCGAGCGCCTGGGCGTTGACTTCGACAATGTTCTGAGGGGATCACAGAACTATCTGCCGGCGGCGGACGAGGCAGTCGACAGTCCGGCGGCACGGGACCTCGTCGCGCGCGCGAGCGATAGCGATGACCCGCTGTATGTGGTCAGTATCGGTGCCCCGACGAATGTGGCATCGGCGTTATTGCTTGAGCCGTCCCTGGTTGAACGAATCGTTGTTGTCTGGATCGGCGGGCAGCCGCTGTACTGGCCCACAGCGAACGAGTTCAACCTGGCCCAGGACATGCATGCCTCGCGCCTCTTGTTCGACTCCGGCGTGCCCCTCGTCCAGATCCCGGCGCGGCTTGTCGCCGAGCAATTGCGGACCACTATACCGGAGCTCAACGTCTGCCTGCGCGGCCGCGGCGACCTGGCCGACTATTTGTGCGATATCGTTGAAGGCTATACGCCGGACCCCTTCGGCTGGTCGAAAGTGATCTGGGATATCGCAACCGTTGCCTGGTTGATTCAGCCGGAATGGGTGCCAACGGTGCTCACGTCAACACCAATCCTCACCGCCGAGGTGACCTACGCTCGCGATGAATCCAGGCCGCTCATGCGCGTCGCACAAAGCTGTGAACGTGACGAGATCTACCGAGACCTTTTTCGTCGCTTTTCGGTGGCGCCATGACATATCAGATGGCCAGCAACATTCGCATGACGTTTCGCCGCCGCGTCCGGATTTTCGTTGTGCTTTGCGGACTTTCTCTGAGCGCCTGTACGTCGCTTACAAAGGCCGGCGTATTGGAGGACAGGACCGAGGAGTTGCTCAAAAAAGGCGAGAGACCGGAGAACATGGGTTGCGCCTGGGGTGACTACAACAGCGATGGATGGGTTGACATGACCGTGGCCGGCCATCTTTGGCGCAATGAGGGAGGAAAGAAGTTCACCCACGTGTCGAGCAACATCGGCGTTGGGCTGTGGGGTGACTGGGACAACGACGGATTCCTCGACCTGTACGCGCAGCCCGGATCGGTATCGAGATATGATCCGGACAAAGACGCGTTCGAACGGCTAACGCTTTACAACGGCGAAATGGACGGCAGCCGCGCAATGTGCTGGGCTGATCTCGACGGCGACGGTGACCTGGACGTTTATGCCGCGGGCATCGAGGGCGGCCCGGCCCGGGATATGGTGCTGACGAACGATGCCGGCAGGCAGTTCCTGAAGACCTTTGAACACGCGGGCCTCTATGGCCGGGGTGTCACTGCCTGTGATTTCGATCAGGACAATGATATGGACATCTACGTGACGAACTATCGGCTGAAACAAAATCACCTGTGGCTGAATGACGGCAACGGCAAACTGTCAGATGTCGCTGCCGAATACGGCGCGACCGGCGGGCGCGGGCATGGCATCGGTTCGTGCTGGGGCGATATCGATAACGACGGATACTTCGACATCTACGCCGGCAACTTCGCGCACCGCGGTCAGCCGCACTCGAGGTTCCTCAGAAACCTCGGACCGGAAAAAGGGTTCAAGTTCGAGGACCTGGGTGAATGCGGCGTCGGTTATCAGGAGTCCTTCGCTTCACCATCGCTCGCCGATTATGACAATGACGGTGATCTCGATGTGTATTTCACCACCACCTATCGCACCGCCTCATACGGCAGGAGGAATTATCCGGTCCTCTATCGCAACGATGGCGACTGGAAGTTCACGAACGTATCGCCGCCGGCCGGGATCGATGGTTTGGGACCAACGTACCAGGCGGCCTGGGCCGATGTCGACAATGACGGCGACCTCGACCTCATGACGGCGGGCAGGATATTTATCAACGTGGGCAATGACTACCATTGGCTCAAGATACGCCTCGCAGGCGACGGCAAGAGAGTGAACCGTGCCGCTATCGGCGCCCAGGTGCGGGTTCGGCTGGGCGACAAGGTGTTGACACGCCAGGTCGAGGCCGGCACCAGTGGTCACGGGAATCAGAACGATCCGACACTCCACTTCGGGCTCGGCGCCCACGACGGGGAAGTGTCATATACCGTCACCTGGCCAGACGGCACCAGGCAGACGGGGATTACCGGGGTTGATCGTCACGTCACCGTTCAGCTGAAGCACTGACACGCACGGGGCGGAACAGTATCGAAGCCGGGTGGACTGAGCCGTTTCGCGAGCAGGTGGATTGCGGCTACACGCGTTAACTTGAGGGCTGTTTTTGCAGCCCTTGCTTTAGTCCTGTTGAGCCTGCAGAGCCTCAATCTGGCGCTGCTGTTCTTTGATCGCTTCAATCAACAGCCCGGTCAGGTTGTTGTAATTAATGCTCTTGTAGCCATCGTCGCTGGTGCCCACAACTTCCGGGACGACCGCTTCCACTTCCTGAGCGATCAGGCCGAGGTGCCGGCCGGTCGTCGGGCCGACTCTGCGCTCGGCATCCGCACGCCAGTCATAGTTCACCCCGCGCAGGCGCGTGACCTTGTCAAGCGCGCCAGACACCGTCTCGACGTTCTGCTTCAGTCGCGCGTCGCTATAAGTATCCCACCCGGCAGATTTGGCGGTACCGACGACAAAGAACTTCGTGCTTGGATTGCTGTCTAAGTCTTTCGACGACATATTTATCCCGACCTGGCCGGTGGCCAGCGCAATGAAGACCGGGGCACCCTGGGAGCCGGTGTTAATTTGCAACACAGCGTTCCTGTTCGACCCTGCATCGTCATGCGAAATTAACATCACGGGTCCGTCAGCCTTGGTATGAGAAACTTTTGCTGCCCATAAACCGTTACTGGATTGCACCACTTGCAACCTCCCGCTTGGGGACGTCGTCCCGATACCGACAGAAGCATCTGTGGTGGGGTTGCCGCCAGAGTCCGTCCATAAGCTGCTTCCCGGGGCACCTGGGTCACCTTGCTTGCCCTGTGGACCCTGCTCGCCCTGTGGGCCCTGTGCACCGGCTCCGCCGCCGGACGGCGCCTCGGCCCATGCAGCGACGCCCCCACCCTGATCGACCAAAATACTGCCGGCGCCCGGCGACGCAGAGTCGGTCTTCAATGTGATTTGCGCCTGCAAGAAACCGGCGGTTACGATGATGGTGAGGACTGCGGTCAGAAACTGGCACTTTTGGATATTCATTTTTCCCTCTCAGTGTTAATTGGTCCATTTGGCTGTCACACTGCAGTATCGGAAAAAATAATCGATATTGCAAGTTTTTTTTTACCAGCCAAAATTCCGTTGGCCGAGCTTCAGCTGCGGTGTGCTTGATTGCCGGTCAGCCCAGACTTCTATCGTCCAATTGCCGATTCCTGTCCCATGCCCGAAAGTGCATCAATTGTGCAGGCCAATACCATCGCTGTCTCGTTCGATGTGCCAGAAGAACCCCTCGCCGTTCCCCTGCGAAACACAGGCCGTCAGGAAATGATCGACCGACAACTCCACGGTCGGTGCCGGGAAGGAGTGATCCGCCGTCATGAGAAACCCTTTGGAGTTACTGATTGACGGCGTTCCGTTCGTCGTGCCGTCCAGCCACGCCTTGCCGCCGTCAAGGCTGATCCTGGCAAGCAGCGCCCCTTCCTCGTTCTGGTGCGTGACCAGCACAACGTTGTTCCCGGTCCAGAGAATCGTGGCGCGGTGCGAGTAGTATCCCAGATAGCTGTCGGGAACTTCATGGAATGAGCGTGCGCCGTCGGTGGATTCCAGTAATAGCCCCCCCTTGTAAGGGTAAACGGCCCCGGGTTCGCAGCCGGTGAGCTTCTCCACAGTGGCCTGGTCCTCGCCGGAGAGCAGCTGCCGCTGCTTGCGTGATGCCGCCAGGATGTGATCGGGGTCGGCGGGGTCGACGGCGTACTGCGTCTCGGTCGCGTGTTGGTGCACGACGGTGGGGGCACCCCAGGTCGTGCCCCCGTCGGTGGATCGAATCATCACGTCGCGGATGCCCGGCCGGGATTGATCCTTCTGGGTGTAGTCCATCCAGTCGGCGTAGCGCAGGCTGCACGAGAACATCAGCGTCCCGTCAGGGCGCTCCAGAAAGTTGAGGTAGCAGCGGTTGATGCCGGCCGTAACGTACGGGTCATCGGCACCGTCGGGGGATAAGTGGCCGAACGCCACCTGCCGCGTTTTCCACGACCGCCCGTCGTCAGTGGAGCACGAGATGAACATATCCGTCTCGTCGCCCTGCAGGGGTTGATGCACCACCCACAGGCGGCCGTCACGTGTGATGCCGAATCCGCCCGGGTCCTGGTTGGGCGGTGCGTCGGTGAAGTTCAGCGGGATCTGTGTCCAGCTCGCCCCCTCGTCGGTGCTTCTGACCAGCCCGAGTTTGTGGGCGTTGATGTAAATCGATCGATCCGGGTGTCGCAGCATGTGGAGCATTGTATGCTCGTTGACGCCCGGGCTGCAGATGATCACTTTTTTGTTTATGTTCATGCCTTCACGCGCACCCATTGTATGTCGGTGCGGTCGGGTTCCTCTCCGGCGTAATAGACAACCAGCATATCACCGTCGGCGGTGACCGCTGTTGCCGGTAGCCCGACCGAGTAGTCTCCGATTTCTGCCCACGCGTCCTGCATGGTTGTTTTTTTTCTGGTCTGGGAATCGGTTCCGGCATCGTAAAGCACCATTCTTGTCTCCTCCGGCCAGGTCCGGCCCATGTCGTCACTGGTTCGCACTTCGATGGCCGGCGCACTCGAACGGATGACGTGCACCATGGAGATTTTTCCGTCCGGCATGGACACCGGAGCGGCAGGCTGTCCGGGGACCCCGGTATCCCACATCGGTGACCAGGTGCGTCCGTTGTCGGTTGATTCCCGTGCGTGGATGTTCAGGTAGACCCCAGCCTGTTTGTCATACGACCAGAAGAGATTGAGAATCCGTCCATCCGCGAGGACGCCCGGCCTCTGATCCCAGTGGAAAAACCTGTTCTGCGGGTCATTGCTTGTGATCACGTACTCAGGCCAGGCTTTTCCACCATCCGCGGAAAACTTGAAGACCGAGGAATGCCGCCATTCGGTCGGCTCGTAATAGGACTTGTTGAGTTCAAACTGGCAGCTCAAGTCGCCGTTGGCAAGAGGGAAAATCGGCCCGGTAATTGGGACCGGGCCATAGAACGGCGCGGCATCCACGAACCCGGGTTCAGACCACGTCTCGCCGGCGTCCGGCGATTCCGAGAGCATGATCCTGCAGTCGAGCAACCCCTCCGTGTCCTCGTTGAAAAACGGCAGTTCGGGCTCTGAGCGATCGACCCAGCAGACAACCGCCAGCACCTGTTTTTCGCCCAGCGCAGTGCAATAACCGCAGTGGTCCGAACCGATGCGGCTGCCGACGCTTGGCGCCGGCCATGGGCTGGTAGGTTCACACCACGTTTTGCCGCTGTCGTCGGACCAGGTCAATAGCGTAGCTTCAGTCGAGCTTTCCTTTATTCGGGCCGCCCGATACGTGCACAGCCAGCGCCCGCCGGGCAGGACGCAGATTCCCGGAAACGCCAGACTGGAACGCGGGCTGTCCTTCCGGCCCGCGCAAATCGTTCCTCTGTTCACTATTTCCATGAGGTATCCTTTACTCAAACTTGAAGGAAAAAAGTCTACTTTGATTCAGGGTGAATTTCAATTTTACCGTTTTGCCCTCAAGGCTGTTGAGCTCCGGTCGCCCGTTCCAAGTTACCAGCTGATGGATTGCATCACTCTCAATGCCGTCGCAATCGCCACTGCCAAATCCCGGAACGGGGCTGCCCGCAGCATCGAGAATTTCCACGCCTAGGCGCCCCCGCTCGGCGTCGGCGTTGACGACAAGCTTGCTCCCGCTGAACGTAAACGGTTTCGTGGTCAGCATGCCTTCTCCCCGGGCGTCTACGGACACAAAACCGTCCAGGCGCAGCGTCGCCAGGGCGATGCCGTTCTCTTGTCCCTCCGCGTCGTGTGGACGCCTGAGGTCGTGGTCGGTGGCGTCCGCAGTGTAGTAGATCCATATCTCGTCGCCGACTACCAGGGGTCGCTGAAAAGGGTAGATGCGCCCCCAGTCCAGATCGTCAACACAATCGGACATCGGCAGGAACACTTCTCTGTCGCCGGCCCGCTCCCAATGCATGCCGTCGCGGCTGAACGTCAACTGGACCTGGGCGCGGCAATAGTCGCTGCTGTAGCTGAATACCGTCATCAAGCCGATACGAACCCCCTCATAGGGCAGCACTTCCATGTTGTAAAACTCGCCCCGGAGAAGGGGGTCCTGCGAATCGGCCTCGAGTACAACGCGCATCGGCGTCCAGTCAACGAAGTTGTCGCTTTCGGCCTGGCCCACTACCCGCAGGGATTTCTTGTCGGGCACGGCGCCGCTCCAGAGATGTTGGTAGCTGTTTCGCGCGGCTTCGTTGCTGATGAGATCGTTGCGCGCAGCGGCTATCTTGCGGGTCCGGTTGCGGATGATCGCCACGTACTTGTCGAGCTCGTCGTCCCAGTACAGGACTGGCTGTGAGTCGTGCCCGGGCGGATGAAAAATCACCGGGTTCCGATCTGCATCCTCAGTCCACTGGAGACCGTCCGCAGAGCGTGCCGCGCAGACCTGTTCGCTGCCGTTGACGTATAGCATCTTGTAGCGTGCGGCCGCGTCTGTCCCGGGTCGATCCTTGAATACGCCGCAGGCAATCCCGCACCGCGTCCGTACCAGATTGTTCTCGCGCGTCCCGCGGTAGTCATGGAGTCCCAGCGTCGGCTTGTGCCAGGCGATGCCGTCGGGGCTGGAGGCATAGGCCAGAACAGAGGCGTCGTCTTTCCCGCCCCTTTCCCACAAGCCATACCACATCTTGAAAACACTTTCCTCTTCGTCAAAGACGACACTGCCGAACTGGACCGGCATATCCGCGTCCCAGGATGACGAACCGGCCGGCGCCATCGGCAGCAGGGGATTTTCGGGGTGCTTGCTCGGCTGGTTCAGTTGCTTCGACGCGCCTTCGATCGACTCGATCAGATAATCGTCGATGAACAGTTGCCTGGTGCTGCCAATCTTCAATGCGATGCCCCCCTCGCCTTGATGTGAAATTTCTTGATCAGCTCTCCACGACGTGATGAAAACTGGTCCTGATTTTGGCAACGGTCGCGTAGGCATTCGCAACATCGAGCCAATAGTTGTTGAGGGTTGCCAGGGCGCCAAGGCCGCAACGGTCGCGAACGCCTTCGGCGAATGCCTCGCAAGCGTTGCGCATGTTGCACGCACATTGCTCCAGATGCGTTGCCGCCGTTGCCGACCATTGATCCAGTTCATCGAAATCACGCGCCTTTTGTGCCGCGTCCGCCCGGGATTTTGCCTCGTGTGCAGCGCTGAGATCGGTCAGGGCCTTGACGAAAAAAACTGCGTGGCGACAATGCCGCTCGAGCGATTGAAGATACGCCTTGCCCGCCGGTTTGCTGACTTTAACCGCCTGTTCGAGACCATTGGTGATACGCTCGAAGGTTCGAGCGATTTCGGACAGGCGCGCCGGTGTGTGCGTCGCCGGCCAGTTTTCCCAGAGAACAGCCATGAACGCCGGTAGGGGGAAGGACAAATGGAAGGCAACGCCGTGTAAATTTTCAGTAAGGTTTTCGAGGGTGCGGAAGGCCGTGGCGATCGGTGCCATGGCTCGGGGACCGCATAAATCCTCGAAAAAATGTTTGTACGCTTTTGCCGGTGTCCAGCCGCGTTCCCACGACGCGTGAGTGAGATAATGAAGGGTCGGCAGCAGATTGCTGTGCAGCCACTGACGGGTGTAGAACCCGTCGGCACCGCTGCTGCGCAGTGCCTGGAGCAGTTTGTGGACGGCTGGTCCGGTGAGCTGCGGCACCAGCCCGATGTTATCGTCCTCGAGACTGATGACCAGCGACATGGACAACTGTCCGGGTTCGTCCAGCTTGAGGGTATCGGCGCGCCTGGCCACGTAGCCCGGGCGGTATCCCATCTCGGCAATGTACGGTGTGCCGCGTGGAAATATCAACGGCAGGAAGCGGTGCAGCTCGGGGCTCAGTGCGGTGGCAATTATCCGGGCGTTCTTGCGGGCCCTGCTCAAGTCGAATCCTTGCTCGTTCAGCAACACGTCGAGCACGTGCAGGGCCACTATGTCGGCCCGCAGCGACCGTTCCGAACGGTCGGGGGCGCCCTCTGCCATTGTCCGCGCCTCTTCGATAATTTGATCGAGTGTGGCGATCTTGTTCAAGCCGTATTTTCGGTCGAGTTTCTTCCACGCCAACTGGCAGTCCGCTGCGGACTCTCTGAATTCGGTCGTGCCGAGGCAGAAGAAGTCCGCGTCCGGGACGCAGTCGATATGGGCCTGGATGGTGGCGGCGATCAACTCAAGGAACAGGGGGTTGCGGATACTCATGCAGCGGGCGACTTCCAGGCTTGGGCCCTCCAGGCAGTCGCCGTAGCGGATGCGTGTGACTTGGCCACGCGCTGCTTTGTGTCGCGTCTTGGTGAGTTCCAGCAGGCGATCCTTGATGGCCGGGTCGTAGTCGGTGTAGATCATTTTCAGACAGCAGGACATGCCGCGGGCATGGGCCATCCGAAAGATCTTTCGGAGGTAACGCTTGCCGGCGGCATGGGCCTTCTCGTAACTGCTGTGACCATCGAGATCCGGATTGACAAATACGCCGCGGTCAGCGTCGCCGCTTTTCCTGAACAGTTCGAATCCGGGGTGATCCGGATGTATGACCGGGCGGAAACCGAAATTCGACACCGCAAGCGTTTTGCGGGCGCCTCTGAACTGGAGATCGGCAAACGGGTCCTGCGGCCGGCTGACCACGACGATGCTGTTCATGCGCATCTTCGCGAGCTGGTCGATCAGCACCTGGTAGTCCGCGGCTGCCCAGGTGCATTCGTTGTTGGCGAAATCATTGTAGGTGCGGAAGGCGCGCCATTTCAGGTCGGGCTCACAGAGGATGTCTTTTTTTGGCAGGCGCATCCTGCCGGGGTGGTCCGGCAGCAGGTCGCCATGCAGCTGGTAGCGGACGCCCCAGCGTTCGACCAGATCGTAGACCGCCCACATCGTTGCTTTCGCCGAGCCGCCGGCCACCTGAAACATCGGACGCTTGTCGAACTCGACAGGCCGCAGCACGTATCCTTGATCCGAAAGCCGACTTGGAATCGGCGGCGTGCGGGCGTCGAGAGTGATGATCTGGGCGTTGGATTTTCCAGGGGTCGCGGCAACGCGGACGGACAGGCGGAACAGCCTTTTGATATAACCTGCCAGCTCATCAGCCGCATAGCGGACCAGTGTCGCGGGCTTGACGCCCGTTACAATGAGGATTTTTGCCATTTCAATTCTTCCAGTGCCACTTGCGCCCCAATCCGAAGTGTGCGTTATTCAGTTTTCATGTCACCAATGACAGCACCAGGTTGGACCGATTTTCCGTTCACTTTGACCGTGAAATTTCTCGCAGGCCGCCTGAAGTCAACGAGG
>CAYWQM010000055.1:0-29492 GCA_964460215.1 uncultured Lentisphaerales bacterium
CTACAATGTGGCAGGGGAAGTGCCGATACAAGTCGAAGGTCGCCATTTTCTTAATTTGTCGGGCACGCTTGCATGGGAGCATCCTGACGGTGGCGGTGTCTTCCATAGCATCCCCGTGCTGAGCAATCTTTTGGCATGGCTCAATCCCTGAGGCAGCCCCGCCGCCTTGCAACGAATCAGGTCTGCCGGCATACCCCTATCCCTTCAGGCGCTGCAGCTCTGTCGCCCTCACGAACCGCACGTCTTGCCACGTCCACGTCACTGCCTGGTGCTTTGGAGATGATTTCCCCGCGCCATACCTGGGATTTTTTCAAGCTGTCAAAAATCTGGTGAAGTGGGCTCGAGGATGACCCTGTATCGATTACAGGTTCATGATCCGATTTTCTTCCGCTCCGATCTGAAGGTAACTATGCAGGCCTCGGCTGGCGGAGCGAGGGACGTTATCTTCCCTTGCAAGATGACATATCATCCGTGGCTTATTGCTACCAGACGTTACCTCAATCCGTGAGATCCGGCATCGTGGCGCTATCCAGCTCGCCGCCCTGCAAGAACTCGGCGCTGGGCCATCTGCGGCCATCGCCCGGTCGCGGTATCCGCGCCGTAGCTATGGCTACGACTGCGGGGCCGCTCGGGCGTTTGTTCGGATTGCCAAGGTCGCAATTTCGTCTCGGAGATTATGAACGATTCGAATATGCGAGCGGTGGTTTACTCTATGTTCGCACCAACCACGGCAGCCATCTGCATCATATCTATCGTACTACCTTCCGCGAGGTTCGTTAGATCTGTGACCTTGCCCGATTTACTTGTCGATTTCGTATTCTTGAAGATGGTCAGCAATTTTGCATCTGCCACAATGAACTTCCCCGCGCCCTCACCTTTTCCGTTCTCGGTCTTTGTCTGAAGTTTGTTTGCCTTGATGTAGTCCCAAAGTTTTTTGGTGATCTCTGTTCTGGGAAGTTCTGTGGCTCCCAAAAACGCTGCCAATTCACTTTTAAGCGTTACCGGCTTATTGAGTCCTTTTGCTTCTGCCATCGTCTTTCCTCCGTTCGGTTTGATTTGGAAATTTCTTTGTGAAATCCCCTTTTCGATCTTCGTCCTGCCCCTGACGGCGAGTCAAGGTTTTTGTTGCATAACAATGTGATATCGTGACAGGTATTCGCATAAACGTTCACGAAACGGCCATTGACAACCGCTTATGACAGTCTGCGATCATATCCGTGAATGTAACTGGCCTCCGGCCCCATTTCAACACCGGGCAGCCGCAGCGCCTGCGAACCCCAATCAAGAGTCTCGAATGCGCTGACACCTTGCGACAGGCGCCGGCCAGATGTCAAAAAAAACAGCCGCACAATGGCATGCCTTTCTTGGGATTTTAGAAAAACCGTTTTCCAGACGTGGAAAAGAAATTAGCAACGCCATCATCGGCTCTGACGTAGTAACCAACTCGTGAGAAGCCAAGTTGTAACGGACTGCTCACGGCAGCTTCAGGTTGTTGAACTTGAAATCGACACGTTGCTTTTCGATGCCTTCGGCGACGACGAGGACAAGAACGGGGTCTTGGATCTCTCGGTCGTTCCGTAGATGCACCGACTTCTCGTAGCGGTCACCGAAGGAACTGCGGTTCGAGCTCCAGGACTCCGAACGGCTGCTGCCGTCCGCACTCTCCACTCGGATCTCCTGAATCGCATCGAGGTCGCTCTTTGAAGTGAGCGCTACCCGGTTGTTGGTATAACTCTTCAGAGTTACGGCCAGCGGTGCGAGTTCCTTACCCTGAAGCTGCTTGCCAACATACTTTTCAGGGTTGCGGATTTTCACCGGGACGACGCGTTTCGGTACGTGTAAATTCAGATAACCGCTGGCGGAAAACGCCGTGGCGTCACGCGCCGGAACTCCGAGAATCACATCCATCCGGGCTGTGTTCTTCTTGTCGCTATCCACACGCAGATCACGCAGTCGGTTTGGCTTGTGAAAGCTATGCTCCTCCTTCCTGACCAAATCGGTCCCCTTGTTGTCACGCGCTTTCTCTACCGTTATGCTGCTGTAGCCTGCTGGAGAAATTACGGACGGCCACGTGCACGAAAAAGTAAGCTTCAACGGGTCAAACATCGACAGCATATTGGTTGGGACATAATGCTGTTCACGATGAACGACCGCATGTATCGGCTGCAGGACAATACCTTTTGCAGACTTGCTGGCTGGTGTGGGAGCGTGTTCCTGGCCTCCCGCGCCGCCAACAAAGTCGAAACTGGCATCGGCGGTTTTCTCAGCCTTCTTCAATTTCACAGGAAGCTTCATTGTCACACCCTTCATCGCACACGCCACGCGCGGACGCATGCCGCTCATCTTCTTCATCTCGGCTTCACTCGTATCCGCGTCGACGGCAAATCCCCACTTTGCAGCAGCGGCCTTCTTCGCATGCGCATTAGTCGAGGTAATCGGGTTTGGCAGCGTGACTATGCGGTCAAGTTTGAGGCCGATCAAGAACGGTTTCATGCCGGAGAAGCCGAAATTGACATTGTCGTCGTCCTCATCGCCAAACGGCCCGCCGGGACTGTAGACAACCAGCTGCCCTTTTTCCGACTTCAATTCCCAGCCCAGTTGTTCGGCGAATGGACTGTTGGCCAGTTCTGCGATCGAGTCAAAGGTCAGGTCCACGGTCAGCGTCTGACTGTTGCCCTCGCGCTTCTCCTCACAGGTCTTCAGGGTGATGCCTTTGGTCTGCTTAGCGGCAGCTTTTACGCCGGCAACGGTCATTGTTTCAGGCCCGCCACCAACGCTCTCGCCTCCGGCAAGCGCCGCAGCGAGCTGTGGTCCTAGCGTTACCCTGTAAGTCCAGCGACCCGAGCCGTCAGCGTTAAGCCGGAGGTGATCCTTGCTTTGCATGCAACCGGTCGTCAGCAGGGTGGCCGCACCAATGATGCAGCATAGGAGGGGCGAGAGCAGGTTTTTCATGGTGTCTTGGGTCACCGATAGGCTCAGGGGTGTAGGGTGCATTGAATATCCGTCTCTGACCAGTCTTGTATCAGTCTAACGATACACAGACTACAGCGTGCTCCAGAAAATTCCAACTAATAGCCTGTCTGGTCAAACACTACGTCGAATGAGCGACGAAAGGCACTCGGCTTCGTTGTGGAGGCAATCGTCCTGCCGTCCTCCCTCAGCAAGAAAACGCTACTCATGACGCCTTCCCTACTGATCTCGAAGGTACGTCCTTGGATGGCGAGCTCACCTTCTTCCCGAAATCAGGCAAGGTCTAAGTTCGCCACTCACACCTCGCCGTCGAAGATCTCGAATTTCCAGGAGTACCATTTCGGGACAGCTCTCAGCATTCTGATTCACCTATGAGGCTGATGACCTAATCGTGGAGATCTGCAGAATGGCTATGTGACATTTATATGAAGAAGTAGTTTATGCAATGCGTAATACGGCAAAATGCTGCTGATCATACTGGCTGCGACTCAAGCATTTCGCCACTGGCATTTTCGATGCGAAACCTGAGTGCCAACGAAGTTCACTCCAGCAACCGGCTGCGACCAACACGCGAAGGTTGCCGACGCGAACAGAGGAATTCGTATGAGCGGTTTTCGTTCCTACATGTTTGATCAGGCGCTTCGCCTTGAAGGCAATCCGACGGCCCAGCCGCTCACGGAACATGCAACTGCTGACGTCTGCATCGTTGGCGGCGGCTATACCGGGCTGTGGACCGCTATCCATCTCAAAAAGCGCAGCCCCGAGCTTGATGTCGCAATCATCGAAAAGGATCTCTGCGGTTACGGGGCCTCAGGCTGCAACGGCGGCTGCATGCTCACCCTCGCAACCAAATTTCTCACGTTGCGCAGGTTCTACGGAGAAAACGAAGCCCTGCGCCTTGTTGAAGCATCCGAAAGGGCAGTCACCGACATCCAGGAATTTTGCCGGGAGCACCACATCGATGCCGAATTGCGGGTCGACGGCGCCCTCTATATGGCGACCAATCGCTCACAGGTCGGGGTCATGAATCCTGTGCTCCATGCACTCGGTGAACACGAGCTCAACAGTTGGACCCGAAAAGATCTCACCGAAGCCAAACGTTTTGCCGGCACGGAAGACATTCAGGAGGGGTTTTTCTCCCCCAAGGCCGGGAGCGTGCAGCCGGCCCTATTGGTGCGCGGCATGGCTCGAGTCGCCCGCGCCATGGGCGTGCGCATCTATGAAGGCACTGCCATGGAGAAACTCGAAGAGAGCAGCCCCGCCCGCGTCATCACCGCCCAAGGCGCCATCACCGCCAGGAAAGTAGTCTTGGCCATGAACGCCTGGATGGCCAGCGCCTTCCGACAATTCTCACGCGCCATTGCCGTGGTATCTTCCGATATGGCCGTCACCGAACCCTGCCCCGAGCTACTGGCAGAGATCGGCCTGAATCACGGCGCCTCCATTTGTGATTCCCGCATCTTTGTCCACTACTACCACACGACCGCCGATGGCCGACTCATGCTTGGTAAAGGCGGCAATACCTTCGCCTACGGCTCACGCATGATTCCCAGTTTTTTCGAAGCAAGCAAATACGAAAGCCAACTCAAAGTCGCCATCAATCGCTTCTTCCCAACGCTCGCCGACGTCCCCCTGGCCGCCACTTGGAACGGTGGTTCCGATCGCTCCGTCACCGGCTTCCCATTCTTTGGAAAACTCAACAACAAACCGCATATTCTCTATGGTTTTGGCTACTCCGGTAACGGCGTCACCCAAACCTATCTAGGCGGCCAGATCCTCGCCGCCCTGGTACTTGAAGCAGATGACGAATGGAGCCGCTGCGGCTTTGTCGGCGGGCCTCGCGGGCTCTTCCCACCCGAACCTGTCCGCTGGCTGGGCGCCATGCTGGTGCGCAACGCCATCCGTCGCAAAGAAGCCGCCGAAGATGCCGAACGCCAACCCGCATGGCTCGACACGCAACTCGCCAAATGCGCCAAAGCCGCCGGCAAAGCAGACAAGTAATTTGACGCTGGGTGCGTCAGAAAGGGTTTCGACTCGTCGCTGACTCGAAAACCCGGGAGACAAAATGAGCAAACTGGCAATTCGCGGCGGCACGCCGGTCGTCCCGTCCAATTATAAGTGGCCGGCCTGGCCGGCAGCGACCTGAAGAAAGGTGATGTGTTCGGCCGCGACGAGAACATTTGCGGCACTGAGGTTGACGGGTTCGATATCGACTGGCGCGACGGATTGCCCTATCCCTCGGGCCGGGACGGTGTGCCGCTGGCCTGGGAGATCCTGGCAACCACCAGGATCGCTTATTGGGATCAGCATCGGTTCGGCGAGGGCGGTATGGTCTGCCGTGAAGGCCGGAATGGCCGCGGCACGGTGCTTAACGCGGCCACCATCGAATGGGCCCATGGCCTTGAGACCAGCGAACCGGTCAAACAAATCACCCGCAATGTGATCGACCGGTTGTCACGATGAGGGACCGGGTTTTTGCGGCACGACATTCAGCCAGAAGCAGATTGACAGTGATGATTGACATGCAGAAATCAAGGCGGCACCGGCGCAAACAGATCCGGGCAGCTCTATACACGTCCCCTTCAAGGGATTACCGTACAGGCCGCACCTGCGCAAGCCAAAATGTTGCGCACATCGCAGGTGTGCTTCCCCAGGAGATGAGCATGACCTACCGTAATCCGGCGATCCAGCGCGCGCGCGAGGCGGCGCTGGCGGTTCTGCAGCCAACGCCCGCCGAGTTGGAGCACGGCCTCGAGCTGCATCGCGAGGCGACGGTCGTCGAGTCCTACGGCTTCTCGGCCTATGCCGCGCCGGACATCACGGCGGTCATGGCCGCCGCGGACGCGGGCACCGACGCGGTCGAGGTCGAACGGCTGCGTATCGAGTCGATGATGACCCGCATGGCGATCGACGCCGACGAGCGCGCGGAGTTTGCAGAAGCGTGGGAAGCGTCGGGTGTCACCTGCGTACTCCGCAACTCCGGCGAGGAGGGCAACAGCATCCCGCGCCTGATCGAGCGCCTGGCCTACAACACCTTTGTCACCGACCGGCTGTCCGACATCATGGTGCGTGCGACGACGCCGGACGACATCCTCGCGGCCAAGGCGGCGGGCAAGCACTGCTTCTACTTCACCACCAACGGCGTGCCGCTGCCGATGCAGTTCCAGGCGGCGGCGAGCGAGCTGTCGCACATCGGCGTGTTCTATCAGCTCGGTGTGCGCATGATGCACCTCACCTACAACCGCACGAACCCCATCGGCACGGGCTGCGCCGAGTCGAACGACGGCGGTCTCACGAACTTCGGCCGCACAGTCGTGGCCGAGCTCAACCGCGTCGGCGTCATCGCCGACGGCGCGCACAGCAGCGAACAGACCTGCCTCGACATGGCCACGGTGTCGGAGAAACCCGTCGTCGTCAGTCACTCGACCTGCGCGGCGCTGACCCCGCACTGCCGCGCCAAGTCCGACCGCGTCCTGCGCGCCGTCGCCGACACCGGCGGGTTCACCGGCATCTGCTGCATCCCCGCGTTCCTCGGCGGCAGCGGCGACATTCACGCGTTCCTCGATCACCTCGATCATGCGATCAGGACCGTGGGCGCCGAATATGTGGCTTCCGGCACCGACGTCTACACCGACTCGAGCCGCTCCGCGGCGGCCGCCGAGGCACTCGCCGCTCTGCCCGGCAACCACTCACGCTGGGAGAACTTCTGGCCGGCGAACGACCCGTTGTGGGATCCGCAGTGGAACCGGCCAGAGTTGACCGAGACGATGGCGTGGACCAACTGGCCGTTGTTCACCGTCGGGCTGGTGCAGCGCGGGCACAGCGACGCGGACATCCGCAAAATCATCGGCGAGAACGTCCTGCGCGTCGCCCGGGAGTGTATCCTGTGACGGCGCAGCGGCGACTTTCGAAGTATGTGAAATGACGGAAAATTAATGACAGATTCAGTCAGTCAACAGCGCGCGCCGCGCGCTGGATCGTGAGCCGCAGTTGTTTGCCCTGTGCCGGGAAGCCGGTGTCAATCACCTGATCTATTCCGGGTTCGCAATCAATATGTGTCTGCAGAACTCACCCGGCGGCATGATCGACATGGCACGCTACGGGATCATGCGTTCGGTCTTGCGCGACGCTGTAACCGCGGTCGAGAACAAAGAAACAGCCGAAGACGAGTTGGCGAAGGAGATCGCCTTATGGCTGGTCGCCGTAAATTCCGGCTTCGTGTTCGACGTCGAATCCCTCGCCACTGCCCTGACCGCTTCAGACAGCCCGACCGCGGGTTAGCCTGCATTCAAACCGGCGGCCGGTGATTTACCGCAACTCGCACGTTGCCTGCACGCTGTTCGGCGTATTACTCTCGAACGATTGATCAAGAAAGTTCCTCTCGGGAACTTCAGAGCGCCGTGCACCGTGGGGAATCGAGATACAGCGTGGTGTTTTATTCACGCCTTCGGTTTCAACCTGTCGAGGTACCATCGAATGAATTTTTTCAAATCCGGTTCAGCATCGCCGTATGGACCTGGTTGATAGAAACGGGAATTCACGCCGCACTGGTTGTCGTCAACAATGGTCTTGTCCTGATCGGTCGTGATTCGCCACATCCAGGTGATGCGATCGATTTCGTAATCACGGCCTTCTTCCGCTTGCGGATCGACCAGCCAGGTGATTTCGACTTCTGTTTCCTGAACCGCGATGGGTGTAAAGCGAAACAGTACGGCGTGATCAGATACGGCCACCGCAAAGTGCAGCGGATAGAGGCTGAACGTGGTGACACCGCCGTCGTACTCCGTCTGGGAACCCATTAGTGGCGCGACCGGTTTTCCGTCCTGGCTTTGGGTGACGAAACCGTCTTGGATCGGGAAGCGTCCACAAAGATGCCGATGAGGGTTATCGCGATTCGTTTGAGGCGCGGGACAACCGCGAGCTCGATCCGCGGCGTACCAACGACCGATTGCGCTTTCCGGATCGGTCGCTGCGACCTGATCATCAAGTCCGTGCCCCATCACGGAACAGTACTCGGGATGAGTGGGCGGGCAATGATAACACTCGCGAAAGTTTTCCATCACCAGTTTCCAGTTCGCGTTCACCGTCCAGCTTTGGCGCACGGCAATTTTAGCGCTGGTCAATCCATGCGGACGGAGGAATTCGACGGCGTCGTTGGCGGCTTCTTCCAGTGAGACGGGATCGGCGGAAAGGTTGATGAAGAGCAAGCCTTCAACGTCCCGGACGGGGAACGACTGCAAGCCATGTTGTGCCGGGTCAAACTCCTCGGGCATGCGGCCGGCATGAAGGAGTTCGCCATTCAGGTCATAGGTCCAGGCATGGTAGGGGCAGACGAATTTGTTTGACGTGCCCTCCGACGTCAGACAAACACGTGACCCACGATGGCGACAGACGTTGGCCAACGCGTGAATTTTCTCGTCATTGCCGCGCGTAATGATGATCGATTCGCCAGCCACATCGAAGAGAAAGAAATCGCCGGGTCTCCGCACCCGAGCCACATGGCCTGCAAACAGCCAGAACGGAAACACGGCGTGCTGAAGGTCCTGCTCAAAGATGCCTTGATCGCAATAGAAGGGCTGCAACAGCGAGTGGTCCGCGGGCTGTTGAGCCATCAACTCATCGATCAGCGAGTGTTTTGATGACATGTTTCGTGGCGCATGTTTTCCGTCTTGCCGTGTGCCAGCGGCAGAAATCAGGGGTGGAGAAAAAAATAAGCCACTCGAAATGAGCGGTTTATGTGATTAATGGTGGAGCATATCGGAAACTCCCGATAGCCCAAAATCCGCCTGTTCCGGGTGCCGCAGGCCCAGGCTTGTACCTGCGGCGTACCTCAGTTTGTACCCGGAGGGTACTCCACCGATATGGAGGTGTCAAGACAGGGAGTCACCGCCTTGACAGTTATTCTTTCCATCCCGTATCCGGATCCCACCGCTGCGGCGAGTTGAACAGAG
The DNA here is from genome assembly GCA_964460215.1 of uncultured Lentisphaerales bacterium. GTDB lineage: Bacteria > Verrucomicrobiota > Lentisphaeria > JABSQK01 > CAJWLW01 > CAJWLW01. The sequence continues at coordinate 8,922 of CAYWQM010000055.1, forward strand.
CGGGTTCGATGAAATCGCGTATTGCCAGGACAACATCTCGCAGCTCGCCCACTTCCGCTCTGACCTGAGCTTTGCGGGTGAATGCCCGCCACTGCGTTGTCTTTGCCTCGGATTCGAAGAAAGCTTCCGTGAAGACAAGTGGGCGCGCAGTCGGCAGTGCTGTCTGGCGTCGTTCGAAAGTACCTCAGCACGGCAATCCGACGTCCTCACCTGACATCGCGAACTTCCTCGAAACCATCCAGACATCGAAGAAGTCTTTCATCCGGCTGTTTCCCATGCCGAGATCGATCATGGCCTCGAATTTCTCGGCGACCATTGTTTCCGGCGGGTACGCCTTGAGCCGTGGCGGCGGCAGATCGAACTGACTGGGCAACTCGATGTCCATGGGGCCGGGTGTGATCGCGTCGCCGAAACCGACATCGATCTGGACCGACACGTTGGCGCTGTAGAGGCGCCCCTTGATGATCACTCTGACGCCCGCGTAAGCCGCTCCCCTGCCTCCAGGGCGGCGTTGAGGATCAGCTCTCTGACCTGACCCGTCACCTGCCGATACACAGCCTTCGAGTTGTCGAAGGTGAGGTCGGCGAGGGGCAGGTTCATTGACGAAGCATCAATGTCATCATCAGGACGGTTGATCATGTGAATGATTTGTGGGGCATTTTACTCGAAGACAAGTCCTGTGGTGGAAATTGCGGGCGAACGGTTGACAGAAGCGGGCATGACCTTCGCCTACGAGCAGTGCCAGTCTGCCGCATTCATTTCGCGTAGCGCACCACTCGCCGGACGATCCACTCCGACGACAGCAGCGCGATCAACAAAGCCCACAGCCACGGACTGTCCCACAACGGCTCGATGTGCCGCTCAGCGCCGCTTGCTGTCGTCGTCACCTTCGACTCGATCACTGCCGCGAGCTCGTCTGTCGTTTCGATCACGCGCCCGCCAGTGATGCGCGCCACCTGTGCCATCAATTCCGGATCCGGCGTCAGATCGCTCAGTTCGTGATCGAGTTGCTGGACACGAACGGTCAGTTCGTCGGTCGCTACGATCTCACCGCTCTTCGTGCTCTCGGCCGCGAAGACGATCGTCGCTTCGGTATCCGCAAATGTCGCCGGCAGGCGCACGACGCCGTCGAACTCGCCGGTGTCCGTATTCATTCGCAGCGGCACCTTGGCGTTGTCGGCGGCGCCGTCCAGCCAGGCGCTCAGGCGCAATCCTCCGGTCCCGGCCGACAGAAACCGCGCCCGCACCGGAATCGTCTCGCCTTGGCTGTAGGTCACGGCATCGCTGTTGCCGGTCAGCCGGCGTGAGCGGTGGGCAATGCTGTTGGCGGTCAGCCAGCGCGCCGTATTGACCCAGAATCGCTGGTAATGGCGGTTGTCCTTTTCGTCTGCACCCCATTCGGTCTGGTAATAATCGCCCCAGCCGCCGGCGGCATCCGAGGTGAACGCCATCGACCGCCCCTTGCCATATGCCTGCACGCAGATGATCGGCATGCCGCGCTCTTCGTACATTGCCAGCGTGGTCGCCGCGGGTTTGGCGCGGTTCACCAGGTTCGTGCCTTTGAACCTCGGATGCACGGCGAGAATGCGTGCCGCCCTGGCCGGGTCAGCGTCGAGCTGCAGGATCGGATGGTCCCGCACGTCGTCGGGGAAGACGGGAACGAACTCTTCGGTGACATAGCCGGCGTCGCTGGTCTGCATGTCCATGGGGATCATCTTTTCCCACACCGTCTTGTCCCAGCCGCCGGCGCCGAAGGCCGTGTACCCGCCGATCATGCAGAAGCCGCCGCCGCGTTCGGCCACCAGGTCGACCGTCCACTGCAGCTGCTCCGGCGTGAAGATGGACAGGTTGATGTCGCTGCAAATGACCAGATCGTAGGCGAACAGCTCGTCGCGAGTGGTCGGATAGCCGCGCTCCGGATCGTCGATCCGAAACAGCTTGCCGCCGCTCGCTTCCTGGGTGTCGATGGTGAGCACGTCGACCTCCATCTTGCCCGACGCCTCGAATGCTTCCTTCAGATACAGGTACTCGTCCCTGCCCCAGATGACATCAGGATGATTCGACCCCTCCATGTACAGGATGCGAATCGTCGGGTCGATCACAGTGACGTGGAATTCGAACTGATTGTCTTCAGTCGTCAGTTCGTCGGGCAGCGGTGACAGCTCCACCGTAAATTGTCCGGACTGGCGGCCGACGTCGAGGACCAGCATCGCTTCCGATTCGCCGTTGCGAGCAGTTATCTGTTCCTGGCGAACGGTCTTGCCGAACGGGTCTTTCACCGACACCGTCAACGGCTCGCCGTCGACGCCCTGCATCTGCATCACGATTCGCACCGGCAGCCGCGTTGCCGGCGTGACGTGGCGGTCGACCAGGCACTGGGTGATTGCGAGGTTGACCAGAGATTCGCCCAGGCCGGCGGTATACACTGAGATCGGAAGATCGGCGGCATGCGCCGCAGCGACCGCGTCCATCAGTTGGTCCCGGTCAGCGGCGCGGCCGTCGCTGAACACAACGATGTTCCGCACCGGGATTTCCGGCGCCGCCTCGACGATCGCAGCCAGGGCCTGCCCCAGGTTCGTGGTGCCTGCCGGATTCCGGTCCGGGAGTGCGCCGCTGTTGAAACCCGTCAGGTCGAGGGTGTCTGCGAACATCGCAATGCCGGCGGCCCCGGCGGTTTCCTCTTCCGCCAGGACGGGGGCGACGATCTCGCGCACCTCGTCGATGCGCGCGGTGCGATGCCCCAGCGCCATGCTGCCGGAAGTGTCGATCAGCAGCGCCGTCTTTGCGGTTCTTGCGGACTCTGTCCGGCGCAGATCACGCGCCGGCCCGGCGAGTATCACCAGAGCCAGCAGCACCACGGCCAGCCGCAGCGCCAGCACCAGCCGCCTGGCGCCGGACGTATGCAGGCTGACGCTGGAGCCGATCAGCCATACGGCTGCCGCCAGGCTCACGATGCAGACCAGCAGATAGACTACGAAATTGAAGGGCAGATCGAAATGCATTGAAAAGGTCGAAACGGTTGAAAGTGGCGAAGGGGTCGAAGGGGTCGGACGGGTGAACGGGTTGGTAAGTCCCCTTCGACTCCTTCGACCCCTTGCGACTCCTTCGAGCATCGTACCGGATCTACGTTTTCGGCGTAGACCCGGTGCGATCAGAATTTACTCCGGCAGATCGTCGGACAACGCTTTGTAATAGCGCTCGACCAGCGTGTTGTACCGGGCCGGGACCCGGCTGTCGCGGTTGATCAATAGTTCGTTTTCGATGATGCGGTTGATCATGTCGCGGAGGCGGGCAGCGATCGGCTTCAGGGTGAGCTCGTCGCCACCGGCCTGCGGGGTGTTGGTCTGTTCCTGACCCGGTATTCGGATTTCGCTTTTCAATTCTTCCACCAGGCGATCGAGCGCTTCATCGTTCAGATCCTCGAGGTCTTCCGTGAGCATCATGAGCCGCTCCATTGTCTCGACCGGGACTTCCGGCTGCTGCAGCGCCTCGTCGAGCTGACGCGTTTCCGCCTCGGCCTGAGTCAGTCGCTCGAGGTGACTTTCGGTCAGGCGCCGGCGCTCCCGGTCCAGCTCTTCGGCCAATGTCTGCAGGCGATCAACTGCAGCCTCGGCGCGCCGTTCTGCAAGCTCTTCCTCGCCGCCGGCGCGATCCTCCTCGATCTGCTGAATGTCTTCGGGCAGGCTGGCCACGTCGAGTTCCGTCTCTAACTTTCGGATGCGCTCCTGCATGTGTTCGAGGCCGTCCAGCTCGTGGTTCTGCACCTGCTGCAGCCAGTCCGCCACGGTCTCCGCTTCCTCGATGATCGCGGCGAGCGACTCTTCCTCTTCGGCTTCAGCTTCCTCTTCTTCAGCCGCTTCCTCTTCTTCAGCTTCCTCTTCTTCAGCCGCTTCTCCTTCTTCAGCTTCCTCTTCTTCAGCCGCTTCTCCTTCTTCCTCCGCTGTTGCTACGGCAGGCTCGTCTTCCTGGGCCAGAGCCTCGGCGGCGGCTTCTGCCTTTTCCTCGGCCTGCTCGAGCATCTCTGCCAGGTTGTCTTCGTCGAGACCGAACAGGTGTTCGGCCAACTGCAGCAAACGCTCTCTGGCGTCGCGCAATTGCGGCACGGCTGGAGCCGGCTGGTCCTCCTGCAGCGCAGTATCGGCGCTTGTCATCACATCGACGATGGTCCGGGCGCGGGCGATGGCCAGCTCGTTGCCGAACGGCTGGGCCTGGATCGCCTCGAGCAGGCGTCCGGCGTCGGTGATCGCGGTGGCCTGGCGCTCGGTCATGGTCGTCATCGGATCCGGCTCGGGCTCGGGCTCCAGTGCTTCAGCGTCGGCCGGCGGCCCGGACTCGGGCTCGGGTGGCGCGGGTTCCGCCTCCGCCTCGGCCTGGCGCCGCTCGTCCTCGGCAGCCGCCAGCTCGGCCAGGGCGCCCTGTTCTTCAGCCAGGCGCTCGGCTTCTTCCGACAGGGTGGTGAGGTCTTCGGCGCCCTGTTCCTCGGCTTCCTCTTCCTCTTCGGCCAGTTTCTCGAGCAACTCCGGCGGCAGTTCGTGGATCAGCAGCTCCCGCCTCAGCAGCAGTTCGGAGAGCGCCTCTTCCATGGCGGTGAATGCGGCCGCCGAGTCCTCGGCGGCGTGTAGTTTGCTCGCCTCCTCCATCTTCATGGCAGCGGTGATCAGGGAGTTCGGCGTGTCTGCCGCGGCACTGAATACGAGGAGGAGAATCGCGAGGCTGATGAGACTGGAAAGGTGGAAGGGCGGAAGGGTGGAAAGGATCGGTAACAAGCGAACCGATCGCACATCCAACCTTTGAACCTTTGAACCTTTGAACGCTTTAACCATCTCTCACTCCTGCTCCACGACCACGAGACGGTCGACTTCGCTGCTGATAGTTTGCGCGGTGCCGTCCGGCCAGGCAATCCTTACCTCGACTGTGCTGTCGTGTGCGCCGAGCCCGAAATGCAGCGTCAGTTCGTTCTGGTTGCCCTGTCCGACCCCTGACGACACCTGCCGTGCCACGATCCCGATCTCCGGCACCTCGATACGGGCCTGGGCGCCGATCGCGGCGCGGTTGACGGTCTGACCGTTGCCGATCAGCCGGAGCTTGAGCCAGTGATTGTTGTTGCCGAGATTCTCGAAGAGCTTGCCGTTGGTGACCAGGTCCATGTCGCCGTCGTTGTCGTAATCACCCCAGCCCGCCTGGTACGTCGGCCCCAGCAGGCCGAGCCCTTCGCCGGTCGTTACATTGCTGAACTTCCATACCGTGCGGCCGCTGACGGTGGTGCCGATGCCGTCGTTGTGATACAGACGGCTGTAGTCACCACCGTACACGGTACTGATGAAAATGTCGAGACGCCCGTCGTTGTCGTAATCGGCCAGCGTGCAGCTGGCGTACGACTCCTGCCAGTCGCCGCCGTCGAAGGTGAAGATGTTCTCGAACCGCCAGCCGCGGTCCGGGCCGGTGTTGCGATAGAGGATGGCGTCTTCGGAGCGGCGGAAGTCGTGGTGGTTGAAGTTGCAGGCGAAGATGTCGAAGTGCCCGTCATTGTCGAAGTCACCCCAGGCCGAACTGATGGTGTGACCGGCGCCGCAGACCCCGGCGTAACCGCAAACGTCCTGCAGGTTTCCGGCGCCGTCGTTCTGAAACAGGTGGTTCGGCTGGAACCAGTACCTCGAAACGAACACGTCCACGTCGCCGTCCTCGTCGTAGTCGCAGGCGGTGGCGCCGCGCGAGTACAGGTTACCGCCGATCGGATAGCAGGAGAAGCCGTCGCCGTTCTCGTTCATGCACACCGAATCGAGCTGGCCGTTACCGGCGCCGCCGGCGATAAAGGCATCGACGAAACCGTCGCCGTCGAGGTCGGCAAAGCACTGGCTCATCGACGACTGGGTCGGCATGTCGAACGCGCTGCACGCAAATCTGCCGGTGCCCTGGAGATTGAGACAATACTTGCCCGACCCGAGGCGGTCGAGCCAGTTGTCGTTGTCGATGTCGGCGTGCACGCAGGCGCCGAGCCCGCCGTCGCCGGTGGCGAAGCACTCGCCGTCATAACTCAGGTGCGTGCGGCCGTCGAAGAGGTCGACCCAGCCGTCGTTGTCGATGTCGCCCCATGCAATGTGACTGCCGCTGAGCTTCAGGCCGACGCGTTCGTTGACATTGATGAAGGAGCTGCGCGAGCCGGTGGCGTGCAGCGCCAGCAGCCGCGTAGCGGTCGCCAGGTCGCGGCTCTTGTCGTGCAGCGATGCGGACTGCTCGCTGTTCGGTTTGCCGCCCATGTACAGACTCAGCGACCGGGCCATAAGCTGGCGCTGGTGCTTGACGATCTCGTCCAGCTCGAGCAGTTGCACCGCCAGCTGGCGTTCCTCCTCCGTCAATTCTTCTTCTTCCTCTTCTTCTTCGCCACCCGGTCCCGGCGGCTCTTCGGGCGGGCCGACGAGGGGTTCGATGTCGATCGGAATCAGGTCGCTGATCGCCTGGCCGCTGCGGTCGGGAAGATAGTCAGTGCCGCGGGCGAACAGGTAGATGTTCGCCCGCGCGTCGACGGTGTATTCGCTGAAGTCGACGGTGTCTGACTCATGCGCGGTGAACGCCAGGTGCTCGTCGTATTGCGAACTCTGCAAGACGTGGTCGATGCCGTTGATGCGCAGGACCAGCTGGATCAGTGCCAGGCCGTAGTCGTCGGTGGCCCGGACGCGGACCGGCACCGTGATGTCGTGCGCAATAGTGAGCGGGCCTTCCGGCTCGACGATCGCAAAGTTGGGCGCCCGGTCTTCCATGCCCCGGATCGAATAGCTGTTGGCGCGCAACGGCAGCCCTTTGTCATTGGTACCGGTGAGGCGGGCGATGCGTTTGCCGGGCTCCAGCACGAGGTGCGCCTGCACGACGTTACCATGCAGCTCGGTCGGTACAGGCTCGTCATCGAGGCGCAGCTCGACCTCGCGCAGGAGTTGACTGGCGCGGAACGACATAGTCACCTCGGTTCCGACGACGGCGCGGACATCGCCGCTGTCGACGGTCTGCGGAGCGATGCGGGTGTACGCCGGATACACCAGCCGGGCCGAAACCGAATCGATCGCCGGCGGCTCGACGTACTCGACCCGGTGCGTCCGGCTCTGCCCGTCGCCGGCGGTCACGTAGAAGTCGAACGATGTCTGCAGGCGAACGATGAACTCGAACCGGCCGGGCTCCGCACCTGCCGTCATCGGCATTTGCTGCCACGTGTCTGCGTCGTCGCCGCGCAGGTGCATCGTCGCAGTCTCGGCCTGCCGGCCGCGGAGCTCGGCAGTTACCGTCACCGGCTGGCTGTGCCGGAATTCGGTGCTGCCGGGGACGGCGGAGACATGCGTGAACCCGATTGGCTGATCCGGCCGCACCAGACGCCGGGCGCCGGTGCGGAAATCGGGCCACAGCAGGCAGCAGGCGATCAATATCAGCAGCACACCGGCCAGGCCGCCCGCCAGCCGGCGCAGGCGTTGCCAGTCGCACAGGGTACCTACGTCCAGCCCTGCCAGCCGTTCGTCGGCCTGCCGGACAACGGCTGCGGCGAAGACCGTAGAGATACCGGGCGTGTCGGCACCGTCGAGCTGCTCGGCGGTACGCAGCAGTTGTCCGAAGTCACGTCGCTTACCTTCGATCTCACGAATGGCGGCGGCCTGGTCAAACCTTGCAGCGCTCCGCAGAAAGCGCCCAACAAACCCGACAGAAACGGCCCCGAGCAGGCCGAGGCCGAGCCAGCGCACGGCGGGCGGCAGCGACAGGACGACGTCGGCGACGATGAGGACGGCAGCCAGTACGAAGGTCGCGATCAACAGGCGGGTGACCGTGTCACCGCCGGCGTAACGGTTCCTGATACGGATATACTCGAGGACAGCTTTCAATGCACAGTCCCCCGGTCGGCAAGGCAACTCTCCAGCGTCAGCATCAGCAGCAGGAATATGGCCAGGTAGCGCCAGATCTCACCGGGTTCCGCCGTCGCCGCGAGCTCGGGCGCAGCCGGGGCCAGGGCGGCCGCCGGTGCCGGCCCGATACCGAGGCGGTCGCGGAACGCCGCTTCGTCGAGGGGCGCCGGGTCCGTCTCGCGCGGGTCGGTGGCCACGACAGTGCGCGGGGCGTCGGGATAAAATCCCGGGGCGCGGCGTTCTGCGAGGCCGGCGGCCCTGACCGTGACCGGAGCGGTCGCCTCGGTGCGGGCCAGGTAGGTGAAGAGCTCGCGCATCAACGGCAGAAACGTTCGTTCGGTCGGCCAGTCGGTCCAGTCGCGATCGCACGGGTTGGCGACGGCCATGACGCGACCGTTGCCGAGCGTACTCTCGACGATCGCCGGTTCGCCGGATGAGAGGCTGGTGAGGACGGCGTCCGGTTCGGCTTCGAGATGGAAGGCGGAACGAAACACCAGGCGTGACAGGTCGCCGGTCTCGCGGCTGCGAAAAAGCTGCAGGGCGGGATGGTCCTGCTGCCACTCGGTAAACGGCTGGGGAATGGCGACCGGCCGCTCGGAGATCGGCGCCGGAAACAGGCCGCGGCGGTGCAGGTCGTTGAAGAAGCCCATCGCCGTGTTGTCGCCCAGGAAGTAGATGAGGCTGCCTCCGTCGCGGACGAACGCGGCGAGGCGCTCGACCTCACCGGCGCCCAGCGGGTTGACGTTGCACAGGGCAATGACACGAACGCCGGCCAGGTCGCCGGGCGCGGTACGAACGTCGACGGCGAACGGGGAATGGCCGCGGTCGCGGTCCCGCATCTCCAGGGTCTTGTGCAGGAAATAGGTGTCGCTCTCGAACCGCTCGGCGCCGGTCGCGGTCGCATTGGCCGGATCCCCGTCAACCAGCACGACACGAGCCGGCGGTTGAATGGGTACGGCGAAGTGGCGGACATTGTCACCCGGCCACGGATCGTCTGATGCGATGCGGACCTCGCCGTGGCGGATCCCGGTGCTGGTGGACGACCACGGCAGCAGGATGGCGGTCGGGGTGCCGGGGCTGCACTGCAGTGCGACCGGCTCGTCACCGGCCACGTTCAGGGTCAGGTCGAGCGGTGTGGCAGGACCGTCGCCATGCATCACGATAGTGACTTCGATGCCGCTGTCGACGCCGGGATAGGGGTAGCGGCAGGCGACGTTTAGGATCGCGGTGTTCCAGACTGCAGCGGCGGTGAGGGTGTGGAGTTCGACGGCAAGATCGAGCGGCCAGTCCGGCAGTGTCGTGTCCGGCAGCCCCGCTGCCTGGCAGTCGGTGATCAGGATGATCCGCTTGTGGCGGCTGGGCGACACGACCAGCCGGTTGCGGGCCCACGCCAGGGCGGCGGCGTAGTCGGTGCGGCCGGCGGCTGCGGGCTTGGTGTCGAGCGTCGTCTCCTGAACCGTGTCGGCGAAGTATGCGGTGGTCACCCGGGCGTTTCCCGGCAGCTCACGGATACGATCAACTGCCAGGGCGAAGGCGGTGTCGAGCAGCGTGCCGTGCGCCCCGGGTGCCGCCATGCTGCCGGAGCTGTCGATCAGCAGGACGACGTCGGGTTGCTCGCTGGCGGCGGCGTCGGCCGTGTCGAAAAACGGCCGGGCGAAGACGAGGCAGAGGAGGGCGAATACGAGGAGGCGCGCAGATAATAATAAGAGGTTATGGAGGCGGCGCCAGCGGGCGCTCTCGTCGAGAGCCTGGCGCAGGAAGCGGATAGAGCCAAGGCGCGCGGATTCGAACCGCCGGCTGCGGACGAGATGGATCACAACAGGAACAGCGAGCGCGGCGAAGCCGATCAGCATGTACGGTTGCAGCCAGCCCATGGTTACAGCCTCGGTCGTCGCATCAGGTAGTCGACCATGATGTCCTGCAACGGGTCGGCCGTCGTGCAGGTGACCCAGTCGATACCGTGCTGCTGGCAGCGACGCTCGAGCCCGGTGCGCCAGCGGTCGACGACATCGTTGTACGTCTGGCGCACAGCATCGACATGGGCGAAGACGCGGTCGCCGGATTCGAGGTCGGTGAACTCGTACTGGCCGTGCTCCGGAAGGTCTGCTTCCCAGGGATCGAGCAGGTGCAGAAGCGTCACGTCGTGGCCGCGGACGCGCAGGTCGACAAGGCCGCGGAGAATGTCGTCCTCGTTGGTGAGCATGTCGCTGATGAGGAAGACAATGCCCTTGCGCCGGCACAGTTCCAGGACGTCGTCAAACGCCTTGGAAAGGTTGACTTCGCCCTCGGGCTGCGCCGCACCGAGGACGCTGAGAATCTGATGGAACTGCCCGGGCCGGATGACCGGGGGGACGTGCGCTTCGACGCGGTCGCGCAGGAGATAGAGACCGACGGCATCGCGGTTGCGCAGCGAAAAGCAGGCGAGCGCCGCCGCGGCCCGGGCACCGTAGCGCCATTTCTCGGAGGGACCATGGGCGCACAGCATGGACCCGCTGATGTCGAGCAGCAGATAAAGGTTGAGGTTGGTGTCGCTGGTGAACTGCTTGACGTAGAGCCGATCGGTGCGGCCCCAGAGGTTCCAGTTGACGTAGCGCAGGTCGTCGCCGGGCATGTATTCGCGGTGGGCGTCGAATTCGGCGCTGAACCCGATGTACGGGCTGCGGTGCATGCCGTGTATGGCGCCTTCGACGATGCCGCGGGCGGCGAGCTCCAGGTTCTCCATCGCCATGAAGAGGCCGGGATCATCGAACGCCAAGGGGTCCGCCTTCGCCTCCGGCTTCGTCGCGACACGGTCCGGCGTGGTGGCCATGGGACTCAGCGCTCCTCGGCTACGCGGTCGACAATCCCGGCGATGAGGTCGTCGGGGTCGATGTTGTCGGCGCGGCTGCGGAAGTTGAGGGACAGGCGATGGCGCAGCACGGGTTTGGCCATAGACCGGATGTCGGTAAAGTCGACGTGGTAGCGCCCGTCGAGCACGGCGCGCGCTTTGGCGCCGAGCACGAGGTTCTGGGAGGCTCGGGGGCTGGCGCCGTAACTCAGGTACTGGAGGATGTCGTCGTGGGCGCCGTTGTCGTGGGTGTCGCGGGTGATCCCGACGAGGCGTACGGCGTAGTCGATGACATCGTCGGCGACCGGCACGCCGAGGACGATCTCCTGCAGCTTGAGCACGTCGGCGGCGGACAGGACGGTGTTGAGTTCCGGCACGTAGTTGGTGGTGGTGCCTTTGACCACCTCGACCTCGTCTTCCTGGGTGGGGTAATCGACCCGCACACAGACCATGAAGCGGTCGAGCTGGGCCTCGGGCAGGATGTAGGTGCCTTCGAGCTCGATCGGATTCTGGGTGGCGATCACCATGAAGGGCGGTGCCAGCTCGTAGGTGTTGCGGCCGACCGAGATGTTGTGCTCCTGCATCGCCTGCAGCAGAGCAGCCTGGGTCTTGGGCGGGGTACGGTTGATCTCGTCGGCGAGCACGAGGTTGGCGAATATCGGGCCCTTGAGGAATTCGCGGAACCGGCGGCCGGTCTCCGGGTCTTCGTCGATGACGTCGGTGCCGGTGATGTCGGATGGCATCAGGTCGGGCGTGAACTGGATGCGGCAGAACTCGAGATCGAGGGCGCTGGAGATCGACGTTGCCATCAGCGTCTTGCCGCGGCCGGGCAGGCCGAGCAGGAGGGCGTGGCTGCGGCACAGCAGCGCGATGAGCATGAGGTCCAGCACCTCACGCTGGCCGTACACCACCTTCCCCACTTCCGACATCAGTCGGGTATGGGCATCACTCAAGCGTCTGACGAGAGCCAGTTCGTCTGCCGTGTCGTCGGTTCGATCAGCCACATCTGCCTTTTGGTTGGGGAGGGCGTGCGAGCAGGGAAATTGCCATACACGGGACCGAATACAAGCGTGGTGGCGGCGATCCGTTGTGCGCGACGCGCGTTGCACAGCGGACGGTGGCCAGCTCGTACGGCTGCAGTCCTCAGTGAAAGCCGGGCGGCCGACAACGGCGTCGAGCTGGCGGATCTCACCGTCCAGGACGCTCGTCGTTACCTGGCCGAGGTCTTCGAGAACGATGATGTAGAACGCGTCACCGTCTACAACCGACTCGCCGGTTTGCGAGCGCTGTACCGGTATCTGATCGTCTTCGAAATGGTCGCCGACAATCCTTTAGGTTGTTTGATTGGCGTGTTACGGTGGCGCCGAACCGGCCCGCGGCGGAGAGTTTAGGCGGACTCGCGACGTCGCCTTGATCGAGTTTCTGTACTCTACGGGTTGCAGAGTTTCCGAGGCGGTTTCCGTACGGCTCGAAGACGTCGACCTAGCAATTCTGGAACGAGCTTCGCGAGTAGGCTTTCACGACAATTGACTTCTGAAAAGTCACCAAAAGACAAGCATAGACAGTCTGAGACACGTACAGCGTCTTTATCCTAAAAATGCCTGGAAGCGTGCTATATGGTGCTTCCAGGCGTTAAATTTTGGTGGAGCATATCGGAAACTCCCGATAGCCCAAAATCCGCCTGTTCCGGGTGCCGCAGGCCCAGGCTTGTACCTGCGGCGTACCTCAGTTTGTACCCGGAGGGTACTCCACCGTTTTGGCGGTGTCAAGATGATCATCATTGCTTTGACTTGAGGTGCTGTGTAGAAGACGTGCAGACCGGCGGCGGCGGCGATGTGGTATACACGGTTCACGGAGACCTCCTGTAGTAGAGAATGAGTATCGCCTTTGAATGACGGTTCGCCGGCACGGTTGCAGCTTGGCTATCCGTTGAGCAACCAGTAACTTACTGGCACAAGGCGAGTGATGCCCTGTTCGCGTACCGGTAATCTCAACCATCCAATTCGATTTTCATTGAGAGTTGAAAGTTGCAAGTTTTGAGTTGAAAGTTCTTTCCTATGCGCCTCGTCCCATCACAGCCTGTCACCATCCTCTCCGACCGTGTCGATCGGCGGTACATCCCGCTGATGGAGCGGCTGCCTAATGGGACGCTGCGGCTGAGTATCGGGATCGGGCCCGACAACAATTTCACGCCCTGCCATTCGTATCATTCCTATGATGGCGGCCGCAGCTGGCAGGAGGCGCCGACGCCCTGCCCTCGCCTGCAGCAGTGCATCACGATGAGCGACGGCTCCTACTTCGAAAACGACGGCTACCTATGGCAGGACTCGCAGGAGCCGGAATGGTTCTGGGGTAACGGCGGGTTCTCGGCGGACGGCGTCACGTTCAATCACGAACACATCCGGCTCCACGCGCCCGGCATCACGACGTGTACACTTCGTTCAATGCGCGAAATGGGTCAGCCGCAGGAGCCGTGGTTCGAAATCCTGAACCACGCCAATCACCATGACCCGGACGTCGGCCTCGACTCGGCGATGATCGGGAACTTCACGATCACCTCGGTCATCGAGCTCGAGTCGCCGCAGCACCTGATGGCTGCGGGATACGGCCGTATGCCCGCATACGATAAGTCCCTGGTGATGACTCTCGATTCGGTCGACGGCGGACGGACCTGGACGCAAGGTCCGGTCGCTGCCGTCTCGGAAGACGACCCGGAGGGGGCAGACGAGCCGTCTCTCGTGCAGCTCGAAAACGGCGATCTCTACATCATGTCGCGTACCGGGGCGTTGATGCTGCAGGTCCGCTCCAGCAACGGCGGCAAGACCTGGTCCGACCCGGAACGGATTCAACTCGCGGACACCGGCGAGTACATCACCGGCGTATGGCCGATCATCCGCCGCCTGCGCAACGGCGGGCTGGTATGTACGTACGGGCGGCCGAAGTCGACGTTTCACTCACTCGAAGCGGCGGCGGATTTTGACTACGTCGCGGAACACTCCGGTCACTGCGGCAAGTTCGTCATGATCGATCCATCCGGCACCGGCAACAACTGGCAAGGCCGCATCGACCTGCACGAGCTGGAGATCGCGCTGCAGGCACAGATGGGCGTACCGGAAAACGAGCGGCTGCGCGTCCAGGAAGACACGAACGTGCGCGACAGCAATTCCTGGGAGTACCTTTCACTCAACGAAGTCGAGGACGACGTCCTCCTCGTCACCTACGATGTCCAGCACTTCCGCGAAAACTGGAACAGCCATCCGGTATATGGCGTACGCATGGTGCGAGTGACGGTGGAGAGGTGATGGCGTACTCAGAGAGTGTCACGCCGCATTGCTGCCCCAGACACAATATGAAATCCAGACCCACCACCCCAAACAAGACCAACCAACAAACAATAGAAAACGGACCCGGCGGCTGGGTTGCGGACACCGGCATCCCCCTCCCGATCTGGGATAACGTTGCGTATTGCCACGGTCCGTGGACGCTGGACGCGAATCATGCGCCGCCGGGTGCGGGGTACCTGCACCTGCTGATGTACCTGGTGACGAGCGGGGAATTCTACTCCGACAACCTCGCCGAGATCGGCGCCACGAACCGCTTTGTAGACGAGCAGTGTTCCACCGATCTGCGGGGCGCCACGATCACAATCCGGTCGCGTGGACAAATCCAGCCGACCGGGCCACTGTGCAATAATTCCGGGTTTCGTCCGGAATGGCAGCCTGGCGAGAGCCCCGAAATGGTGCTGCTGGTGCAATCGAAATATGCGAACGCCGGGCCGAATTACATGCTCACCGGGCAGCCGTTCAACGTCACGAAAGATTGGACGGAGCAGAGCGTCACGCTCACCGACGACGAATCGCAGTGGACGTTCCTCGGTGCACGCAACGAACTCCAGGAGAAGTACAGCTATGCACCGATTGCCGAGGTGCTCAGGAACGTCAACCTCGACCTGATCTTCGTGCTGTTCCCGCTGTCTTTCGAGCCGCATGATGACGTGCCGGACAAGCACGCGGCGTGGGCGATGAAGGAATACACGGTCGACGCGCAGCGGCTGCCGAAAGGCGTGGTGATGTTCGACTGGGTGCGAATCGACTATCCGTAGCGGACCGAGTTGAAAGTTCTATTGCGCAAAGCGCTCGATCTTCGCCGTATCGGGAAAAAGCAATTTCCTATCAGTATCAGTTTACATATTCGGGCGGGAACAGGAACCGGATAGAATAGGCATCTCATGACAAAGAAGTTCTACGTGGGTACTGGAATTGAGAACACCTGGATCGCGCAGGCGGACCGGCCGGGACAGCGTTCGCTCGATGTCTTCGAGCAGATGCAGCACTATGACCGGTGGCGGGAGGATCTCGAACTGGCCAAGGAACTGGGGATCAATGCCATCCGCTATTCCGTTCCCTGGTACAGGAGCAATCCTGCGCCCGGCAAGTACGACTGGGATTGGATCGCTGAGCCACTCGAATGGCTCGTGGACCACGGCATCACGCCGGTGGTCGACCTGATCCACTACGGGACCCCGACATGGATGGACAACGCCATCCTGAACAACCGCTTCCCGGAGTTGCTGGCGGACTACGCGCATGCGTTCGCGCAGCGGTTCGCCGGGCTCGTGAACCATTACACGCCAATGAATGAGCCGCAGGGCTGTGCACCCCCGTACTGGCCGCCCTACCTCCACGGCATCGACGGCTGGGTCACGCTCAGCCGACCCGTGGCCAAAGCGATCGTATTGACCTCCCGCGCCCTGCGCGATGCCTGTCCGGGCTGCTGTCTGATCTCGGCTGAATCTGACCACCAACTCCCGTTCGAAGCACTGACCGCCGCGGCCGGACTGCCGGACACGGTGACGGACACCACGTTTCGCTGGCGCCTCTTTCCCGCGTCGCTGGCCTACGGGAAGATTCTCCCTGATGACCCCCTGGTCCAGGCGCTGAAACGCATGGGATATGCAGACGATGATTTCCAATGGTTTCTTGAGCACGCGGAGCCGCCTGACATTCTTGGCTACAACTACTACCCGCACAACTATTTCGACCTGGAGATCATCACACCGATCGAGGTACGCGAGAGGCTTTTCCAAGATCTCACTGAGGTCCACGCTGAATTCGGACTTCCCGTCTACGTCACGGAGACCAGTTCCGGCCTCACCGACGAGAAGAAGATTCAATGGGTTCGCGCGCTCGGCGATCTCCGCCAGCAGGCCCGTGAGCAAGAGCTTCCCCTGTGCGGCATTAACTGGTGGCCGTTGTTCGAGACCATTCAGTGGGACTACAGGGACAATGGCAAGTCCGTGACAGAGTGTATCAAACCCGGACCCGGCGGCTGGAATAACGGCCTGTATGTGATTAACAAGGAACCGGCCGCATCCCTGGAGCGGATCCCCACCGGCGCGGTGGCCGAATTCAGGACGCTGTGTGCCGACGTGCTGAAAGACACGGAATAAGCTGGTTCGACCGATATAGCAACAATTGCATTTGTTGAGTGTTGGAATCTGAGGGAAAAAGCCGCTTTATCTTGCCCTCGCAGCAGACAGTGATAGGAGACCGTTTATAGCGGACACCCCTTAAAAAAATGACGCTACGGGCACAAAAAAAAGCACGGTGTCCGAAGACACCGTGCGTTTTTTGTATTCTGAGTTCGCTGAGCCTTACGGATTGAGCTTGGCGTCGACGAGGGCGTTGATCTCGGCGGCGACATCGCAAGCGGGCTCGCAGATGTTAGCGCTGATCAGCAACGTATCGACGACGACCGTGGCGCAGTCCTGCAGTTCCTGAACGCTAGTCGGCACGTTGATACCGATGATCTTGCAGGCCAATTCGACGGCCGCATCCGCGACCACGCCGTCGATCTCCTGCTCGGCTTCGCCGCCGAGGTGGGCAGCGAGGGCCGTCGTAGCATAGAAAAGCCGGCGTCAGGTTAAACCATCCGGTTTGGTTGCGCGTGATGCTGCGAAGCGGGATTCGAGATTCTCGGTATTTCAAGCAGACGCCACGCGTCGTCCACCCAATAAGAGAGTGTGAGATCGACGCCTTGACCAATATCAAATAATCCCATGAAGCCTACTCCGGCTCGACGCGCAACATGTCGCCGATGCCAGGCGCATAGCGCACGACGATCCCGCCGCCCGCGGTTTTCTCCATTAGCAGCTCGCCACGAACGGCGCTCACGACACGCTTGATCGGCGGCAAACCACGCAGCGTCAAGGTCAGCTCCGCATCGGTGTCGGGAGAATAGTTCGCCAACGGAATCGCGTAGCCGTTGGGCGACTTCAGCAACCTCGCGTCGAGCCGACCGCCATCGACCTCGACGCTCGTCGCGACGTCGCGCACTGGGTCCGTGATCAGGCGTCCGGCATCCGCGTTGAAGTTGACGAGGAGCTGGTGACTCCAGATGCCGCGCGGCGGCGGTTGCGGCGGCAGGTGCGCACTATATAGGTAGGTAACACCGGGCAGCGCGGCGATGTAGGTGATCCGTCCCTTCCCCAACTTGCGCTGAATCACGGCCGGGCCGCCATTTGCGAATCGTGAAACCACTTCCGCGGACTCCGCGGCGTTGACGCGGTCGATGACGCCGAACACCGGCATATCGCCGACGTGGTCCAGCGGCTGGAGATACGGCAGCTCCAGTTGCGGTCGGAAGAAGGTTTCGCGCTCGTCGAGCGTCGCCGACGTCAGCCCCAGAAACTCGGCTCCGGCGGGCAATGAACGACGATAGGAATCCAACCGAAACGCGCCCGCCGTCGCCACGAGGTGGCCGCCCCCGCGCACCCACTCCGCGATCGGTTCGAACGCTTTGGGCTCGATGCAATCGCCTACCCAATACGCGACCTCGAACTTGTCCAGCCAGCCGTTGACCAGGTCCTCCTCGATCAACAGATCGGGCGGGCGGCTTTCGTTCACGAGGGCGTAATAAATGCCGACGCGATCCAGATGATAACAGTTGCGCAGCTTCTTGTAGCCGGCACCGAAGACGTTGAGCGACGCCTTGTCTTTGGCCAGTCCGGAAAAGTCCCAGCGCTCGGTGCTGTCGGAAAGAATCAGTGCCACTTTCGACGGCACGACTCTCGACTCCGGCAGGATGTCCTCCACCAGCCCGACCGCGTAGTTGACGTCGCGGATGGCGGCGTAGCGATCGATATCGCGGAAATCGATATAGTTCTCCGTGAACGTGCTGTTGATGCCGATGCCGAAGTAGTCGAGCCCGCGCGCCCCGTGCGCCAGATGCCCGAACGCCGTGCGCCGAAAACTGGCGTCGCTGTTGCCGGGCGAATGCGGCATGGTGTATTGCAGGTGCAACGACCGCGGCAGGTCGCGCATGCCGCAACGGAAGTGATCGGCTATATAACTGTTTATCATCGGGCCTGGCTGACCAATCTGCCAGAAGTACTCGCTGTGCCGTCCGAAATTCGCGGCGCCGGCACGGAACCACTTCACGTACTTGGCGATCTCCGGATAGTAGAACGGATGGCAGCCGACGTTGGCGCCATAGTAGACCTCCGGGCCCAGTTGTTTCGGGATCTCGGCAGCCAGTTCGGCGACTCGTTCGATCGCGGTGTCCTCGTAGAAGATCATCGAATCGACGAACAGCGTCGGATCGGCGGTCGCGGTCGCGGCGCGAGAATCCGGCTTGGCATGACGGATCTCGCCGTGGCGGGCCTTTTGCCACTGCTCCCAGCGTGCCGTCAGTTCTTCCGGTTTGAGCAACGACAACCATTCGTTGAAAGCGATTTCGTCACCGTAGTCGAACCGATGCACCAGGTCAGCCACCCCGGCATCCGCCGCCGCCTGCTTCGTTGCTGCAATATTTTCGGGCGTCGGGAAGAATCGATACTGGCCCAGGGCGATGGTGCGCCCTGGCTTCAGGTTCCACGCGGCGAATCGCTCGCGCGCGACTTCCAAAGCCGGCATCGGCAATTTCGGCGGCTGCATGAAACCGCCGAATAGGCGCATGCCGATTGCGTGATATAAATTCGCCGCCGCATCCGGAACACGACCGTGTTGCCAGATCTGCATGTGGCCGCCCCAGTTTAGCGGTTCGGTCGGGGCGCGCCCGATCGTCGGCCGTGACCGCAGCGCTTCAGCTATTTGTATGTACTGCTCTTCCACGGTCATGACTTGCTCGTCGTCGTAGCGACCGGGGTAAGCGGGCAGACCGATCAACAGCCGATTGGCAAGCGGATCGTTCCAATCAATGGTCCGAAAAAGCGGCTTACCGTCCGCGCCGCCGGCCAGCTCGACACGGAGCGACAGGCTCTTCTGGCTACCTGTAATGTTGAGCGTGGTGAAGTGGCAGACGTCCTGCTCTTTCAACGGTATCCACTCGGACGGCTGGTTCGCCGCCAGATCGACGACGCCTTCGGCAACTCCCCAAGGGAGACGATTGTAGGTAAAGCTAAGGTTGACGCGCTCCGCTCGCGGCGACGTCATCCGCAAGAAGTAGCGCGGCGGGATGTCGCGCAACGTTGCTTCCAGGATCGGGTACAGGCTGGTACGCGTCTTCTGGCGATGGGTGTCTTGCAGGTCTCGTGTCATGTAGACGAAGTCGACGTTGCGATTGGCGGCGGGCTCGGGCTGCGCCACGGAGATCAACGTGATTTGAGCCGGCCCGGCGCGCAGCCCTTTGGCATCCGCCACTTGCGCCGCCAAACCTTCCGACCCCCACGACGCGTCGTACTGGCCGACCGGCTTCTTGCCGCCGAACCAATACTTCGGTGCGTCCCGCTCGCCCATCAAGACGGACACCGCCACCTTATCGCTCTGCCGGATCTCGACGCGGAAACGTTGTTCACAATTCGTCGGTGTCTCGTAACGCGTCCACAACCGGTAGTCACCATCTTCCGGAATCTGGATTGTCGCCGTCGCGCGAGCGTCCTTGACGTCCGACTTCGCCGAAAGCAGACGTTCGCCCGAGATGTGTTGGAAACCGATGATATCGACCATATAATTGCCCTGGCCCATCATCACCACCGACCAACCGTCGCCGACCGGTTCGAAATGCTCGGCCTCGACGAAGACGCCGGCGGGGTAATCCGCCGCGCGCCCAACGGCTACCGTGACGAACAGAGTAAAGATCAAACGGCGAAAGACTGACATGACGGTCACCGAGTCACGAGGTTAAATGTGACGACAACGAGGCTGTTCGCTGCCGCTGTGACCGTTTGCTTCTTCTCTGTGTAAGGCCAGGCAATCTCCAACTCGACTTCGCCGTCGTGCATGCCGAGGCCGACAAGGTGCAAGCGAGAGTGAGTAATGCGGCAGACAACATTCTCATGTGAAGTTCCATGATCTTGAAGTGGTGAAAGAGTTGAATGAGCTTAGGCAGTTGACGGTTCCGACCCGGAGCATCGACTCCAGGGACGCTGGCCTCGCACCAGGGCGGCTGTGTCGGCTTGATCGGATGTCGGGTGTCAGTTAGACAGAAACCAGTACCAAACGATAATAAGTAAAGCAATACCAATCCACCCAAAATAATGTGCGTAGGTTATCGGGACACGATGTCCGCAATGAGGGCAGACCCGGGCGCGCTATGATATGCTTCCCTTACATTCTGTACAAGTAATCAAGGCCATGTTGAGGTTGCTCCCTTCAACCGGGTGAAGGATACCCCGATAACCGGATTGTTCCAAATCCCGCCACCATTGGCGCACACTGTGCGCACCACCCGGTACGTCTGCAGGCGCTCACCCTGTAGAGATTTTACCTGCCTACCCGGGGGGGCGATGATCGATATTTGGCACCCATCTTCAGAGAACAAGCCCAGCTATGAAGACTTGGACTTCGAGAGGGAGGTACTTGGGAAGAAACACGATGGCCTTCCGAGTGAGCCTCCTTGCGGTGTGGATCGATCCAACTACCCGAC
>CAYWQM010000056.1:0-3795 GCA_964460215.1 uncultured Lentisphaerales bacterium
AGTTGAGCGAAATTCTCAGCATTTTCAAAGTGAGTGTTATGCCCGCAGCCGGGGACGATTGCAACCTGCACGTCACTTCCTGTGGTGCCCATCTGTCGGGCGATATCCACGTACTTGTTGTCTTTTTCTCCGGCCACCACCCGCAGCGGTACCGCCAGCTCGGGCAAACGGTCCCACAAGGACGGCTGCCGGCCAACGCTGCAGGCGCGAAGGACGCGGGCCAGTGCCATCGGGTTGTTCTGCAATCTTCGTGATTTCATGTGCTGCCGCTGCTCGGGTTTCAGTGATGCGAAGACGGGCTGGCTGTACCAGTTGTCCAGGAATTCGTCGAACGGCCGGGTCTCCAGCTCGTGGGCAATCCGCTCGTCATGATGCCGCCGGGCTTCTCGCTCTTCAACTGACGGGAGACCGGGCGAGGCGGACTCGAGTACCAGCATCCGGAACGATTGTGGGCTACGCAAAACGCTGTTGAGAGCGAGGCGACCGCCCATCGAGTAACCGCCCAGGACGACGTCTGTACAGTTGAGCGATGCGACGGTCTCGATGATGTGGTCACAGACGTCGTCGAAGGTATCGAGGTCGCACGGGGTCTGGCCATGGCCGGGCAGGTCGATGGCATTGCATCGGCGGCCATTGGCGAGATGTTCGATGGTGCCGCGCCAGTCGCCTGAGCTACCGAGGAATCCGTGCAGAAAAACAACGGCTGGCGACCGTGTCATTCGCTGTCGGTATCGGCATCCGGCTCATCGGTGGCGGAGCCGCCCGTGTCGCCTGCTTCCGTTACCTCTTCGATCACGGCGTCATCGGACGGTGCTTCGTCGACTGCCGCTTCTGCGTTGCCGCCGATGTCATCCTCGTCTTTCAGATGGCCGATGAGGGAGACGCCAGTGACTTTGTCTTTGCGGCGCAGGTCAATGACTTTGACGCCCTGTGAGGCCCGGCCAATGGTGCGGACTTCGTTGGTACTGATGCGGACCATCTGGCCGCTGACCGTCGTCATCATGATCTCGTCACCCTGCTCGACCAGGAGGCCGGCGGTGACGCGGTCGTTGTCTTTGAGTTTTATGCCGGTGACGCCTTTGCCGCCGCGTTTGGTGAGGCGATAGCCGCCGGTCTCTTTGTCCTGGACGGCAATACCGGTGCCGATATTGCTGCGTTTGCCCATGCCACCTACCGTGACGATGAGCAGGTCGGCGCCTTTTTCGGCTACACACATGGCGACAACGTTGTCGTTGTCGTGACCGAGCCGGATGCCGATGACACCTTTGGTAACACGCCCCTGGGGCCGGGCGTCGATTTCGGAGAAGCGACATACCATGCCGTGGGAACTGATCAGCATGACTTCCTGCCTGCCGTCGGTGAGTTTGACATCGATCAGGTCGTCATCCTCAGCGATTACGATGGCGCGGATGCCGGTGCGCCGCAGGTTCTTGTACTCGGAAAGGCGCGTTTTCTTGACCATGCCGTCGCGGGTGGCGAACAGCAGGAACTGGGCGTCGATATCGAGGGCCTGGACGGTAAGCATGGAGCGGATCTGCTCGTCCGGTTCGATATCGATGAGATTGATTATGGCTTTGCCGCGAGCATTGCGCTGGCCCTCGGGGATCTCATACACTTTGAGCCAGTGCATACGGCCTTTGCTGGTGAAGAAAAGGATGTAATCGTGCGTACAGGCGCTGAAGACGTGTTCGACAAAGTCCTCTTCTTTGGTCTGCATACCGATGACACCCTTGCCGCCGCGATGCTGGGTGCGGAAGACATCGGCGCTTTGGCGTTTGATGTAGCCGGTGTCGGATACGGTGATGACGCAGATATTCCGGGTGATGAGGTCTTCGATGTTGATCTCGTTATCGCCAGCGACGATGTCGGTCCAGCGCTCATCGTGGTACTTGTCACGGACTTCGATGAGTTCATCCTTGACGACGCCGAGCAGGAGGTCGCGGCTGCCGAGCAATTCTTTGAGGTACTGGATGCGGAGCATGATTTCATCGTATTCTGCCTGGACGTCTTCCATCGCCAGCCCGGTGAGCTGGTGCAGGCGCATTTCGAGGATGGCGTTGGTCTGTTTCTTCGACAGGTCGAACCGTTCCATCAGCGTTTCCGCAGCGTCGTCGCGGGTGCGCGACTGGCGGATGATTTTGATCACCTCGTTGATGTTGTCGATGGCGATCAGCAGGCCTTCGAGGATATGGCCGCGGGCCTCGGCCTTCTCGAGCTCGAACCGGCAACGCCTGGTGATGACCTCGAAACGGTGGTCGATGTAGGCCTGCAGAATCTGGCTGAGATTCATCGTGCGCGGCCGGTTCCCGTCGACAACGAGCAGCTGGGCACCGAAACTGGTCTGGAGCGACGACATCTTGAAGAGCTGGTTCAAGACGATCTCGGCGACAGCGTTTTTCTTGATGTCGATGACAATGCGGATGCCTGCGCGGCTGCTGGATTCGTCGTTAAGTGCGGAGATGCCGGTGATCAATTTTTCATTGACCAGGGCGGCGATCTTCTTGACCAGCGTTTCTTTATTGAGTGCGTATGGGATCTCGGTGACGATGATGCGTTCGCTGCCGCTTTTGGTCTCTTCGATCTCGGCCTTGGCGCGGATGGTAATGATGCCGTGGCCGGTTTCATAAAGCGAGATGATGGGCTGAATGCCGATAATCGTGGCGCCGGTCGGGAAGTCCGGGCCTTGAATGTGCTGCATCAACTCCTTGACGGAAGCCATCGGGTTGTCGATCAGGTGGACGGTGGCGTTGATGACTTCGGTCAGGTTATGCGGCGGAATGTTGGTGGCCATGCCAACGCCGATGCCGGTAGAACCCATGACCAGGAGGTTGGGGAAGCGCGCCGGCAGTACGGACGGTTCGCTATTAATCTCATCGAAGGTAGGCACCATGTCGACGGTTTCTTTTTCCAGGTCGGCAAGCAGTTCTTCGGCGAGTCGCTGCAGGCGGCATTCGGTGTATCGGTAGGCCGCGGGGGAGTCGCCGTCGATACTGCCGAAGTTGCCCTGGCCGTCGACCAGGGGGTAGCGCATCGAAAAGTCCTGGGCCATGCGCACGAGCGTGTCGTAAACGGATTGGTCGCCGTGCGGGTGGTAATTACCGATGACTTCACCGACGACTTTGGCGCATTTGGTGTAGGACCGTCCATGGTTCAGGCCGAGCTGGCGCATGGCGTAGAGGATGCGCCGGTTGCCCGGTTTCATACCGTCACGGACGTCGGGGATTGCCCGGCCGACATTGACACTCAGCGAATACTGCAGATACGCCGAGTGCATGATGTCTTCGATATTCGCCGGAAAGTCGTTGTTTTGCAGTGTCGTGTTGTCGTCCATGATGGTCCTTCAGGTGGTTGCCAGGCCTCAGCGTCCGGTCGCAGGCGGAACGTTCAGATATCCAAATCTTTGACAGTGGCGGCGTAGCGTTCGATGTATTCGCGGCGCGGCTCGACGACATCTCCCATGAGCAGAGAGAAAATGCGTTCGGCTTCGAAAGCGTCTTCCATGGTGACCCTGAGCATCTTGCGATGCGTCGGGTCCATAGTGGTTTCCCACAACTGGTCGGCATTCATTTCCCCGAGACCTTTGTAGCGCTGAATCTGGATGCCCTGTTTGCCCGATTGCTTGATCTGCTCGATCAGGTCCATGATGGAGAATGCGCTGACCATGTCCTCTTCGCCGTTGCGCACCATGTTGAACAACGCCTGACCGCTGCCGAACAGATCGGCAGTGGAGAGATTGTACGCTTCGAGCTGACTGGCTATGTCGTCGAAGAGGTTGGACTCGAAGATTCGTGCCAC
>CAYWQM010000056.1:3895-28932 GCA_964460215.1 uncultured Lentisphaerales bacterium
TGCGTGGCGCCAGACTTTCACTGATTTGCTCGATGTACTCGGTCTCCTCCTCTTCGGAATAGACGAAGTGTTCGGACAGTGTGCCGTCTGCCAGGCGCACCGAGATCCGGGCGACGGGGAAGGCGCCGGTCTCGGGATGGCGTGCCGCTATATAAGCTTCCGGCTCGATACCATGGCGGATGAGGCTGACGAAGAGGAAGTTTATTTCGCCGACGAGTTCGACCAGGTTCTTGATGGTTTCGATGGGGATATGGGACTGGCCGTTGGAACTGTGAGAGATGGTCAAGTCTTCGATGGCCTGTTCGATGAGAAATTTGTCGAGTTGTCCCTCGGTCTCGATATATTCTTCGCGTTTGCGGCGCTTGACCTTGAACAGCGGCGGCTTGGCGATGTAGACGTGACCTTCCTCGATGAGCGGTTTCATCTGGCGGTAGAAGAAGGTGAGCAGGAGGGTACGGATGTGTGAGCCGTCGACGTCGGCGTCCGTCATGATGACGATGCGGTGATAGCGCAGTTTATCAATGTTGAATTCGTCGGCGCCAATGCCGCAGCCGATGGCTGTGATCAGTGCCTGAATCTCGTTGTTGCGCAGCAATTTGTCGAGTCTCGCTTTCTCGACGTTGAGCAGTTTGCCGCGGATTGGCAGGATCGCCTGGAAGCCGCTGTCGCGTCCCTGTTTGGCGGAGCCGCCGGCGGAATCCCCCTCGACGATGTAGATTTCGCATTTGGCGGGATCACGTTCGGAGCAGTCGGCCAGTTTTCCGGGCAGTGAAAATCCATCGAGGGCGCCTTTGCGCTGGGTCAGTTCGCGGGCGCGTTTGGCGGCTTCGCGGCCGCGGGCGGCGAGCAGGGTTTTGTCGACGATGAGGCGGGCGACCGCCGGGTTCTCTTCCAGGTAGGTCCCGAACTGTTCGTTGACGATCTGTTCCATGATGCCGCGCACTTCGCTGTTGCCCAGCTTGGTTTTCGTCTGTCCCTCGAACTGCGGATCCTTGACCTTGACGCTGATGACGCAGCAGAGGCCTTCGCGCACATCGGTGCCGGTGACGGATTTTTCATTCTTGAGACTGGGGACAGTCTTCATGTAGTTGTTCAGCGTCCGCGTCAATGCAGCCTGAAACCCCGAAAGATGGGTGCCGCCTTCAATCGTATTGATGTTGTTCGTGTAGCTGAAGATCGCTTCGTTGAAGCCGTCATTGTACTGCATCGCCACTTCGGCTTGGACGTCGTCCTTTTGACCCTCGAAGTAGATGACGTCGGACAACGACTGCTTGCCGCGGTTGAGGTGCTCCACGAACTCGACGATGCCGCCCTCGTAGTAGAATTCCTCCGCACGGATACCGTTTTCGAGGCGCTCGTCGTTGAGCAGGATGCGGATGCCTTTATTGAGGAAGGCGAGCTCCCGCAGGCGATTGGCAAGGATATCCCACTTGTACTCGGAGACCTGGAAGATCTTGCTATCGGGCTTGAAGGTGATGTCGGTGCCAGTGTCGCTGGCCGGTTGCGTTCGGGTCAGTGGTGATTTGGTGACGCCGCGCTCGAAGCGCATGTGATGCGTCGCGCCGTCGCGCCGCACTTCGACCTCGAGCCATTCGCTGAGGGCGTTGACGCAGGACACGCCGACGCCGTGCAGCCCGCCGGAGACTTTGTAGGAATCATGGTCGAATTTGCCGCCGGCGTGCAGGACGGTAAGGACGACTTCGACGGCGGGCATGCCGGCTTCGTGCATGCCGATCGGGATGCCGCGGCCGTCGTCGGTGACGGTGATACTGTTGTCGAGGTGGATCGTGACGCCGATCTGACTGCAGTGACCGGCAAGGGCCTCGTCCACACTGTTGTCGACAACCTCATAAACCAGATGGTGCAGGCCGCGCTCACTGGTGTCGCCGATGTACATGCTCGGCCGCTTCTGCACCGCTTCGAGGCCTTCCAAGACCGAGATGTTGCTCTCGTTATACTCAGTGCTGCCTGTCTGATCAGGCGCTGGGTTGGTGACTTCTTCCGCCATCGCGGGCGATCTCCGGGATTGGGTTCGCAAAAACTCGGTACCACATTAAGGTTATTATAACGCCGGAAGTGACGGTTTACCACGCGCGATGACAAAAAAAAAAGGGCTATTAGCGAAATTTTTAATTTTTACCTATCATAAACGGCGTTTGACCCCGAGCCAAGGTTCTGCCGGAAAGTATGGGAAACAGATTTTTTGCTATCATATTCGGCAGTCTACATGTTGTAACTCTCGTTGTTGTATAGGTATGGGAACGATCGGCAATTTGGGCCGATCTGTGATCGGTCAGGAAATCCCCCATGACTAGTTTAAACTAGGTATTCTATTGTTGCCATTGACGATGGCCCGTCGACAAAACATATTAGTTGTTCATTCACCTCGTGTGGCTCCATCGTATGTCTCTGACTGGGAGTGTGAGATTGCGCCTGCAGTTTCTTGGTACTGGCACGTCTTTCGGCGTACCGCAGATTGGTTGTGATTGCGAGGTCTGCCGTTCCGACGATCCCCGCGACAAACGCCTGCGATCCAGTTTGTGGGTGCGCGGCGAAGCCGTCAGCATCGTGATCGACACGACGCCGGACTTCCGCTACCAGTGCCTGCGTGCCGATATTGACCGGGTCGATGCGATTTTTTTCACGCATCACCATGCCGATCATTTCTTTGGCCTCGATGATGCGAGGGTTTACAATCGTATGCAGGGGAGCGCGATTCCGGTGTTCCTGCCGGCGTACATGGTCGAACAGTTCGAACAAACCTATGGCTATACGCTGACCGAATGGCCGGACGGTATTACACGGCCGCGTTTCGAGCTGCGGCCGATTGATCAGCAGGCGTGTCGTAAGCTCGTATTTGACGAAATCTCCGTCACCCCCGTGATCGTCAATCACGGCACCGATGAAATCAACGGTTATGTTATCGAGACAGCCCGGTCGAAGGTAGCGTACCTGACGGATTGCAAGACGTTGCCGCCGGCCACGGTTGAACTTGTCCAGGGCGCTGATGTAGTCATCCTGGGGGCGTTGTGGAATCGCGACTGGCAGCACCCGGGGCATTTGAATCTGGCAGGAGCCAGGGAACTGGCGGCGGAGCTGCAGGGCGCGCAAACATGGCTCACACACTTGACCCATTACATGGATTTGCATGCGGAGACCAGCAAGCTTCTGTCGGGTGGTGTGCAACTCGCCTACGACGATCTAGTATTGGAAGTTGAATAACGCTGCTGCCGAGCAGGATAATGGCTCCAGCCACCAGTGTATCGGTGCCATAATGTCATGCGACTGCAAGCGCAAGCTTTGTCGGGAGATTTGGCAAACTCGTTGGTATTGTTGCCGGCGCTTTCCGCCGGAAATTTCCCGCTAAAAGTCCCTGACATTGTCTTTAAGAAGGGGATTCAGACGTTTTCGGAATCGAAAAATACCCGCTGCTATTGTGACAGGCGGTGGCTGAAAGACCGCCCGGAAGATAGTACGAGGCTTTTATTGAAAAGCATCCGAAACATCGATGGCGGGATACGGTAAAGGCACGTGCGGAGTACCTCAAGGCCAACCAATAGCGCATGACACGGAGAAGCTGTTCCATGGTTCCTCGGCAACATCATCATAATTCCGCGGCGGCATTAGTGGCAGGCTTCGCGGTCGCGGCATTGCTGCTGTTGGGCACTGAAAATGCCGATGCCCGTCGCCTGCGGGATGCCAAGGTCGCCGTCGGTTTCGGTGCGGATTGCGAGGAAATCCTGCTGGATACCATCAAGAAGGCACGCCGCGAGATTTACGTTGCAGCTTACGCATTCACTCGCAGGCAGATTGCCGATGCTCTGATCGACAAGCACGGCGACGGGGTCATGGTCCACGTCAAGATGGATGCCGGTCAGGCCGCCGGGAAATGGGCCAAGCCGATCGTCAACAAGCTGCGGCGTCATGGCATTTCTATCGACCTGATCGAGATGCCGCCATACAAGCACATGCATCACAAATTTGTTGTCGTCGACGGTCGCTACGTAGTGACCGGCAGCTACAATTTTACGACCGCCGGCTCCCAGGCGAACTGGGAAAACGTTGCACTGATCAAGGGCGAACCGGTTGCTGCGGCTTACATCAAAGAGTGGAAGCGTATCAAGGACAAGGATGGCGGGGGCTGAATTCGTTTCTCCTGCGGTTTGTTGCCAACCGTTACGCCAGTGCAGTTGCAGTTTGTTACTATGATCGCAGTGAAGCACCGTTGCCTGTACCTTCCTGAGTTCCAGCTATTCGTCGACGCCGAGCGTTCAACCGCACACCGTCCCCAAAATTATATCGTCGATGCCTGGCTGTGCAGGATAAATTGCCGCCGCGTCGGCGTTATCATTGCCTTTTCGTAGGCCTGTTATTTATGTCTGCTGGCGGTCGTTGTTATGCTTCCGATGGGAAAACGCTATGTTATTATGCTGAACAACGAATCCGAATATTACTGGTTGTCCCGTGAATGATCACCAATGGATGCGCAAAGCACTGCGTCTGGCCCGCAAGGGCTGGGGGCTGACTTCTCCGAACCCGGCTGTCGGCGCCGTTATCGTGCGCGAACGCGAGATCATCGGCGAAGGCTGGCACACTGCTGCCGGCCAGCCGCACGCCGAGATTGACGCGATGCGGAGCGCGCAGGCAGACATGGCCGGGGCGACGCTCTACGTCACCCTCGAACCGTGTTCGACGCATGGGCGTACCCCTCCTTGCACCGATGCGATCACCGACGCAGGGTTCAAGCGCGTCGTGATCGCCTGTCTCGATCCCAATCCCAAGCATGCAGGGCGGGCCGTGGAGATTCTCGAGGAGCGCGGTATTCAGGTAGACGTCGGACTCGAAGAGAAAGCGGCGACAGAGCTGAACGAAGCGTTTTTCTGCTGGATCCGGCATCGGCGGCCGTTCGTGTTGCTGAAACTGGCGACGACAGTGGATGGCAGGATCGCCACGGCCAGTGGCCGGTCGCAGTGGATTACCGGCGAAAGCTCGCGGCGGCGCGTGCAGAAACTGCGACAGTGGGCGGACGCCATCATGGTTGGTGCCGAAACCGTGCGGCAGGATGATCCGTCGCTGCTGGTGCGGACGCCGCAAACGTGGTCGAGGCAGCCGCTTCGTTTGATCGCCAGCCGCAGCGGCAAGCTGGGAAAGGCACCACAGGTGCTGACCGATGGCCGCGGCGAAACCCGGCTGTTCGGTTGCGAGACACCGGCGGACTGGCGCGACCTGTTGTTACAACTTGGCAAGGAAGGAATCACCGCTCTGCTCGTCGAAGGCGGCGGTGACTTGGCTGCCGCAATGCTGAACGCCGAAGCAGTCGACAAGGTTGCCTTTTATATCGCGCCAACGATTCTCGGCGGCAGGGGCAGCCGCCCGGCCGTGAGCGGCGACAATCCGACGGACCTGGTCGATGCTCGGCGTCTACAGGATGTCGAGATGCGGCGCTGTGGTGAAGATTTTTTACTGACGGGGTACCTTTCGAATGTTCACCGGACTGATTGAGACAACTGCCACGCTCGAGTCACTCGAAGCCGCCGGCGATTGCACGACTTTGTCGTTGTCGATGAACCTGATCGACGAGCTTGCAATTGGCGACAGCATCGCGATCAACGGCGTCTGCCTGACGGCGGCGGCCTTCGACTCGAGCAGGGTACAGTTCCATTTGCTGAATGAGACCCTGCACTGCACGAACCTCGGCGCGTTGAAAGTCGGGGACTGCGTCAACGTCGAGCGGTCGATGATTCTCGGCGAGCGGTTGCACGGACACCTCGTTTCCGGTCACATCGACAGCACGTCCTGCGTCCTGAGTATCGG
This sequence comes from uncultured Lentisphaerales bacterium, assembly GCA_964460215.1. Classification (GTDB taxonomy): domain Bacteria; phylum Verrucomicrobiota; class Lentisphaeria; order JABSQK01; family CAJWLW01; genus CAJWLW01. The sequence goes on from CAYWQM010000056.1 coordinate 9,710, forward strand.
AGAAGAAGGCGCCGATCACATCGTCGAGATTGAGCTGCCGTCGAATCTAGCCGCCCTGGCGGTCGATAAAGGCAGTGTTGCCGTCGACGGCATCTCGCTGACGATTGCGGCGCTTGATCGTCATGCGTTTCGGGTTTGTATCACGCCGCATACCTGGACGCACACCAACATGTGCGGCTATGCCCCGGGACGCATCGTGAATCTTGAAATGGACATGATCGGCAAATATGTCCTGAGAAGCAATGAACTCGGCAGCCAGGTTTAGTTACACACAACTATCTAAATCGGCAATCTATGTTTACACTCGAAACCTTAGTCGATTTCCCGGATGACGCGCTATCCGCTGATTTCCCGCTGACGCCGCAGCACATCGACGCGATGATGGCCACGTTTGCTGCGAACGGTGTAGGGCGCGTGATCTGGAACTATTACTATGACGGTCACGGCGGACCGCTGCTGCCGGCCGGGCTACAGGAACACGTGACGAACCGGGAGGCGTACGACGCTGTCGGGCTCAATCTTGATAATGGTTACGACCACTACGCCAAGACTCTCGACAACCTCGGCAACCCGATTCGCGTTGCGGCCGAGGCTGCGCATCGCCACGGCTTAGAGCTTTACGGTTGCTTCAAGCCGTACGAAGCCGGCGTTGCGATGCTGTTGCCGCAGGGCTCACCGGAAGCGCGCAAATGGGGACGTCTCCTGCAGCTGGGCGGTTATGTGACATGGATCGACCCGTTCATCCTCGCTCACCCGGAACTGCGTCTCAAGCGGCGGACAGACGACATGGCGCCCCGCCTCGAGACGGCACCGATCACCTCGATCCGCCTGACAAAGAAGGACGATGCCCCAACCCGGGTCACGGCCGAGCACCTGCAGATCTGGACGAGCGACGTCAACTACCGGTACACGCAACTGGATGTTGATTTCGATGTGATCGAGACGGTCGAGCCGTCGCCGGATGAGGTGCGCGACATCTACGGCAACGTCGCCACCGAGGCCGGGGCGCCAGTACGCATCCTCACGCTGTCCGGCTTTGTGATCACCGACCAGTACGTAGTCGTGACGACCGACTTCGAAGACGGGCCCTGGGATTTCGACAACGCCTGGGACCGATTACTCCGGGCATTCGACAGACAGGGGCAGGAGCTCCCAGGCGTGCGCGCCGCCGGCACTAATATTTGGGACCCGGAGTGGGAAAATTTTCGTGAGGCCGGACTCGCCTACGACACCGGACGCGGACCGGAAGTGGTCTTTCTTGACGCCCCGAACAGCGGCACGCCACAGGTCCGACCGCCGTCCGGCATCCACACACCGGTCGAGGTGCGGCGGTCGCAGGGCGCCATCGGTTTCGCGCGCGGCTACAACTACTACCTGCCGGGCGCCCTTTGTGAAACCGAACCGCAGGTCCGCGACTATTGGCTGTCCTGCGTTCAGGAGATGCTGGACGCCAATGTCGACGGTATCGATTTCCGCGTCGAAAACCACTCGACACACACCGACAGTCCTCAGGACTACGGCTTCAACGACGCAGTCCTTGCTCAACTTCCCCACGGCACCGACGACATCGAAGCGGCGATCACGCGGATACGCAGCGACGCGTACACTGACTTCCTGAGAGCGTCGAAGCAGATGATTTCCGATGCTGACCGCGCGATGCGCGTCACCCTCAATACCGCCTGGTTCGGACCGCCGGAGGATCGCAGGGTCAGCCAGCGGATGGCGTACCCGGCGAACATCGATTTCGACTGGCGACAGTGGATCGACGAAGGGTTGATGGACGGGGCTGTTCTGCGCCTGTTCGGGGTCCCGTTCGACGCTATTTTCGGGGACGATACCGGCGGCTCTGCCGAGCGCCACCAGGTGGTGCAGGAAATGATCGGGGCGTGCGTAGCGCGGGATCTACCAGTCGCAGTCAACCGCTACGTTTCGAACGTCCCGGAGTTGCTTGATGAATTTAAGCGCGTGCTTGCGGATTCGCGCTTCGGCAGCTTCGTGCTCTATGAAGCGAACGTCTTCGTCGCATTTACAGCGGACGGTGGCTGCGATCTGGTGTACAAGAATCAACCCAACCTGACCGGCAAGGCGCTCACCAGTCAGGCGGTGGAAGAGGTCTGTGCGCATTGGCAGAAATGCGCGGGGCAACGTAGCGCGAGTTGAACCTTAGAGGATGACCGATGAAGATGCTCAACCTTTGGCTGTCTGCTTCTGTCGCGCTGCTAATAATCGTTGGCAGCGGAGCCGCCTTGATCGCTTCGAAAGCTAATGTGGCTGCGTCCGTAGAGGACGAGCCCGATGGGAACATTCTCCTGGTCCCGACGACCGGAGAAGACACTCATGGGTTGCCGCCGGCAAGTGTGAACATCAAATCAGTCACCGGCGATGACGATGATGACGACGACGATGACGACGACGATGATGACGACGATGATGACGGCGGCATCTGGATTTAAGCACCCGCCGCTTGGCCTGATCGCGGGCACCGGCGTCTGAATGGCGGTCTACTCCGGCGTCTGTTTGGGACGCGTAGCGCTGTTGCCGAGAATGGAATGCTTGCCGGTGATTCGGGACAGGAGTCCCTGCATGGACGTGGACAGTACCCCCAATCCATACTTGACGGAACGCTGGAAGTTTATCGACGAGGCCTCGTCGAAATAGCGTGTCGGGCATGATACCTCGCCCAACGCGTAGCCGCGCAACACGATTTCCGTGATCATCTGATTGTCGAAGACGAAATCGTCGGAGAATTGTTCAAAGTCGATTGCGCGCAGGATATCGGCGTGATAGACACGATATCCGGTGTGGTATTCAGAGAACTTGTTACCAAGGCAGAGGTTCTGGAACAGCGTCAGAAAGCGGTTGGCGACATACTTGTACTTCGGCATGCCGCCGTGCAACGCACCGTTTACCAGGATCCGCGACCCGAGCACGAATTGATAGTTTGCCTCGGCGATCAGGCAGCACATGGCGCGCAGGATCAGCGGCGTGTACTGATAGTCCGGGTGTACCATCGCAACGATGTCTGGATTGTGTTTGAGCGCTGCCTGATAGCAGGTTTTCTGATTGCCGCCGTAACCGCGGTTGTGCTCGTGGGAGATGACTTCGAGCCCCATCTGTTCGGCGATACGCACTGTCTCGTCGCTACTGGCATCGTCGACCAGGATGATGTGGTCGACAATGTCGCGCGGCATTTCCCCGAGCGTGTTTTGCAGTGTCATCGCGGCGTTGTAAGCCGGCATGACGACCACAATCTTATGATCCGACAGGGCCATGATTTCCAGTACTGCGGTTTGCCTGCACCGAGTCGGTGCGGGAAGCATAAAGAAGCGTAGTGTCCAGTCCGGTGTCAGGACACCAGCAAGATTACCCTGTTACCCGCCGCGTGCAAACGCCGGGTTACATGAACCGCGGCGGGCCAAGCCGCGCTTAGTGGTGGCTTGGCGGATCACTTCGAAGATCACACCTTGCCCAGGGGCGCTGCCGGCCAAGATGATAGCGCAACTGATGAGGCTTCGAAGCTGTGGCCGGTGAACAGTGACTGCAGTCTGCCGAATGTGGCAGCAGCAGTGCCGGCGACTATTTTGCCGGTATTATTTACCGTGCATGGTTCCGGGCGTCATGAAAAATATACTTAATTATCTGAAGTGCGAACGCCGCCATGACGTGGGAGCAATGGAGCGGGTGAACGGATTCGAACCGTCGACAGCTACCTTGGCAAGGTAGCGCTCTACCACTGAGCTACACCCGCACATTTATGTGTATACCATAGTTGCGGATACTCACAAATCAACCGTGGCAGGCGGGAATTGGCTACTCCGGTATATCGCCAGTGCGGCGCTCGTCTTTCGGTGTGTTGGTTACCAGCCAGTACCTTGGATGTTCCCGCGAGACGTAATACCAACTCTTGCCGGAATGCTTCTGTAATTCGGCATGAAGCCGTTGCCAGTGTTTCTTCTCGGTGATGATGTAGATCTCGGTCTGATCGTGAGCGAAGCGGGCCAGGTTCTCCGGCTCGTTGCGCGAATAGTAATGCAACGTTTCGTCGTCCATACCGTAACAGTAGTAGGCAGTCGAATATCTATGCTTGCCGTAGAAGGCCAGATCTGACGTTTCATCGACCCGGTGGCTCTTGTAATATTCGACGTACGGTGCCATCGAGCGCTCAACGTCCTGGGTCGGCATGACCTCGTGGCAGAAGTACATGCCGTTGGCATACGCGATCAGGACGGTAGCGCCGGCAATGATTCGGGACCGGTTGATCAGGGTGGCCAGCACCATGCCAATAGTCCAGATTATCAGCAGTCGATCGAGAAAGGGCTGCACATCAAAGTTGTCGATATTGCGTTTATTGGTGAAATTGTCCCAAAGCCAACGGTCGCCTTCCAGGTCGAAATCGCGGATCGGCAACATCAGAAACAGGATCGAGACGAGCAACGCCGGTCTCACCCTGATCGGCGTGTCCGCCTTGAACCAGGCGTGCCATACCAGGGCTGTCAGGACTGCTGCCGCGGGTGCTATCGGCAGCAGATAATGCTGTAGTTTGGTGCCGGCCAAGGTAAAAAGCAGAAAAACCGCGAGAAACCAGGCCACAAAAAACCAGCGCTTGCGCAGCTCATCGTTGATTGTTCGAAAACCGAACAAGACACAGCACAGCGCCACCGGCAGCAGGCTGCACCACGGGTACATGCCATGGAAAATCGTCGAAAAATAATAGGAAACCGTGCCGGTGTGGTCGCGGATCGGTGCGGAAAAGCGCTCGATGTTTTCGTAGACGATCGCCTTCTCGACAAATTTCTCCCGGTGTTTCTGGTACATCGCGATGTACCACGGCGCAGTCAAGAGGACAAAGATCACGATGCCCGGGATCACCTGATAGAAGCGGATCATCGCCCACAACGCCGCCGGCCCGCGGCGCCAGTGCAAATGTGTTCGCGGGACAAATTCGATCAGCCAGAACAGCCCGCAGATGCCAATGACTATGGCCCCGGCAACCGGCCCCTTGGTGAGCACCGCCAGAGCGATAAACGCGTAGCCGAAACGCAGGTGCCAGGTCCGTTTCTTCTCGTCGAAACGGCCGACTGCGAACAGGCCCAGTGCGCCAATCAGGAATACTGTGAGCAGCATGTCCGGCATGGCCTGCCGCGCCAGGTAGAAGTACTGCGGCATGGTGCCGAGTATGCAGGCGGCCATCATGCCGGTTTGCCGGCCGAAGAGCTGGCGCACGACGTAAAACAATAGCAACAGCCCAAATATCGCGGCTACGGCGCTGGGCAGCCGTGCCATGAGTTCCGTATCACCGCCGATCGACATAGGGACCATCATCGCCCAGTACACGAGGATCGGCTTGGTCCAGCGGACGTGGCCCTCGTAATAAGGCGTGATATACTCGCCCTGCTGGCGCATTTCGATGACGGTCTGGGCGTACTTCGGTTCCCAGGGGTCCCACAGCGAGTACGAACCGGCACCGTAAATGTAGAGGAATGAGCCGCCGATGATCAGCGTCAGGATACAAAGCATATCCCAAAGCCGGTCCTTCGGTCGCCCATCATCATCGTGCAATGGGCGATTGACGTCTACTGCATCTGTACCCGGCGTTTCGGGTGCTGGCGTCGATGCGGGTTCGGGCCCGCTTGTTTCTGGGATGTCTGTATTCATAGGCAGTAGGAAATATAAACCTTACGACCGACAAAGCCTGCACTCTTTCAATAAGCCGGCGAAAGGATTCGAACCGTCGACAGCGATCCTGCAAGGTAGCGCTCTGCCATTGAGCTGTACTGCGCCCGCCCAATCAGTTGTATCGATACCGTATCGCCGGATACACCGAAATTAACTTCCGAGTTCAGAAAACTGCGGCTAAAACCTCGACCGTGTTCCATCGGGTGATCAGTTGTTGCGGCTGTTGCCCCGGTGTGTTTGCCATGCCTGCAGAATCGGGCGCATGGCGGCCGATTCTGCCATGCGATAGGCGGCTTGCCACAGCGCCAGACGCAACGGTTGTGCGTTCAGATCCAACGTGCGCAGCGGCACCTCACGGGCGCCCCATTTGGCTTTGAACTGCATCAGCGCCGTGTCTCCCGGACTGGACGGGAGGAAATCGAAGCGGCTTTTACCCATGCTGGCGGCACGCTTGATCGCTTCGCCCATGAGCAGGTCGTTGGGGCGGTATTTGAGGTCGGCGCTTGTTGATCCGCCCATCAGATAGAAGCTGGTATCGGCCGAATCGACGATCGTCATACCGGCCACGGCCCGGCCATCCTTCATTGCCAGGAACAGGCCGCCGTGACCGTTGCCGCCGATGTGCCGCCGGAGCGCGTCGATAAAAGCCCAGCCGTACTTGGGTATCGCCGAATTACGCCGCATCGAGTCGAGGTACAGTCGGTAAAACGTCCGGTATCCGTCCTCGTCACTGCACCAGACGGCGGTCACGCCGTTTTTTTCAGCGATGCGGATGTTGCGCCGGATACTTTGCTTGAAGCCCTGCCAGAGTTCATCCCAGGTGCGGCCGCCGAGTTCGAGTACATGGGTGCTGGAGTCGTGACAATGGAAGCCGGTGGCCGGCAGTGGCCGGCCCGGATAATCATTGAGGCGGACGCGTGTGAGACCGGCTGTTTTGGCGTGTGCCGCAAAGATCGAGGCCAGTGGCAGGGCATCGGGCACCCCGCCGATCAGGCCGCCGTATGGTATGTTGGCGAAGAACATCCTGGCCCACAGGCTGCGCTTGGTGAAGCCGGCGAGGCCGCACACCGGGTTGGTACCTTGCTGGACGATCCAACCTGCCGGTTCCGCTCCGAGTCCGTCGGCCAGGACACGGCCCCAGGTAGCGGTGTCAAACATGCTGTGCGGCTCGGCGTCAAGGAGTTGCTGCCAGGCGGCACCGTCGAGGTCAACATTGATGATATGCCAGTCGTTCGCCATGGTCTGGTGTCGGTGTTCCGTTAGGCTTTGCCGGTCAGGTAGGGACAGGGCAATGAATCGATCGACGTTGCCGGCAGCAGATCAGCCAGAAGCACGTCGAGCTCGGCGACAGCGGCGGCGGGCAGGTCTTTCGTTTGCCCCGTCCTGAGCGGAAAAGTCGGGGGTATATCGCCGCGGCTGTTCAACTGCATGCCGGCAATCTCGCCCCAGTCCCGGAGCTCGGTGAGCACGCCGTCGGGTTGCTGGCAGAAATCATCGTAGCGAATGACGCGGCAGCGGTCCGGGCCGATGGCGTCGATGTCGTGGGACAGGTCGGCAAGCAGGCCATGGACTTGCCAGGCCACCTGCGCGGCCGGCGAGAGTTCCTCATCTGACGGGTATTTTCGGGGGCGGATCGACCAAAAATCGGTGGGGTGGGGCAGTAGTGCGTACCGGGCGTTGAGGATCGATAGGGCGACGTTGCGCGGTTGTCGAACGGCAACGATGAATACGGCCTTCGGAAAAAGCTCGGCAAGTGGCAGAAGGTATTGATTGTGGCGCAGATTCTTGACCACGACAGGGCCGTCGCCAATGCGTTCGATCTGGCCCATGGCAGCAACTGCCCGGTGGCATCGTGACGGGCACGCATCGATCCCGGCGAAGTGCTCGTGCTTGTCAAACCACAGATTCCACATGCCACCTTCGCCAGGTGAGCTCCAACCCCGCGACATGCCATAGTGACTCGCAAAATCGGATTGAAACGAACGCATACTGTTGCGCGCCAGCCAGGCGGCCAACCCCGGTGCGAAACTCAGGGTATTGGTGAGCATCGGCGGATAAGCGACTTGAAAGCGGTGACAGATAGCCTGGTAAATCAGGGTGGTACCGGCTCGTGGCAAGCCGACGACAAAGAGCGGACCGCTGTCAGGACCGCCACGGCCGAACAGCAGGCTTTCAAAAACGGCGCCGACGGTAGAGAACCATCGAAGTAGGGGATGCATGCAACTGCTCATAGGCGTTGCTGAAGGGCTGCCCGATGCAGCTATGTTCAAGGGGGCTTATCGGTTGCAGACGGATATAGTGCTTTGGGGCGCACCCAGGTATTGTCGTGACCCGCAAGACGTGATGCCGTGGCTTGCATCTGTTGCAGACGCCTCCGACGGGTCTGAATCTCCTGCAGCCCACGGCGACCCTGTATCGCCAGCATCAACAGCACCTTACAGGCGCGCAGTGATTTTTCCAACAGGTCTAAAGCGTTACGGTGTCGCGCCAAAGGAAAATCCAACATATACCCCAGTTGCCGCATCTCGATACCGGTTATGCTTTCGACCAAGCGGCGTTTGTGCGGCGTCAGAGCGGAACGATACTTTCCGAAATTCCCACCAAGCATCGGTTGGTCAAGGTTCTCCCAGTCTTTGAGTTTGGCTGCCCCGGCGATAGCTTCTTCACCCTGATGGAATTGCAGCAGTTCCGGTTCGAACGTGACGTCGAGAAATTCACACAGATCTTTGAGCACAGCCTCGGGTTCGGTGATCAGATCCTCGTAATGCAGCAGGTGGATGCGCCCGGTTTCGTGCAGGATGCTGTACACGCGCAAAGCCTGTTGCTGTTCTCTTTTCCACATCTTTGCGGCCTGTCGAACGCCACCGGGATGCGAGCTTGAGCGCAGCCATGACACCACCGTGTCACGAGCGTCGCGGACGAGGTAGACGAACCTGGCGTCGGGAAAGCAGGCCTGTGTTTCGAGCGCGAACGGGATACAGCCGTTGTCCTTGATGAAACACCGTTTTTTTGATCGTGCCGCTGCCTCGAGAGCATAGGCCGCCGAGAAAAGACCAGCAAAGGTCGGGTTCCCGGCGTTCTGCAGAATGAGTTGGGGGGTGATGTCTGCTTTCCATTCCCCAAGCTGCCGGTTGAGAATATCACAAATGTCTGCTGCCAGGCGTTGTTGATTGGTCTCGATACCGGTCGGGCCGTATTGGGACAAAAGCGGCATGAAAGTACGCAGCAGGTGCGGCGGTGACGGAGCGCAGAAAGCCGAGTGCCGGTCCATGATCACCCGGATGAGATTGCTGCCGGACCGTTCAGAGGCGAGCAGGAAAACGGGCACTTCTGGGATTAATGAGTCGATGGTACTTGTCGTTTCAGTTCGCGTGTCAGAATCACAAAGCCCGGCATGCCGATGATGACAGCGGTAATCACTTTCACGACGCGAACGGCCGCAAGCACGACGACTGTCTCAGTGACGGTGATCGATAGACTGCTGGCGAAATATACGCCGAGCAGTTCCTGAATGCCAACCGCGCCCGGGGTCAGGCTGACCAGTCCGCCGAGCTGTTGTGAGGCGGTGATAAGCACGGCACCCGGTGTGTCCATGCGAACGTCAAACGCGAGAAATGCGCTGTAGATTCCAATGACTGCAAACAACGTACAGCCTCCGAGGGTGACCGCTGCGGTAATCAGCAGCGACCGTGACCGACAAATCCGCCGCCAGCCGTCCAGGCACTGGTGCAGAAAACCGCTATGCGGGATGGCCGCGGCCTTGCCCGGAAAGAGCACAGCGAGCAAGCCCAGTACCAGTATCGCTGTCAGCGTTACTGTCAGTGTCCGGCTCGCGGGTGCACCGTGTGAAGCAATTATAACCAGAGCAACTAGCCCGATCGCGCTGGACACGACCATAAAAAACAGATTGAGCGCGGCCAGCGAGCCGACGAACAGCGGGTACGACAAATCATGACGTTGACGCAAATAAACAGCGCGAAAGCCCGCACCAGGCCGAACCGGCAGCAGCAGGTTCATCATCATACCGGCAGATGACAACCCGAAGGACTCCCAGAAGCCCAGCTTCACGTCGAGATACTTCAGGACTTGCAATGCGAAGACGCTGCGCAGGATCATGTTGAAAGCGAAGGCGCCGCCGGTGATCAGCAGCCACTGGAATTGAATGTGCCGTAGCGCCAGGACCTCTTCGCGATGGGCGATGACGTACCACGCCGCGGCTGCCAGCAAGACAGCGAGCAGCACGATAGAGAGCACAGCGCGCCAACCGGGCTTGCGGCCGGTGGCGGGGGGCTTTGTAGAGGACTCACTGAACGCCACAAATTACTTCAGGCTTGTATTTCCAGGCCATCGTGGCCCCAGATGATTTCAATCTCCTGGGAGTCGTACGTCAGGCCTTTGTATTGGATGGCGCGTTCGTATAGCTCGGTCAGGTGTTCGTCGCTGCTCGACGGGTCGTGGTGGAAGAAGCAGATACGTTTGACGCCGGCGATCCTTGCCATGTCGAGGCCGACCGAGAAGCTGCTGTGGCCCCATTGGTACTTTTCGGTGACAATTTCCTCGAGGGTGTACTGGGCATCGAAAATAAGCAGATCGGCGTTATCGAAGTATTCCGTATACGACTCGAATTGCTCGGGTGCCATGTCGACGTGGTCACAGTCACTGGAATAGACGACCTTGTGGTCGCCGGACTTGATGATGAAGCCGTAGGAATCACCCGGATGCACGTGTGGAAACGGCGTGATTTCACAGGACCCGATCGTGATGGGTTGGCCGATCTTGAGCTCGTGGAATGACATCTCGGCACACATCTGATCGATCGACACCGGAAAGTTTTTCCACTGCTGTTGATTCCGCAGATTCGCTTCGTAATCGCTGTGCAGGCTGTAGAAATGGATTTGGTTGCCCGGGACAAATGCGGGTACGAAAAACGGCAGGCCCTGGATATGGTCCCAGTGCAGATGGCTGAGGAAAATGTGGATGACTTGCGGCCCTTTGAAATTGGCCATCATGTCATTGCCTTTCGAGCGAATACCGCTGCCGGCATCGATGATCAGAGTCTCGTCGTCGTCGTTGTCAATCGCTGTGCAGCAGGTGTCGCCACCGAAGGTGCTGCGCAGGTTAAAGGGCAACTCGTCGTAGAAGGCTTCGATATCGTCCGGGGCACCGGCATTGTGGTATTGGGAAAGGGCATCGACAACTTTGTCGCGGATTTGCGCCGGCCTTAACGGTGTTGGAACCGACCCCCGCGTTCCCCAAAGTTGTACCTTCATAAATGCTCTGTGTACTGTTGTTGCCGGTTGCCCACAATTTCTGCTGACGTGTCTGCCGCCAGGTTCAGACCTTGTAGGAGGCCAGGTAGCGCGCTGCCACAGCTTGCGTCTTGCTTACCAGAATTTTTTCGACCCGCTTGGTGTCACGCCCGAATTTTGCCACTGCCTGGAGCAAGGGCATATGCGAGGTCGGAGCGAAGGCCGGCACGGCGATGCAGAAGAGCAGTTGGCAGCTCGTGTCCGATTCCGGGTCGAACTTCAGGCCCTTGCCACTGACGATGCCGACACTAATCCCGAGTCGCCGGACAGCATGCGAACGTGTGTGGGGGATCGCAATGCCGTTCTCTGTCATCGTAGTATATTCGGCCTCCCGGCGTTCCAGGTCTTCGAGGAACAGCGCTCTATCGGCAACAACATCTCCAGCGACCAGCGGCTCGACCAACTGTTCGAAGGCCGTCGAACGATCCTCCGCTTTGAGGTCGAGGATGATGCGGTCGGGCGTGACGAATGCTTTCAGATTGACGGGTTTCGCAGTGGCCATGGTAACTCTGGTGGTGTCGATGGATGCAGGCGCGTTACGTAAAATCGAGGTTGAGAAAACGGTTGCAGTGCGGGCAAACCGGATCGACGGTCCCATTGATCATGCGGTTGAGGTCTCCCTGCGGAATACAGAGATTGCAGCCCAGGCACATGCCTCCTTTGACGACGACGATGCTGGGGCCAAACTGCGTCAGACGATCATAGCGTGCCAGCAACTCCGGTGGGATCTGCTGGCGCTTTTTACTAATCCTCGTCTCGAGGTTTTCGTCGGCATCGCTTTCCGCATGGACAATGGCGGATTCCTTCGAGATAAATTCCAGTTCCTGCAATTCCAGTAACTGTTGCACCTGCTCTTTCATATTTTTGGGGGAGGCCTCTGAGTAGGTGAGACTATCGAACTCTCATTGTACAGGATATAGATAAGGCGTGTCGAACAACACCGGACAGCCTTGTTGAATAATTTGATTGCGTCAATAGCGGATGTCAAGGGGTGATTGCCTGCCCGCTGAAATTTATTCGTCCAACCCGCGTAGGTTGTTGAAGTTGTGTGACTCCTCGAGGTATGTATCATCATGGTGCGGCTTTTTCAATCTCATAGCGTGCGGTCGGCACCTCGGCATCGTAATAACCGCCCAGCGGTGGTACTGCCGGGTCCTTGGCCCAGGATGGATCGATCCACGCCTGCCGAATGGTCGCACGCCATATGCGCGCCTGACCTGATGCCGGACCAATGGTGACATCGAGAAAACCATAATGCTGGCCGATCGCGGTATTGCCGTAGTGAAACACTTGGGCGTCGTTGTCGATTCTTGCCGAACGCATGCCATCGCCCGCCGAACCTGGCGTGAAGTATCGAATCTTGTGCGCCGTACCCTTGGCAGTCACACCATGGGTCTCGGCCATTTCCACCATCTCTTCGTGGCCGCAGAAGACGGCGTCGACGCCGTAGTGGTGAAAAAGCGAATCCAGTTTTCGCAGTGGATAGCCCGACTGCCAGTCTTGTCCATCGCCGCGGCCTGGCGGCAAGCTGTGTACGCCGGAACCAAACGGCATGTGATGGAAAAACACAAAAATAAACGGCGACCGCTTTTGCGCGGCTGCCAGCGCCGTTTTCAACCACCGGTACTGTTGGGATTCGGGCGTTAGGTTGGGTGCCCGGCCGCCGCCCGGTTCGTTTTCACCGGTCAATGCAAAATTGGTATCAAGCTCTGACTCGTTCGGGCTCTGGTTACAGCTGTCCAGGCCGATTATGGTTGCCGGTCCCCACGTGAACTGGTAGTAGCGTTCGTCCGTCGGCAGCTCGAAATGGCTGTGAAATTTGTGCATCGCGTGCCGTTCGCTGCCCGGCTGTTCGTAGCCGCCGCCATGTGGGCCGGCATAGTAGTCGTGGTTGCCGGGCACCACGAAGATGGGCGTATGCGCCGCCAGCAGATTGGCTCGGTCATTGACCTTGCGGAAAAACTCATCCCAGTCTTCCAATTCGCCGCCGCATTCCGTGACGTCGCCGGCCAGTAGAATGAAATCAGCCTCGATCTCTGCTGCTGCGGCGACGCACGCTCGGATGCCGTCGTTCTGGTCCATTGGATACCCCTCTGGTACGCCGGCACCGAGATGGCCATGGGAGGCCGGTTCAGTTTCTGTATCGGCCCATACCAGAAAGCGAATCGGTGTCAGCGTGGTGGCCGGGGCGGTCCGGAACGTTGCATCGAATACGGCGGTGCCTTGCTCGACACGATAGTGATATTGCGATCCCGGCTGCAGTGGCTGGAGCCGAACCGCGTGGCGAATACGCTGTTCACTTCCCCCGGATTCAGGTTTTGTCAGCACAAGCCGTTGCGGATGAGACTGTTGGGGCGTTTTAATGTCGCTGTTTCCAAAAGAAATGGTGCCGGGGGCGTCCGTCCGTGTCCACCAGACGAGGGTGACTGAGTGGGAGGTCGTGTTCTGCAGGTATGGATGGCCGAATGTCGCATCGAGGAACTGTGCCCGTGCCGGGGGGCACGTCGTTGCGAGCAAGAGAAAGAGTAAAAATCGTTTCATGTAAGAATATGCCGCACCCCTTTGATCCGGCAAATGCTCTTTGCTGCGGACCGCTCGACTGAGCGCTGCAACATTGCAGTGCAGATCCCGCTGAATTGCAATCCTGCCGCTGCAACGGTTTATTACCGGCGTCGACACTTTTCGACACTCGCCCCCCGCCTGGCCTAACGTCAAAACAGTTGTTCACCATTTTGGACGATCCCCAGCGTACAATTGCCGCGCCCTGCCGTTTTTCGGGAATCGCTCTGCATACCGGCGGGCGAGCCCATCTGACGATTCAACCGTCGGCTGCGGATACGGGCATTTCGATTATCCGCGTTGACTTGCCGGACCAGCCGTCGGTGAAGGCTTTGGCGTCGAATGTTATCGATGTGCGTCGTGCCACGACGATCGCCAACGGCGACGCGGTGGTATATACCGTCGAGCACGTCCTGGCGGCTATGTATGCCTGCGGCATCGACAACGCCGCTATCGAAATGGACGGCCCCGAGCCGCCGATTATTGATGGCAGCAGTGCGCTGTTTTACGCCGAGATCAATGCCGCGGGCACCGTGGCGCAGGAAGCGTCGCGCCAATACTGCTGTATCGAAGAGGCAATCTACGTCGAGCAGGGCGAGACACGCGCCGTGATTCTGCCGGATGAAGAGTATCGGATTTCGTGTACCATCTGTTTCGGCGCCACTGTCATGGACACCCAGTATCTCAGCCTGCCGGTCACCAGTGAGAGCTTTGGCACAGAACTAGCTGGTGCCCGGACCTTCTGCCCGTATGATCAGATCGAAGAGCTCATGGTGGCGGGTCTGGTGCGTGGCGGCAGCCTCGACAATGCCATTGTCATCAAGGACGGCGCGATCATCGCCAAGGACGAGTTGCGCTATCCGGATGAATTTGTTCGTCACAAGATGCTCGATATAGTTGGTGACCTCAGTCTCGTTGGTCGACGTTTGCGGGGTCAGATCATTGCGATCAAGCCGGGGCACCCCTCCAATGTCGCGCTGGCCCAGCGAATTCGCGAAGTCATGGGCTATGACGACAAATAGAAGTCGAAAAGTCCGGTGAACAGGATATTTTTATCCGTTCCGATCGTGTCGAAGAATTCAGTGCAACGCAACAAGGACAAGCATGAGCGTATTGGGAACTGATTCCATCCTGGCGCAGCTCGGCGTCGAACCGCCGTATCTGTTGCTCGACCGTATTGAACTCGATGGCGACCGGGCCTGTGGCGTTAAGCTGCTGTCGAGCAGCGAGGCTTTTTTCACGGGACATTTCCCGGAGCAACCGATCATGCCCGGCGTCTTGCAGGTTGAGGCGATGGCGCAACTGGCGACAGTCGCGTGGCGGCAGGACAGCGATGTCAGCGATTGTGTCATAATGCAGTCGGTCCGCAAAGTAAAATTCCGCCGTCCCGTCGTGCCCGGTGACCTGTTGCATCTGGAGGCAACCCTCAGCGATGCCACCAGCACAGGGGTGACGGTTGTGGCGGCTGCCAGGGTTGGCGAAGAGGTTACATGCGAAGCGCAGTTTACCCTGGCTACCGTGGCCGACCCGGCTGTTGATTTGGCACCGCGCCAGCTCATTGCTGAACGCGCTGCCGAAGTGCCGGTGCTGCAGGAGGGGGCTTTGGACACCGAGGAGATACAGTCGTTTATCCCGCATCGTTATCCGTTTCTGTTGATTGATCGGGTCGAGGGCTGGCATCAGCCGGAGGACGCCAGTATGCCGGAAATGGTGGCGGTGAAGAACCTGACAGCGACGGAACCGAACCTGGTGAGACATTCGTCCGGGCGTTGCTGGTTGTCCAACTGTTTCCAGCTGGAGGTCGCGGCACAGGCCGGCTGTGCCTATGCTTTGTCGCGCCCCGAGCACCAGGGGAAGCTCGCCTATTTCATGTCGATCGAGGATTGCACTTTCAACCGGCCGCTGATCCCGGGTGATCGGATGTATATTGTCATGTCGCTGCGTACGGTTCGGCAGCGCTTCGGCCAGGCGTTCGGCAAGGTGTATGTCGGCGAGGATCTGGTCAGTGTGACCAATGTCAAGTTTGCGTTGACGGAGTAGCGATCATGGCGATTCATCCAACTGCGATTATCGATTCGAAAGCAACCCTCGGCGACGGCTGCGATATTGGTCCGTACTGTTCTATCGGGCCGGACGTCAGTCTGGGTGCCGGCTGTAATCTGCATTCGCACGTGGTGATTGATGGTCATACCTCGCTGGGCGATGAATGCGAGGTGTTTCCGTTCGCCTGCCTTGGAAAAAAGACCCAGGACCTCAAGTACAAGGGCGAAGAGACGTACGTACGTATCGGCAGCCGTACGGTCATACGCGAGTATGTCACGGTCAATGCTGCAACCGGCGGCGGCGATGCTACGACGATCGGCGACGACTGCCTGATCCAGTCGTATTGCCATATCGCCCACGACTGCACGCTGGGCAACAAGGTGATCATGAGCAGTGCCGCCATGCTTTCTGGCCACATCGAGGTCGGCGACGCTGCCGTCATCGGCGGCCATAGCGGTGTCGTGCAGTTCGTCAAGATCGGCACGATGAGCATGGTCGGTGGTTTTTCCAAACTGGGACAGGATGTCTGTGCCTTCTGCATTGCCGATGGCGTGCCGGCGGAAACCCGGGTAACCAACAAGGTCGGCATGCAACGCAACGGCAAGAGCCCGGAGCAGATTCAAGCAGTGATGAACGCCTTCCGCGTCATCTTTCAGTCGGATCTTTCCATCGACGATGCTGTTGCCGCCCTGCGCGACTCGGCTGCAGAGTTCACCGAAGTCCAGACGATGCTTGACTTCATCGCCGCTAGCGAACGGGGCCTGGCGCGGCCGAAGAAGAAATAGGCGGACTGACCCTGACAATGAAATCGATGGGCATATTCTGCGGCGCCAGTGCCGGCAGCGAAGGCGCGTACGTTCCGGCCGCGGAAGCTTTGGGAACTTTGGTCGCAGAACGCGGCCTCACAGTCATCTATGGCGGCGCCAGTATTGGATTGATGGGACGTGTCGCCGATGCAGCGCTGCGGGCCGGCGGCCAGGTGATCGGTGTGATTCCCCATTCCCTGCAGATTGCGGAAATCATGCACCACGGCCTGACCGATCTCGAAATTGTCGATTCGATGTCCCAGCGCAAGGAACGCATGATCGAGCTGTCCGACGCCTTCATCAGCCTGCCGGGTGGAATCGGTACACTCGACGAACTGTTCGAGGTCTGGGCGCTGCGGGCCTTACAGATCCACAAAAAGCCAGTTGGCCTGCTCAATGTCGACGGCTATTTCGATCCCCTGCTGGAATTCATCGATCGCATGGTCACGCAGGATTTCCTGCGCACTGCCTGGCGTGGCCTTCTGCACGTCGAGCCGACGAGTCAGGCGCTGTTGCGGAAGATGGGGCTGTAGCCGGCAATTTATGCTTCCGCATGTCTATCGATCAGTCCAGTATGCTGCCGGTTGCGGTGTCTAGGTCACTCCGGGCCTGCAGCAACTCCGTACGCACGACCGCCAGATTAAGTTTGGCGACGTTGAGGTCGCGTTGCGTTTCGTTCAGGCGGGTCAGAGGCTCGGTGCCGGCGCGCCAGCCCTGCTCGATGTCATCACGGATCTGCAGCGCCAGGGAGGCGCTCTCCCGGTTGAGCTTTAAGCGCCGTCTCGCTGCGTTTATGATCGGCAACTGGCGTCGAATTTCACCGACGATCGCCTGCCAGCGGTCCTGCAGTTGCCGGGCTGCAACTTCGTAGTCGGCCGCGGCGGTATCGACTGCAGCCTGCTTTGCACCGCCTGTGTACAGGTCCCACGTGGCGACCAGGCCGAGGCTGCCGGAACGTTCATTGTCTTCGAACTCAACGTTGTCGCGGCTGGCGGCGCCGAGCTCGCCGGACACCGATACGGTGGGTGATTTTACGGCTTGCGCCGCGGCCTGACGGGCCTTGAGCGCCGCCATCGTTGCCCGAAGTTCCTCAAGGTCGGCGCGCTGTTGCCGGGCGATGTCGAGCAGTTCATCGAGTCCTGGCTCAGATTTCTCCGGCAGCTCTTCATCAGTTATGTCGAAGTCGAGGCGGCCGGAAAGGTCGGTGCCCGGCAGGCCGAGGAGCTCGGCGAGGATTGCAAGGGCCAGGGTGTAGTCACGTTCGGCATTGATGAATTGTACATCGGCATTGTTGCGGCGCAGTTCGAAGTTGTTGGCATCGGTACGCGACGCCTGTTCGGCCTCGACCTGCTGCCGTATGTCGTCGAGCAGCCGCTGGTTGAAGTCGCGGTCGGCAGCGGTGATACGCATGCGCTCACGGGCCAGGGCGGCGCTGTACCAGGCGCGGCTGACGGCGCCGAGCAGCAGGCGCCCCGCGTTGTGGTGTACCGCCTCGCTGGCGCTGAGGTCCTGGGCTGTGGCATGTTCGCCAAGTTGCCGGGCATAGCCATCGAAGGCGAGCCATTCAAACGTCAACGACGGGCTATAGGTTTCGAAGCGCTCCCCGGCAAGAAAGGACTGGCTACTGGGAACATCCTGTGTATGGATCATACTGACGCCGGCGCGAACGACCGGAGCGTATCGGGTACCTGCCTCACGTAGGCGGGCGCCGGCGCTGCGGATGCGGGCGCGAGTGACCGCGAGATCGGGGTTGTACTTGAGCGCTGCCGACTTTGCAGCCTGGAGATCGAGCCGGTCGGGCAGGGCAGCGGCATCAGACTGCGACGGGCCGGGCAGGTGCAGGTCGGCTGCCGGCAGGGTCGGTGGCATTGTCCTGCAGCCTGTGGAGAGCAGGATCAGGAAAAGGGCTGGGCCTGCGGCGTTTTGTAAAATTCGATACACGTCACCTGTCGCGGCCTTTTTGGGCGGGCCGGTAGTTGAACTTGTACTCGCGGGGCTTGACAATGCGTCGTTCGATCGGTGCGTCGTTGAGGAACTGTTTGGCTTGATAGGCATAGTAATTCAGTGTATAGCTGGTCGGTATGGTGCCCACGTCCTCCACGTTGCGAATGAGCAGGCTGAACAGTTTCTTGGCCCGTGTCTGCAGTTCGGCATCGTTGGGATGGCGTTTCCCATGGATGATCAGGCACCAGAGCGCGGTGGCACGTACGCTCTCCGAATCGAATGCCGGCCCCATCGGTGTCGAGACGACGGGTGTTGAGACCTGGTCGTACAGGCGCGCTTTCGTCGGTGCCGCGATCGTGGGCAGGCGCGACAGCAGCCAAGCGGCGATGACACGGTCGTCGGCAGTAAGAAACTCACCGCCGCCGTAGCTGGTGCGCCTGAGAATCTTGAGCAAGGTGTCTTCGAAGGAGTTGTCGAGGATAGCGTTCATCGAGTTCAGTGCGGCTTTGCGCACATCGACATCGTGGTCTTCCTGCGCGTAGGCCTTAATGATGCCCGGACCGTTGGCGGGCTTCAGTACTCCGATAGATTCCGCAACCGCGGTACGCACCAGGGCGTCCGGATGTGCCTTGAGCGCCGTGATGTCTGCAGCCGCTTCCCTGGCACCGCCGGTGTTGAGTGCCCGGATCGCGGCGGCGATGTTGATCGGCCGGTCGCTGTAGGGCAATTTCTGGCGGGCGGCGGTGGCGCTGAGGTGCAGTTGTGTGGCGATGGGCTCGTTGTACATCGAGCTGTCGAGCCGGGTCAGGAGCCGATAGAGGTTGTAGCGGATGTCCGCGTTCCTGCTGTCGAGAAAACCGCCGGCTTGACGCTCGACGGGATACTT
>CAYWQM010000057.1:0-12236 GCA_964460215.1 uncultured Lentisphaerales bacterium
CGAGCGCGAAGATCGGCAACCGGTGCTGGGAGGGAGAAGCTTGCTTCCTCTGCGTTCAGCCCGTAGGCTTCCATGGGACATGCATGAAGAAAACTCGAGGGAAACCCCGTGCCATTGACCGACTCTGAACAGATTACCGGTCGCTGCCCGCTGAGGCCGGTGAGATTTGAGGATGTCCGCCTGCAGGACAATTTCTGGGCGCCGTGGCTGAAGCGCGTTCGCGAGGTGTATTTGCCGCATCTTCTCGAGACCTCCAAGCCGCTGATAGGGGACTTCGAGTATTTGGCCGGAATGCTTGAGGTGGAAGGCGAGTACACGCCCAGCACCGACCAGCATCTGTGGTCGGACATGTTCCTGCACAACACGCTGGAAGCCTTGGCCGCCGGCCGGGCGCTGGTGCCGGATACCGAGCTCGAGGCGGAATTGGACCGACGCATCGACGTGGTGGCCAAAGCCCAGGAAAGCGACGGGTACCTGCAGAGCTGCCACCAGGTGCGTAAGACAGAACACTGGAGCGGTATCGACAACCATGAACTGTTCGTGGCCGGCCATCTCATGGAAGCCGCCGCAACCTACTATCGGTTGAGTGGAAAGCACGCGCTGCTTGATGTCGCCCGGCGGTTGGCCGACCACATTGAGGATGTTTTTCGCAGCGGCAAAGTGCCTTTCGACAGGGCCGGGCATCCGGGCGTCGAAATGGCGCTGGCCAAGTTGTACGACGTCACCGGCGAGAGCGCATACCTGGAGCGGGCACGGGCATTGGTCGAATACGCTCGCCATGCCGAACACATCGACGACGCCCAGGGGCATGGCCACGCGGTGCGTGCGACGAATTTCTTCGCAGGGATGATCGATGTGGCAATTCGCACCGCAGACGAGGAGCTGCTGGCGACCGGTGACCGGGTCTGGCGCGACATGGTGAATCGCAAGATGTACGTCAATGGCGGACTCGGCGAAGTGTGCACCACCGAAGGGTTTGACAACCCATATGATCTCTCAGAAAAGAAGAGCAACTGTGAGATGTGTGCGACGCTCGGCAACATTTTCATGAGCTATCGATTGCTCCTCGCACAGCCCGACACGCGCTACGCCGATATCATGGAGCTGGCCCTCTATAATGGATTCCTCGGCTCCGGCGGCCTGGTAGGCGATGGTACTTTCTATTCCGTTGCACTCTTCAGCCGCGGCCACACGCATCGCGACCCGCGCATCTGGTGTTGTCCGCCGAATTGGGTCCGCTGCATGCTCGAGGTTAGCGAATGGATGTATGCCGTATCTGATAATGCGATCTATGTGAATCTCTTCGCCGGCAGTACGGCTCGGATCGAACTGTCGGGACAGGAGATCGAGCTGACGCAGGTTACTGACTATCCGTGGGAGTCGCGTGTCAGGTTCGAGATCAAGCTGCCGCAACCGACGGAGTTCGCGCTCATGCTCCGTGTGCCCGGATGGAGCAAAACGTTCACGATCGCAGTCAACGGTGAGCGGTCGAACGCCTCGCAGGAGCCGGATGGCTATGTAATGCTCAGGCGCCAGTGGCAGACCGGCGATGCAGTCGACCTGGACCTGTCAATGGCGACGGAACGCCTGGAAGCCAACCCGCAGATCAAGACTTCCCCCGGCTGTGTCGCTTTGCAGAGGGGGCCGCTTCTTTATTGCTTCGAGGCGACCGACAACGGCGGCAAGGTCACGGACCTGGCGTTGCCGCGCGACGCCGAGCTGAAAGAGTCTTTCGAGAAAGATCTCCTCGGCGGCGTGGTGACGGTAACTGCTGCCGGACGCCGACGCGCCCCGACGCTGTGGCGGGACGAGCTCTATCGGCCGGTCGAATCGGAAACGGAGACGCTGCTAAAAGCGATACCCTTTTATGCCAAGGACAATCGGGAAGCCGGGGAGATGCTGGTCTGGATGCCGGAGACAACACTTGTCGCCGAGGACCCGGTCGAGCCCACGGCGGCAATGGGGGCGGCGCTGACGGCGTCCACTGCCGGTGAAGGATCGTCGATCGAGGCGGTCAACGACGGTCTCTTTCCGTCCAGCCCGGCGCGCTGGAGTGGGATGGCCTGGTTCAACTGGGCGCATCAGGTAGGCACTGAAGAATGGTTGTGCCTGACTTTTGAAGAGGCGTTGGCGGTGTTTGCCCTCGAGGTGTACTGGGTGGACCAATCATACTCCGGCAATGTGTGGGCACCCGTTTCCTGGCGAGTCGAATACCGCGATGCAACTGAGCAGTGGCAGCCGGTCGTCAGCCCGTCCGGTTATACCACCGACAAGGTGTGGTTCAGCCGGGTCAATTTCGAACCGGTAACCACGACAGCACTCAGGGTTGTCGCGCAACTCAAGGAAGACAAGGAGGGCGGTATCTATGAGATCAGGGTATTGGAGACGTGAGATCGGAAGCGGCAAGCATGAAACAATGGAAAATCGCCCGCAACGCTGCGAACACTGCATTGCTTTCTCAGTTGCTGATGCTGGGACCACCGGTAACGCTTGCAGCGTTGTCTTCGGCCCAGGCCTTTCTCAACTTTAACAGGTAAAACCAAGCCTACAATGACCTATATAGCCGCGATCGATGCCGGGGCGTCTGAGATAAAAGCCTGCCTCTTTGACACAGACGGGAACGAAATCGCCTCCGCGTCACGTGATTGCCCAAGTGATTCGCCGGCTGCCGGCTGGGCTCAGTGCTCGGCCGAAGTGCTGACTCAGTGGCCTTTGGAAATTCTCAAGGAAACGATCGACAGCAGTGGCGTCGCGGTGGGCGAGATCAAGGTGGTTGCTGTGACCGGCTCGCGGGCCACGGTTGTTCCGTTCGGCGTCGATGGGCAAGCCGTCGGGCCCGTCATTTTATGGTACGACCGGCGCGCCACCGATGCGGCCGAACGGATCAAGGAAGAAATCGGCCAGGATGATTTCTTCAACCTGACCGGTGTGGCCCTGGATCCAACGCCGTCGATTACCAAGATCATGTGGTGGCGGGAGAATCACCCCGAGATATTCGCTGCAGCCAGTGTTTATGCGTTGCCCCAGACGGCGGTTGCACATGCCTTGACTGGCGATGGTTGGTATTGCGACGACTCGAACGGATCGTATCTGGGGTTCATGGGCCTGCACTCACGGTCCTGGGAAGACGTATTGCTTGAGGTCGCCGGTGTAACGCCCGACAAGCTTCCCCAGCTGGTGCCGCCCGGCACAATAGCCGGACCGCTGTCGGATGCGGCGACGACGGTCACCGGACTGGCCGCCGACACCCCCGTGGTTATCTCAGGATCGGACAACGCCTGTTTCAAGTTGGGCGCTGGAGTCGAGGGCAAGGGGGTCGCCTGCATGTACATCGGCACGGCCGGGGTAGTTGGTGTGATCTCGGAAAAACCGATTGTTGACCGGCGCCTGAACTGCTGCCCCGCGGCCCTGCCGGATTACTGGGATGTCGATGGCCTGCTGTTGACCGCTGGTGCCGCCTATCGCTGGTTGCGGGACCTGCTGAACGGGGCAGGGCAGGGCGAGGAACTGAGCTTCAAAACGATGGACGCGATGGCCGCCGGGATACCGCCGGGCAGCGAGGGGGTCGTGGTCGTTCCGCATCTCGCCGGTGCCGGGTCGCCGCTCTGGGATCCCGACGCCTGCGGGCAGATTATCGGCTTGAGGTTGTCACACGGTGCGGCGCACCTGGTCCGGGCAGCCATGGAAGGCGTCGTCTTTGCCCAGCGCCATGCCCTGGATGCGTTGATGGAACATGTCCCCGACATCAGCAGCCTGCAATTGACCGGCGGCGGCGCCTCGGAGTTGTGGTCGCAGATACTGGCCGACGCGACCGGCTTGCCGGTCGCCATTCCCAGCAGTCAACAATCCACCTGCCTGGGCGCCGCGATGATGGGCGGTGTCGCCGCCGGGATCTATTCGGATCATGCCGATGCAATCCGTTCCATGACCACGACCGAACGACAGATCGAACCGGACACATCAAAGAAAGCGATTTATGATGCGGCGTATCAACTCTATCTGCAGGCTGTGGAGACAGACCACGGATGAAGATGATGGAAACTGTGACACCGAGTGAAGGACTCCGCTGCCTGAGATCTGTTATGAAGAACACTGTAGAATGTTGCGTGGCCTGTTGTGTGGCTGGGGTAATGCGGTTAAACTCGTGTAAGGTATAGCCTTGCTCAAGGTTTTTTCCTGATCCTTTCCTTTTGATTTTTTCGAACTGTCGACCGGGCGAAGTAAACGCCTTTTCGGGATGGTTTCATGTCCGTGCGAAAGCGGATATATGCCATTGTATCGAGGAGATCCGGACATGCGTATACAGAGGAACCAGCTACTGCGACAGCGTCGCCGTCATCGGTTCGCCCTGCCTGGACCCTTCGACAGGCTTGGAGTTTGCTGTCGTTTCACTCTCATTGAACTCCTGATTGTGATTGCCATCATCGGGATCTTGGTCGCCATGCTGCTGCCGGCATTGCAGCATGCAAAGGAGAAGGGAAAGCGGGTTGTCTGCATGAACAACCTGAGGCAGATAGGCACGGGGTTGACACTGTACGCGACCAATTTCAATGATAGTTTGCCGCATAACCTCGTGGACTATTCCTGGGAGGGGCAGTTGATGTTTTTTGAAAGGACCCCCTATGTTTCCAGTGTCGGTGACACGCATCCTTTGGGTAGTTTGTATGAGCAAGGATACGTAAGCAGCATGGGCACATTCCTTTGCCCCTCTGCCTGGATTCACAATAAGGACTGGTTCGGCCTGGAGAGGAACATAGCTGAGGCGGTAAAGGCCGCGCCGGGTTCCGGTAGCGTCGGACGTGCCTTTTCAACCTATTCCCTGAATGTGCGGGGGCGCAAGGATGCCACCGAGTATGACGAGAATAAAGCGGGGCCGTATGGCGGTGAGGGGGGGAGAGCCAAGCTTTCCGAGAGCCTGGCCGGGCAGTATATGGCTGCTGCTGACGGCGTTGGCATGCCCAGCAGGGGTTCCCCGCCCGAACCCGCTGGTTCGCACCTGGGAGGTGATGGTTTTCCAGAGGGATACAACATACTCTTCTTTGACGGTTCGGTGCGCTTTGTAAGGGATATGAGCCGCACCCTCACACTCGATGCCGGTGAGTTTCGCAATTACGCTGAATGGTATCCGTTCTGGGATCGCACCCGGGACTCATTGCCTTGATGATCCTAATAACCGATCCGGGGCGGAGATCGTGTGCTTGCCCCTCCGTTCGACGTTGAGCTGCCGGCGGGTGTCTGTGTCGAACGTACCGCTGTGCTGATTTTCCCCGCCTGTCAATGACGGCGGCACAGGATGATCGGGGTCGCATAGGATGTTGCGTTCCCTGATGTACATTCGCTCGTTCTGAACTTCAGAGGATAGGTAGGTGACGTTTGAAGATTTATGTACTTTTAGTCGGGTTGACACTGGTGAGTGCCCTGTGGGTGGATACGGCGTGCGCCACGGTGGAAGGCCTGCGCGCGGCTCAGCAGGCGGAGGCCGGTATTCGGTGCCAGTGGAGCTTCGAGGGCGCCGATATGGCGACCGCTCTGAAGAACAGTACCGACGATCCGGAGCGTGATCTGACGGCGCACGGTTCGGATCTCGCACTCGTTTCGGGCGCCGCCGTAAAGTCGCAGGCACTGAAACTGCCCGGTACTTCAGCCTATGTCGCAGCTCGCTTCCCGGCGCCGCCGACCGGTACACTCGAACTGATCGTGACGCCGGCGAGCGCCTCGACGCAGAACGGCATCATCATGAGAGTGCAGTGGCTGCCGGGCCCGCAACAGAACATGTTCGGTCTTGTCGAGCATGAGAGCACCATCGCCGCCGCCGTCGGGAAGGATGCAGGCCCACCGCTGATCGGCGGGGCCAGCGCGGTGCCGTTCAAAGCCGGAGACTCGTATTATGTCGCCTTGACCTATTCGTACAGCCCCGGCGACGGGCCCGGTGGCGCCGACGATGCCGTCTTTGAAATCGACGGGTATGCGAAGAACCTGACCGCCAGCGGCGAGCTCGTGCACGTTGTGGATACGACCGTTGCGGCGAATGACGCCGGACTGGGCTGGGCAATGCTCGGCATGGGCCGCAGCGGCGGTGGGTACGGGGCGCCCTGGAGCGGCTGCCTGGACGAAGTGGCGTTCTACGAAACCGTGCTCAGCACCAAAACAATAGCCTGGCACGTTGCAGCCCTGGCCGACCCGAACCCGCCGCTCAAGCCGTTTGCCGGCAGCAAGTTCGTGGACAAAACAGCGGCGCTCGGGATCGAATGGCCGCATCCTCCGACAATCGGCCTGAATTCGAACCAGACCGCGGCCTGGGTCGATTACGATAACGACGGCTATGTCGACCTGTGCGACGGCCTGCTCTGGCGCAACGAGGGTGGGGAGGGCTTCGCGCTGCTGAACCTGAAGCAGCAGGTCGGTGGGAATGCCGCCGAAGCGGGACCGGCCATCTTCGCCGATTATGACAACGACGGCCACCTCGACCGTTTCGGCTGGCGGAGCTTCCTGAAGGTTGCGCACCTGCACCGAAACATGTCGGGCACCGGTGTGTTCGAGCTGCAGGAATTCCCAAAGCTGCCGCAGGCCTGGGCGGGCTGTTACAGCTGGGCCGACCTGAACGGCGACGGCTACGTGGACCTCTACATAGGTGGCGGCGCCAATGGTGTTGACACCGATGCAATTGCCATGAACGATGGCGGCAAGAGGTTCACCGTGACGCCGATCGGCGGCAAGCTCTACACCCGCACCGTGACAGCCTGCGATTACGACGAGGACAACGATATGGATGTTTTCGCCACACGCTATTGGTTTCAGCCGAACGCCCTCTTTCAGAACGACGGCAAGGGAAACCTGACCGATGTCGGTGGGCCGGCCGGTGTCCACGGGGTCGGGCATACGATCAGTGGCGCCTGGGCGGACCTGGACAATGACGGGCATTTCGATCTGTTCGCCTGCAACTTCAACCACCACGACGGTCGGCGCCGGGACGATGCGATCCTCTATCGCAACCTGGGTGCCGCCGGCGGCTGGACGTTCGAGAAGAAATTCACTTTCGACGGTGCTGACTGGCAGGAATCGTACGGCAGCTGCGCCTTGGCGGACTATGACAACGACGGGGACGTGGACATTTTTATCACCACGGTCTATGGCGGCAATCATGCCCGCCTGTACCGCAATGACGGCAACTGGAAGTTCACCAATGTGACCGGGGCAGAGGGGCTCGGCGGGATGCCTCCGACCCAGCAGGCTGCCTGGGGTGATTATAACAACGATGGCTATGTCGACCTGGTGACGGATGGCAGGGTCTTTCAGAACCAGGGCAATGTAAATCATTGGCTGAGTGTCCGCCTCGCCGGAAATGGCACGACCGTCAATAGCGCCGCGATCGGTGCCCGGGTCATGATCGAGAGGCCGGGGCTGGGCACTATGACCAGGCAGGTCGAATCGGGCGCCGCCTCGGCGAATCAGAACGACCTGCTCCTCCACTTCGGACTCGGCAGAGACGGTGCCGACGTCGATCTGACAATCGTCTGGCCGGACGGCTCCAGGCAAACGGTGCAGACCGCTGTCGACCGGATTATTGCCGTGCAGCAGGCCGATTGAAACAATCTCGGAAACGAATAGACTACTACCGATGCCTAACAATATACAGATGCACGGGTTACTGGATTGCACCCCGGGCGGGAAGGGGATCGGGAACATGAGAAGCACGACCAGATTCGTTCGGACCCGGCTGCTGCATGCAGTTTTCTGCACGGCGTTGGCGATATTGACCACACCCGTGTTCGCTGCCGCAGTGACGCCGTGGAAAACCGGCGTGGGTACGCGCGACACGCAGAATGGTGTACTGCTGGCGAATGACCTGATTTTTGTAAAGGGCAACGGTCAGTCCGGCCCCAGGTATTATCCCCAGGCGGCCGTGCTGCGTTGGGACCCGATCACCGAACCGGGCCGCTACCGCGTGACGCTGCGCGCTCGTATCGAGAAGCACGGCGCCAGTACGCTGGCGTTGCAGGCCTGGGTCGACGGCGCCCATGGCGGCCTGCAGTACCCCACGGGTTACGGCGTTATGCCGGTGCCTGCAGCAGTGCTGCCGATGAGCGGCTACAACTTCGAGATCCCCGGGCAATGGCAGAGGTTCTCACTGGATTTCACCGCCGAGAGCGGCAAGCCGATGAATGTCGGCCTCGTGTACGTCGGTGAAGAAAACTGTGAGGCCGGTACGGTCGAGATCGAGAAAGCCTCCGTCAAACTCGAGAAGCTGGACCTGCCCGTGGCGATCAGCTGGATCCGGCCGGTCAAGCTGCGCTACAAGCATGCCGAAAACGGCGCACTGGAGTTGCGCCTGACGAATGCCACCGGCCAGGCGAAAACTGTTGCCGTACGGTCAGTGGTGATCACTGACACGGATCAGAGGATTTCCGGCACGGCACAGACTTTCACGGTGCCCGCACTGGCCACGATCAGCGGTACCGTGCCGTTTGCTGTGCCGACCGCCGACGGCGGCTATGAAGCGGTCGGCGAATTACTGGTTGCCGGGCAGGTGATCGACCGGCAAGGTGACGTGTTCGCCGTCAGCGACAGTCCGTTCCGGTGCATGATCCAGGGGAATGGCGTGCTGCGTGTGCCATACTTCCTCTCGAGTGCCCACGCGCTGGGTCTGACCGGATTCAAAGAGAAGGTACTGGGCAACTGGGACCAGTACGTGAAGGACTGCACGCTGGCCATCGAATCCTCGCGCCGCGCCTATATCACTTATGACGAATACTTCGCCTGGGCACGCGAGGATGCCACGGGCATGACGGAAGAGACGGATGCGCCGTACCTCAGCGGACAGACTTTTTATGCCGTCTCGCGCAAGCAGCTCCTGCTCCTGAACGGCCTCTTCAAGTCACACGGCATTGCGCCGGTGGCCTACACCAATGCGATCCCTTTCGGCTGGCCCGGTTTCGAGGTCATCCGGCAACGGCCCGAATGGCACAAGAGCGCCGAGTTCAATACCTCTGTCATGGAGAAATACTTCAACGGCGAGACCGTCAGCGGTAACGTCTATCCCCATATCGTAATGCACTTCGACACGCCCTCCGCAGCCGACGGCAAGACCTATCTGCAGTACCACATGGAGGTGCTGGCGGCCAGCTCAAAGCTATATGGCTGGGAAGCATTCCGCTATGATGCCGGCCCGCTCAGCCTCAAGCATTTTCCGATCGTGAAGGCGGCGCTGGCGGCCCTCGACCCGCCAGTCGGGGTCGGCAACAATTTAGGTATCAACGTCTTGGGGCCCGACCCGAGCGATGACTGGCAGACTTATTGCCGGGACGACTCCCTGATGATGGAGGAAAGTATCAGTAATGCGTTCCATCATGAAACGGACCCGCACCGTCGCTGGGAGGACTTCATCGACTACATGCGACACGGTTCGCATCTGGCTCGTTCGCACGGTGCGCAATACACCTACATCAATGGCGGCGGCAACTGGTATTCGACGACGCTCGGTTACGCAATGGGCGGCCATCCATGGTCGGTCAGAATAAGCCCGTTCGGCAATTGCGAGCGGTTCATGATTCAATACGGCTCGTACTTCTGGGACTTGCGCACACAGCAGTTGGGTAACCCCGAAAGCGTCTTGTCGGTGGTGAGTCGGCGGCCGCTGTGGTGGAAGCGGTTGGTCAGCGAACGGATCTTCGATGCAACGCACCGGCAAGTGATCGTTCCCCTGTTCAACCCGCCGGCGGAAGAGGAAGTGATCGGCACCACGCCGGTTGCGCGGGCTGATGATGTCGAGGTGTTCTTCAAGCCGCGGGCGGGAGAAATCGTTACTGCTCTGGAGGTCGGGCCGGAACCTGTATCCCACCAGGTGCAGCTGCAGACCACCAGACGGGATGGTGGCGTCGTGGTGAAGCTGCCGAACTTTTGGGGCTGGACGAATGTCGTGTTTGATTGCCGGGAAGAATAAGAGAAGACAACAGACTAATGGGGTCAGGCTAATGGAGACGCGGAACATCAGAACAACGATTTGTTTGTTGACAGTTGTCTCTGTTTTGACAACACTGTCGACGTTCGGCGCCGCTACTGTGGAGCGGGACGACGGCAAGTATGTCCTGGAAAATTCCTTTGTCAGCCTGCGTGTCAATCCGGCCAAGGGCGGCATGGTCGACCAATACGTTGTCAAGGCTACCGGCCGGCAGCTGGTTGCGGACGGCACCTTCATGCTGGGCGATCACTTCTGGCAGCAACTCTGGCCGGGCGAGTTCCTCAGCGCGCCATACGAGGCGAAGATTCTCACGCAGACGGCCGAAGAAGTGACGCTCGAGGTGTCGTGCGTGTCGAAGCAATGGCAGGACGACACCGCTCAGAAGGACATCAAAATCATCCGGCGCATGACCCTGCGCGCCGGGTCGCCCGTACTGTCTGTTGAAGTCACGATGGAAAATGTCGGCGACGTCGGACGCCTGGCGGGCTATTGGAACCAGAGCATTCTCTACGCCGGTGGCCGGAAGGATGAGAAACAGTTGTACTTCCGCCCCAGCAGCAGGGGTGTGAGTACCGCGAGCTATGACAGCGTAAGTGGCTTGAGAACTGCCGACGTCGGAACGGTCGACGGATTCGTACGTGACGTCCAGAATGGCTGGATGGCCGTCACCGGGGCGGAGTGCAAAAGCGGCCTGGCCTTCGTCATGAAGTACGACGAGCTGATGTTCCTCTATAGCTGTCTCGGACAGTTTACTACGGAATGGCAGTACAGGGCGGTCGGCATTCCCAGAGGCAAAGCGTGGTCTACTGATTTCGTGGTCTATCCCATCGCCCGCCTGCCGCGCGTCGACTATGCCTCGCGCCGTATCGTGGCCGGCGTCGAACCGGACGATGCCGATGGTATCTTGACCGTGCAGCTGCACCTGGCCGCAGCAGATGTGGAACTGACCGGCGCGACGGTCAATGGCGAAGTGGCTTTGGTCAAAAAGGCGAAACGGCCGACGACGCCGTTCGAGCCGCAGACCGTGGACAAGATCACCTCGACACCAACGACGCTGACCTTCAAGCTGCCGCACGATCCATCGCAACCGCTGGCCCTGCGATTTGTCGTCAACGCCAAGGCCGGTGATGTGCTCGTTGAGGAACGTTTCGAGACCTGGTACGGCGCCGATTACGGCAGCAACCGGCGGGTCGATAACTCACCGCTTTATGTTTTGCCGTCACCGCCACGCAAGGTGACGTTCCTGAGGCCCGATGTCATTGAGAAAATCGTCAACGACAAACCGCACGTGTTGCTTTGCAAAGGGATGTATGCCGACGAATATCTGCCCGCCACCATCTTCGAGACAATCAATGCCGGCGTCGAAAATTCATACTTCCAGACCCCCGGCGTGTGGCCGGCGCGCCTGAGTTATTTCCCGGCGTCGTATGAAGAATTGATGGGCCTCGATGTGATCGCCCTGATCAACGTGGATGCGGTCGCGGTGGGCGAGGTAGGCGAGGAGATGTTGCACGACTTTGTCACCCACGGCGGCACGCTGATCTACGGCGGCGAGATGTGGGCGTACGCCCACGGCAATCTCGGCGACGGCAAACTCGCGGATCTTCTGCCCGTTACTTTTCCGGAAGCTCGCGGTCGCGACAGCCTGCAGTATCTCAAGAGTCGCCCGGTCGAAAAACAAGTCGCGCCCGGTCGGAAATCACCGCTCGGTAACGCCGTGATGGTATATGCCGGCGACGACTTCACGGTCAAGGACGGGGCGGATGTGCTCCTGTCCAGCGGTGAGGCGCCGGTACTGGTCAGCTGGCGAATCGGCAAGGGCCGTGTCATTGCGATCACCGGTACGGCGTTGGGGAAGGCCCCGCCCGAATCAATGCTGTTTACCGATACGCCGGAATGGGCAGCACTGGTGGCAGGAATACTGGAATAGCAACATCATTTTTCGCGTTGCCGATAGCGGCCGATTGTCCCGTTGAATACGCCGAACCGTTTCCGGACACGGTGCCCGGCACTTGGATCGTTGTTGAGGCCAGAGATCATCTACTTTCTGGAAATGAGGAGCTGCCCCCTCCCGACAACAAAAAAATGAAAATCCGTTAATCGATGTAAATTATTTATATTTAAATGGTTAAGATTGTTTTTTTGCCTCGCGATAACCAGAATTTCTCCGGGGGTTACCAAAGCTTGCAGGGTACAGTTCTGTTCCCAAAATAATGCTTGCAATTTCGTGGCGCATTACCTATAACTACTATAGTTAATTGAGAATGAGTGAGTGGGA
>CAYWQM010000057.1:12246-13570 GCA_964460215.1 uncultured Lentisphaerales bacterium
GCACTTTGTTCGTTTTTTAGGCCCTTTTAAATTTAATTTCTGGAAATTTGGTCTCCCCCCCCCCCTCCCAACAACAAAAAAACGTAAATCCGCAAATAAGTTAATAGGTGTAAACTGTTTATATTGAAATGGTTAATCTTGTTTTTCTTATCCCGCGACAGCCAGAATTTCTCCGGGGTTACCAAAGCTTGCAGGGGACAGTCCTGTCCCCAAAATAATGCTTGCATTTTTTCGGGGCATTAACTATAACAGTGATAGTTAATTGAATATGAATGGGTGGGAAAAACGAGAGTGATGAACTCCCGGTCCTACTAAAAACGAGGAAACCCTCAGGTTCCCTCCAGACCTCGACAACATGGATGATACTATGACAAGCAAATCTTTCGTGGCTTTTCTTGCCTTTGCCTTTTTGCTGATTGGTCAGGCTTACGCCCAGGATGCGGTCTGTCCCGAGACTATTTCACAAGGCGGCAACACCGAGAGCAGTGCCAACTTCACGTTGTCTTGCAGTGTCGGTGGTATTGTCGGCACGACGATGTCAACGAACTTCACGGCTGCCGATGGCTACATGGCTCAAACGCTGGCGGGTTGCAACTGCGTACCTTGCGCGGATTTTATCGAGAATGTCTGTACCCAGTTGACAGCGAACGTGCCAACCACCTTTGTCGATCTACAGGCTCTGACTCAGCAGCTGCTCACCGACGCGAATTTGTTCAGTGTCAGTATCTGTGCGGACGGCAGTTCCGGTTCCACGAGCTCGGAGGACTGTGCCGCCTATATCCAGGGCCTACTTGCGCCGTAATCAATACACGATCAATACACAACTCATAACTACAAGTTAAACAAAAACAGGAGACACTCGGATGAAACTGAAAGCACTCACTATTATCGCAGCCATCTGCCTCGGCGTTGGAACTGCCCATGCCGCGATCACGAAACAGATCGCCTACCAGGGCGTTCTCAAGGATGGCACTGGTAATTACACCGGAACGGTGGACGTGACAGTCAACATCTATGCCGTCAGTGGCGGCGATTCGCTGTATACGGAAGCGCACACGGGCGTAGCTGTCGCGAACGGTCTGTTTACCATTCATATAGGTTCGGTAACCTCCCTGGACTTGGATTTCGCTGATGCCTATGAGCTTGGTGTGACGATTGGTACCGATCCCGAAATGGCACCTCGTGTGTCATTACTCTCGGCGCCCACCGCCATCAATGCCGCCGGTGTCAACATCGATGGCGGCTCTGCCGGCGATGTGCTGACCAATGACGGTACCGGTAAAGGCGCTTGGGGCCCGGCCGGTGCTGGTCCGAAAGGTGACAC
>CAYWQM010000057.1:13670-28779 GCA_964460215.1 uncultured Lentisphaerales bacterium
CAGGGACCGCAGGGTAAGCAAGGCGATACCGGTCCCGCAGGTGCGGACGCGGACGCGACTGCATTCGCGGCGCTGCAGGCCCAAGTCGCTCAGAACACGGCTGACATCCTGGAGGCTCATCCCCCAGTTCAGGGCTGCATGGACCCCGCCGCCGAGAATTACAACCCGGCTGCAGAAGTGGATGATGGCTCCTGCACCTACCCCCCAGTTCCGGGCTGCATGGACCCCAACGCCACCAACTACAACGCGGCTGCAGAAGTGGATGATGGCTCCTGCACCTACCCCTATGACCCGGCAGCGACGCTTGCAGCTTTTCGTACCGCGCAGCAGTCGGCCGCGAACCTCTTAGCTCTTTGGGATTTTGAGAGCCCTGATGAGGATGCCACTGGCTATAAGGCGCATTACGGTACTGGAGCCAACGCTGCTGGTTATTTCTTGACTAAAACCGGAACCACCGAGCACGTTGCCGGTTTGGGTGGCGGTAACGCGGTGCGTTTTCCCGGACCTCACGATGGCTCGAATTGGCTTGAAACCCCGCTTGACTGGGCGGCTCCTAACCCGTTCACGATCGAAATGCTTGTGATCGCCGAGGGCAACGTGACGCCGCATGGTCAGTTTATCTTTAAGTGGTGGTGGCAGCCGGGTGTCGGGAATATGCACGCGATAAAGGTGAGCGCGGACGGTACGAAGTTGATGTTTCGTGAGGCGGCTGCATACCTCGATCTGGTTGGTGGATCGACTGCGGTGCCGTTCACTGCATTCGACACCTACTATGTCATGGTGTCGGTTCACGTTCTTTCGGGGCAGAATGGCGCGGCCAAAATCGATGGTTGGGCAAAGAACATGAGCACTGGGGGCGACCTCACGAAGGTGATCGACACCACCATCAGTGAAGCTGACGGCTCTGGCGATGGCGCTGGCTGGTCCATCGCGGGTTTCAGCTATCACGGCGGGCCTGAGAAATTTACCGGGACAGTGGACGACGTTGCTTTTTACAATGCCGCGGTTACCCCGAACGTGGATTGAACATAGGAGAGGGTGCAAGACGGTCCGGCAGCATGTTGTTGCCGCGTTGGAATTACGAGCGATAAAAGACCCCAACAGGGGAGAGCGGCGACGTTCTCCCCTGTTTTTTTTTGCTGATAGCGAACCAGAATCCGGCCGAACCCAGTCCCGATCTCAAGACGTTTCGCACTCGGCTTCTCTGAACATCAATCCACCCGCCAGTCACGCGCCAATATCCTACGGCTGGACAGACGCCCGCGGCGTGAGTATACTTGACCTTTCAACAGCTTCCCCCCCCCTCCGTGCGGCGAAAGGACGACCGCAGGGGTATTCGTTCAGGCACCGCTTAGTTCAGGCGCCGGTGAACCACAACGTCCTCGAAAGAAAGGAGCGGAAAATGATCGGTTTGCAGAAAACATGGTGGGATCGGGCAACTGCGGTTGCGGTACTTGCCGCTGTCCTGGCCGTATACGGGATTGCACTGGTACAGGAGGCGGGCGCTGCCGTCGCACCGGCTGACCTGCCGGACGTACTGGCCAAAGTCAACGGTAAACCAATCCTGAAAAAGGATGTTTTCCCCGGCCCGGACGCGGTCGGATTCAGCACCCCGGTATTCGAACGTGCTATCGAGCAGGAGCTGATCGCCCAACAGGCCGCAACGGAGGGGCTCGACGAAAATCCTCAGTATCAGGAAGTAATGTCACGGGAGCAGGGTAAGGCCGTGTATCTGGAGCGACTGAAGCGGCGCCCGTCGGCCATGCTCGCCCTCTTCTACTCGCGCACGATTCCGGAGTTGACCCGGGTGGACCCGGCGGACGTGCCGGCAGCGGAGATAGACGCCTATCTGGCAGCGAATCCGGACCGTTTCGGCCGACTTACCGGTGCCAAGCTCCGGCTCGCCGCCGCAAGGATCATCACAACCAGGCTCTATGCACAGAAACAGGCCGAGTGGCTGAGGATGCGCCTGTCAGACTGCCGCTTCAGCGTCAATGGAAAAGAGATTCCGCCGGCGATCATTCAGACAGCCGTAGACGCGTTGCCCGCACAGGGAACGACTCCCGTGGGCCTCTTCGAAAAGGTGACGGAGATGGTCATCGAGCAGGAGGCGAAACGGCAGGGGCTCCGGGCCCGGAAGATCAAGAAGGATTCCGATCTTGTCAAGGCAATCCTTTCCGAAGCGATGATCGAGATCGAGACGCCCGGCCGGGAAAGCGTCCGGAGCCTTATTCCCCATTCACTGTCGATGACGGATGAGGGTGGGAAAATAGCGATCACAGGATACGATTTGAATCTGTTCATAGCAATGAAGGAAAGCATCCTGGCTGCCGAGGCGCGCGAGAAGGGGATCGACAAAGACCCCGCGTTCCAACAACAACTCACCCCCCTGCTGGCGCAGATCGAACGGCTCTCGGCACACAGCAAAGGCGATGCCCTGGCCGATGCGTATTACTCGTCTCACGACCTGGGCGATGGGGACGTCGAAGTGACCGATGCCGAGCTCGACGAGTGGTACCTGGCAATCATGCGCGTGCTGATGGACCGGGGACAGACAGGGGGACAGGACGCTTTCCGCGCCTACCTCGAGACCGCCAGGGGGAACTCGCAGAGAGACGGCCGCCTGGCCGCGAACCTGGGCAATGCAGAGGCGGCTGTCGCGGACGTCGAAGTGACCGACGCCGAGCTCGAGGCGTGGTACCTGGCGATCATGCAGGCGCTGATGAACCAGGGACAGGCATGGGGGCAGGACGCCTTCCGCGCTTTCCTGGAGACTGCCAGGTTGGACTGGCAGAGAGAAGGCTACATGCAAGCGTTGCGCCAGGCAGCGGACATCGAGATCCTCGTCGACTTGCCGACGACGCAGCAATAAGTTCGCATGCCATCGGGCGTGGATTGCGGCGCCTTTTCCAGCTCTGAGGCGATCTGTTCCTGTATTGGCGCAATAGCTGCAGCGTAACGTTGCCGTAGCCACCGGCAGACACAAAGTTGTGCGAGCCGTTTTTTCGCTGGTGAGCAGTATTCTCTGTGCCTTGGAACCAGATGGTTGTCACGTGATCGATCTGGAGATAGAGTTTTCGGGCAAGCCTGAAACACACTCGACCAAACATGCCATACATAGCCGCCGTGGACGCGGGCGCGTCCGAGATAAAAGCGTCCATTTTTGACACTGCCGGCAATGAAGTTGCGAACGCCCGTCGTGACGCTCCGGTCGTGTCGCCGAATCCAGGTTGGGCCGAGTGCCCGGCGGACGTGCTCTTGCGCTGGCCGGTCGAGTTGCTGGCCGAAGCGATCCAGACGAGCGGTATCTCCGGCGAGGACATTCGCACCGTTGGCATCACCGGTTCGACCGGCTCCGTGCTGCCCATCGGTAGCGACGGCACAGCCACGGGCCCATTGATTCTTTGGTATGACAACCGGTCCAGCTCGGTCGTGCCCCACCTCACCGATCGATTGGGCGCGGATCGCTTCGCTGAGTTGACCGGTGTGCCCCTCGACCATGTGCCGGTCGTCTCGAAGATTCTCTGGTTTCGCGCCGAACACCCCGAGGCCTGCGAGGCAACCGCCGTCTTCGCACATCCCCAGACCGCTGTCATGTACGCGATGACCGGCACGCGATGGTTCTGCGACGACAGCCATGGCCCGTACTTCGGACTGATGGATCTTGAGGCTCGGGAGTGGAGCGATGAGCTGCTCGCGGCCGCCGACCTTTCACCGACGTCTTTGCCGCAGTTGGTGGCGCCCGGGACCATCGTCGGCACAACGTCCGCAGCGGTGGCAGCGGCAATTGGTCTGAACCCTCAAACGCCGGTTGTTGCTGCCGGCGCCGATGCCTCCTGTTTCACTTTGGGCACCGGAGTCGAGGACGCCGCCTCCGCCTCCGCCTATATCGGCACCGCCGGAGTGGTTGGAGTGATCACCGACAAACCCGTACGCGACCCCCGGCTGACCTGCACGCCTTCGGCACTGCCCGGCCAGTGGGATGTGCAGGGCCTGCTGTTGACCGGCGGCTCCGCGTACAAATGGGTCCGGACGCTTCTTAGTGATTTCAGAGGCGATGGGGAAACTATCGGCTTCGACGAATTAAATGCGCTGGCCGCCGGCGTGCCGGCCGGCAGCGACGGTGTGGTTGTGGTGCCGCATTTTGCCGGTGCAGGTACGCCGTTGTGGCAGCCGGAAGCCAACGGGATGATCGTCGGGCTGCGCTTGTCGCACGGTACCGGGCATCTGGCCAGGGCCGTGCTTGAAGGTGTCGCCTTCGCCGAACGCCATGCCCTCGAGGCCCTGCAGGAGGTCGTGGCACCGATCAACCGTCTCTGTTTTTCCGGCGGCGGCAGCACGTCCGAACTGTGGTCGCAGATCATGGCCGATGTTACCGGGCTGCCGGTCTCGGTCCCGGTCAGCAGTGAATCGACCGCGCTGGGAGCAGCCATCGTTGCCGCTGTCGCAGTCGGCGAGTTCGCCGATTTCCGTTCTGCCGTTGCGGCAATGAGCAAGACGGCCCGCGAACATGAACCGAACGCGGCCGACAGCATCGCTTATGAAGCAGCATATCAAGTCTATCTGCGGACGCTCGAACAGATGAAAGATCCCGCCTGAAGCCTCATCCCTGGGCGCTGTCGCGACCGGCTTTGATTGCCCGGGCACGGCGGCATCCTGCTTTCAGCGGCAGGCTTCCAGGATGTCTGTGAGCTGGGAGCGCAGCGACCCCTTGAGCGGCGAGAACGACCCGTCGAATGCCGCCGAACCGATCGTAAAGGCGTCGCACCCTGCCGCTTTCATTTCAGCGATCTGGTCCCGGTTGTTGACGCTCCCGGCGTTGACCAGGTAACCGTCGCCCAATCCTTTCCGGGCGGCGCGGATCAGCTCCATTGGTTCGGCATCCGCAGCGCGGTAAGCGAGGGCGTCGCAACCGCCGCAACCCATCTCGATGAACCTGCGGCACTGCGCCTCGACGCCCTCGGCCGTGGCTTCCCAGAGGACCGGATGACCGTATGGCCGCCCGGGAAATGGCAGGTAACTGACGTCACTGCCCTTGAGCGCCGCCAGGATGCCCTCGACGTCTGTGCCGCCCATCAGGCGGTCAATCCCGATGTCTTTCGCAGCGTGCGCCGATTCGCGGCAGGCATCCGCGTCGAGGCTCACGAGCTCGATGTAACTCGTGGCGCCCGCATCCTTTATCTCGCGGTTCAGCGCCCGCATGGTTTCGATATCAACGCCGATGTCCTTGAAACCGATATGCTCGAGACCGACCGGCCGAATGTGCTCCAGCACTTCGAGACCGTCCGGCACCGTCTGGTCCGAGCGTGTCAGCATGAAAATAAAATCCATAGTCAGGCTCGGGGTTTCGGGTTTCGGAATTCAGTACGTTCATTGCCCACGAAAGCCACAGTGGTAATGGATGCCTGATACTTCCAGATCATTTCTTCTCACTCCACTCCGGTGGCCCTACCCACGGCACATAGTCCGGCTCACCGATGACGTTTCGCATACGCCAGATGTCCATGTAAAATCGCGCCGCAGTTTCCATCGCCTGAATGTTGTGGTAGGCCTGCGCCATCGAATCGCCCTTGGCGAACGGGCCGTGCCACTTGAGGATAACGACGGGATGGTCGACCAGCGCCTCGGCAATTTCCTCGTCCACTTCCGCCCAGCCCCAATGCTTCTTCGCCGCAACAATCGGGACAGTGGGCCCCAGGTAGATCAAGCCGTTGTCATCGATGATACGAAACTCATCGACATAGAAGGATACCAGTGCGGTGTAATACGAATGCGCATGAATGACCGCCTGCGCGTCCGTCTTCCGATAGATCCAGCGATGCATCGACAGCGTGCTCGAGGCGTTCTCCACCGGCTCGTCAGAATCGATCGGGGCACGGATCAGGCGGTCCGCGACGATGTCCTGCTTGAAGGTCTTGGTGCGTGTGATCACGACATCGTCACCGAGCCGGGCACTGCAGTTTCCGCCTTTGAGATGGAGCAGTCCCGAGCTGACCAGCATGTCCGTGTACGTTGCCATGTCGTTGGCGATCTGTTCCATGTTCTGCATGATTGCGGCTTCTCCGGGTTGGGATTTCAATTATTTCCAGATTTTACTGAAATTATCCTTCTATTCCGAGATCCGGTAGATTGTGTAGGGCTCCGTCGCCAGTGCTCCGGCCGCATCGAGCCGCTGCGCCTGTTGCCCCTTGACGACCTCGACGCCGGCACCTGCCGGCAGTTCGTAGTCGAACGCGGTGTACGCAAACAGCACGCGCCCGCTGTCGCCCTGCCACTCGACACCGCGCCCGTCCGCCAGCAAACGCCGGGATTGCATCAGCGCCTGCACCTGATTGTAGGTATGATAAGCATCGGCGGTCTGTTCGAGGTTCTTCGGCCAGTCATCGGCATCGCCTTCGTCGCCGAACATCAGCAGTGAGCCGTTGGCCAGGGCCCGGAAAATCTGTGCCTGCAATTCCTGTTCCGTGCGGTTGGCGTGTGGACGCACGATCGCCGTCGTACCGACCAGCATGTCTTCATGACCGACCCACCAGGACCAGTCGTTCTGCCCGGCCACGGCGTGGCTGGCTGCGACGTTTTCCGTCATGTTATCCGACATGCCGAAGCGCCCGATACCCACCGGGCTGACACCTTCAACTGTAATCGCCTCGATCCCCATCTTGTTCAGGCCGCCGATGAAGCGGGCGATACCTGCGGCGTTCGGCTGCATTTGCGCCTGGTAGTCGACGCCCATGAATCCCATATTGCCGATCGAGTCGAAGAAGATGTAATCGAGACCGTGCCGCTTCCATTCCGCGAACGACTCGAGCAGCCAGTCACAGGCGGTATTCCAATTCAGGCCGGAAGTGAGATTGATGATGTAGCCACCCGCGTGCGGGCGCGTGTTCACGGCGCGACAGACGAACTCCGGGTGTTCGGCCAGGATCGGCGCGTTGCACGAGAGGTGCATCCCGATCCAGTGTCCGACCTCCATGCCGGCGGCCTTGCCTTTTTGGTAAAAATCTTCCCAGGCATCCCAGCCGCCCCAGAAATCCGACATCCGATATTCCCACACGTTGCAGATCGAACTCATGACCAGATCACCGTGCACGCCGGTCTGTATTTTGTAGTCATAACCAATTTCTGTAATATCCGATTCCGCCACGGGCTCGGGGAAAATGCGTCGCACCCCGGCTGCCGCCAGGGCCGGCAGGTATTTTGCCCAGCCTGCCAGTGTATCCTGCGGTTGATACGGTTCGCCGGCGATATACACCAGCAGTTTGCCCTGCTCGTCCAAGCCGCACCGGTACAGCACCCCGGTCTCCGGCAGCAGATACGGCTTGCGAATGCCGAATGCATCGCGCATGACGCGTTGGGCTTCCTCGAGCGCCCGCAACCAGCGGTCGCGCATCAGATGTTCGCCGACACCTTCAGCCGGTGCCGCGGCAAACAGAATGGACTTGGGCGCGAAACTCACATCGTTGCCCAGCGGCAACAGACACTTGTCCACGGAGAAAACGACATCCTCGCCCGGGTTCTTCTGGACGACTGAATGCACATCACAGAACTCCGGCCAATAGCCGATCAGGCTGCCCGCCGGTCCATACTGGAAATCGAAGCATTGCATGGGGCTGTAGCGGGCGCTGAACTGAAAGGACACACCGTTCGGGTCACCGACATAGCCCAATTGCCGCCAGCAGGTCGTGGTGAAGCTGGTGTTTTTCTCACAACGATACACCGGCGGATTCACTTGGCCCTGGCTGAGGACCGTGTTGCCCTCGGCCGCGCCGCCAAGCTCCCAGGTCGTGATCATCGTGAGCTGGTGGATGGCACGTGAATCGCTGCGGAACCGCAGGGCATATGAGAATCCGTCATACTGCACACCGTCAAGCTCCAGATGCTCCGGACGCAGCCGCCAGTCGAGCCGGTCGACAATCGGCTCCGTCACCACCCGGGGCCACGCCTGCTGGCTGTCGTATTCGTCCCGGTACTCGCCATACAATCCCTGCGTACCGAAAGCGCTGGTTTCCAGCACGACATCGTCGCCATCCTTCACGATGTTGTCGAGGCGGAAGGCGTCGTAGCGAATCCCGTCGGGTGTCGAAATGTCAGGACGCAACGGCACTGCTGCCGATCGCACGACGACCCCGTTGATCGTCACCGAACCCAGTCCCTGGAAATGGCCGTCATCGGTCAGCAACTCGATCGTTGCTCGGCCGACTATGACTTCGGATACATCTGTCGTGGATCCTGATTGCACGGTAACTTCTCCCAGGTTGCGCGTCGATGTGTCATCTGTTGCCGCTTCGAAGATGCCAGCGATTGATGCTGCGAGGCAGGCCGTTGGAAGTATAGCCCATGGCTCCCGACTTGGCATCCCGGCACGTTGGTTTCTCTCGGGCTGCGATCTGGGAAATCACGACAATACAAGCGTTGATCAACGCCTCTAACGCCCCGGGAACGCCGGATTCTGCTTGCGGCAGATGTCGATGACCCGCATCATTTCGCGCACTTCGGAAGGTTGCACGATGAACTTCTTCCGTTGCCGCACGGTGGCGTAGACGGCATCGTAGAACGAGCCGGCGTCCGGGCCGACCGCGTCGCACGCCTCCTCGACCCACGGCAGCACGTCGTCGTTGCCGTACTTGCGGCCGTCGACTGCCGTGGTTTTCCGGACCCGGATCTTCGGTGCTTTTTTCGGGTCGTAGTATTTCAGATGCGCTTTGCCATCGGCGATCGTCGCGGCGCCGGAACTGCCGAGGATCGTCCACTCCGGCGCCTGCTTAACCGTTGCCGCAGCGGTTGAGATATTGACCCCAATAGTCACCCCGTTCTCGGCCCGCAGCAGCATCGCGATCTGATCCTCGACGTCGCCGGCGTCGGAGATGTGTTTCATGTCGCATAGCACATCCTTGATCGGCGAGCGGACCAGGGCCAGGAGCTGATCAAGTGCGTGGGTGCCGTGGTTGTTCAGCAGGCCGCCGGCGTTGGCGCGAAGGCACTGCCAGTCGTTGCGGCGTGAGTAACTGGAAGAATTGAAAGCCAGGTGCGTCAGCTTGCCGAGCTTGCCACTCTTGAGCAGCGCCAGCATGAACGTGCAGATGGGGAATAGACGATAGTTCTGATGGATCATCAGATGCCGCTTGTACGTTGCTGCTGCAGCAATCATCCGGTCAGCTTCACGAACGCTGGTCGACAGCGGTTTTTCCACCACCACATGCTTGCCGGCCTTCAGTGCCGCGATTGTCTGCGGCCCGTGCAATGCCGAGGGCGTCGCGACTGTGATGAGGTCGGCGTCCGTAGCGCGAAGCATCTTTCCGTAATCGTCATAGGTCTCGCAGGCGAACTCCGCAGCTGCTTCGGTACGCCGCGCCGCCAGCGGGTCCATGACCGCAACGATACGGTAGCGGTCATCACCGCGCACATCCGCAACATGAATATCCCAGCCCGAGCGGCCGAGCCCGGCGATGGCTAGTTTGATCGGTTTTTTGGCCATGAATTATCCTTTTCGAAAGGTCGGGACAACCACAGGTCATCCTTCCATAAGAGGCCTTCCCAACTCACCCGCGCGGTGCTGCCAGGCCTTCCTCTACCTGGTCGATCAGCATTTTGTATTCGGTCTTGTAACTGAGGAAGTGAAAACCACGCTGCTGCCACGCCTGCAACTCTTCCACGCTGTACGTGTGGATGCCGAGTGCTACGCCGGTCTCCTTGCTGACCGCGATCATCTTCTCGACTACCGCACTGACTTCCGGCGTGTCATAAGACGCGCTGACGACGTCGAGTCCCAGCGAAAGACAGAGATCACGTAGCCCCATGAACAGCGCATCAACACCATCGATCGCTGCGATCGCCTCCATGTTGTCGACCAATTCTTTCGTCTCGACGATCAGCGTTACCAGCACATTGTCGTCGATGCTGTTGACGTATTCCGCAGTGTTCATGTAAAAGTCGGAAGCACGCATCGGCCCGAAGCCACGCTTGCCGGCCGGTGGATAACGGGCCGCGTCGACAACCGCCTGCGCTTCCTCGACGGTTTTCACTAAGGGCACCATGATGCCCATGCCGCCGATGTCGAGAGATCGCTGGATCCACACCGGATCGGCCGACGGAATCCGCACGATCGGGACGGTGTCCGTACCGTTCATGGCGCGCAGGATATCCTCGACGTGTGGAATATCGACGGCACTGTGCTCACACTCGATGATCAACCACTCCAACCCGGCACGTGCCAGCACTTCCGTTACCTGCGGGCTGCCGAGCCCCATGAATGTCCCGACGCTCGTCTTGCCGTCGTGCAGTTTGTCTTTTACAGGGTTCGATGTCATGTCTACTCCTTATAGATGATCTGCGCGCGCAGGTCTCAGCCGGTTGCGGCGCTTTCGGTGATTTGTCTGTTCAAGGGACACGCCTTCCAGTTGCTTTCTGTTGAATAGCCTTCAGCCTTAAATTCAGGGACAAAAAGGAGTTTGATTGCCGGATCGTATGTGTCTGTGGGAAGGTACATTATCTCCCGTAAAATTCAAAAACCCGATTCTTTCCCGTGGGCTGTGCCGGACGGACAATGATCCCGATGCAAAAATCATACAAATAAATAACAAAAATTAATTAAAATTTATTTTTAACAAAAAACTACTTTTAATTAAGTTCCATATGAAGTTGGTGTAAAACTGTAACCCTTCGGCGGTATCTGAGCGGTACGACAGTCCATCGATCACCGGAGTCCCCTGTTCCTTGTCCGCGGTTTTTTCGTTGGTGTGATGGTAAATCGGATGATGCAAATGGGCATTTGTCGTGTAGGTTCTGCCATGGCCTCGATCATCGATAATCAGCGTGACGGACAGGTTCGCGAAATCCTCGAGCAACGGTTTCTGCAATATCACCGTGACCCGCAGGTGGTGCCCGGATCGGGTGATGTCGAGGTGACGACGGAATGGTCGTTGACGGTTCCCGCCACGCCGTGCCTTGAACAGACGGCCGCCTCCTTTCGCCGGTTCTGCAGCGCCTGTATGGATGTCGATCTGGCCGCCGGTGAGGGGCCGGCGATCACCCTGGCGATCGCCGCAGAAGCCCCGGCAGGCGAGGGCTTCCGGCGTACTGTCACGTCCGGCGCCATCACGATCGAGGCGGCCGGCGAACGCGGCCTGCTCGCCGGTGCCATGCGGCTGCTCCATGACTTCGCTATGCGCCGTGCCCCGATCGTTGCTGTCGGTGAGCGTACGTTTACACCGGCCTTCCACCCGCGTATCGGCAATACCGTTTTTCTCCCGGCCGCACAGCGCCTCGATGACCATGAGTTCCAGTTTTCCGACGATTATCTCACGCTGATGAGCTTCTTCGGTATCAACGGCATCCATGTGTATGCCAATTTCTGGGAATTCTGCCACGGTGACCAGCTTCCCGAACTGACGGCGCCCGGGCGCGATGCCTATTTGCAGGACTTGCAGGCCTTTATCGATCGGGCCGCACGCTTCGGTATCGACGTGTACCTCGTGGTCATGTCGCCGCTTTTGCCCGATGATCACGAGCTTTTCCGCAAACACCCTGCTGCCAAGGGCTCTTTCGGCACGATAATGGACGATTTTTTCCTCGGCTGCTGCCCGTGCAGCTCGGATCCGGATGTCCTGGCGTTCTACGAGCAGGCGTTCGCTGGTATTTGCCGCGATGTCGATGGTCTCGGCGGACTCGTTTTCCTCGTTGGCGGCGAAGGCTTCTTCCACTGCTACACCCGGCCGGCTCCGCCCTACGACGGCGTCAGCAACTGCCCCAATTGCAGCCGGCGCAACCCCTCGGCTGACGTTGCCGAGCTGATGAACCGGATCGGCGCCGCGGTCAAGCCTGGCGATCCGCAGGTCATGGTCCTGTGCTGGCCGTACAGTGCTTTCACCTGGTCCGGCGAGGACAAGGCGCAGATTGAGATGATCGAGGCCCTGTCGGCGGACGTCGAGCTGCTCTCCAACCTCGCCACCGGTGATCGGCATCCGCGAACCGGTGCGTCACTC
Organism: uncultured Lentisphaerales bacterium; assembly: GCA_964460215.1. Classification (GTDB taxonomy): domain Bacteria; phylum Verrucomicrobiota; class Lentisphaeria; order JABSQK01; family CAJWLW01; genus CAJWLW01. Next base: position 25,652 of record CAYWQM010000057.1, read on the forward strand.
TTCGATTACAACATCATGGAAACCGGACCCAGCAGCACTTTCAGGGAGCAAACCGAGGCGCTGGCGAAGCAGGGGAAGCGGCATTATGCCAAGATCGAGTGTGCCACGACACCGTTCATGTTTCAGCACCCGATGATCCCGGTGCCTTATCGATGGGCCAGGCGCGCCGACGAAATGAAGGCGCACGGCGTCGCCGGATATATCTCGCACTGGCGATTTTTCGGGTTCAACGGCAACCTGGCCGAGGAAATCCTCGCGGCGTCCGTCTGGGAGGATATCGACGTGGACGCCTTTCTCGAGAGCTGGTGCCGCCGCGAATATGGCATGTTCGCGCCGCCGATCCTCGAGGGCTGGCGCCGGCTCAGTGACGCCTGGGCACTGCTGCCCTACTCGGCAACGCTCTGCGGTGGGCGGCAGTACTACATGAAAGGACCGATTTATACCGGCCCGGCCCATCCGTTCATCCTCGATGTCCAGAACGATTACGGCCTGCACCGCGGTTTCCACGCCCTCCGCGGTGATGCCCGGGAAAGCTTCAGCGACGAAACGCAAATGCAGGAGATCGACGCCAATGCTTCCCCGACCTACGTCTCCGACCTGCTGTGGACCATGCCGGTCGGGCTGGAGCGGTTCATCGAGATGATCCGTGAAACGGTCGAGGCCTGGGATGCCGGCTGTGATCTCCTGCACCAAAGCCTGCCGGCGGCAAACCCGCAGGCCGTGACGATGCTCGGGCTGAGCGATATTTTCGCCATCCATTTCCGTACGACCTGGAATCTCGCGCGCTTCTACGAGCTCCGTGACCGTTGCTTCGGCGGCGGCGGCGATCAGGCCTTGCGCGATTCGCAATTTGTTCAGCTGCAGGATATTCTGACTGAAGAAATCGCCAATAGCGAGCGCGCCCTGCCACTGATTGAACGTGACCCGATGCTGGGCTACGGCTATTGCTACGGCATTGTTTACGACGCCAGGATGGTGCAGTAAAAAATCGACCAGTGCCGCTACGTGCGAGACCAGGAAATCACCGAGCTTGCAAAGCTGCTGCGCTTCCACCTCGACGGTGTATATCCGTAATCTTCTCCCTGCATCGATGCCGAGGGCGCAATATCACCTCGCCGTTTTCTCTTTGACCAGCGGAAATGCCCCTTTTTCGGCTATCACCCCGATCAACGTAATCAGCTGTGGAACATCCTCTAAATGAGGGGTTTGACAGTTGCCCGGGGATGTTTTTTTCCGATTTTTCCGGCCCGGCCTAGCGGGATTGGCCCGGAATCGGCTTTATATATAATACGTAACTATTTATTAATTAGTATTTTACGACTATTTTTCAGACCCATTCTCTGGTCCCGGCAGTGGCGTTGCAGACTTTTCCGATTTTTCACCAGTTTTCATAAGAATTCCACCTGCGAGAACGTATAATATACGACCCACATGAGGGAGTTACGCGCGCGTATAGGTGACAAGCGTTGCCTGAGAGCGTGTTCCAACCCACTTTTTCGAACCTCGAACAATCGCGTTTTTCGTTTTCTACACAACCCAAAAGGAGACAGGCATGGATCGCCTTGAACTGAACCCTCGAACCTCATGGACGACACGGTTCCTCAGCATCTTGCTCAGCGGTATCATGCTGGCAACACCGTTCAGCGCAGTTGCGCAGTTACCCACCAACCCGGACCTGGTCCACGGCAGCGTTGATTTCAATCAGCAGGGTGCCAGCCTGTTCATGAACCAGTCGTCCAATGCTGCTGTCGTCAACTTCGACAGCTTCAGCATCGGCGCCCAGAATGGTGTCTACATCACCCAGCCCGGCGCCACCTCGGCGTTGCTTTCACGGGTTGTCGGGGCCGATCCCTCGGTTATTCACGGCCTGCTCGACGCTACCGGTATTGTCTACCTGGTCAACCAGAACGGCATCTACTTCGGGGGGAACTCCCGGATCGACGCCGCCGGTCTGGTTGCCTCGACCCTCGACATCAGCGACGCCAACTTCCTGGCCGGCAAGAATATCTTCGAGGGCGACTCCACCGCCTCGATCGTCAATGAAGGCTCGATCTCCGCTGCCGATTTCATCATCTTCCTCGCCACCAACATCCGCAATGCCGGCGATCTCAGCGCCGCCTCCGTGACCATGGCCGCCGCCGAGAAAGTCACCCTGCAGAACGTTTACGGCGGCGTGCTCTCTGTCGATATCACCGGCATGCTCGGCGAGATCGACAACAACGGCGTCATCGAAATCACCAAGCCCGACGGCGACATCACGCCCGGCGCCTACTTCACCGGCCGTGAGCTCAGCAGCTACGGCAATATCAATCGCGATGGCGGCGAGGACGGCGGCTATGTCGTGTTCGACGCCAGCGAGAACACCGCCATCGGCGGCATCATCAACGCCGGTGACGTCGGCACGGTCGATCTCCTCGGCTCGCTCGGCGTCACTGTTGAGGCGGACGCCGTCATTTCAGCTCCGGGCGGTACCATCGTCGCCCAGGCTGCGGCAGGCGACACGCTGGTCTCTGGTGCCATTGATGTATCCAGCGACGACGGCCAGGGCGGAACTGCGCAGGTCCTGGGGCAGCGGGTTGGGCTGCTCGATTCGGCAACTGTTGATGCCTCCGGCGCCACCGGCGGCGGCGCCGTAAACGTCGGCGGCAATTTCCAGGGCAACGGCGACCTGCAGAACGCCCGACATACGTTTGTCGGATCAAACGTGGTCATTGACATCGATGCGGTCGATAGCGGTGACGGCGGTACAGCCATTGTCTGGGCCGACGGCTCCACAGAATTTAACGGGACCATCACGGGCCGGGGTGCCGGGTTCGCAGAAGTATCGGGTAAAGAAACGCTCGCCTTCAACGGCCAGGTCGACCTGCTGGGGCACAATGGCGAGCTGGGGACATTACTGCTCGACCCGGCGGACATCCTGGTCACTGACCATGGCGACGCGGACTTGGACTTGGAGGGCGACGCCTTCTCCAATGATGCAGATGACCAAAAGTGGACGGGCTTGGCCGGGCTCGCTGCCGGTGACGTGTCTAACGGCGCCGGCAATTTAGTCAGTGCCACCGCTATCACCGATGCCCTCGCCACCGCTGCCGTCGAGTTGGATGCGGAAACCTCAATCACAGTAGAAG
>CAYWQM010000058.1:0-28359 GCA_964460215.1 uncultured Lentisphaerales bacterium
ATTGATTTTCTTTTACTCTAATCTTACTATTTGTTAAGTACGTTGGATTAGAACTATAGTTAAAGTCATTATGCCCAACCCTACAGAAGTAGATGGTTGAGTTCAACTCGGTTGTATTGTTAAAGGCAATCTTATTAATTCGCTGTCGAAGTGCAGTTGCACAAGCGTCAATAGTTTCAGTTTGAAACATTGTATCAACAGAAGTACTAGTGCTGGTCATGATCGGTTTGCCAGTGGTAAAGGCAGCAAGTGGCCGGAATTGATGGACCACCTCAACGCCGATATCAGTTTCGAAGTGACCGGGCTCAGGCTGCTCCAGTTCAGCGAGGGCAGTCTGATGAATGTCCTCGGCGGCGCCGCCGGTGTGGCCATCGGGGTGACACCCGATGACCTGTCACTGCAGGCCTGTGGCGGTCGACTGAAGATACACGACGGCAAAGTGCATCTGGAGGAACCCCTGACTATTCCAACCAAGGCCATGATACTGGTCATCCAGGGCTCATTCAAGCCCACCGGGGATATGCCCGGTGACCTTTTGGTTGAGGCTGGTTTCGGTGACCGCCTGGGGCACGCGGTCAACCTCTATCGCTCGGTCGAACCGCGCGACGATGGCTACCTCTGGCGACCAGAGGGCTTCCACTTCAACGGCTCGATGAAAAATGTGGCAACCTACAATGAACTGACTGATTTCGTTACGCCCGTACCGGAAATCGCCGACAAGCTGGGGGGTATCCTCAACGACGCGTTGGGCGACGAGGGCCGGGTGATTCTGCAAGGTGCCACTGGCATCTTTGGCACCGGCGCCGATGGCGCCGCGGGCGCCATCGGCGGTGTTTTCGGCACCGTCGGCGGTCTCCTTGGCGGTGACGATGAGGACGATACGAAGAACGACAACAACGTCGATCCCGTCAAAGAGATAGGTGATAAACTCATTTTCGGTCTTCTCGGCGGCAACCATAAGGCTGAGAAGAAAGACGAAAAGGAGGACGAAGAATCATCGGACGACAAGAAAAAAGATCTCCTAAATAACACCATCCGCGGGCTCTTCGGCAATTGACCCGTTCTACTTTCCGTGTGCCCGTCGAATCCTCCAGGTGTCCCGGGCCATCTTGTACGAGTCGCGCAACGCACTGATCCGCGTGGTTTCAAAGTATGTCCAGGTCACCGGTATCGCCCGGATCCGATAACTGCGGAGCATTGCTATATAGAGCACCTCGACGTCGAACGCACCAGTGAACGGCACCGAAAATTCCGCCACGTCCCCATAGACCTTCAAACGCCCGAAAACATCGTGCGCCACTTCGGTACGGAAAGCCTTGAAGCCGCACTGCGTATCTTCTATATCCCCCATCGGCAGGATCATGCGGATGAGCTTGTTGAACATACGCCCCATGATGTGGCGCATCAGCGGTTCATTGACACGGACAGCCTCAGTGCCTTCCCGTGAGGCAATCGCTACGTCATAATCACCACTCGTCAGATGCGGCAGCAGCTTATCCAACTCGCTGATTGGTGTTGCCAAGTCGGCATCCGCGAAGAGGACATAGGGCTTGATCGCGGCCAAAACACCAGCGGTCACGGTCGGCCCTTTGCCGCGGTGTCGGTTCTGAAGCAGTCGCACACAGTTGTGTTCGGTAATGACCTCGTTGACAATCGCGCACGTATCGTCGGTCGAGCCGTCGTCCGAAACGATGACTTCGAAATCGCACCCCTGCGTCGACAAGTAGGCCACCACCTCACGCACGTTTTCTTCAATTACCGGTGCCTCGTTATAGGCCGGAATGACTACTGAAATACCAATCTTTTCGTTTATCGCTGACAAAACGGAACAGGCCTCCGTGCTCACAATTATCTTTCCCGGACGCCCGTTAACTTTGCACCGGTTCCGCGTCGCGCCAGCCAATTAAACATCTGTCGGCACTGTAATGGCTGTGACGATCGGGAAGGTGAGGGTGAATTGGCCGAGGATGATCTTCATCGGATTGGCAAACGCTTCACCCGGTAGGGGGACACGTCGAACCTCGCACCGAGGAGGCGGCATACAATTCACTTCAGGGCATGCCGTTATGTCAGATCACTGAGTGCAAGTCCCCGATGACCCATGTCCGTCGACATGGATCATCGGTCGAAACGATCAAGATTCATTACCTTGTCCCACGCAGCCACAAAGTCACGCGCAAAGGCCTGTTGCGAGTCGTCAGAAGCGTAGACTTCCGCGATGGCTCGAAGCTGGGAGTTGGAACCAAAGATGAGGTCGACGGCGGTGCCGGTCCACTTGACCTCGCCTGTCTTCTGATCGCGCCCCTCGAACACGTGTTCACATTGGGAAGAGGCCTGCCATTCCGTATTATTGTCGAGCAAGTTTACGAAGAAATCATTGGTCAACGTTTCCGGCCGTTCAGTGAAGACGCCGAGCCCTGACTGCCCGGCGTTTCCATTCAGAGCCCGCATGCCGCCGACGAGAATCGTCATCTCCGGAGCGGTCAGCGTCAATAGATGTGCTCGATCCACCAGTTGCTCTTCCGCCGGTCTGGAGTTCCCGTTTCCGATATAGTTGCGGAACCCGTCTGCGGTTGGTTCGAGCACGGCGAATGACTCGACGTCGGTTTGCTCCTGCAACGCATCCGTACGCCCCGGCGTGAAGGGAACCGATACATCGCACCCGGCGTTTTTCGCAGCTTGCTCGACGGCCGCACACCCACCTAAGACGATCACGTCAGCGAGCGAAACCATTTTTCCGCCGGACTGTGAACTGTTGAACTCCGTTTGGATTTTCTCCAGCTTCTGCAGCACCTTCTCCAGTTCGTCCGGATTGTTGACTTCCCAATTTTTCTGTGGCGCGAGTCGAATCCGGGCCCCGTTCGCCCCACCGCGCTTGTCGGTGCCGCGGAACGTTGCTGCCGACCCCCAGGCGGTTGAGACCAGTTGGGAAATGGACAGTTCTGATGCGAGGATATCACCCTTGAGAGCCGCGATGTCTGTGTCCCCAATCAATTCATGATCCACATCGGGGACGGGGTCTTGCCACAATTGCGGCTCGGGAACGAACGGGCCAAGGCACCGCGAGACAGGTCCCATGTCGCGGTGCGTCAGCTTGTACCATGCCCTGGCGAAGGCGTCTGCGAACTCGTCAGGGTTTTCGTGGAAGCGTTTTGAAATCGGCGCATAGATTGGGTCCATCCTCAGTGTGAGGTCTGTCGTGAACATGATGGGGGCATGCTTCTTCGACGGATCGTGGGCATCTGGCACGGTGTCTGCCGCAGATGCATCCGTAGGAGTCCACTGCGTGGCCCCGGAGGGACTTTTCACCTGCTCCCACTCGTAGCCGAACAGGTTGTCAAAGTAGTTGTTGTCCCACTTTGCCGGCTCGGTGGTCCATGAACCCTCCAGCCCACTGCTGATCGTGTCGCCGGCGTTGCCGCTGCCAAAGCTGTTCTTCCACCCGAGGCCTTGTTCCTCGAGGCTGGCACCCTCTGGTTCGGCACTGATGTGCTTGTCCGCATCGGCGGCGCCATGGGCTTTGCCGAATGTGTGTCCACCTGCAATGAGTGCAACGGTTTCCTCGTCATTCATTGCCATGCGGGCGAACGTTTCCCGAATGTCCCTTGCTGACGCGAGCGGATCCGGGTGGCCGTTGGGTCCCTCTGGATTGACGTAGATCAACCCCATCTGCACGGCGCCGAGAGGATTCGCAAGGTCCCGGTCGCCGCTGTAGCGTTCGTCTGCCAACCATTCGCTCTCAGGTCCCCAGGAAATGTCCTCTTCGGGCTCCCAAACGTCCTCTCGCCCGCCAGCGAAACCGAGAGTCTTCAATCCCATCGACTCAAGAGCACAATTACCGGTCAAAATCATCAGGTCAGCCCAGGAGATTTTCCGGCCGTACTTTTGCTTGATCGGCCAGAGCAGCCGGCGGGCTTTGTCGAGGTTCACATTGTCGGGCCAACTGTTGAGAGGCGCAAAGCGCATCGTGCCGGAGTTTGCGCCGCCCCGGCCATCGGCGGTGCGATACGTGCCTGCGCTGTGCCACGCCATCCGAATGAAAAATGGTCCATAGTGACCGTAGTCGGCCGGCCACCAGTCCTGCGACGTTGTCATCAACTCGCCGATGTCCTTTTTCAGGGCATCCAGATCGAGGCTGTTAAACTCCTCGGCGTAGTTGAATGTTTCGCCCATAGGATCTGACAGGTCGGAGTTCTGGTGGAGAATCTGCAGTTTCAACTGATTTGGCCACCAGTCTCGATTCGACAGGGCCCCTGCAGCCGTGTGTCTGTGGGATGCGTTCATTACTGGGCACTTGCCTTCGTTACTCATAGTGTCTCCAATCGTTTGCTAGATGTTCTTCCAACCGTTGAACACGAATTTGACCTATCCCTACATTGTGTGGAACACTCCGAATGAGAGATAGGAGGATCATGTCGCCTCGCGGCACACTTTTTTCAAGTCTGCCATCTGTGATTGCCTTGTATTGTGCCGAAGCGATCCCGTGAGGTTTTCATGCCTCAATCGCCTCGATTCTTCCTGAGACCGCCATGGAAATACTCGATCGCGGTGTCGGATCGCAAGTATTTTTTGCCAAGTTCCTCAGGTGGTGACCGCGCCTAAGGCGGCATCGAAGTCGGGTTGATCCGCCACCTCCGTCACGTACTCGACGTGTGTGAGGGTCCCCGCCGCATCAATGACAAAGACTGCCCTCGCCAGGCAGCACTCGAGTGGGCCGTTGCCGATCTGGACCCCATACGCTTCGCCGAACGCGCTGGAACGATGGCAGCTGAGAGTGGTGACATTCTCGACGCCTTCCGATCCGCACCAGCGCTTCTGGGCGAAGGGAAGGTCGGCGCTGACGACCAGCACCTCGACCGAGTCGTTGCCGGCGATGGCATCGTTGAAACGCTTTGTTTCCTCCTGGCAGACCGGCGTGTCGAGAGAAGGGACCGTTGCGATGATTTGCGTTTTGCCGGCGGAGGAAGAGAGGGAGACTTCTTCCAGGTCGGAGTTCTGCAGCAGAAAATCGGGTGCCCTTGCACCAACCTCGAGTTGGGGGCCCATTAAATCGAAGGGATTGCCTTTGAGGGTGATGGCACCAGCTCTTGTTTCAGACATGATTCATCTCCTTAATTATGATTTCTGGCAGGATTGACTGGGACACTCTCGTGGATCATGGAAGATCGGCATCGCCGGTTGTCCTGGCCTAGATTAAGGAGCGTAGTTTAACGCGTCTGACGCGACAGTCAAATGAACCATCCTGAGCACCAACGACAAGCGATATTGGAAGAGGATACAAGTGAAAGCAAAGAACGACTCGAGTTGGCCCAGAGTGTCCGTAGACAGACGGTTGACGCAGCGTGTGATCTATCCGGAATCGGCTGCGAGTGCGGCAACGACGCATCGCCAGGACCTTACAAAAATTGTCTTATCGGAATCGTTATATTCGCCTGATCGGATCTGGCCCATCATGTGTTAGAAATTCCCATCCGACCTTTTCATAACGCAGATGTTTGCCATGGCAAACATCTACGGTGCGCAAGGGGCTTTCGATAATTTATTGGAATTCTTTTTGATATGCCAAACAAATGCTTTAATATACCCGCCCACTGCCATCCGGCTTCGGTGAAAGCCACAAAAACCGGGGACTCAAATGAAATGCATTTCACGTAACATTGCCATCCTCTGCACGATCGTCTTTGGAGTCGTCGGCTGCAGCAAGCAATCCGATACACCCGTGCCCGATGCACCCAATGCCGTCAAGGCTGCCGGGGAAGTCAATGTCTACACCCACCGTCACTACCCTGCCGACCAGGCGCTGTACAGAACTTTCACTGAAAAGACCGGCGTTAAGGTCAATGTGGTCAAGGCCAAGGCCGACGAACTCATCAAGAAACTCGAGATTGAAGGTGCTGCGTCCAAGGCCGATGTCCTGATCACTGTCGACGCTGGCCGCCTGGTGCGGGCCAGAAAGAAGAATCTCCTGCAGCCCATCACCTCATCCGTCCTCAGTACCAATGTGCCGAAACACCTGTGTGATCGGAACGGGCACTGGTTCGGGCTCACCGTCCGCTCGCGGGTGATCGTCTATGCTAAGGACCGGGTCAAGTCCGATGAACTCAGCACCTACACCGCCCTGACCGATCCAAAATGGAAAGGCCGGGTTCTCATTCGTTCGTCGAAGAACGTCTACAACCAATCCCTGCTCGCCTGGATAATCAATCGTGATGGCGACAGTGCCGCGGAATCCTGGGCTGCCGGTATCGTTGGGAACATGGCGCGCCCGCCAAAGGGTAACGACCGTGACCAGATTAAAGCCGTGGTCGCCGGTGTAGGTGATGTCGCTGTAGTAAATACATATTACGTCGGACTGCTGCTCAATTCGGACAACCCCGAAGAAAGAAAAGTCGCTGAGCAGGTCGGTATCTTCTTCCCGAATCAGGCGGACGGCGGGGCGCATATCAACGTTAGCGGCGCCGGCGGCACTGCGGCGGCGCCGAACCGCGACAATGCCGTTAAGTTGTTGGAATTCCTCAGCAGCAGTGAAGCTCAGCAGGTGTTCGCGACGTCGAACTACGAGTACCCGGTTCTGGCGGGCGCGGCCAAGTCGCCGCTGCTCGAATCGTGGGGCGATTTCAAGCCGTCGACGATGAACCTGACGGACCTGGGTGAGTTGAACACCGAGGCGGTGAAAATCTTTGATCGCGTGGGCTGGCGTTGAGTACACTGACCACGAACCGGGCGCGGCTTGGGCGTTTTCTACGCTGGCACTATCACCTGTCGCCATGGTCGGTGGCAACGTTCCTACTGGTGCTGTGTCTTCTGGTGCCCGTGATTGTCGTCGGCTTGAGCTTGTTCGGTGACGAACCGGCATCGTGGTCGCACATACGAAGCACGGCGCTTCACCACTATCTGCTGAACACTGCAGCCGTTGTTCTTGGGGTTGGCGGCCTGGCGTTGCTGATCGGCGTCACTTGCGCCTGGCTGGTGACCTTTTACCGGTTCCCCGGCGATCGTATTTTCTCGTGGGCACTGGTGATGCCGTTTGCCTTTCCGACGTATATCGCAGCCTTCGCCTATGCCGGTATATTCGACTACACCGGCCCGTTGCACAGCTTCCTGCGCAACCATCTGGATCTGGCCCCGCACTGGTTCGATATCATGAACCTGCCGGGCGTGATTGTCATTGTAAGCCTGGTGCTTTACCCCTACATCTACCTGATCACGCGCGCTTCGCTGCAACGCCAGTCGGAGCGTATCCTGGAAGCGTCGCGAAGTCTTGGGCGCGGCCCGGTCTACACCTTTTTCCATGTGGGCATTCCGCTGGCTCGTCCCGCCATCATCGGCGCCCTGACACTGGTCATCATGGAAGTGTTGAACGAATACGGCGCCATGCATTACTTCGGCATCGACACGTTTACGACGGGCATCTTCCATATCTGGTTCGGCATGAACGACACCGACGGGGCCATGCGCCTGGCGTCGATGCTCATGTGTCTGGTCTTTGCCGTGCTGCTGCTCGAGCGCGTTCAGCGCGGTCGGCGCCGATACGCTACTTGCGGGACGGACTATCGGCCGACGGAGCATCGGCGATTGCGCGGCCTGGCCGCTATAGGCGCGGTCGTTGTCTGCCTCGTGCCGGTATGTCTGGGTTTTCTGCTGCCACTTGTACAACTACTGTTATGGCTCAACCAAAGTGGTACGGAAGCATTCGACGGCACGTTCCTGGATCTTTCCATAAAGAGCTTTCTGCTGGCCACCGTTGCCGGTCTGTTGACGGTGATAGCTGCTGTACTCATTGTCTACACTGTGCGCCTGCATCGCACGGCGTTCATGACAGCGATATCGAAGGCGACGATCCTGGGATACTCCATTCCGGGTGCGGTCATCGCTGTGGGCGTCATGGTAACCCTGGTCCGTCTCGACCTCAGCATCATCAATTCGATTGGCCAGATGTTCGGGGTATCGCCGGGGCTACTGCTTAGCGGTACGGTATTTGCCCTGCTTTTCGCCTACCTGGTGCGATTCCTGGCGGTTGCTGTGAACCCCGTGGAATCCGGCTTTGACCGGTTGTGCGGCAGTATGGATGAGGCTTCTCTGTCGTTGGGCAAGTCGCGAATGTACACCCTTCTGCGCATCAATGTGCCGTTGGCCAGGGGTACGCTACTGGCTGCCGGCGCCCTGGTATTTGTTGACGTACTTAAAGAATTGCCCTTGACACTTATTCTACGACCGTTCAATTTTGAGACACTGGCTACCAAAACTTTCGAACTGGCCGGCGAAGAGATGGTGGCGCAATCAGCTTGCGGCGCACTGCTCATCGTCGCTGCCGGTATTGTTCCGATCATCCTTCTCGAACGGTTCATTTCCGCCTCGAACAGATGAGCTTCCTGACGATCAATTCATTGCGCAAGAGTTACGGTCGAAACACGCCCGTAGTGATCGACGACCTGTCGCTTGACGTCGAGAAAGGTGAGATTGTCTGTATTCTCGGCGAAAGCGGCAGCGGCAAAACAACCCTGCTGCGTTTGATTGCCGGCTTCGAGGTTCCGAACCACGGTGAGATCGCCATCGACGAAGAAAAACTGAGCGGTGCCGGCGTTTTCCGGCCACCTGAAATCCGCGGTATCGCCATGGTATTTCAGGGCAACTCCCTGTTTCCACACCTGACCGTGAGCCGCAACATTGCTTATGGCCTGCATACGTTCGGTGCAGCAGAACGCGACGAACGACTGCGGGACATACTGGAATTGACCGGCCTGGAATACCTTGCCGAGCGTTACCCGCACGAACTTTCCGGCGGCCAGCAGCAGCGGGTGGCGGTGGCTCGTGCGCTGGCTCCGCGTCCTACCCTGTTACTGCTCGACGAACCGTTCAGCAACCTCGACAATGTCGGCAGTCGGCAAATCCGCGACGAGATTGTAAAGCTCATTCGCCAGACCCACACGACAACACTGCTGGTGACCCATGATACCGCCGATGCCCTGGCGGTCGGTGACCGCATCGGTGTGGTAAACGACGGCACCCTTTTGCAGATCGGCAGCCCACGGGAAGTTTTCGAGTATCCGCGTACGCGATTCGTCGCCGAACTTTTCGGGGCGTCAAACTTTCTCGATGTCAAGCGGACGGATAAGGGGGTGTCGAGCGAAATCGGTGAACTGCCGATCGATCCATCGCGGCTCGGTTCCGCAGAGACGGTTACCGTCTCGATACGACCCGAGCACATTCAGATTGTCGGCGGCAGTGAAGACGCGATCCAGGGCCGTGTCGTTGATGCCGGCTTCCACGGGGCGTTTCAGGGGCTGCTGGTCGCGGTCGCCGGTGTGACAGCTCCGGCCGGTGAAATTCGACTGCACCACTTCGGCACGGAAACTTTTAAGGTGGACGACGAGATCTACTTCATCGTGCCACCGGAAAAAATCCATGTGCTCGATGCGGTGTGACAGAATTTTTTCAGGATGGCACCATGCCCGTGACGGCAACCGATCAATCTGAAAGGATAGGGCATCAAGAACAATGAAGGTCGATACCGACCAGTTCATGCGCGATGGCTATCTGTTGCTGCGCAACGTCGTTCCCGCCGACGAGCTGGCCGACATGCGCCTGACCGCCGAGTTGATGGTGGATGCGGCAAAACGAAATTCGCAGGACGCACGCCAGGAAGGCGACCCGCAGGGAGGAGATTGGTACGCGGACGTGCAGCCGCGGGTCCAAATCCATAAGGTAGTCACCGAAGAGACCGCCCACCTGGTGGATTTCCTCCTCGGCGAGAACACGTTGGGCGTCAGCGCACAGTTGCTGAGTGGTCCGGAAACGGCCATCTGCAGTGCCGAAATCTCCTGCAGCGGCCTGATCGATTACGGGTATGGCGATTGGCATCGTGATGCGGCTACCGCCGAACAAGCTCCGACCAGCGGTGTCCAGGCCGACATGATGGCCAACTCCATAGGCTATGTGCAATGGAATATCGCGCTTTACGACGACGACGTGTTCTGGTTCCTGCCTGGCAGTCACAAACAGCGCACCACCGATCTGCAGCGCCGGGAGCTGTTGACGGACAACCACGCTGCCCTCACCGGTGGAGTCCAGATGGACCTCAAGCCCGGAGACGGCGTGGTATACTGCAACATCGGCCAGCACTGGGGCAGCTTTTATTCCAGCAAGCTGCGGCGCACGTTCCACCTGGGCTTCCGTTCCTTCGGCTCGGATCTTTTCACCACCTCCCACCACTTCAACTGGGACGCGGATCTGGAATTTACGCACCCCCTCTCGGTGTCGGCGCGCGAATTCTATTTCCGCTCAGCGTATTTGTGGGCCGAGGAGCGTGATCGGATCGAGGCTACGCTGCGCGCCCTGACCCTCAGGGACGAGGCCGGCTTTCTCGCCGGTCTGGCGGATTTGCATCCCGGACGCAAGCACCGGATGGTGGCGGTGATTCTGCTCTGCCACATCGCCGCCAAGATCACCCAGATCCAAACGCCGGAACTGGCGACGATGTCCGCGGTGGAGCGGCGGCCTCTTATCGTTGGTTCTCCTCCGGCGGCCTATAGCGAGGATATGGCCGCGCGGTTCACGGCCGAAGAAGCGGCGGCACTGGGCGAACGTTTTGCCGAGTTGCACCGACGGCTGGACTCCGAAGAAGCACGGGTAGAAGCCCACTACACCAGGTTGCACGCAGAACTGAAACCGAAGGCCACCGCACCACCCAACTTCAGATCCCGGTCCCTGCGCTGCTTTAACAGCGAGATGCCCGAAGGCTTCGACGTCGACGAGTTTGTGGCCAGCTGGAAGGGGTAGGTTTGCCGTTTGTACTTTTCCCTTGCGTGTCACAGGCAGGCATACGCCGTGCCTTCAATCTTGTGCCAGACGCTCGAGCATCCAGTCAAATTCATCGGTGATCGAGGTGACGATGTCGAGCTTCGGCTGCGGCAGTACATCGAACGTATACGTCTCGATCTCCATGTTGGGACAGTGGTCGGTCGCCAGTTGCAGGAACGCCGGCGTCAACTGGTCCGAGGTGGCAGTCAGTCCACCGGTGCCGACAAACGGCAATGGCACGTGGAAATGTACCAGCCAGGTGCCGACAGGATTATCCTCGAGGGCCGCGTCGAGATCCCGATAGCGGTTGGTCAACTTGCCATCGTTCCACACCAGTGTCTGATGTAGATACACCGGTTCGTCGAAGCTGGACAACTGCTGGCGTGCCGTCATGCCGTCGCGATTGTCGCAACGCAGCGCTGCAGAGACATGTACCTTGGCAATCTTGACATCGGCAGCGATGCAAGCGTTGAAAGACTCCATCGGATTTTCACCGGCGACGCAGATGTGGCAGGTATCGAAACACAGGCCGATATAGTCGTGGATCTGTGGATCCCGCTCGTAAAGCTGACGGCAGAAGTCGATGCCTTCGGCGGTGGATTCGAGAAAACCGTCCGGCTCGGGTTCGAGGCCGATGACAATATGGCGTCCGCTGTCGGTGTGCACTTGCCGGGCATGTCGTGCTGCTGCGAGCAGGTTGTTGATTGCCGAGGCCGGCAGTTCCCTGCCGTAGGTGCAAGGCAGCGTGCTGATGGAACCGCGGACGCCATCCGGCAGCAATGATGCCAGCGCGTCGATCAGCGCCGTGGTGTAGTCCAGACGCTCGATGGTGCCCCAATCCGGGAAATACACCTGTTCCTTGACACGGGCGCCGTGAAAGACGCCATATGGAAAGCCATTCAAAGTGAAAACGTAAAGTTTGCGTTCCGCCAGTGTGCGGCGCAGCTCCGGTGCCGCGGCTTGCAGCCCAGCGATGGCGGTGTTTGGCGCCCAGAGGCCTATGCCGAACGGTTTGTCGCCGGCCACCCGGCGACCGATGACCGCGGCGTAGTTATCGATATTCTCAAGCACATCGGCAAACGTTCGCGCCGGATGGACGTTCATGCAGTAGCTCAAATTCGTACCACGGATTTGCATCGAGACCAGCGTTGGGAAAAATTTAAGGCTTGTTGTTGCGGACTTTCCGGTTCATTTCGAGCACGCGCTCAGACATCAGTTTCATGAATCCGGGTGCGATCACGGAATCGCAGGGCGCGAAAGTTGGCAGGACCAGTACTTGGAACGTAATCCTTGGTGCCGGAGATGTCCTGCTTGATAATGACTTCCCCTGTCTCAAGTTCTTTCTCGACAAGGTCGCTCATATGCGAAATAGAGAGTATCATGGTGCCATTCTTCGGTGTCATGTTGTCAGTCGGTCTGAAAGATTAATATTTGTCCATGAGAACTACGGTGCAATCCCTGGCGGCTTCGAAGTTTGTACAGCCCGGCCGCGAATCGAACCGGGTGCTGTGGTGGTGCGATGGTTGATACGCCTCTTTTTGTCGGTCTGATGACACTCGGCGAGCTGTCGTGGTTGGCGGTGTACATACTGATTGTGCGCCGCAGCTTCAAGGACCGGACCTATGGCGTGCCGATGTTCGCGATCTGCGCCAACTGCTCCTGGGAGTTCATTTTTTCTTTTGTCGAGCCGTACGTTGTGCCGCATGTCTACGTCTATCACGCGTGGTTCGCCATGTCGCTGGTATTGGTCTATCAGTACCTGTGCCACGGTCGCGAGGACTTTCCCGCGGGTCTGCCGGGATCCTGGTTTCTGCCGCGTTTCGCTGTCACCTTTTTGTTCTGCGCCCTCGGCATCCTCTGTGTCACCTATGAGTTCAACGATTTTTTTGGGCTATATTCGGCCTTCGGTCAGTGCCTCATCATGTCTGTATTGTTTATCCACATGGCATTACGCCGTCCGGCACTGGAAGGACAATCGTTGTACACTGCTATGGCGCGTTGGCTGGCAACGGCGATTTGCGCCACGGTCTGCTGCATGTTCAAGCCCGAATCGAAGGTCCTGAATTTTCTGTACATCAGCATTTTCTGTGTCGATGCGGTCTATGTCTACGTTGTCTACCACAAGAGCCGGGCGCTGGGGCTGAACCCGTGGCGGCGGCTATGATGGACGATACAGAACAATTTCTGGAGCATCTGCAAACCTCCGGGATCAAGCTGGGCCTCGAAAACACTGAGCGCCTGCTCGCGGCCCTGGACAATCCGCACCGGGACCTGCGGATTGTCCATGTCGCCGGGACGAACGGCAAAGGCTCGGTTTGTGCGATGATAGCTGCGGCTTTGACGCAGGCCGGTTATCGCACGGGCCTGTTTAGTTCGCCGCATCTTGTTTCCGTCCGTGAACGTTTCCAGATTGACGGTCGCGCCATCGACGCCGACACATTCCCCAGCCTGATTCGCGAACTCCGCACAAGGGCAGCGGCTCTGTTCGATGAAACGTCACACTCGCCGACATATTTCGAATTCGTAACGGCACTGGCGCTCGAGTATTTCCGCCAGTCGGCGGTGGATTTTGCGGTGATCGAAGTCGGTATGGGCGGGCGCCTGGATTCTACCAACCTGGTAACACCTCTGGTTTCTGTGATCACCACGATCGCCCACGACCACACGGGCCCCTTGGGTGACTCAATAGCGGCGATTGCGGGTGAGAAAGCCGGGATCATCAAGCCGCACGTCCCGGTCGTCTGTGGCGAGACCGCGGCAACGGCGGTCGAGGCGATCAAAGCGGTCGCTGCGGTGCAGCAGGCACCGA
Source organism: uncultured Lentisphaerales bacterium (assembly GCA_964460215.1). Lineage (GTDB taxonomy): Bacteria > Verrucomicrobiota > Lentisphaeria > JABSQK01 > CAJWLW01 > CAJWLW01. The sequence continues at coordinate 13,610 of CAYWQM010000058.1, forward strand.
TATACCGACGGGGCCATGATTTCGACGTTACCAACGTCGTCTTGCCGGCCGCTGCCAGTGACGGGATATTGCCGCGACAATCCTGCCAGGTAACCTGGCAGGATCACAGTGTACACCTCGAGATGCGATTGCTCGGGCAGCATCAGGCGGAGAACGCCGCAACGGCCTTTGCAACGCTGCAGGTGCTCCGTCAACAGGGTATCAAGCTGTCCGCGGATGCGGTCACCAAAGGTATTGGAGGGGCGAAATGGCCCGGGCGATTTGATCAGCGTCCGGGCGGCATTATTATCGACGTGGCTCACAATCCGGCGTCACTGACTCGGTCGCTGCAACTGCTGGAGCAGTTGTACCCCGGCGGCCGCTGGCTGGTGCTTTTTTCAGTGATGCAGGACAAACTGTGGCGGGAGATGCTGGCGGCCCTGGAGCCGTATCTGTCCGGAGTGATTCTTGCGCCGCTTGCTTACGAACGGGCGGTGCCGCCGGCAGTAATTCGTACACATCTGCAGGCGACACAAGCAGAGTTGGAAGTTACAATTGTCGAGAGTATGCGAGATGGCGTGGACCGCTTGCGCCAGCATGGCGCCGGGCTGGTTATCGGCTCTGTCTTTCTGGCAGGAGAGGTCCTGGGTCTCGAAACTGGACAAAAACCTATCACACCACAGGATGATCTATGAAAATGGTACCCGCCGTTTTTCTGTCCGTGCTACTGATGTCCGGTGGCGCCGCCGTTGCAACCAATACCGAGGACCACGAATCGCTGCGGAAACAGCAGCGTGAGGTGGAACATGAGCTGCTGACGAAACGGCATAAGTTGCTGAAGCAGGACGCGGAACTGCGCGATCTGAACGAGCGAGTCATGAAGTTGCAGATGCAGCTTGCCAGAAAACTCGACCGCCGACCTGAAATCATTGAGTTACGCCGCCGGTTGGCTGTCATCGAAGGCCGGATAGCGGAGGCGGGAGAGTAGCGATGTCGCGCCAGCACCGCGAATTCGGAAAAGCAGTCGTCGACTTCCTCAAGACTGTTGAGCAACCGTTCACTACTGCCGACGTGGTCAGTGCAACCGCGGACACCCAGCCGCCGGACACGGCAGCTCCGGAAGAGTTGGTGGAGGACTTGCTCTGTGAGCACGGCGAACTGATTTTTGAACGCTGGGCCGACGATCGTCTCGAGTACGTGCCGCGCCGATCGTATTTCAAGGGTGCCTGCTTTCGCATCGCACTGACGCCATACGAGCGGAAAAACCGCATTCTGGTCCCTGGTCACCGGTTCATCCCATTCTGCAACCCGACGCTCACGCCTTTCGAGACGCAACTGAACTACCGCGGTGAACTGCTCTCGACACGGTCTGTCACGTGTTGTGTTGAGGACATGCTGATTTACCACAGCCTGCTGCCGCCTGCGACTATGGCAGGTCTGTTGCTGGCACATCGGCAGCTCGATTCTCTCGACCCTGATGCCCTGGCGCCGACGGCACAGTTGGAGATGGATGTGTTCGATCTGGCCGCGATCTTTGAACATGATAATATCAGTGACAGCGATACCCTGCTATGCACGGTGACATGTTGGGAAAACGGCTGTTACGACATCGTCAATAGTCCATTGGAGGAACGAGAGTTCGATTTCGCGTCGGTGCGTCGCTGGAGTGACACGCTCGAGCAACTTCTAATTGGCGGTTTCGACGAGCTCGGCCCGGCTACCACGGTTTCCGAGCAACTGGCACAGGCGCTTTTCGCTGGCCCCTCTTTCCTGCTGACCGAACCCGGCATGCACTTCGGCGGATTCCTGAGCTGGAGCCGGGAAGTGAGCTTGTGCGGCGACAGTATGCGCACCTTTCTGTGGTTTCGCGACGAAGAGCCGCCGGAGCTTTTTGAGCTTTTCGATGAAAACGCGTTCAATGATGACGGCAATGGCGAAGGTGAGCTGGAGTCGTTGATGGAGTTTTTAGGCCTTTCAGTCAGCGAAGATGAGTATGAAGCGTTCATCCGCGATGAACTGTTCAGTGGCGGCAACAATTTGGACAATGTGGTGGAACGCATATTGACTGGACGCTCAGTGGAATTTTCGGCCGAACAGCGACAGGCATTCATGGCGCTTTCCGCGGAACTTTGGGATGACATCAGTGCTGGCTATGATCGTGAATTGGATGCCGTAGCAGGACCGCTGCGGCAACACGTGTTGGAAATATTCACGGACCAGGTCAAATGGGTTCGCCGTCTTGACCGGATCAACGTCGACATCGCAGATCTGCCGCAGGAAAGTTTCGTCGCTTTCAGCCAGGTCGCTTCCATTACCAACATGTTGCTGACGAAACTCAATGACCCCGATGACGAAGAGTCGGCTCCGGAGCAAATTAGCGAGATAGAAAACACGATGGAAATGGCACGACTGATGATGCAGGAGATGAAGAAACAGATCGAGACCCATATCCGGGAGTCGCGCCAGGACAAGTGGATGCTGCTGGAAGATTAGGCGCCGGCGCGGGTCAACCTTTGTTTATCCCTTGGACTTTGGCGATATTGAACGGATCGTTCGCCCCGGCTTCATAAGCGTTGCAGCGGTACGGTCGATGACTCAGCAGACCGCGAGATCGGACAAAGCCCACTGGCTCCGAGGAAACATTGATCATTATATGTATAATGTCATACATTTAATGTATAAAATAAATTGATTATTATTTTTATGTAGCATGGCATTTGATATGTAAAGCTATATGTACAAATAGTTAAGGTTCTTTTTTTATTTAAACGGCATGAATCGTTCTATCCTGCAGACAACCAACACAGGAGGTGAACGATGAATTCGACAACCAGACATTTCAGACGGCCGTTGATCGCAGGCGTGCTGACCGCAGCATGTCTTTTCATGGCTCAGGTAAGCATGGTCCACGGTGCCGGGTTGCTGGTGGCGGACGGTGGCTTCGGCGGTACACTGGAGATTCGCGACCACGAAGTTGAGGTGGTAATCAACAGCGGCATAGCCGTCACCACGGTGACCCAGGTCTTCCACAACACGGAGTCACGTCAACTCGAGGCGCTTTATACTTTTCCAGTGCCGAAGGGCGCATCGATCTCGAACTTCAGCATGTGGATCGAAGGCAAGGAGATGGTTGGCGAGGTGCTGGAGAAAGAGCGCGCCCGCGAAATTTACGACAGTTACAAGAACCGCGGGGAGGACCCGGGGCTTCTCGAACAGGTTGACTACAAACGATTCGAGATGCGCGTTTTTCCGATCGCTGCGAACGCTGATCAGAAAGTGCAGATTGTTTATTACCAAGAACTGGATTTCGATTACAACTGGGCGACCTACCTGTACCCGCTTGAGACGGTCACCGACACAGAATTAGCTGCAAATACTGCAGAGCGTTTCGCCTTTTCGATACGGGCTGAATCGTCAATTCCCGTGTCGAGCGTGGAATGTCCGAGCCATGGCGATGCTGTCGCTTTCAGTCGTCATGACGCGCATCATTTTGCGGCGAGCCTGGAAACTCGCAACGGTAACCTCGACGGTGACCTGGTCATCGCCTACAAGCTGGAACGTCCGAAAACCGGTCTCGACCTGGTCACTTCCCGTCGGGGCAACGAAGACGGCTATTTCCAGCTCACCCTGACCGCTGGCGAGGTGCTGAACGAAACCAGCCACGGCATGGACTACGTCTTCATCACCGATATCTCCGGCAGTATGAACGAGGCGGGCAAAATGCGCACGGCAAAGCATACGGTCGGTGCTTTTGTTACATCACTAAATGAGCGCGATCGGCTGGAGGTGATTGCCTTCAACATCGAGCCGAAGATGCTGTTCGATACGTTGCAGCCCACCAGTGACGATACACGCACTGCGGCTCTACAATTTCTCGACGAACAGAAGCCGCGCGGATCGACCCTTCTCGATCCGGCGATTCGCATGGCCTACCGCTATCGCGAGCCGGGGCGTCAGCTCAACGTTGTAGTTATCAGCGACGGCATGACGAAGACACGTGAGCGCCGGGATCTGCTTCAGACGATCGCCCGACGCCCGGAAAACACGCGGGTGTTTTGTGTTGGCGTCGGCAACGAAGTAAACCGGCCGTTGCTTGAACAGCTTGCCATGGATACCGGCGGGTTGGCGGCATTTGTGTCGAACCGGGATGATTTCAATCGCCAGGCGCGCGGCTTTCGGCGGGCCCTGACCCGGCCGGCTGCAGCCAACGTCAAGATCGATTTTGCGGACATTGCAGTTTACGACGTCGTGCCGCAACAGTTGCCGGACCTGTATTACGGTTCGCCGATCCGGGTGTACGGCCGCTACCGCAACAGCGGTCGTGTCAATGTAAAAGTCAGTGCAGACGTGGAAGGGCACACAGTCATTGCCGACGCACCGTTCGAGTTTCCGACGGTCGACAACGACAACCCCGAGCTCGAGCGCATGTGGGCCTGGCACAAGGTGGATATGCTGCTGAAGCAGGCGGATCGCAACGGTACGCGGGCCCAGATCATTCCTGAGATCGTCCGGCTCGGTGAAGGCTATGGCATCGCTACTGAGTACACGTCATTCCTGGTGCTCGAGAATGACCAGGAGTACCGGCGCTGGAAGATCGCCCGGCACAATGTCCTGCGGCTCAAACGGGAACGGGCGGCGGAAAAACGTGTGCTGGCAAAGTTCGACGGGATTCGTGACCGTGCCATGGACGGACTCGGTCCGAATGCTGTCGACACGCAGCCGGCGGATATCACGCCCGTGCGACAGTCCACAGCACCGACAGGGACCCGCCCAGTGCGTGTTCCCACCGAGCCGTCTCAACAACGCCGGCAGAGCCGTAACATCAGTTTTGGCGGTGGCTCCGGTCCGGTCGGTCTGCTGTTCACACCGGCAGTGCTGCTGCTGGCATGGCTGAAACGACGCCGGTCCGAGGATGCAGCGGACGAGTCATCGTGATGATTGCCGCATCCATGAGAGCAGGCAGCGCCGGCACTGAGCCTTCCCGGGATCTGATGCGCTGGCACCCCGAGCTTCTGGTATTTGTCGGCCTGCTCATCGTTGCCAACCTCCACCTGCTCGGGGTGCCGACTGCGGAGGCTCTGATCTTCCTAGGAGATCGGGTCATTGCCGGCGAGTTGTGGCGGGTGTTCACACATCCCTTCGTTCACGTGAGCCTTTATCAATTGGTGCTGGATGGTGGTGCCTTTTTCCTGTGTTGCATGACCTTGCGTCAATCGAATCTGGGCAAGCGCCTGACGGCGATTGTCATCTGCAGCCTCGGCGGTCTGGGCGGTGCGTATCTTTTCGGCTCTGCCACGGCGGCCTATGGATTCTGCGGACTTTCCGGGGCGGCTCACGGCGTACTGGCACTATCGATGCTCGAGATGATCTCCGACGAGGATCGAATCAATCGACTGACGGGCTGTGTATGCCTGGCAATTCTGATCGGCAAGTGTTTGTACGAAGTCATTGCGGGCACGCCGTTCCTGGGCTGTCTGCATTTTGGCAGTATTGGCGTACCTTTGCTCGGCTCCCATCTTGGGGGTGCGGTGAGCGGCATGATTATTTATGGCCTGTGGAACCGGCACCGGTGTTCCGTGTTGCGGAAAGCTCCGTGACATCTGGACCGAAACTGTCGCATGTTGCCGAACGGCGGCCCGGGGCTGCAAATGGAGCACTGGCAGTCTTAGGCTCCTGCCGGGTCCATGTATTGCTGTCGCAGGACGCGGCGCATGACTTTATTCGAGGCGGTGCGCGGCAGTTTGTCGATGAGAACGACGTCGCTGATCTTGAACAGCGGATTCAAGTGCTGCCGGATGGCGGACTGCATTGTGGCCTGCAGAGCAGCAACATCGACCTCCGCATCTGCGACGGTATACAGGACAAGCTGTGATGGTCCCCCACCGGCTGGCATAACGGCGATAGCTGCGGTCTCGACAATGTGATCGACCTCGCCAACGACTCGTTCGACTTCTGCCGAACTGGTTTTGATACCGCCTAGATTCATGGTATCGTCGACCCGGCCGTGGGCGCGGAAGTAGCCATTCGGCAACTGTTCGATCTGATCACCGTGGCGCCTCAACAGGCCGCCGTCGGGGGTTGTGGGAGTGCCGGCAAAGTAGACCTCGTGGTGATCGCGGTTCAACAAGGTGTTTGATAAGCCGATGGACGGTGGCACAAGGAAAAGTTCACCGTTGGTGCAGGTGCGGCCGACATCGTCGAGGATGACCGCATCGATCCCCAGCGCCAGGGTGTTCATCGTCGCGGGTGACCCCGGGCGGACGACGTTGCCCGTGATGTAGCCGCCGCCGATCTCGGTGCCGCCGCAATACTCGATGACCGGCTTGTAGCCGGCCAGCCACATGAGGTACAGCATGTCCTCGGCATTCGAACATTCGCCGGTGGAACTGAAGGCCCGAATCTTCGACCAGTCGCAGTCTTCCATACAAGCCGTTTCGTGCCAGGTACGGACCAGGCTGGGAATGACGCCGAGCATGGTGACACCGGCGTCCTGAACGAAGTGGCCGAATCCGATACCCGATGGCATTCCGTTGTACAGCGCCATGGCAGCACGATTCATCAGGCTGGCGAAGATCAGCCATGGCCCCATCATCCATCCGAGATTGGTGGGCCAGGCCACAACGTCACCGGGGTGTATGTCGTGGTGAAAGTAGCCGTCGACAGCACATTTGATGGGAGACGTCTGCGTGAACGGTATGGCTTTCGGGTCACCGGTTGTACCGGAGGAAAAGAGAATGTTGATGGTCGCCTCGGGCGTCGAAGCGACTGCATCGAAACAATCGTCGTCGGAGAGAAAGTCGCCCCAGCTGCAATCGCCATCGCGCAGATCGACAGTAAGCCCTGCTCCTGTGGTGATGACGATTGCCGTCGGTGCCTCGGACTCGACGATGCGTTGATACAACGGCAGCGACTTTCCGGCGCGGGTGATAACATCCTGAGTAAATATCGCCTTGGCTTCACCTATGCGCACACGAATGGCGATTTCGCCGGCAGCAAAACTGTCGGCGATAGAAACGGCAACGCCGCCCATCTTGATGATCCCGAGGTAGATGGCAACGGATTCGGCGCTCATCGGCATATCGATGGCAATAGCATCCTCGGCAGTCAGTCCCATTGCAACGAGGCCATTGGCGACGCGATTGGTCAGGGCTTCGAGCTCAGCCAGGGTCCAGGTCTGCAGGGGACCGTCTTCGCCCTGGAAAATGATTGCCGGTGCATCTGGAGCATGAGCAAAGCAACTGTCGGCGATGTTCATCTTTGCACCGGGCAGCCAGCGTGGCGTCTCGATGCCGGAATCCGCCTCGACGACGGCGTCATATGGTTGGCGGAAGCGGACGCCCAGGAGTTCGATGGCTCGAGCCCAGAACTCGTTGCGGTAGGTGACAGACCAGCGGTGCAGCGCTTCGCTGCTGTCGAGCCCGAGTTCCCGTTGCAGTTGCGTGATGTTGGCGGCTGCAATGTCGTCAGTTGTCGGTGACCAGGCGGCGGGTGGCCCGGCATCGGCATCGTCATGGCTGAATATTTCCTGGTACACGGCCCGATGCACTGCGAATGGTTCACCGGCCTGCAGCAACGCGAGGCTGGCCTGCTGCCAGCGTATTGCGGGTACGGACGGCAGGCCGTCCAGGCGCTCAGCCCAGTAGTGTGCCTTGTCCGGCGCCAGTCCGGACTGTATTAGTGATTGCTGTGTTGTCATTCTTCTATGTCCTCCGCTCCGGTTTGCTTCCCGAACAAGGTACTTGATTTTGCCGTTCCCCGCCAATTCCATGCGCTATTTGATATTTCTGTTTCCTCTGCTGGTGGATGTGACGATTTCCTGTTTCCTTTTTGGCATGCCGGTGCGGGCCAGCTACCTGGGACTGACGGATACTGCCACAGGCTGGTTGTTCGCGGTTTTCAATGTGACTTACATCCTCACAGCGTTTGTCGTCGGCCGCTGGGGCGGCGGCCAGATGCCGGTACTGCTATTGCTTGGTGCCGGGGCCCCGGCGGTGCTGGCGCTGCTTTTTTTGATTGACTATACGGCATGGCCGCTGGCGGTTGCGATGACCGGACTGGCGATATCGTCGAGCAGTTTTTTTATCAGCTTCCAGTTGAAGATGGGGTCGGTGACCAGCATGCATCCGCGGCGCAGCGCGGCCTGGTATGCGTTCGCCTGGTCGACGGGCATGGCGATCGGGCTTCTGCTGCAGGGGGCTGTGTCGGGCCAGGACAACGCCTGGTTCATTATGCCGATGTTGATCATGCCGCTGATCGTCGTTGCACTGCTGCTGCTTTGCCGGGACCGGCTGCAGGCCGTTGTGGCCGTTGAGGACGCGGACGATGATCTGGTCCACGACCCGCGCTACGTGCTGATCGGTCGCATCAGCATCGTGACAGCGACGATTGTGATATTCGGCTGCATGGGCATTCTGCCGAAAGTCGGGCTGGAGGAGTTGGGGATCGGCACGGTGACGATGGGGGTGATACTGTTCCTCAGTCGCCTGGCACAGGCGATCGCGGCGCTTACTTGTATGGTGTATACGCGCTGGCTGTACAATCCTGTGGTGTTGGCAGCAGCCAATATTCTAGGCATTCTCGGTTTTGTACTGGCGGCGGTGAACAGCAGCAATGCCATGTTGCTTTGTCTCGGGCTCTGTATTGCCGGGATCTTCGGCGGGGTATCTTTCTACCAGGCAGTGGTGTACGCGATCATGGATCCGGCGGCGGCGACGCGGCACGTGTCGTGCAATGAGATGCTTGTCGGTACCGGGGCAGTGGTCGGATCACTGCTGGCGGGTTACGCGGCGGAGCTGCTGGGTGCTCCGGGCCTGCTGCTGGTGGCGGCGGCGGTCATCGCCATCGCGATGGTTGTGGAAATATTGGTTCTTTCGCGCGGCAACGGTCGCGTTGCACAGCACTAGTCCTGCTGTTTCGTCGCCTCGGGCTTGACGCGATCGTCGAGGTACTTGACGTCGGCGGAAGCCGTCAATTCCTTGAAGAATTCTTTCCGCAGTTCGCGGGCTTTTTGGGCTTTCAGGATCGTTGCAATTTCAGCGCGGACGGCCTGCTTACCGTTTTTGCGCTTGAGTTTCCTGGCGAACCGATCTGGGTTTGCCTCGAGATAATCGTCGATTGTGTCCGGGGCGATCTTGATCTTCTGCAGGTTGTCCTTAGTATTTTTCTTTACGTAGGTTTGAACCAGCATGTTGCGCTCCGGGTCGAATCCGGTCCGCGCCGTTGCTTCGAAGCCGTCGCTATCGGCTTTTGCGGCGACGAAATAATTCTGCAGCATGTGGAGCGTTGAGAGGCGAGCGTTGGGAACAACCTGCGGCGTATCGGACACGGTGATCGGATAGAGGTCTTTGACGGTCAATTCTTGTTTGCCGATTTCGATTTTTACGGCAAAGAGCGTGTCAAAATATGCTTGCACTTCGTTGTCATTTGCACCGCGGCCCGGTTCCTCGACACCGGCGCGCTGGTGGATCAATTCCCACAGATCTTCTCTTTCGTCGTCAGTTGGCGACCGGTTGATAAAGCTGGCTTTAACAATGTCGACCGATACGGGCTTGCCGGCGACGTTGAAGTTGAATTCGGCGAGAGCCTCATCGATAAGCTTGGCAAACTGGTCGGAGCGTTGTTTCATGGTGATGCGGCGGCGGATCGAAATGAGGGCAGAGCGTTCGTCCATCTCGGCGAATTCCTCGGGGTGAGCCGCGTAGTATGCCTCTGATTCGGCCTTGACTAAATTGACGTTTTCCGGGCCGCGCGCCGGGGTCCGGCTGCGCAGGTATGCGGTGGCCGTGGTGACGACGAGGGAGCGGGCAAACTGGGTCCGCATGGCATCGATCTGTGCCTGAAAGCTGGGATCATCTGGGATGCCGTCAGCCGTAGCCTTTTGGGCAATTATCTCGTTGGTGACAATGCGAGGCAGGATCTCCCTGATGAGTTTAGTCTGCTGATCGGTTTGCAATTCCTGATGAAAACCCCTCAGAACAGCACTTTCGAGAATTTCGACACCATTTACGGTAGCAAGTACAGGGTCATCCTCAGCCGATAGGTGTAATGGCCACAGGGCTACGATCGCGGCAATAACGGCCACATTAAAATGATACATTTCATTCCTCCATGATCAATGTTGCAACTGGGTACAGCGGTTTCCTGAGCTTGTTTTTCGAGGGATTCGAAAATTAGTTCCGAGTGGTAGAATTGCAAGGTACGAGCATATTCCATACCAACCGACGACCGGCGAAAAGCCCTGCGAGAGAAAATTCCGGGGCATATGCCGCCAAACCGTAGAAACCCAAGTGACACACTCCAGACTTGATCGTTCACAGATACGTATGAAGCCCTTGGCAGAACGTGCCAACAAGCAGCGGATAGAGGCGGACCGCATCACGCCTGAGACCAGGCCAAAGGGGCTCGACGAGGATACTGCTGCTGCTGTCGGAGTCACGGCCGAGCATATTCGCAAGGCCCGGAGCGCCGGGGACCCGGTCATAATGAGTTTCGGTGCCCACACCATCAAGAACTGTTTGGCGCCGGTTCTGATTGAATTGATGGAGGGCGGCTGGATTTCTCATTTGGCGACCAACGGTGCCGGCATCATCCATGATTGGGAGTTTGCTTGGTTGGGGGAAAGTAGTGAAGACGTCCGGGTTAATGTTGAGCGTGGTGAGTTCGGCAATTGGCAGGAGACCGGTTACTTCATCAACTTGGCCCTCGTTGTGGGGGCGTACCTGGACCAGGGCTATGGCGAGTCAGTCGGTAAAATGATCGAGGACGAGGGCTTGGAAATTCCCGACGCTGCGTTCCTGGCAGCTATGGTACGGGAGGGTGTCGATGACGAACCAGAGGCTGCCGCGGCTGCCGCGGATCTTTTGTCGGCAGTGCGCCGTTTCGATTTGTCGCCGGGCTGGCTGGAGGTGCCGCATCCGTGGAAGCGTTTCAGCGTGCAGGCAGCGTCATACCGGCTCGGTATCCCGTTTACGGGCCATCCGATGATCGGGCACGACATCATCTACAATCACCCGATGAACCACGGCGGTGCTCTGGGGCGGACGGCTCTACGGGATTTTCTGACTTTTGCGGCGTCAGTCAGCCAGATCGGCGCTGGCGTTTATCTCTCTGTCGGTTCAGCCGTCATGTCACCGATGGTTTTCGAAAAATCGATGTCGATGGCTCAGAACCTCGCTCTGCAGGAGGGGCGTCATCTCGACAGTCATCATATTGTGGTAGTGGATATTGCGCCATCGCGCTGGGATTGGCGACAGGGGGAACCGCCGGAGGACAATCCGGATTATTATCTGCGATACAACAAGACGTTCAGCCGCATGGGCGGCACCATGCAATACCTCGCGGCCGACAACCGGGATTTTCTGCTGGCACTTTGTCAGGCACTGGGGTGAGGTTTGGCGCCGTGATCGCGCAAGGGCTCGGACTATTCGCAGGCGGTAGGCATGCTCAGCGCGTACGCGGGAGCGGTGTCAGCCCGACGGTCTGTTCCGCCTCATGCATCGTCTGCTCAGCGCGCACCCGGGAGCGGCACTCCGGACAGATGCCGTGACTGAAATCGGTTCCGAGTTTGTGGCGGATGACAGTTTCGATCTGCATCCATTCCTCTTCGTCGCGAAGGCGTTTGCAGTAGGTGCAGATGGTAACAAGCTGATTGAGCATGCCGATGCGTGACATGTAGCCGAGGATGCGCTCGGCGACGTCGAGCCGCATGCGCAATTCGAATGCATTGACCGGCTTGAAGAGGAAATCATCAATGCCCGACATCGAGGCCAGTTCGTAATTATGATCGGTATGTTTCCGGGCAGTTGCCACGATGTAGTAGGTGTATCCAGCTCTTTGCAACTGGCGGATATCGCGGCAGAGGGTCAGCGCGCCCATGCTGGAGTCGCTCCAGTTGGCGATGACCAGCCGTATGTCGTGTTCGGATACTGCCTGCAATGCCCGAGCCGGATCGTCCACACGAATGATTTCGTGGTCGCCATCCGTCAATAGGTTTTGCAGATGCAAATGTTCAGCATCATCATCATCGACTACAAGAATTCTCATTTAATCTCACCAATTATCGATGTCGTGCGTTTCGCTTCCGCAATGACAGCCGGTTGGCCGGGACATGAACAATCGCGATCACGAAAATTGTGAACACGAAAGCCGCAATCACAAGTATGTTATAAGACTTTTTCCGGGAAATTTCAACCCTATATGTGGAAAGCTTGTAAAGAACCCGGGGCCGATGGAAAGACGGGCGCCGAATCCGTTGCGAAGGGCTCGAAAAATCGTCAAAACGCGCGTTGGCTTAAGTTCCTAAAATTCTTATAAGGAACACCGGAAATAAACCTTGTAAAGATTTTATTATAAGTAATTTATGTTTTTTTATCCTATTGGAAGTCTCCCAGGCTGCATCACCAATTGACATCCAAAAGCGCCCCCCACATCCAAGATGTGAACCTGCTGCCTTGAGCTCACCCTAAAACAAGGATGCGGCATCATGTAGCGAACATTCCCCGGTTGGAAATGAAAGATTCAATCATCACGCTTTCCAGCTGAGGATATTCGCAGCGCACCATGGCGCAAATTCCCGGTCTATAATTCCCGGGCGGCTGTGAATCATATCTAAAAGTACGAGGGCGTCGCGGAAAAATGCCCTGGGTTGCGGGCTATTATCAGCGCACTACCCAATTGTTATTGGTGCCCTTGAGGTCGTTGACGATCCGCCCCTGCAACGGCACCGCGATAGTAAAGAAGCTGTTGTCCGCTGTTCCTTTGACCCGGGCGATCCGGTTTTTGGGCACTGCCACGGTACCTGAGTAGTTTGATTCCGTTATCGTCAGATTATCGTAAGGATACGGACCCTGCACGAAATGGATCACGAAATTCGATCCGTCCAGAATGATATCCAGCGGCTTGACCTCGTTGTCTACCGCTGCCGCCGCGGTCTGTGGAGGCTCTGTGACGCTGGCGAAATCGGCACGTGCCACCGCCAACTGGGCCCTAAGTCCACGGATTTCCGCCTCGGTGCCTCCCACCGACTGCTTCAATTCTGTCAATTGCTTTTGGATCGAGTCGGTGGTGCTGGCGGTAATCTCCGATTCGTTCCGTACTTCTTTGACTGCGGCCAGTAATTCGTGTTCGCCCCTCGTCAACTCCGTTCGTATTTCTATCATCTCCTCCGACAGGCGCGCCGCGGTCTGCGCCGCGTCGACGCTTACCTTCCCGGCAGCGATAGCGGCTTCAAGTGATTCGCGACTGATTTTCTGCATGCGTGCCGCGGCATCCGCGCTGTTGGCCGCGGCCTGACGAGCGGCGGCGGCGGCACGTGCGGTTTCCGAGGTGTCGAGGCGTGAGTATGAAACCGTTTTCTCGGTATTTTTTGCCAGGCGATCGAGTACGTCAACGCGCGCATCGAAGCCGCGTTCGACTTTGCCGGCGACATAGACGACGTCGTCGACCAACCTCTGTGTCCGCGTCATCATGTCGGACAATGTTTGTATTTGCCGGTGCATCCAGAACAGAGCCAATATGCCAACGATGGCAACCAGGATGGCGATCGTGCGCCACTGCCTGGCAGTCGATTCGATGCGGGCAAGCTCGCGGGCATCAGACATTTTCAAGCTCCGTTGTCGATGATGATGGCGGTACTACGGCCAGGGTCGTGAATTCCTTACTATACACAGAGAAACAATCACTTGACAATATGCTGCCATCAGCTAGTGTTGTGTTGCCAGCCAGAGCACCCGAATCGAGGAGATAATGAAAATAGCATTGTTTTGCGCCGCCTTCATCTGTCCGGTCATTTTAGCGGAAACTGCAACCTTCCGTCTCGGCGTTGATGTGCTGATGGAGGCGCTAGACAATCCACAGGTGTATCCGGGGTATGCCGATCTGGTACTTGGTCGTCGGGTCGGACTGATTACCAATCAGACCGGCTGCAATCGAGAGGGCGTACCAACTGTCGACCTGCTGCACACCCATGATGCTGTGAACCTGACGCTGCTTTTTGCGCCGGAGCACGGTATCCGTGGCGTTATCCCGGCTGGCGAAGCCGTCGACGAATCGATCGACAGTCACACGGGCTTACCGATACACTCGCTGTACGGCGCCAACGACAAACGGCCGCCACGGGTATTGCTGGATCAGGTCGACGTGCTCTTTTACGATATTCAAGATGTTGGCAGCCGGGCATACACCTACATTTGGAGCATGGCGGAAGCGATGGCGGCGGCCGGCGAACATGACAAGACGTTCGTTGTGCTGGATCGTCCCAATCCGCTTGGTGGCCAGACGATTGATGGTCCGATCACAGAGACTAAATGGCTGTCTTTCATCGGGCTGTATCCGATTCCGCGGGTGTACGGCATGACGGCGGGCGAGCTTGCCCGATATCTCAATCGTGAGCATGATTTGGGCTGCAACCTGATTGTCGTGCCGATGACAGGATACGGCCGCGACTTAAAATGGGGCGATTTGGGGCTGGAATGGATTCCGCCGTCACCGAATATTCCGTCCGTAGCATCGGCAGTGACTTTCGCTGCCACCGGCACACTGGGTACGCTTGGTGAATTCTACATCGGCATTGGCACACCACATGCTTTCCAGTTGGTCGGCGCGCCTTGGTTCAATGCACAGTCATCGGCTGAGGCCTTGAACGCCTATGAATTGCCGGGTGTTAAATTCGTTCCGGTGGCGGTGCCTAATGCGTCTGGAGGGCACGGGCGAGGGGACATACATGCAGTGTTTCTGCAACTGACCGAACCGACACGGTTTTTGCCGGCGACCAC
>CAYWQM010000059.1:0-6883 GCA_964460215.1 uncultured Lentisphaerales bacterium
GACGATCAAGGATACCACAATTCAGCGCCTCAAGATCAATGCCCGGACCGGCAATGCGAACGCCGAGCTCGGAGCCAAGTATCACCCCGATTACGAGCCTCGCATCCGCCTTGAAAACGTTCACACATCCCAGCCGCCGGAGATCATCGGTACGCCCGAAAATGTCACGGTAGTCGAGTTAAAAAAAAAGTAATGGACACAGCCGGAAATAACCTGCTCGAACTGGTCGTCGACAATCAACCACGCAGTACAATCGTCGTCGCCAACAACGCCGATTGGTGGCAGCGCATGGCCGCCGGTTGGCTGCAGGAGTATGTCGAGAAAGCAACCGGTGCCGAACTGCCGATCGTCAAAGAAAGTGACGCGCCCGAAGGCACGCTGATATCGGTCGGCCACACGAAGCTGGCGCAGGCCGCAGGCGTCACGACCGATGACTTGAAGTGGGATGGCTGTCACATCCTGGTGAAAAACAACATGCTGTTCCTCATCGGCCGCGACAGCAAAGGCATTGGCCGTGAGGACCCATCTCCGGAGCAATTGAAAGACTGGTTCGGGGGCGACCCGTGGCGACCCGATCGAATCCATGCAAACGAAAAAGCAGATCGGGCCGGTGCCAACGGGACATGCAAGGCCGTCGTGACCTTCCTCGAAGAGGTATGCGGGGTCCGCTGGTTCATGCCGATGAAACAGGGAATTGTCGTGCCGAAAACCGCTGCCCTGAGCGTTTCCGGATCACTTGAAAAGACGGTCACTCCGCCGTTTGCATACGCAGTCGGATCCTTTCTCTACGGTAGCCCGCGACTTAATCCGGCCGCCTTCGCCAACAATTTCCGGTACGGCATCCGGCTCAAGACCTTCGGTGGCCACTCGTGGTATCACTGGGTGAATGCCGGGTACTTCAAAGAGCACCCGGAGTACTTTGCAATGCGCGACGGCAAGCGAACGGCAGAGGGCAACCATCTTTGCACGTCGAACCCCGAGGTGCAGCAGCTTCTGCTCGAAGGTATCCGCTCTGAATTCGACAACGGCTTCGACTGGGTGCAGCTGGGCCAAAGCGACGGCTGGGAACGCTGCGAGTGCGAAGAATGCGAAGCGATGGACAACTTCAAGCCGTGGGACAAAGACGTGGACGGTCCGGACTGGTACAAATGGCTGCACACAACAAACCGCAACAACCCAGTCGAACGCATCCATACCGTGCACAATTGGATCGCCGAGCAATGCGCCATTTCGCATCCGGGAAAGATGGTCCACTACCTCGCCTACATCCCAACCCGTTGGCCGTCGAAGCAGATCGACAAATACAGTCCGAATATCGTCGCCGAGTTATGCCACGACATTCCGGAAATGCTGGGCGCCTGGTCGGAGAAGGTGCCGGCGATGACCTCCTACAAAATCTGGTGGGATATGTCCTGGATATACGGGCACGCTCCGGATGCTACACCCAAGGAAGTGGCAGACGAAATCCGCAAGCTGCGGAACCATGGTGTGATCGGTTTTTTCAATGGCGGTGACGGACACAACTGGGGGCTCAACGGCCCGGTGTACTATGTTCTGGGCCGATTGCTCGGGGATCCCGACCTCGACGAGGATGAACAACTGCGCGAATACTGCCACGGTGTCTACGGCGAAGCCGGCACAGCGATGATCGAGTTTTTTCACTACCTGTACGGGCCCATAGAAGGCGGCTCCCGGCCGTTGCGACAAAACAAATTGGCGCCCGGATCGCCGCATGCGCGGGATTTGCGCGATCGCTTTCCACCGTTTATAACGCAGCACCTCAACACACTGCTGACCCAGGCCGAGGCTGTCGGAGTGACCGGTGCAGCAGCAGACAACCTGCGGATGACACGGCTGCAGTTCGACTATTTACAGTTGGTATCGAACATGTGGACGATGTATGAGGCCTACCTCATTGCCGACAGCCGCGAGTCGAAAGTCGAACTGAAAAAACACGTCGATGCCTTTGAAGATTATCGGCGCATGATCCTGGATATGGATCCGGACGACGCAGCGCAGCGCTTCCCGGATTGGGGACAACTCTGCAAGTGGTTGGTCACCGCCAGTTACTGGCATTCCTGGTACTACTCCAAGGAAAAAATGGATGTCACCAACGTGCACGGTCGGCCGGTCGGGTACTATGCCAAAATCCGTAAACCGCTGACTCTGGATTTCTCGGAGCTGGAAGGAACCGAACAGTGAACACATTCAACCTGCCGCCGGTCATCCGTGGCAACCCGTTCGCCGCCGAAGGCGAGTGGCTGCGCGGCAACCCGCACACCCACTCAACCGCTTCCGATGGACAGATGACAGTCCGCGAGGTGGCTGCCTGGTTCGAGGCGCATGGCTATGATTTCCTGTGTATCACTGATCACGATGTCGTGGCGGAACTGGACCAGGAACCCGGCTCGAAGATCGTGCTGATTCCCGGTGCCGAAATCATGACCGATTGTCACGAGGCTTTGGGCGCCGAGGTCTGCGCCATCGGCATCACCGAGGTACCGCGCGTTCGCGTGCATCCGCAACTGATTATCGATGATGTCTTGGCACAGGGCGGCTTGCCATTCATGTCGCATCCGCATATGTGCGGTGTCTATTCCGGCCTGCTGATGACGTTCGAAGGCCTGATCGGTATCGAAGTGTTCAACGCGCATATCTACGGCACCCGACGACGGGCCTTTTCCGTCACCCAATGGGACGAACTGCTGACGGTCGGCAAGTGTGTCTGGGGTTGGGCCTCGGACGATCGGCATTCGAAGGACGGCTTCGTATCGCCCGGGTTCGAACCGGGATTCGATCGAGGCAAGGCCTGGATCATGGTGCGTACACCGGACCGTACGGCACAGGGTATTTTGAGTGCAATCCGCGACGGACTGTTCTATTCAACGACCGGACCGGAGATCAAGGACATTCAGATTGTCGATGACTACATAGAAATTCGCACCTCGCCTGTCAAATCAATCACGCTCACCTCACTGCCGTGGTGCGGCTCTCGCAAAGACGCACCGCCAGGAGAGCTGATTACCGAAACCCGCATTCACGTCGGCGCCGCTGCGGAGCCGGGGCGGGCAAAACAGATGCTGCAGAATTTTGCGCGCAACTGCACAGTCGACAATCCAAAGACGGTTCCGTGCTATTTCCGCATCGATTGCTGGGATGGCAAGGAAGGTTGGGCCTGGGCAAACCCATGGATTTGGGGATCCGTCACGTGGCCGCTGGCAGAGTGAAGAAGGATAAACAGGTTTCAAGAATCCCCTGACACCTTACACCAAAGGACCTAACACAGGATGATGCAATGCTGAGAATCGGAATCATTGGCGTTGGTGGTCTGGGCACACGCCATGCCCAATATGTCGTGGACACCGGCAAAGGCCGGCCGGTGGCAGTTGCGGACTCGGAGGTGGCCAAGGCTGAGGCAGCTGCTGAAGCTCATGGCGGTAATGCTTATGGGGACTTCGCCCAGATGCTAGAGCGTGAGCAGCTCGACGCGGTTTTTGTCTGCACGCCGGCACAGGTCCGGGTCGAGCCGATCCAGGCGATCGCCGAGCACAAGCTGCCGTTCTTCTGCGAGAAACCTCCAGCATCCACGATGGCGGAGGCCCGTGCCTGTATCGACGCAATCGAGCAAGCCGGGATCATCAACTCGGTCGGCTTCATGTACCGCTGGTCAGAGGTCACCGACCGCATGCGCGAACTCCTGGACGGCCGCAGTATCGGCTCCTGCATGATCCGCGGCATCTGGGCCTGCGCCTTCTGGGAAATGCCAGGTTATTACTTCATCCAGGAAAAATCGGGCGGGCCGATCGGCGATCAGGGCGTCCATCTGATCGATGCGGCACGCTACATGATGCGGGACGAAGTCACGGCCGTGCATGCGTTCGGCAGCAACACAATCATTCCGAAAACCGATACGTTCACCATCGAAGACACGATCAGCACGAGCCTGAAATTCGGCTCGGGTGCCATCGGGACCTATCTGCATTCCTGGTCGCACCGCGGTTGGGTGTGGGAGATCGATTGTATCGGTGAGGATTTCCGGCTGGTCTGGGATTTGTCGGACAAGAATCGACTGTGGGGAAAGATCGACGAGGAAGAAGTTTCCTTCGAGGCCACAGACGATTGTTATATCACCGAGGTAAACGGCTTCCTCGACGCGGTCACCGCCGGCGATCAGTCAATGATTCGCTCGAGTTTCGCAGATGCATCAAAGACCCTGGCAACAACATTAAAAATCAACGAATCGGTCGCCTGTGGCGAACCGTTAAAAGTGGAGGCACCGTAACCGCTCATGTTCGTCAATCACGTCCATCTGCTGCCTGCAGAAACACGCGAAGACGCAACGCCCGATGCATTCTTGCGTATGGCGGACACCCTCGGCATCGAGGGTGCCGTCTGTTTTGCACCGTTTACGACACAGCTGCCGGCCAGCATAGAGAATCAGAATCAATGGCTGGCAAACGAACTGTCCAGCCGGCCGCACCTTGTCGGGTACGGCACGCTGGATCCAAAAAAGCCGCCGCACGATCAGATCAAAGAGATTGTCGACCTCGGCTTTCGCGGTATCAAACTTCATGGGCCGGCACAGAAGTTTCATCTGTTCGGGGACTGGGCGCGTGAAGCTTACGGACTGATGGACGAAGCCGGGTTGGTCGCTGATTTCCATCTCGGCGTTCACTGGCATCGGCTACAGGAATACGATCCGTTGTTGTCCGATGAGATCGCCCAGGAAAACCCGGGGCTGCGTATGGTGTTCGAGCACGTCGGCGGCTGGGCATGGTACCGCCAGGTACTGGCAGTCGTGGTCAACAACTCGCGCCAGGGCAATCATCTGTACGGCGGCATCGCCAGTGTGCTCGACATGGAGAATCAAAAATTCTGGTACCTCGGGCCCGAGGGGGTTTCTGATTGCCGTTGGCAGATCGGTGCCGACCGACTGATCTATGGTTTGGATTTTCCCTATAATCAGCAGCCACATATCGAGCGGGATCTGGAGATTATCCATAAACTGGATTGGCCGGCCGAAGATATCGACCTCTTGCTCGGTGGCAATCTGAGAAATCTATTGGACCTGCCCTGAGGTTGCCGGTCTAAAACAGAACAACTGAGAAGCGTTATGAGACTGGGCGGAAAAGTTGCTATCATCACCGGCGCCGCATCCGGACTGGGTCGAGCATCTGCTCAACTGTTCGCCGAACACGGTGCCTCCGTAGTTATTGCCGATCGCGATACCGCAGGCGGCCAAGAGACGGTCGCCCAGATCCACGATACGGGCGGACAGGCGGAATTCATCGAAACCGATGTTGCAGTCGCCGATGACGCTGACGCGATGGTGACAAAGGCAGTTACCTGTTTCGGCAAACTCGACATCCTCTTCAACAACGCCGGAATCGCGATCCGCAAACCAGTCGCGGACCTGAGCGAGGACGAATGGGACCGCTGTATAGACACCAACCTGAAAGGCGTATTCCTCGGTTCCAAATCTGCCATCCCCGAAATGATCCGCGGCGGCGGCGGCTCGATCATCAACACCGCATCGATCTATGGTGTTGTCGGCGGTAGAACGCGGGCCGCCTATTCGGCATCCAAAGGCGGCATCGTCAATCTCACCCGCAGCATGGCTTTGGACTATGCATCGCAGAATATTCGGGTGAACTGCATCTGTCCGGGGTTTGTCGAGACACCGCTGTTAAAGAAAATCCTGGGAACCGAAGAAGAATTTCAGGCCCTGGTGGACATGCACCCGATGGGACGCCTGGGCCGCCCCATCGAGACGGCCTACGCCGCGGTCTACCTGGCATCCGACGAAGCTGCCTTCACTACGGGGATTGCTCTGCCTGTAGACGGCGGGTATACTGCCGGATGAGCCCAACAGCAAAATCAACGGCCGCCTTTGACGGTGTTCTCGATGCCCTTGGCCGCAAGATTGCAGAGCTGCGCCGTGTCATCGAGCCGGTGTGGCGATGCCCGCCAAAGGCGCCGCGACGCGGCCCGGCCGAGCCACCCGCCCCAACCTGGACAGTATATAAGCCACACCGCGAGTTCTGGACAAAAAACCATAAGCACTGGTTTTACACCGACCTCGAATTGCCTCAACGCCGCACTGGTTTGAAGCTCGCCGGGACGACGGCAAATATTTTCATTCTGGGGTGGGCCCCGTTCACCGTCTGGATCGACGGTGAAGAACTGTTCCGGGAAACCCGGGCCTGGGCCGCAACCGGTCCCATCTCGGAGCCTTTTCCACTCCCGATCGAACCGGGAAAAACCTATCGCATCGTGGCCTGTGTAGAGCCCACAGAGGTCATCGATCCGCCAAAATCATTTCAGATCGATGTCGAACTCGCGGCCTGCACCGACCTGGCCGTTGACCTCGACGCGGCAGCAATGCAGTTGAAGATGGCAGCGGCGCTCGCTTCGTCGGATCGTGATCGGCAAGTCGTAGGTCGCGCCGCCGCCGCGGTCGACCTGGCCGCAGTCAAGAGCAACCGCTGGACCGCCGTTCGTGCATCCATTGAGCGTATGGAGTCGATACTGATGCCGCTGTCGGCACAGGCTAAGGCGATCACAGTTCATCTGCTCGGTCATGCACATACTGATATGGACTGGATGTGGACCTGGGACGACACCGTCAAGTGCATTCGCCGAGATTTCAAAATCGCCACCGATCTCATGGATGAGTATCCCGACCTGACCTTTGTCCACAGCCAGGTCCCGACATACGATCTGGTGCGCCGTCACGATCCGGACGTATTCGCCAAGGTGAAGAAGCGAATTCGCCAAGGCCGCTGGGAGAACGCTGCAGGCACCTGGGTCGAAGGCGACTTGAACATGGCGGACGGCGAGTCGATCGCCAGGCATATGTTGTACGCCAAGCAGTGGACCCGCA
>CAYWQM010000059.1:6893-28150 GCA_964460215.1 uncultured Lentisphaerales bacterium
AGCAACCGCGTTCTGGGAACCCGACACCTTCGGGCAGCCAGGCAACATCCCGCAGCTCGCGGCGCTCGGCGAGTTCGATTCGTACTTCCACATGCGCTGTAACCCAGGGCTTTGGGACAACTGGCCAATCCGCCACTGGACCGGCGTCGACGGCAGCCGAATCACTGCGTTCTCAAAGGTTTACAACGACACGCTGACACCGGACGCGCTCGTCGAAACCGCCATCCGAAACTACCGCAAAGGCATTCGCAATGCACTGCACATCTGGGGCATCGGCAACCACGGCGGTGGCATGGCACGGCATCAAATCGAGATCATGCAGCGTTATCACGATCGACCGCTCATTCCGAGAATCCGTTTCAGCAGCATGAAAGACGTCGTTGCAGCAGTCCACAGAGAGAAGCCGGAACTGCCGGGCAACACCGGGGAAACCTACACGGTCTTCGAGGGCTGTTTCACAACCCACGCCACGATCAAGCGCTACAACCGTGAGTGTGAAGGCCAATTAATCACGGCCGAAACCCTCTGCGCCCTTGCCAGTCTCGACCGCCGACGGACGCTGGCCAACGCCTGGACGCCGGTGCTCTTCAACCAGTTTCACGATATCTTCGACGGCGCTTCCGTTCACGACACCTATATCAACGCCCATCAACGCTCCGAGAAATCATTCAAGACCGCGCGCAAGGTAACGAAGGAGGCGTTGGCTCTACTTGCAAAACCGGAACGCGGCGGCAAGACGATCACCGTCTTCAACCCATGCGGGTTTGTCTGCACGGAAGTGGTGCGCACAAAACTACCGCGGGGAACAGTGGCGCTCGCCGACGAAACAGGTGCCATCACCCCGGTGCAGAAACTGGGTGCAGAACACGCCTTTATCGCACACGAGCTCCCGGCATTTTCGTGTCGGCATTTTCGTATCCTCACGACGGTACCGCGCGGCACGGACCTGGCCGCAGTGCCGGTTACCCCCCTAACTGAACACGCGACCGCCGGCTATTACCAGGTCGAGACAGCGACCGCGAGCCTGAAAATCAGCCGCGACTCCGGCGCGATCGCATCGTACTTCGACAAGCGATTGGCACGTGAACTCATTGCCTTCGGCGCGGCGCGGCATATCGGCCACGACGTAGGCACTCCATCAAGCCGCGCGGAGTTGGCGCTCAATGTCTTCCAGTTGGTATTCGAGGCGCCCAACCCGATGTCCGCCTGGCTGATCAACGACATCCTGCGCGAGGAATACCTGCTACGCAACGCCCGGGTGAAGCTGGTAGAGACGGGGCCGGTGTTCGCCCGATTCCATGTGACCCACCGCTTTCATTCCTCGCAGATCAACGAAGAGATCCTCGTCTACAAAGATTTTCCACGGGTTGATTTCGACGCCGAAATCGATTGGCAGGAAAAAGGTTCCGCCGACACGGCGATCCCGCAGTTGAAGATCTCCTTCGCTACCGGCATGACGGCGGCACGCGTCCGCAGCGAAGGACCGTTTTTGGTTTCCGAACGCGCTGCAGACGGCATCGAATACCCGACGCAGAAGTTCTGCGACCTTAGCGGAGACGAGTTCGGGTTTTCCCTGTACAACGATTCGAAATACGGTTATGACGCGCTCGGCGGGCGACTCCGCATTACCTTGCTGCGCAGCAGTTATTCCCCCGACCCGGATCCCGACAGCGGCCGGCACCGGGTGCGATTTGCCTTTGCTCCGCACGGCGGCAGATCAAACGCCGAACTGGTCAGGGCCGGCATGGCATACAATCGCCGGCCGATCGCCGCAACGACAAAGGCCCGGGTACGTCCTGCACCTTCAGCGATGGTACTCAAAGGCGGCTCGGTCGTCTGCACATCACTGCGCTTGGCAGAAAGTCAGGAAGGATTGGTCATGCGCCTGTTCGAAACTGACGGCAAGCGCTGCCGTGCCCGGCTGCGCGTGGACACTGGAACAACAGCAGCGATCCTGGTGAATTTACTCGAGCGTCCTGTCGGCAAGCCCCTGAAAATTGCGAACGGGACCGTGAGCCTCAACTTTCGGCCGCACGAAGTGAAAACGCTGCTGTTAACTACGTGAGACGGGTGACACGTCCGTACAGCAACGCAACATATTCACTGACCCGGTGTGGTTCCGCATTGATATGAACAACGCTGTGAGCGAGAATGTCTATAACAGCCATGCGTTCTTCCTCATGGAGCCGATGCTTCGGTGATCTCTTTGTACACATCTTTACCGACCAGCCCACTCCAATGGTCGAGAATGCGGCGCCACATCGGTCCCGGCTTACCATCACCGATCTCGGTCCCGTTGATCTTGCATACCGGCGCCAGGCAATACGGCGAGCTCGGCAGCCACGCCTCATCGGCGTTGACCACGTCGTAGGTCTGGATATCCTCTTCGACAAACGGCACGTCCATCTCGGCAAGAATCTCAGTGACCGTCTGCACACTGATGCCCCACAACATGTTCGGGCGCCGTGGAGAAACTACCGTGCCGTCGCGATAGATCAGGAAGTTCGAGCCGGTCGCTTCGGCGATGTTGCCATTGACATCCATATAAAGCGCCACGGCCTTGGGGTCAGTCTGCTGGGCCTGCTTGTCGCCGATCCACATGTGCAGGCGATTACGGTGCTTGATCTTGCTGCTCAGTACTTGTGGCGGCACATGCCGAACCGACGGCGTGACGCAGTGGGCACCTTCGGTAAAGAAGCCTGACCACACGTGGAACGGCAGCGGGAACGTGTGTTGCACGTAGGTCGGCGTCAGCCGATCGGCACCGGCCGCGGCGCCGGCATATGTCGAATTGACACCGCCCGTCATGTAATAGACGACCGCCAGTTCACGATTGTCGTAGACCGGCAGATTGCGCTCGACCAATTCCTCGGTGATTTTCATCGACTCTTCCAGCGACGCGGGCGGCTCGATCCAGGCGTACTTGCAGGATCGATAGAAACGCCGGATATGGTCCTCGAGCCGATACGGTTTGCCGTTGAAGGTGCGCGCCAGATCGGTAACCGCGGCACCGATCACGATACCCAGGTCGAACATCGGCAGCTTGCAGTCGTCGGCATGGACGAATTCGCCGTTCAGATAGGCAGTAGGTTGGTCGGACATGATGGGTTCCTTGATTTCAGGTTTCAGGTTTCAGGTTTCAGGAGGTTATTCCACACCGAACAGCTCGGCAGCATTGTTCCAGAAAATGTCTTCGATGTCACTGTCCGACAAACGGGCGGACCAGCAGGCAAGCTTCAGAGAGCGAAGGTGTTCGTGACCGATCAGCGACGGTTGAAAGGCCAACTGCTTCTGATTCCATATCGGTGAATCTTCCTCGACCCAGACGAACGAGTCGCTGGCACCGAAGGTACGCCCGCGCAGATGGCTGAGGTAAAAATCGGACCCGTACATGAACTTCTTGTGTCCGAAAAGCCGGATGATCGCTTCGTGAGCATGCGGCTCGCAATTGGCGCTGCTGTCGAAGTAAAGATTGTCGAGCCCCTGTAACGCAGGCAAGCCCTCGAAATTGTGGCTCGGCTGGAAGCCCCGGGCGCTGTGGGCCAGGATGAGTTTCATGTTCGGATAGGTCTCACAGTAGTGGCGAATCCAATACTGGTTGCTCGGGTCCGCGACACAACGGGCCTTGACCATGTGCAGGGTAATCGTCCAACCCTCGTCATCGGCGACTTTTACCAGGCGCTCGGGCAGGTAGTCGGGGATGTCCGCCTCCCAGGTTTCTGAGGCATAAGTATAGTAACACTTGAGACCGTGAAGACCGAGGCGGCGAACCTCCTGCTGCACCCAGTCGGGGTCGTCCTCGGGCTCGATAAAAAAATGACCCCGGCAGGTCGCATCCTGAGCAACATTTCGAGCAATCCATTCATTCGTTTCGTGGCGACGCTCTTTGTTCCAGGGCAGGCTCAAAAACAGGACCGATACCGACCGGGACGGATGCAGGACATCAACGAACTGACGATAGAGATCCAGACTCATGTCCGAAGGAAATCCATCGTTCCATACGACCTGCTCGCCATGGTCCGAGTCCCAGATGTGGGCATGCGCGTCGAATACACGATCAGGCACGAAAGAGGACAACTCACGCTCGAAAAATTCCGTATCCGCTTCACGGATATAGCTTTCGGGCAGTTTGTCGGACATTATGAGTCTCACCTTCAGAGTGATTGAGTGCCGGAACTGAGGGGACTGGTTTATGAAATGTGTCGCAGCACGAAAGAACAGCTTAATTTTCCCGGCTGCGCGCAAACGCTACCGGTCGTTGTTTTATAAGACTCCAACACACCAAAACATGACCGTCACTCGCCTTCCTATTTTTCACTGTACCCTGGTGTGCTGATACACAATTGTACTGTCTCCGAAGTGGAATGAAAGCAGCCAACGAAGTAACACAGGCAAGACATTTAACCTGGTTTTTCTTCCTGATGACGATCGGCACTCCGACGTCATTCGCCTTAATCCAGGTTTTCAGTCCCAGGCATCCAACCAAACTGTGAATCCGCGACTCGTGCAGCTTCGCTCAGGACCTGATCTGCGTTATCTTCCTTCGCCACTGCTTCAATAGTCCGCGGGCCGGCAAACTCAAGTTCGTCCAGTCGTCTGATGAATGGCTGCCAATCGATGATACCGCGTCCCGGCACCCAATGGGAGTCACCGACGCCATCCGAGTCATGCAGATGCAGTGAAAACAGCCTGTCCACCGCAATGTTCAGCTGCCCCAGAGGATCGTGACCGGAAATCAATGCATGGGTCGTGTCGAGACAGAGACCGACATGGGCCGGCATGTCATCGATTGTCGCGCGCAGCTCGCTCATATCATGAAACGGCCGTGGCGCCCCACGATGCGGCAGATTCTCCCAGGCCAGGCGGATGTCGATATCGCCGGCGATAGACGCCAGCTCAAACATCGATTTGCGGGCCTGCGCGACGCAGGCCGAGCGGTTGTCGTCATTGTAGTCGGATGAGTACCCGGTGGGATGAACGACAGCTACGCCAGTGCCAATCGCCGCCAGCAGCTCCAGGGACGCCGCAACATCGACGACCGATCGTGAGCGCTCAGATTCGTCAAGCGCGGCGAAATTGGGGATGCCAAACAAGGCGTGCCCCACCGGCGCGTTGAGTCCGAGCTCATCGAGCCATCCGCGGACATCGGCCGGCTCGTACGCGCCCGGTGTAAAGTGTGGTGGCTCGGTCGAGATCTCGATCTGCCCGATCCCTTCCGCAGCCAGCCGCCGCAGTGCCTCTTCGAGCGGCAAATGGCCCAGAATCGAAGTCGATATGCCGTATGCCATGGAACTGTTCTCCTTGTTCCCGGGTTGCGCCTTCACTGGCGGGGTCCGTGCAACGGCCGTCCGCGGCCGTCGTCTCTCAATAACCTAACACAAAAATCCCAGCGGTACGCCGTATCGAGAAAATGCTACTGTAGGTCCCATGTCAAACCGCCGGAGCCGAACGTTCCGCGAAGAGAAACGTTCAAGTACCCGGGTTCGTCGCCCTCCCCTCACGCCCCATAGATCACGACCAGTTCAACATTCATCAATACGGGTGTGACCGACATCTGCGGATTGAGTTTCTGGACATCGCACGTCAATTCATTGTCACCGCAGGCAATCATGGAACCTGAGAGTGGATACTCGAACCAGGTATCGTTGTCCATGATAAATACGGCTCTCGAGGTTCTTGTCGTAATATCCATCTTCTGGTCATTGATGCTCACGTCAAATTCATCGGGAGCCGTGTAGTTACTGATCTTCAGCCTGAGCGTCATCTGCGGGGACAGGCCCTTTTCATTGGCGCTCTTCAGATCTTCAGCGAACGGGATATTCACGCTATGCTGTCCAACCGTCAACTCGATCGGTAGCTCGATCGCGTCAATGGCGCGGGATTCTCTTCGGTTCGCGCCACCTTCTCCCGGCAGCTGCTCATGGGAAACGGATTCCAGATTATACGTCGCGTTTTCGAAAGCCATGGTCCCGGCCTCGCCGATCTGCCTCATCACCTCGTAGTAACAGGGATGTAATTCATCGTACCAGACGGTGCCGCAACTTGCGCTTGTCGGCTTGGCATCCTTGTCGAAGCCGTAGAGCAGGTGCCCCCAGTTGAACAGATACAGACCGTGAGCACCACGCTGGAACATGAGCTTTGCCCAGGCCCGCGTGATCTCCGGCAGTTTCCAATGGTTGTTACATGGGTAGATCCAGCAGGGCTTGTCCCGGACAAGCTCCAGCCACGGCTCCAGGTCTTGGGTAAACGTCATGTATCCGCAGCCGGGTGAGATGGCATCGACGAGCCCTTCCTCGACCCAGGTCTTTACGTCCATACCGCGCTGCCAGCAAATGTCCATGTCGGGGATCACACGCACATGCAGATACTGCGGGCGACCGCGGGTTTTGGATACATCGTCGGCGACGGCGCGAACCCGCCGCACGAGGTCGGTCATCAATGCGGCGTTGTCCTCTTTGCCGGCCTCCCTGAAGAACCAGGGATCGCGGTCGAAATCCAGGGATACGCCGTCGTTGTCCCAACGCGTCAGGAACTCCTCGATGATCGCGAACCTGTGGTCCCGCACTTCCTGGTGTGCAAAGTCAAAGCCGCCCCAGGTGAAGGACTCCATGGACTCAGGATTGGGATGGCGTTGTGCGCCTCTTTCCCAGTCGTTGTATTTGCCATACCCCAGCAGCAGCTGCGGGTTTTCCAATTTAAAACTACTCACTTCATCCTTATAGAACATATCGTGCATATCGTTCATGCGAACGACTGGTATGACCTTGAGCCCAAGGCGGTGACCGTGCTCAACCGCCAGCTTCGGCGGGTTGGCATCGGCGGCGATCAGCTTCTTGGTATTCTCCCGGTATCGCCAGACCCAGGCATCGGTCAGCGTTTCGCAATTATCCATGAGTATCTGTCCACTGTCCAGGTCGCAGACGTATCCGTCACTCGAGCAGAGGTTGTAGAACAGCGTGTCCACTTGCGAGTTCTCCAGCGGCCGGATGCTCTCCGCTACCCATCGCTCGGGGGTCAACGGATAGTCCGAACAGGGAACATCATTCCACTCGGCTTCGTAAATGAAATTGAATGGTTTGCTCGCAGCAGTCATATGGAAATTCCTTTTTTTGAGGTAGCAGAACTTAAGTGATTTAATCTCCCAAAGCTGGGATTTCGAGCAGTACCAGTAATTTTTTTCCGCTAAAATCCGGGATGCCGCGTTCAGAAAAACCCGTGTTTTTCCAACATCCCGTAGTATTGTGATGCCATGAAACCACTACTCACACAGGGCGAAATCGAAACCTACCAACAGCGCGGCTACCACCTCCATCACCAGCAGGTGATGGCGGCCGACAAACTGGCGGGCTTGACCGAACTGTTCGAGCAACTGCAGACAATGCCAGTCGCCGATATTCAAGCGAAATACACGGCTTCGTCGTTCGATGTCGAAATGGACGAGCGTAATCTGGCCGGGCTCAACCAATGTCATTTGTGGGAACCGCGGCTCCTGCAATGGCTGCTCGACGACGAAGTACTCGATCTGGCGGAAAACATCGTTGGCCCGAACATCGGACTCTTCAGCTCGCACTTCATCTGCAAAGACCCCGGCGACGACGTGATAACGCCATGGCACGACGACCGCTTTTACTGGCAGCCATTGATCGAGCCGATGGACAAGATCGTCACCGTCTGGCTGGCAATCGACGACTCGACTCTGGAAAACGGCTGCATGCAAGTGATTCCCGGTTCGCATTTCAACGATCCGAACTACGAATTGGAAGACTACAACGATGAGAAATCACTCTTTTCGAAAGGCATCAGCGAAGATATGATCAACGAATCGGATGCCGTGTCATTGGAAATCGAACGCGGCCAATGCTCCCTTCACGATGCCCGAATTATTCACGGCGCTGAAGGCAACAAAAGCCGGAAACGCCGATGCGGCTACACCATGCGCTACTTCAGCACCGAGCTGAAACTTCTGATGTCGGTGAAGCAACATCCAACATGGCTCGCCCGCGGCAAAGACATCGCCGGCAATGACTACGTGAACCGATAGAAAATTCCTCGTCCCGCATATGCCGATCAGCAAATGCCAAACGTCGAAATGCCTTGTCTGCTACCGTCGCTATTTTAACTGTCTACAGCTGGACAACGACGGTCCAGTATCCGGCATCCAGCGCAGCGCCGCCGATCCAGCGTATATTGGAGCATGATGCACGAAACCAAGAAACCCCGTCTGATCGCCGTCGACATAGACGGTACGCTGCTCAACGATCAGAAGCAGATTCCGCCTGAGAACATCGACGCCTTGCGCCAGGCACAGTCGAATGGCGTCGCCGTAGCCATCGCCTCCGGCCGCATGCCGCCGCTGATCGACCCGATTCAGGATAAGCTGGGCATGGACTGCGCCCTGATCAGCTACAACGGCGGCCGTGTCGTCGGGACTCGCGCCGAGGGGCGCCCGGTCATCTATGACAACCCGCTGCCCGCCGATATAGCACGGTACTTTGTCGAGTTTTCACAAAGCCAGGGCTACCTGCTGAACTTTTTCTACAACGACCGGCTGTATGCCGACGATGGCGGCGATCGCGAACCCTTCAGGGCGTTGTACAGTCGCCACACCGGCGCCGAATATTGCATCACCGACCTGGCTCAATTTGATGGCTGCACCCCCAGCAAAGTGATCCTGTTGACCGCGCCGGATATCCGTGATCAACTCTATGACCGCTTCGTCGATGAACTGGGCGCACGCGCCGCGATCTTCAAAACCGAACCGATGTATCTCGAAGTCATGGCACCCGGCGTCAACAAGGGCGCGGCGCTGCCGACCCTTGCCGAATACTGCGGCATCTCCACCGACGAAATCCTGGCGATCGGCGACGCCGACAACGACACCGCGATGATTGCCGCGGCCGGGATCGGGGTCGCAGTAGCCAATGGCAGCGTGGCGACCCGGCAAGCCGCCGATTACATTACCGAGCGCAATAATAACGAGGCCGCCGTAGCTGAAGCAGTGCATCGATTCGTCGGATGATCAACCTGCCAATTCGAATACGGGACATGAGACATGAGTGAAGCCAATGACGGCATGAACTACGCCCCGACAGGCAAGCCCAATCCAGTGGTGGAGCCCGGGGATTTTCAGTTTGCTGCAGCAGGGCTGGACCACGGACACATCAGCGGCATGTGCAACGGGTTGCTGGAAGCGGGTGCAAAGCTCAAGTACGTCTGGGATCCGGACCCGGCGAAGGTCGATGGCTTCTGTCAGGATTACCCGGGTGTCCGGATCGCGGACAGCCTCGAACAGATTCTTGACGACACCGACATTTCGCTGGTAGCATCAGCGGCGGTCCCTTGTGACCGTGGCCCCTTGGGCATTCGCGTCATGCAGTCGGGCAAGGATTATTTTTGTGACAAGACCCCGTTCACCACACTGGACCAACTCGAAGACGCACGCCAGGCCGTTGCCGAGACGCAACGCAAGTACGCGGTGTATTACAGTGAGCGTTTGCACGTGGAATGTGCCGTGTTCGCAGGCGACCTCATCCGCGACGGGGTGATTGGCGAGGTGATCCAATTGAGCGGTTTCGGCCCGCATCGACATGCCGCCGCCGGGCGACCAGGCTGGTTCTACGAGAAGTCGAAAACAGGTGGCATCCTCTGTGACATAGGCAGTCACCAGTGTGAACAGTTCCTGTTCTACACCGGTGCTTCGGACGCCTCCGTCGCCAGCGCCCGCGTCGCAAATTTCGCGAACCCCGAGCATCCGGAGTTTGAGGATTTCGGCGAGGCACACCTGGTCGGAAACAACGGCACATCGTTCTTCTATCGGGTCGACTGGTTTACTCCCGACGGCCTGCGTACGTGGGGTGACGGACGGACGCTGATTCTCGGCACGAAAGGGTTCATCGAGTTACGGAAATACATCGACGTCGCCCGGGAAGGTGGCGGCGACCGACTGTTCCTCGTCACCGATGAGGGTGAACAGGAAATGAAGCTTGAGGGCCAGGTCGGGTATCCATACTTCGGCCAGCTCATTCTGGACTGTCTCAATCGCACCGAGAACGCCATGACACAGGCGCACACCTTCAAGGCCGCCGAGCTCTGCCTGCGATGTCAGGCACACGCTGATGAACAGGCATCGGAGTTCTCCAATTAATCGGCAAAATTCCTGTCTGCACTGTCGCCCCGGCGGCAAGTACGTAAACAAATCGCCGCGAACCCCGGCAGATCGATCTCGAGAGCGACAGGGGATTAAGGCTCGAGTAAATACATAGAACTGAACTGACAGTCCGACTATATTCAGCCAAACTGCAACTCGGAGAGTCGACATGAAAACAATTGTGATTGCTGAGGTAGGTGAAAACCATTACGGCCGCTGGGATGTCTGCCGTGGAATGGTCGAGGAAATCGCCAGACACGGTGCCACATACGCGAAGTTCCAGACGTACACAGCCGATAATTTCGGCAAAGACCACGAATGGTATGACTGGTTCAAGGGCGTCGCGATGCCGGAAGCTGAGCACTTCGAAATGCAGAAACTATGTGCCGAAAAAAACGTCGGGTTCCTGAGCTCGACCTTCACCATCGGCACGACGCGGTTTCTGGTGGAAAAGATGAAATGCACATCACTGAAAGTAGCCTCGAGTCGCCTGGTAGATTATGACCTGCTCGATGACATCAACAACCGCGCGGACAAGGTCAAGACGGTCTACCTGTCCAGCGGCATGGGCACACTCGATGAAATTCGCACCGCCATCGAGCACCTGTCGAAAATCGAAAACCTCTATCTTCTGCACTGCACCAGCCAGTACCCGTGCGAGGACGAAAACGTCAACCTCCGCGCCATGGTCTCGATGCAGGAAGCCTTTCCCGACTATCCCGTCGGCTACAGTTGTCACAACCACGGTGTCGAGGCCTGCCTCGCGGCTGTAGCACTCGGCGCCACGGTAATCGAAAAGCACTTCACCTACCATGTCGACATGCCGGGTGACGATCACAAGGGCGGCATGACACCGGAAATGCTGGGACAGATGGTCCAAAGCATCGCGCGGATTGAAACCATACTCGGCTCAGCCGAGAAAGCTCCGGTCGCTGCCGAGAAACGCGCTGTCGAGAATCTGCGTGTGCCGATGCTGGATGTCGGCTTCGAGTAGAAATGCTTTCATCAGAGTTCTTCGATCTGTATCTCCCGATCGTAATTCCACTCGTCCCGGGTGATCTTCTGCCATGACCAACGACCAAATAGAACAATTGGCAACACTGTTCGGCAACGACCGTGTATCCCTGGATCCCGATGCTTTAGCGGCACATAGCTATGACGCCTGGCCGGTTGCGGCCAAGTGGCGACGGCAGAACAAAGCACCGCTGCAGCCCGAGGTAATTGTCACACCAACATCGGTGGATGACGTCAGTCGCCTACTCGCCTGGGCCTCGGCACATAACGTACCGGTCACCCCCTGGGGCGCCGGCTCCGCCGTCACCGGCGCACCGCTCGCGGCGCAAGGCGGTGTTTCTCTCGACCTCGGTGGAATGGACAAGACAATCGCGCTCAACAGGATCAATCACACCGTTCGCGTCGAGGCCGGCAAGATGGGGCATGACCTCGAAGCAGAACTGTACGCCGAAGGCCTGACGCTCAATCACTCGCCGCAGTCCCTCGACCGCTCGACCGTCGGCGGCTGGCTGGCGACCCGCGCGACCGGTCAATTTTCGAGCCGCTGGGGGAGCATCGAAAATCTCTGTGTGTCATTCACAGTTGTCCTACCGGACGGACGCATCATCGAGATGCCCGACCCGCCGCGCAGTGCAACCGGGCCGGACCTGCGCCATCTGTTCATCGGTTCGGAAGGTACTATGGGCGTGATCGTCGACGTCACTATGCGAGTCTTCGAACTGGCCGAGCAGCGACTGTACGAGACTATTGTGTTCGATCGGCTCACCGACGGCATAGATGCGATCCGGCGCATAATGCAGCACGGGCTGAGGCCATTTGTCCTGCGCCTTTACGACGAAGATGAAGCACCGCACGCGATGAAGGACGCGAGCAGCCGGCAACCGGTGCTTTTCCTCGGCTGCGAAGGCACGTCGGCAATGGCGACAACGGAGATGAACGCCTGTGTGGAAGTCTGCTCTGCCGCCAGCGGTACGCCGACCGGCGCCGCCGCTGTGGAAGCCTGGATGGAACGACGTTTCGATTTTTCCGCCGTCGAGAACGTCCTTGACCGCCCCGGTGGATTCGCCGAAACGATCGAGATAGCAAGTGGCTGGGACCAGATCGGCCAACTGTACCAGGACATGAAGGCGGCACTCGCGCCGCTCGCCGATGAGGTACTCGGACACTTCTCCCACGCGTACACGCACGGGACTTCCTTATATCTGATCCTCATCGGGGCATGCGAGGATGACGACGCGGCCGAGCAACGGCTGCTCGAAATCTGGGATGTCGCGATGGAGCGGTGCCTCGCCGGCGGCGGCGCCATATCACATCATCACGGCATTGGCTACGTCAGGCGCCAGCACCTCAAGCCCTACCTCGGGGAAGTTCACGACCTGCTCTGCAACGTGAGATCGGTAGTGGATTCCGCCGGCATCATGAATCCCGGCAAGTTTGTTTAGTATCAATTTCAAACGCAGCTACACCGTTTCCATTACGCCCCACCCCGGCGTCCTATGAAGTGACAATGTTGCCAGTAGACTAAGGGCTTCCGAATTCTTCTTCCATGCGTCGTCGATACTGATACGTCTCGTCGTCCTCACATATAGTGACATCCTCCCAGGTCAACAACTGTCCGGCCGCAACATCATTCGTCAACTTGATGCCGTGCGCCAACCCGATCGGCAGCCCCCCGATCGCGATGCTTTCACCGGCGGGCAGGAGTTTACCCCAGACACAGGCCCCGCCCTCTCCGTCCAGGAGTTCACCGGCTGCGAGATCGCGTTTCGCATTGGCGACGACATCACCACGAAAGCCAGTGGCGGCACCTGTTGCTTCACCACGCAGCGCTGCCGAAAGAATCGAGATATTCAGTTCCATACCAATCAGGTGGTACGGCCGGTATAACGCCGCGTACCGTCCACTGGCATCGGTCAGCAGACCGTACTCACGGAAACAGGTTGTGCTGTACGAAGTCGGCGCTTCGAAAACGACATAGACACCCCACCGCAAATCACGTTCAACGACCCGGCTGTCGCGCTCGAGGCTGGAAATCACTTCGACCGTTCCCGCTTGACTCAGCACGCCGCCATCCGCTTCGGGACAAAGGACCCGGGGCAGGTCATCAGCACTGCACGGCGGGAAGCCCAGACCGGCTGGCGGCGCCGTCAGCCCTGCAGCATTAACAACTGCGGCCATCTCGATCGCCGACTTGGTACCATCGAGAAACGAATTGAACATCTGCGCATTCATCCCGCCGGCATCAGCCTCTTCAGCGGACAAGCCATAGTAGTCCCACACCGTCTCCGGTGTCGAGCTATGGTATTCCGGCAGATATTTCGTGCCCTTGCCGGCGGCAACCACTTTCATGCCGCAGGCCCGTGCCCAGTCCACCAGTTCACAGATCAGCGCCGGTTGATCGCCATAGGCCATGGAGTAGACGACTCCCGCATCGGCTGCTTCTTTCGCCAGCAACGGTCCGGCGAGAACATCCGCCTCAACGCTGACCATCACCACCGGCTTGCGCGCCGCGATTGCTTTACGTGCGTGCGCAATGCCTGCCTGCGGGCTGCCGGTCGCTTCGACGACAACATCGACGTCATCCCTGTCAATGAGAACTGCCGCGTCATCGCTGAAATTGACCGAGGCGATATGCTCGTCGTGCCAACCGACGGTACGGCATGCCGCACTGGCCCGGTCCGGGTCGAGATCAGCGATCGCGGAGACCTCTACGCCAGCAGTATGCGGCACCTGGGCAAGGAACATCGAGCCGAATTTACCGGCACCGATCAGTCCGACTCGCACCGGACCCCGTGCCGCCGTGCGTGCCTGCAGGAGAGCGTATAGATTCATCGGTCAACTACTCGTTTACGGAATCAGATAACTGCTCTTAATGCGTCGACCGATTCCTGATCCGGCGCATTTTCGAATTGACGTTGGAAAAATTCAGATTTCCCTCTGAAATCATACAGACCAGTGGTCCTATGCTGCGAAAATGATTCATTCAACTGATCTCATGAAGCGTGCGACAATACTCTATCGCGAATCACCATAGTCCTGCCAAAGTTCGTCCAGCAAACGCCCGGTTTCGCTTTTGAAAAGTTCATCCGAATACGCACCGCGGCGCATGGCCGTATTGAGGGTCTTGACGATCCCCCGCGAAATCTCCGATTCCAGCCACAAAAGAAAACCAGCCGTAACCCTGTAACCCGACTTATAGCCTTGTTCTGCCGCCGGCACTGGAAACCATGACTGCGGTTTCCCTTCAAAAATCGCAAACCGGATATAGTCAGCAACGCCTTCAGTAATCCACGATGGCTCGGCGGATGGGTAGGCCTGGATGACATGAACCAGCTCATGCACCGCCAATCCGACATCGGCCGGATGCTTTTCAATCCAGTGGGAAAAAACGGTAATGACATCACCCGATGTCTCCGCGACGCCTTCGTCGGATTTCTCGATATTGAGCGCGATACTGTGGGTGACGGTAAACCCCTCCGTCCGCAACAGATCATCTATTCGAGGGTGCCACGTCACGAGCAAAGCCCGGGTTTCATGAGCCCAATCCAGCAAAGCCGGCACTTCGGAGTGCACCGCCACCGTCACCGGCGTCGCCTCACCAAACACGACTCGAGGCTGGAAAAGTAGAATCACAAGAACAAGTACGTGAGCGTTATGCATTTGAGTTGACCAGGTTGAGATCACAGGGCGGTTAATGTAATCGAATTGGCCAAAATTGTCGCACACCACAGGTCATCGGGTGTTCCATCTTCAGCAGCCTGCAGCAGGGCGGCAATCCGGCAACTGGTGTCGGATGTCAGTTTTCCCGATCACGCCGAGGCCGGCTCTCCCAGCGTCAGTAAGTCGATCAGTCCGTCGGCGCACCCCAGTGAGTCGCCACTGGCGCAGAGGAATGTACAGGATTCCGGCAACTGGTCTGCCACATACGGCGTGCCCAGGAGAGCCACGACAACGTGCTTGCCGGCGTCCGTCAGTTTATGTATGAGCTGCAGTGCGCCATCGGTGAACTTGCCGACATACGGGTCGCCTGCATAGTTCTTGACGATCGCTACCAGCACGACCGTCGATCGTTCGGCCACCGCCGACAGGAGACACTCATGTTCATCTTCCGGGCAGATGCGTGAAACAGGCATGAGCGGCGCCGTCGGGTCATGCCGCTGCAAGGCGTGTTGCAAATGGGCCAGCACCCCGGGCTCCCGCGTGAAAAACCGTACCTCGTCGTTACGCCACTGCACCAGGCAGCTGTAGTCACCGGGTTGCAGCGGCAGCTGCTTGCCCCCCTTCCTGATCTGCGCCGTGCGACGACCGATCGCACGGGCCTGCTCATTGTCAGCCGCCAGGATCTGGCCGCGCGGCTGTTCCGCCAGCCACTGGTGTGCCCGTTCGATACGCCCGATCGATGTCTCGATCTGATCCATCGTGATGCGCCCGGACTCGAGTGCCTGCAACATGGCGTCGATGGTACCGGGATCATAGCTGGCCAGCAGAATGTCGCAGCCGGCTTCGAACGCCATCACGCAGCGCTCGGGTATGGTTGTGCCCGGCGCAGCGCCTTCCATGATCAGGCTATCGCACATTATCAGGCCGTCGAAACCCAGACGATCACGCAGGATACCGGTCAGTACAGGCCTCGAAAAGGTTGCAGCGCCCTCGTGCGGGTCAAGGAACGGCGCCCACGCATGCCCGGTCATGACCACCGGCACACCGGCCTCAATCAGAGCGGCAAACGGCGGCAACGTAGAACGCTCCCATATCTCAAGGTCTCCCAGGTCGCGGGCCGGTCCGAGGTGTGTGTCCGTCTCGGTGTTTCCCGTGCCCGGGAAGTGCTTGGCTGTACACAGCACACCCGCGTCACGGCACCCCTGGATGAACGCCCGCCCCATGCGTGTGACCAGCGGCTCGGTCTCACCGAAACTGCGGATACCGATGATCGGATTGTCGCGGCACAGATTGACGTCGACGCATGGCGAATACAGCCAGTTGATGCCCATCGCCGATGCCTGGCGCGCCGTGATCTCGGCAGCGCATCGCGTCGTCTCCGGATCGTCGATCGCGCCCAGTCCCATCAGGTACGGCAGATGCGCGCAGCCGTCGGCACAGTTGTAGCCCGGCCCCGATTCAAAGTCGGCCGCAATGAAAAGCGGCCGCGGCGCCAGTCACTGCAGATGCGCGCTAATACCGGCGGCCGCCTGAGGATTGGCAAAGAGCGGATACCCCAGATAAACACCAGTGACTTCTCCAGCGGCAATGGCAGCACAGACATCCTCGTCCTCTGCACCGATGCCACCGATGACGCCGCCGATATGCAGCAATTGTCCGATTTTTTCGCGGGTAGTCATATGCTCCGTGAGATTGAGGTAAAACCTTTCCGCAACTCGCCCCTACTTCCAGTCCAGAACCACACCAGTATAGGTTCCCGGCTTCTTCAGCAGGCCGTCATAGGCATCCTTGATCTGCTCCGGTTTCATGCGATGCGACACCAGGGACGCGACATCCAGCTTGCCCGCGGCAATCCACTCGAAAATCCTCTGCTGCTTGGAAAACTGTGAAAAGCCCTGGGCGTTCGGCACATCATACATCGGCAGGCGCCACTCGAGCGCGCCGCGAACGACAACGCCCCTGAGATGTACATCCGACAAAAACCTGGTGATATCCGTTTCGACAGAAGCCCGCGGCGAGCCGAGCAGGATCAGTTGGCCATAGTCGGCCGTAGCCGCCAGAGCTTCGATGGCGACCGCGCTGTGACCGACAGACTCCACGGTGACAGCGGCCAACTGACCATCGGTCAGCGCCTCGATTTCGGCTTGCACATTCACCGACTCACCGCCGATGACATGCTGGATGCCGCAGGCGCGGGCAAGCTCGCGACGGCGCTCAACCGGATCAACGCCGATGACCTTGCAGCCGCGAATGCCGAACGCCTGGGCCGCCAGATTGCCGACCGCCCCCAGTCCGTAGACAACGATCCACGGATTGCCGTCCAGCTCCGCAACGACCAGGGCCGTCAGTGAAACACCGGCCATGCGCGAGGCTGCCGCGAGATCAGGGGCGATCGCGTCGGGAACCTCAATCAACAACCCTGTCTCGAGATCCACAATGACGAACGACGCATGGCGGCCATGTGAAAAGACGCGCTGCCCCGGTACGTAAGCTGTCACTGCTGATCCAATCGCACGCACAATGCCGACATTGCCGTACCCGGGCCGACACGGGTAGCAGCACCAGGAACCAGGAACCCACACCAGGGGCTCGACGGCGGCGTAGTTCGCCAGCTCGGTACCGGCACTGATGAAGCTGCATTCGGTTTCGATCAGGACTTGGTGCGCTTCAAGGTTCTCGCTGTCGAACTCGAAATCCTGTAGCTCGACTTCGTTGGCGCCGGTCACTACGACATGGGTGGCTTTCATTTCAATTCCTTGTTGGTGCGACCGCAAAAGATCGGACAATGAACCGAAAGCTACCCAACCATAGCCTCGATTGCCGCTCGAATGTCGCTAACTTGCGGGATCACGGCGTCCTCGAGTGATTTCGAGAAGGGAATAGGCGAGTCCTTGCCGCCAACGACCTGCGGCGCCTGCCGCAGCAGTTCGAAACCGGCCCCGCATACCCGCCGCACAATGTCACCGCCGACGCCGCAGCGAACCGGCGATTCATGCACGACCAGCAGGCGCCCGGTCTTGCGCAGCGAGACCAATACGGTATCGAGGTCGAACGGATGCAACGTGCGCGGGTCGATGATCTCGACGCTGACTCGGCCGTCGAGCTCGGCAGCCGCTTCCATCGCGCGGTGCATCATCAGTGAATAGGCGACAACGGTGATATCCTCGCCTTCCCGGCGTACCGCGGCTTCACCGAGGGGCACGACCCAGTCGCCCTCGGGGACTTCTTCCTCAAGATCGTACAGTACCTTGTGCCACAGGTACATGACCGGGTTGTTGTCGCGGATGGCCGCTGTGAGCAGGCCCTTCATGTCGTACACCGTGGACGGCATCGCGACCTTGAGCCCGGGGGTGTTGAGGAACCACGCCTCCAGCGAGTTCGAGTGCTGCGCCGCTTCGCAGGTACCGGCGCCGCAAGGCGCAATGATCGTCATCGGCAGGTCGAAAGCCCCACCCGACATCAAACGGATCTTCGACGCCTGGTTCACCAGCGGGTCCATGGCGATCGTCATAAAGTCGACGTACATGATTTCGATCACCGGCCGCAACCCGGCCATGGCAGCACCGGCACAAGTGCCCATAATGGCGCACTCTGAAAGCGGTGTATCGAAAACACGGGCCTCACCGTACTTCTTCTGCAGACCTTTGCTCAGGGCCCAGACACCGCCGTAGGCGCCGATATCCTCGCCGAAAAGAACAACATCGTCATCCGCTTCCATGGCAGCGTTGAGCGCCTCGTTCATGGCCACGATCGGCTTGAGTTTGCGCAGCGCAGTTGCTTCAGTCGGCATAAACCACCTCGGGAATTTCAGCAGGGTCCGGGAATGGGCTGTCCTGCATGAACGTCACGGCAGCCTCGAGTTGTTCCTGGGCATCGGCCTCCAGTTGCTCGATGGCGGAGGCATCGGCAATGCCCTCGGCGGCCAGGTGATCACGCATCTGATCGATGGGATCGCGGCTCGTCCAGTGCTTGCGCTCTTTGCCGGGGCGATGCTCGGGGATCACCATGCAATGTGCCCGATGCCGCCAGGTCTTGCACTCGATCAATGTCGGGCCTTCGCCGCCACGAGCCCGGTTGACAGCTTCTCCGACCGTATCGGCGACCTCGAAGAGGTTGTTCCCGTCAATTACCGGACCGGGAATGCCGTAGGCTTTGGCGCGGTCACCGATGTCTTCGATCGGGCAGTTGGCGGAAACGTGGGTAGTGGCAGCGTACAGGTTGTTTTCGCAGATAAAGACAATCGGGTACTTCTTGATCGCAGCCATGTTGATCGCTTCGTGGAAAGCGCCCTGTGAAGCCCCGCCATCGCCGAAATAGACCGCGGTGACCTGGTCGGTGCCACGCTTGACGGCGGCATAGGCAGTGCCCAGAGCCAGCGGCAGCCCGGCACCGACGATCCCGTTGCCGCCCATGAAGTTGATACGCTTGTCGAACAGATGCATCGAACCGCCGTAGCCCCGCGATGTACCGGTGGCACGACCGTGAACCTCGGCAACCACCTTGTTGATCGGGATGCCCTTGGCGATGGCGTGACCGTGGCCACGGTAGGTGCTGAAGACATAATCGTCGGTACGAAGCTGGCTCGATACGCCAACGGCAATGGCCTCCTGACCTTCCGAGGAATGCAACGCCCCAGGGAAGTCTCCGCGCTTCATGCGTTCGGCGAATATTTCAATCGTGTTCTGTTCGAACTTGCGGATCAGCACCATCGTGGTGTACATCCGCTTGAGTTCATCGGTGGTGAAATTCATGGTCGGCGATCAGTGATTGGGGTTCTTGTTATTCAAGATCCATCAGCGGCTGGCCAATTGCCACGACGTCGCCCGGCGCAACGATGATATGCTTGACCTTTCCGGCGTGGGGCGATTCTATTTCGATGACCGCCTTCTCCATCTCCACGGTCATCACCTCGTCGCCCACGGCTACCTCATCGCCCACCGCTACGAGGAGCTCATCAACCTGGCCGTCGTCACCAGCGTCATTCAATTTGGGCATAACGATCTGCATGTTGATGTAGCCTTTATGCAATTGGGTGTTTCGGCAGCACACGGAATATGCCGTCAGTTCAGCAATAACCTTAACGATACGGCATAAGGTCCTGCCTTCAACCTCCTGCTTGAGCTTAATTATGAACCCGCCGCGACCACCGGCATCCCCCTTTCCCAGTTCAGCAGAATTCTCGGATTAAATTTGAGATTTGTCCAACTACTGTCTTATTTTCACAGCCTACGGTTTAAGTCGGCCTACGGTTCATGTCGGCTTCCGTTTCGGCGTTTTATCGACGCTGCATTGCGGCGCCAGGCCAATCTCAACATTCTGTCAATCAATCTTCGGTATCTCAACCACGGCAGGACATCACATGCAACGAATCACCCGCGATCAAGCCGGTAAATTCGCCTTCAATCACCAGGACGAACCGCTGCTCCGTGTCGATTGCGGGGAGACCTTCGAAGTGGAAACGGATGACGCCGGCAGCGGCTATTTCAAGACGGAAGCGGACAAGGCAATTCCCGGTTTGCGAGTCGGCTTCGATGTCGACCCGCCGCTCGCCAATCCGATCGCCGGCCCGATATTCGTCGAAGGCGCCGAGCGCGGCGATACGCTGGTCGTCACCATCGAGGATATCCTGGTCGACGACTACTCGTGGATTGCTGTCGGACCGAAGCGTGGGCCGCTCGGCGAATCCAGCCGATATCCGGAGCTTGCCGGTGAATACACGACGCGGATTATGCAGCACACACCGGGGGCGGACGGCACGACGCGCAGCGGTACCCTGCAATTCAATGACCGCATCTCGTGGCCGATCACGCCGTTTATCGGGACGATCGGCGTCGCACCGGATCGTGAGGTGGTGACCAGCATCGATGGCCAGGGCGCCTGGGGCGGCAATCTGGATTGTCGCGACGTGGCCGTTGGCAATCGCATCATGCTGCCCGTCGGTCACCAGGGCGCCCTACTCTACCTGGGCGACGTCCATGCCAGCCAGGGCGACACCGAATTCACCGGGACAGCGGCCGAGACCCGGTCGACGGTCCGTCTGAATCTCGAACTGATCAAAGGCAAGAGCATTCCATGGATGCGCATTGCCAAGCCCGAGTCGATCGTCTCGATGTTCGCCTATCGACCGCTGGAACTGGCGGTCGAAACCGCAACGATCAACCTGATCGACTGGTTAGTGCAGGACCACTCCTTCACACCGACCGATGCATATTGCCTGGTCAGTACCTGCCCCGACTTTCGCGTCAACGTCTACCAGATGGTACGCCTGGCGAAGCTCAACTGCGTTGCCGGCGCCGAACTGCCAACGCGTTATCTGGAATAGCCTGAGGAAATGGAAAACCATGAAGAAGCTGGATCATTGGGTGTCGGGTGTCAGGTTTCAGGACAGTGCCAACCGATCTGTCGGAGCGGTCGCACCCGTCCGACGAGACTGGAG
>CAYWQM010000060.1:0-696 GCA_964460215.1 uncultured Lentisphaerales bacterium
GCTGCCATTTCACCAGGCCATCGGCGCAGGCGATGAAGCGCTCAAGATGCGCCTTGTCGACACCGGCGACTCCACTGAGATCGTTGACCTTGCCAACGGTGTCCATGATGTGGACGGCGAAGGTTCGGACGTCTTCCTCTTCGATGCTGTCCGGTGGAATGACACCGTCGCCGATACGGTCGCCTTGCTGCAGGATGGCTTTCTGGTCATGAAGGTCGGCGAGCGTCAGGGGGCTGTTGTCCGGGCGCTTGAGGTTGTGAAGGATACGCCGGGCAGTGGTCAGCATGCGGGTGCCGTCGGCGTCTTCGGTGTTGAGGTCGTCCAGGTTGAGCTCGAGCAGCTGGCGATTGACGGCATTGTAGTGGCGCAGAACGCGGTGCAGCCAGTTGTTCGCGGTACGTATATCGTGGCTGAGGATGCGGTTGTTCTTATCGTGATCGAGGTAGGTGAGGACTTTGGGATCGCAAACGAGCTGGTGGGTCGGGGCGCTGGTGGCCATCCAGAACGGTTCGTCGAGATCGCTGATCCCCGCCAGATCGTCCATGCTGTTGATCTGCAGCTGGTAAGTGCCGCCGTAATTGCGGAATGCGTACTGTTGGGTGGGAGGCATAATGGGCCGTGGATCGAAAGGCTTTGATGTCGCGTCTGGCTTAAAGAGCGCCAAGGGGAATTATACCCATGATTGCGGCGATTTGT
>CAYWQM010000060.1:706-27961 GCA_964460215.1 uncultured Lentisphaerales bacterium
ATATACGGAATTTATTTTTACATACGGTTTCTACGAGGTAATACACACAATAATCCTTTCCGACCGGATCCCAGTTGATCTGCGAAATGAAGGTTCTGCAGAACGATTTTTCATGGACCGCAATGAACTTAAGTTAAGCGTTCGCGCGGTTATGTTGGATTGCCCTGCGCCCCGGCGCGGAACGAGACGCCGGGGGCAGGCAACACCTGAGTCTGAGCATTCCACCGTGCAAAGCGATTGAATAAGACGACTGACACTCTGCCAACCGACGAAAAAGCGCCGAAGCCCGGTATCTGCCCGTCACTTTGACAGATTTCAACGGCTGCGCTTCGCGAAGCTCTGCGCTTGGCTGCGCGACCGGGACTGTGACGACCACGTCGGTTATTCGATTCTGATCTAGCGCCTGGATGCCGAAGACCTTGAGCAGGCCCTGCGTTGACTGACACCCGGGAACGCAGGGGTGCCTTGCGTAGGGGCGGCTTGGTGCTATCTTCGCGGGTCGCCTTCTATCACACTTTGTATTTTACCGGAGATCCCCATGTCGATCACTGCAAAACAGATTACGCAACTGGAATCATACGACTCCGCTACGGTTCAGAACGCTGCCGTTCTGGTGCAGGGGTTCGTCGATG
This sequence comes from uncultured Lentisphaerales bacterium, assembly GCA_964460215.1. GTDB lineage: Bacteria > Verrucomicrobiota > Lentisphaeria > JABSQK01 > CAJWLW01 > CAJWLW01. The sequence goes on from CAYWQM010000060.1 coordinate 1,339, forward strand.
CTGCCGGTGACTATACCGATCCATCCATTTCACGATATACCGAAACCCGTCGATGCGTTGTCGGTGTCGCTGCCACATCGACGTGGACCCCGATCAGTTCTGTCGCCGACCCACGTGCGGACGCTGACTTCTGGGAATGCATCGAAGCTGAGGCGGCGCCGGTAATCGCTGTGATGAAGGACGTTGACAGCGATCGGTTGCGCGGCGCCATCCTCGGCGACGTCATGGCGAATATCATGGCTGCGCTCGGTGCATGCGGTGCGGTTGTCGACGGCAATGTCCGTGATGTCTTGGGAATCGAGGATGCTGGTTTGAACATGTGGGCGCGTGCGCGCGTGCCGGGACACGGTCCGTTCAATCTAATCGAACACAGCATCAAGCTCGAAGTGTGCGGTTTGTGGATCTCACCGGGTGATGTGCTTGTCTGCGATGACGACGGCATCACCCGAGTGTCACCCGAAATCGTTGATGACGTTATCGACGCCTGTGCCGTGGTACGCGATAAAGAGTCGCGTCGTGTGGCGCTGACTCAATCACCAGATTTCACGGCATCTGTCTGGCGTGAATACAAGAAGAACAATTTCAATTGAGATCAGAATGAGCAAAAGCATGCTGACTTTCAATTTCCAAAGATGGACGAACTGAAGTGATGAAAAAAATCATTGTGACCGGCGCTAAAGGAGGAACTGGTGTGAGCATCGTAGAGGTGCTGCGTGAACGCGGCTACGATGTGTTGAGTACGGACTTGCCTCCGAGCGCGGAGGAAAATTACAAGCAGTTCGACCTGCGAGATGCTGCTGGAATGAGCGATGTGTTTGCGGGTGCCGACGGGGTCATCCATTTCGGCAGTCCGCCGGGTGACACGCAGTTCTCAACGACTGAGGCATTTCATCATATTGCGGTCGCGGGATTCAATGTATTCCAGGCGGCCAGGAACACGGGCATCAAACGAATTGCCTGGGCCTCGAGTATTGAGCCGTACGGTGATCTGACGCTGCATCCGTCTTTGCCTGTGACCGAGGACAGTCCGCTCGCGCCACCGGGAATCTATGGTAGCTCGAAGCTCGTGCTGGAGCGTCTGGCAACGGATTTCTGCCAGTGGCACGACATGTCGATCGCCGGGTTCAGACTCTCGCGGATTTTCCACAACAACGATTTCGGGCGGAACAAGCTTAAACATTTCGTTGATGATGAAGGACTGGGCGGCGATTGCCTGTGGTCCTACATCGACGCACGGGACGTTGCGACAGCCTGTTTGGCGTGGCTTGAATCGGATCATCCGGGAGTTGAGGTATTCAACCTGGCTGCAGCCAACGTGCACCAGGAAGCCAACACGGAAGATCTGATGCAGAAATACGGCTATGCGGCGTTCGACGTGCCACCGCTCACAGCGCCGGATCAGACGCTTTTTTCGACGGACAAAGTCCGATCACTTCTCGACTGGCAGGCAGAGTACGACTGGCGGGATATGCTGTAGACCGCGGCAACACCGCCGTGCCGAGGTTCAGGCCCGCAGTTTTTTTACTCGTGGATCTGTACATCCCCGCCGTCACGGAGCGTTGTGATATAATCGTCCTTAGCCGTTTCCGCCTTCTGTGACTTGAGGATGCGTGTGATCATTTTGAGAACGCGCTCCTCGCCGTTTGGTCGCTGACGGAGTCTTTCATAGCGGTGTCCATGCTCGGTGCTGTATGATTCAATTTCTTCGTCAGCAACTTCGTAATTTTCGATATTGTAGAAGCCTTGTTCCTTCACTACCAAATTGACCAACAGGCGTTTGTCGTAGCCCATGCCGCCACCCATGCCTGCGCCGCCCATCATCGACATTTGTTCTTTTTCCTGGAGTAATGCAGGATCCTTGTCCATCCCTTCCGCGATGGCCTTTTGCGCGATGATGTAGGGTTTAAGAAGATAGAACAGTTCCGGTCCAAACCTTCCGCTCTGGGCACTTGAGACAAGCGAGTCGCTCTGGAAGCTGTCACCCAGCAAGATTTCGTTCTCGCCGATCTTGACGGTGATGTTGCTCAAACTTTCTTTCAGTTCTTGATCGATCTGACCGGGCGGAAGCTTCGTTGGTTCCGGTAGATCGATGCCGGCGGCATCGAAAACCGCGACCCAGAACGGGTCGACATCTGAGGGGGGTGTTTCGGATCTGCTGAGGCTGCGTTCCGCCGACTCGACCAGTGCATCGGAGGGGATGCTTTGGCCAGCGACACTGCAGGTAGTCTCCTTGGCTACTTCCAGGAAAAATTCAGTATAGGCGTTGCGATAGCGGCTATTGGCCAGCTGGCTGCGAATGATACGTATGGCGCGGTCTTTGGAACGGCCCTGGTAGCGGTCCTCATTTTGTGCATAGTACTCTTCGCATTCTTCGTCGGTTATGGCATTACGGTTCCGTGCCGCACTGAGTTCTTCGATGTTCTGTTCATAGAATGTGGCGAGCGTCTCGATGCCGCGATGAACGGCGATGCGCTTCTGTATCTCTAGTTGTTTCAGATATATCGGTTCCTTGTCCAGCCCTGACTTGACACCTGCCTGATAGAGCAACTCGTTGTCGATCGCCTGTTTCAGCGCATGCTTGATGTATTCCCCGCGTTGTTCCTCCGGAATGTCCGCCGAGCCGCCGAGGTTTCCGACAACATCGCTTTCATGAATCTCCACGCCGTTGACGGTGGCCAACAGGCGGTCGGAATCATTTTCTTCGTCTTGGGCGAAGTTCCATGATGCCGTAATGCCTATTAGCAGTACAATACAGAATATGCGTCTGGTGTTCATAATAGTTCTCCCAGTTAGATGGTGGGTGGAATCGCAATGTTACACGCAAGCGTTGGACCGAACACATTCCATAATAGGGCTAAAATGATCGATCAAGCACAGGAAAAAAGGCACTTCTGTCCGGTCACTATAGTGTCTGCAATATATGCAATTAGTATACGCTACAGAGGATTTCTTTCAAATCCACGTCGATCAATATAAGCCACTTCCCGTAAGGCTAAAAATGTTCGTCGCGTGCAGGGTCCGGTTAACGGATTTCTGAAAATGTTGACCACCATATTTTTATGACGGCTGTTGCCACTGCTTCAAAGTTTTGAGACTTCAACAGTGTCACGAAATTTATATTCCAGATTTTGAGTTTTGGGCTTGGCAGTCTAAGGTTTTCCGGAGTTGCAAATGTAATCGATCGACTACACCCATACCGGGAGACTGCCATGAGCTATGACAGAATTCATCACACAAAGATTTTCGTGTCCGACATGGAGCGATCGATTCATTTCTATCGTGACCTGCTCCAGTTCGAGTTGATTTACGATGTCGAGCGCTCGGAGATCCAGGCGTATGATGAGTGTATGGGGCTGGAATCTGTACACGTCAAGGTCGCCATGCTGTGGTATGAGTCGGAGGCCAACTCGATCGGCTTGATTCAGTTCCTGCATCCGGACATGAATCGCTGGGAGCCCCGTATCACTACTGCCGGCTTTTCGACTCTGGCAATCTCTGTTACCGATATCGACAGTGAGTATGAGCGGCTTAAGACGATGGGAGTGACATCGATCAGCGACCCTGTCGACATCATCCGTGATGGCGGCCGCCGCACCGCACGTTGTTGTTACATTCACGACCCTGACGGTCTGCCGATCGAGTTGTACGAGGCTTTTGCCACTTTGGATAAAATGAAGTAGCCTGCGATATTCGAGTTGGGCTCCCCGGCGTGAACCCTATGGCCTGTGGTTCGGGCCGCTTGATGGCGGACATCACGCCAAACATTCCCGGACAATCAAATGACACTGTCGATCAACCTACTGACGGAACACATCGGTGCCGAAGTGCAGGGCGTCGATTTGGCCTCGCCGATCGGTGAGGAGACATTCGCGCAGCTGCGCGATGCCCTCTGCCGTCACGCGGTCCTTGTCTTTCATGGTCAGCAGATAACAGACGAGCAGCAGGTGGCCTTTACCGAGGGCTTAGGTACTCTGGAAATGATGATGCCAAGTGACCCCGCGGGTGACGGCGGGCCGATCGCCATCCTTTCGAATCTTGATGAAAACGGCGAGATCATCCCACCGGATGACACTCGAATCCTCTACACAATCGGCAATACCCTGTGGCACTCGGACGGCTCATTCAGACGGGTGCCTTTGCGTGGGTCGTTGCTCGCTGCCAAGGTTGTGCCGCCAACTGGCGGTGAGACGGAATTCGCCAGTACCTGCGCGTCTTACGCAATGCTGCCCGATGAGAAAAAGTCCGAGTTGCAAGGCCTCGTTGCCGAGCACAGCATGGCACACTCACGGGCCCAGATCGCACCGGACTTGATCAGCGATGCATTCCTGAAAGACACGCCGCCTGTCGAGCAGCTGGTTGTACGCACAATTCCGGAGACCGGAGCGAAGGCGTTGCTCGTGGGGTCTTATGCGGCGCGCATCATCGGGTGGCCGATTGAAAAAGGCCAGGGCTTGTTGCAGGAGCTGCTCGATTGGGTTACGCAACCGCAGTTCGTCTATCGGCACAACTGGAGTGTCAACGATCTGCTTGTCTATGACAACCGCTGCTGCGTCCACCGTGGACGCCCATGGGATCGTTCCGCCTGTAAGCGTGTCCTGCACCGCACAACCCTGGCCGGCGACGGGCCGATGACGTGAGTACGCAGGCGTTGGCAGCGCCGTGCCGTTTGGGCAGGCTGATAGCCGCCCGCTCACATCTGTTGGTTGGTCATCCCAATAGTGTCCCTGCTTTGGTCAACATGAACCTGTCCTGATAAGCCCGGACATCGATTCCCGTCGCGGTATCCGCGGTCACAGCCTGCGATAAATCTGTACCGAAAACTTTTCGGAGTGTCTACGGCAACAGCGTTCAGACCAACGGACCGGCGGCCCCGGTGTGGCTGATGATCCTGTTTTTTTTCCAAAATCAGTAAACCTAATCGAAAGCCTTTCCGTACAACGTGTATATTGAGATCGACCTCAACCAGCCGGATGAGTCACACTTTTTAACCACGAATGAAAGGATGCCGCAATGAAACAAGCACTCACCGTCACATTGGCAGCCATGATCCTTTGGACTATCGCCGAGGCAAGCGCCCAGACCGGCAAACATAATAAGAAGCTGCAACCTTCGCCCGAACAGCGGGCCGCTGTCGATCAGCACCGGGATGCTGTCGACGCGTTGCGTGAGCAGATCGATCAGACACTGGCAGCAGAGGACGGTGATTTTGCCGCGCTCCTGGGCAACGCCACGCCGAGCTTCCAGGAACGTCGTGATCTGGCCCGTTTGCGCCAAGAACTGCTTGAGCAGTCGGAGGCAGCGCAAGCCACGGTCGGGGAGATCAAAGAGCTGGACCGGCAATTCCGTGAGAGCAATGACCAGCCGCTATCGGGTATCCACCACCTCGATAGCGTCGTGCGGCCGGAGCGAATCGATGCTCTCCGTGCGCCGATTTCCGAGGAAGACCAGGAGACACTATCCACCCATAAAACGGACATTCGGACGAAACACGAAGAGCTCAACGCCTTGCTGGCCGACCAAGACTCCCGCTATGACGAGTTGTTGGCCAAAGATAAGAAGGATCTGACCGGGAAAGAGCGCCGTGAGTACCGGGACCTGCGAAAGAAGCTCATCGCTGGCAGTGAAGACGCCCAGATCCTGGTCGATGGCATTCACGAAGCCAACGTCTCCTTCCGCGAGGAAAACCCGTCACTCGGCCGCCAGTTCGGCAAACGCCGCAACTCCCTGCGCCGGGCTCGCGAAGACGTTGTTGCGGTCAAAGCCATACAGAACAACATCAATGAAATTCTCGCTGAGGAATCCGTAGAGTTTGCTGACCTGCTCACACAGGTAGAGACGGGCGATGCGACTAAGGAAGTCCGCATCGAATTTCGTGACCTGCGCCTGGAGTTGATTGAGGCTACTCCCGGCGTTGCCGAGCTTGACACAGGCGCTAAACTGCTCAAGAAACGGGTTCAGCATCGCGCTCGTCATGCCCGCCATCACCAGGGTGACGGACCCAAGCGGCCGGTTGTTCCAGACCGCGCACCGGCCGCCGCCGGCGACGACGTCGATAGCGGAGAGTAATCAACAAACGTTCTCCCCAAAAGCAGCGAAGCCGGGTCAATTATCAGCAATCGATCCGGCTTTGTGATGTTATGTAAGGAATCTAAATCGTGGGACGAATCACCCGCCTTCTGCTTGGAGTTGTGATGACGGCAACAGTCAATGCTGCGGACGTTTTTGTCGACCCCACCGGTTCCGGTATCCAGGCTGAAATCGATGAGGCGACCCCGGGTGACACGATTCACATTGCCAACGGCACCTACGCAGAGAACCTGGCCATCGACAAGTCGTTGACCCTGCAGGGGCAGGGACTGGTGCACACGATCATCGATGCAGGTGGTGCCGGGAGCGGTTTTACTATCAGCGGTACGGCGACTGTGACGATCACCGACCTTGCAGTGATCAATGGCAACGCTGCCCGCGGTGGCGGCTTCGATATCGAGGCCGTCTGCGCCTCCTTGCGTCGCGTGCTGATCCGCATTTGCTCTGCCGGCCGAGGCGGCGGGGTGTACGTGCGCGGGACCAGCTTCACGATGGAGCAGTCGATCGTTGCCTACTGCACCTCGACGACGGAGACCGTGACCGACGGTGGCAAAGGCGGTGGGCTCTATTTGATTTTTACCGATGGCCAGACCGCGAATATCACGGACTCCGCATTCTACGGGAACTTCGCCTGGTTCGGCGGTGCCATGCGGCTGTGGGATGCAGAGGCCATTGTCAAACGGTGCCACATCTTCGCCAATCGCAGCCGTTGGGATGTCGTGGAAATCACCGAGACCAGCAATTGTGATCTTGTCGACTCTCTGCTGCACAACAATCAATCGTTGTTTCAGGATATCCTGTCGTGCAGTTATGACAGTGTGATTCGCTACGCATACGTCACGGCGGTGGATAATGTGTCGCTCGGAGGAAATGGCTATCTGTATGGCGACCCGTTTTCGACAGTCGGCATATGGAACAGTGTATTCCAGGAAAACACGCCGGATGCGGTCGAAGTGAATCCCGACGCGGCGTTCGGTGGGGTGGTGTTGTCAGCACCGCCGGCCGGCTTCAATCTTGAAGCGGCGACAGATTCATTCACGATCGGTGACGATGGCGACTATTACCTGGCCGCCGCTGCCGATCAGCCGACCTTGTTCATCGGCGCGGGTACGACCGATTCCCCGATCGCGCTGGACGCAGTCCCACGCCGCTGCGTACCTGCCGGAGATGCCGCTGCCGACCCGCCGAATTCCGGTTACTGCTATCCCGCGGCGCCGGAAGGGCAAGTGACGATCGATAGCGTCGACTCGTGGGCGGTGACCGGGCAGGGTGTGCCGTATCTGGTCTACGAGCTCGAGGAGGCCGGCACCCCGGATTTCGATGACATCAACTCCACCTTTCTCGGTGCGTTGAGCTTCGAAGACAGCGATCTCGACCAACCGCTGCCCGGCCAGTCGTCGTGGTTCTATCGGCTCCGCGGCCACCAACCGACCGGTGCGACTGTTCTTATCACTGTTGAAAGTGAACTTGGCGCTACCCTGAGCGAAAAAACAGTCGATCTGTTGAGTCCCAGCCTCGAATGGCGCGCCAGTGCAACTTCAGATGGCAATGGTCTGGCGACGTTGGACAATCTTCCACCCGGTACATACACGGTGAAAGCCGGCGGCGGCGATGGGCTCTACAAGGCCGCATATCTTGGCGACAGTACAGACGGGAGCGCTGCTCAGACATTCACTGTAAGTGAATTCGGGGCCGAGGAGACTATCACATTGAGCCCGGGTGGCATGATCACCGGTTCGGCTTTAAGCGACAATGTCGTTGTTGCAGGTGCCACTGTGGCGGTCTACGACGCCGACAGTAATCTCGTGAACAGTTCAACAACCGACGAGAACGGCGATTACACGGTGGGTGGACTGCCACCTGGCACTTACAAAGTGAGTGTCCACAACGAACCGGTCTTGGTCACCGTCTACTGGCCGGCGGCCGAGGCGATTGCGGATGGTTCGTCGATCGACATCACCGGTGTCGAGACGGCAACTGCGAACTTCGAAAATATCCCGAGGCGTACGAACCTGAGCGGCACCGTGACTGTGCCGGCGGGGGAAAAAGTGTTTCAGATGACAGTGGCCGTGTATGATGCGCTGACGTTTACCGAACAGGATTTTGTGTACGCCCAGGCGGATGGGACCTACGAGGTGTACGCGCTGCCCGGCACCTATGTGCTGGTTGCCGGTGAAGGGAGTGACCTGGTCAACACGCTTTCCGATGAATTGACTGTCGGTGCGCTGCCGCTGGTCGACATTGATTTTACACTGGTCCCGGGCGGGACGATATCGGGATTGGTTGTCGATGAAGGCGAGTTTCCGGCGCCGAATGTTTATGTCGACTTTTACACGATCAGCGGCAATGAAGTCACCTACGTGGACTCAGCAGTTACCAATGCGACCGGTGACTATCTCTCGCCAAACCTGCCGGAGGCCAGTTATGTTGTGCAGGTATACGGCGACCCGCTGTACAGTAATGTGTGGTATCCGGACGCTGCGGAACCGACGGGCGCAACGACGATTTCCCTGTTGGCGTACGAAGATATCGAAGATATAGACTTTCAGGTGCAGCAACAATGAGTGCACAGCTGCCGACAAATGTGTCCCGGGAAGAGACGGACGTGCTGATTCGTCGAATTTGCAACGGCGACACCGATGCGTTTGCCGAGCTTGTGGATGCGATGAAACATTTGGCATACGCGCCGGCCTATCGGCGCACACGGGACCGTGAACTGTCGATGGAGATTGTCCAGGACTCGTTCCTGAAGCTGTACCAGCAACTGCCGAAATGGGATTTTTCATGTCATGTCAAGACCTGGCTGTACCGGGTCGTGACGAACGCCTGTATCGACCACTATCGCCGCAACAAAGCGACGTTGGTTTCGATTGATGATCCGGAGACGAGTCATAGTTTCGAGATCGCCGTGAGCTCTGCCGGTGCGGATCCGGCACGTCGGGCAGTATCCAGTGACTGGCGGCGGTTGCTCGAGGTGTGCATCAACGAGTTGCCCGAACGTATGCAGGGCGCCTTTCGCCTCAAGTATATCGACGGGCTATCACTGAAAGAGGTCGCCGAGATCCAGCAATGTTCGATCGGCACGATCAAGGCGACGCTGCACAAGGCCACACGCAAAGTGCAGGAACGACTACTCACTTTTGAAACGGTCTGACAACACACGGAGCATATGATGAACAAGGACGAACACTACGAATCGACGGATCCGGAATCCACTTTGGATCCAGCTATCGCGGAGGCATTGATCATGCCCGATGAAGAAATCGACTACCCCACCGACGAAACCTGGAACAACCTGGGCCAGGTGGTGCTGGAGAAGGCGATCAACGCCGAGAACTCCGAACAGCGCAAGGCGCCGATGCCGTTGCTGTTGAAAGCTGGGTGGTGGACAGCGATCGCAGCGGCGGTCGTGTTGATCGCTGCAATCTGGCCGCGACAGATGACCGAGCCGATGAATCAGCAGGCAAGCGAGCTACAGAACGACAGCACAACTGGACAGCCGGCGACCGAGTGGGCTGAAGTCGCCGGTTTTCTGTCCGTGGCGGAGGAAGACCTGGCGGCTCTCGATGCCCTCGAATGGCAGGCGGAGCTCGACATATTGATGCTTGATCTTGAGGCAGCCGGCATTGTCGACACAGATGACGCGGAGGCGCTGGACGCACTGCTCGAGGGCTATGGTATTAACACCGAAGGCCTGGTGTCGAGTTACCTCGAACAATTTTGAGAGGCGGTGTAGATTTGTAGCGCGGTGGATTCCCGTCGACGGTTTGGAATCGTCCAGAACAAGTGGAAGTCACCGTTCTGCAAAGGAATAATGGATTGGCATTTTGCTGTTCAAGTTCACCGGCAGGCATGTGCTGTGCCAAAAAGCCACGCGTTCTTGCCTCCGCGTTGCCTGCTATTGCCGCCGTATTGCTCTACGGACAGGTTTTGTCTGCCCAGAGCATCCCGGAGTCGTGGGATGGCGTCGACTATCATCTCCTGATCGGTGACACGGATACCGCTCTCGAATTGCTGGCCGAGCTCTCGCTGATCGAATCGGAAACCGGAGCAGCGCTCGAAGCGGCGGCGGCGATCTATATCGATGCCGCCGACCTTGGCCAAGCCGTCGTTATTTTGGAGGAGCTCGTAGCCCTGCCGGGTTACGGCGATGTCGCACCGGCACTCGCGGGGCTCTACTGGAGGCTGGGCAAGAAAGAAAAGGTCGTTGACCTCTACGAATCCAGGCATGATGCAGAATGGAGCGACGCAATGTTGTCGCTCGTGCGCCAGGCATACATCGCGGTACGCGGTTCTGCACCCAAATTGGTGTCGATGAGAAGATCACGCCTGGGGTACTACTGGACCTCTACCGGGTCATCTTCTGAGTACCCCCCGTTCGATCGCGACAGCGTCCGCGACACGGAGTATGTCGCGGGTTCGCGGTTACGCCTGGGTCTGCCGCTTGGCGGGCTGCGTATCGAACCGGAAATCATTTGGCAGCACTATTTTTCGGAATCCTCGCCGGCATCGTTTCCGCGGTATGCCTTCGACCGCTTCAGCCTGTCTCTGGGGGGGCATTATGAAACCGGGAACTGGCGGATCAAGGCCAAGGCGGGCAACTACACAACGGACAACGAAAACATCGACATCGCGACGGACTTTCAGCACCTGTGGAATTACGCGGCCGATGTCGAGTACGAGAGCGATGCATGGCTGATCGGCCTCGACATGCTGCGAGAGCCATTCCTGGATACGGATGCAGACAAGGTGGCGTTCGAGAGATTCAGCCGTTACCGGGCCCGGCTCGAACTTTATCCATCCCCCGATATAATCTGGCGCAGCAGCCTCAGCCAGCGCGAGTTCAGCGGCTCCGTGACGGATTACCGGAAGATCGATTCCGGAATCATGTATAGGCTGCCCGCCGGTGTCCCGCTATCGGCCGGTGTGGATATCATCCATGAATTCCGTGACGAAGACGAGACAATCGTGACGGGTACAGTGGATTTGCCTGTTGTCGTATCTGCCGGAAACCTGTACTTCAGTGTCGCACTCGAAGCCAACACGCACAATGGCGATCGCGAACTCGACACGTTCCTGTCCTGGTCACGGACTTTCAGCGATCGACAAGTGAATGCCGGTATGAGCGTGAGCCGAGAACTGGCCAACGCCGACAGCCAGAGCATCTACGTTTTTCTGACAATCTCTGGAACGCGATAGGCACTACCCTCGAGCGCGGTGCCACAAAGAAATGCGGTACCCGTGCTGCGATTCACGGTGTCAGGTCGACGACGGCATCGTTGTCGGCCAGGATCCAGTAACCGACGCTGGGCGCCAATTGTCCGTTGTCGACGGACATGTACCGTGCTGCCACGTTATCCCACGTCCAGATCGTGGCATTGGACGCGGGCGTGGCAACGGTCTGCGCAACCCCGACGAGATTCCACCCGGTATAAAGCAACAGTGTATTGTCGATGATCGCCTGGCCGGTGACGGCGACATCCTGCTGCTCTGTTGCGTGAATCCAGTACCCGGTCTTGCCGGCCACGGTGTGATCGAACACGAAGCTGTGCTCCAGAGCATTCCACGACCAGCTCACGGTGATCGCTGCGGGCCACAGGGCTGTTTCCGGCTGCACCGTCGGAGCGACAAGGTTCCAGCCGGCGGTAACCGACACGCTGTCGCTCGTCGTTGTGCCGCTTTGCGGATCGGTGCCGAGGCGGAATTCATCACGATTTGACACGCTGTCCGCATCGGCATCGGCCTCGGGGTCTATCGCTGTTGTGCCGAAATGACGAACTGCCCAGTCATCGTTTATCACCGGGCCGAATACTGCTTCAACCTGTCGTGTGATATCCATCGGGAGCAGCAGTGGATTGTTTGTCCTGTCTTCGGGAGGGACATCGCCGGTCCACCCGACAAATTCATGCAGCGGCCCTGCGGTTGCGGTGAGCTTGGCATTGTCGAAATCCGCGTAGTCACCAGCAACGTCGTCGACGGCGCCGGCACCTTCCCTGTCGATGGTCAGGGCATGATATACGAACGGCTGCCACACGACGTCCGTTGCCGAGACGTGATGACTGGTTGGATCGGTCAGCGGCAGAAACGCATCCTGCGCGGTGGCGTCTGCGAGGTCTGCAATCATCAGGTTTTCCCAGTCGACGACTTTAAGCCTGGCATCGACCAGCGCGTTGTTCAGGTTGATCGTACCGATGAAATGCCCGTTGCCTGCAACATCGAGCCCGATGGTGTCGGCTTCGCCCACAAAGTTGTCTTCCAAGTCGAACACACCGGGGCGGATGTTATCGAGATCGTCAATCGTGGCATCGGCGCCGCTCGGCAGGCGAAACGGCGAATCGGCACTGCCGAGCTCAAGCAGCAACGCTGTGCCGTGGGCGTTTGTCAGGCAAAACAGTGACAGGATTATTACGCGTACCATCATAGTCAGAACGGCCGGTCGAAGGTCAGCGTGGCAGATGCGGTGCCGTTGTTGTAGTAGAGGAAGCCGGTTGCCAGCTCGATGACGGGATCGGCAAGGTTCCCCTGCCATACACCGCCGACCCGGTCATAGGTTTCCCAGTCTGCAGCGGCGGCATCCCAGATTTTGATCTGGTCGCCATCGGCAGCACCGGTCCATGCCAGGCTGTTCAGCGTGACTGCGACGGGCCACGGATAGGCCAGGAGCTGCCAGCTCTGCGGCGGCGCCAATATGCCGATACTGTCGCTTTCGGGGACGATGCCGTACAGTTGAATCGTTGTCGTGCCGTCGTTGCTGCGGCTGCGCATCCAGGCGGCGCCGTGTTCGATGACGATGCGTCCTGCCGGCATCGCAGTCTGGGTGCCGTAGATGCGCCACTGCCCCTCTGTCAATTGATAAACGTTGAAGGCGTTGCCGGTCCAGACATGGAGCAGCTCGCCGTCGCTCGCGTCGCCGATCAGCATCGACGTGATTGTATGCGTCGTCTCGAACGGGCAGCTGAGTGGCGCCACTGCATCGTCTACAAGGGATGCCGTGACTGTACCGGCGACTGGCGACAGCGTGTCGGCCGCAACGGCGAGGGCGGTTAGCATAGCGATGACAGCGGATTGAAACATCGATAGTACTACGGGCACACGGCATGATGTATTACACGGATTGAGCTTGCAGGGGTGTGATGGTGTTGTTGTCATCCGTTTCATCTGGATCGTGTCATGATCAATGCCGGGTCTGCCGATTTGGCCGAACACTCGGCGGTTCACTTCGATCAGCGTCCGGTCTGCTACCTGAAAAGCACCTCGTAAATTGAGTAGAGCCGTTCTACCCGGTCGCGATCTTCTCCATCTCATTCACGAACAGCCTCACCAGGTCTGGCTGAGCAAGCGGATCCAGTTTCCCGACAGAATCCCGGTGACATCCTCTGCCGAGTATCCCCGCTTCTTCAGCAGGTCCGGCAATTGTTGCAGATCGGCGATGGTGTTCAGGTCGCGCGGCGACTGTTCGCTGCCGAAACCGCCATCCAGATCCGTGCCGATCCCGGAATGGCGCGTGTTGCCGGCGAGCTGGGCGATGTGATCGATGTGGTCGATGACGGTATCGAGGGTTGCCGATGTTGCCTGGTCATATGACGGCGTGTCCCTCTTCCAGTCCGGATCGAGCATCCACGTATCAAATGCCGCACCGATCATGCCGTCACGCTCGATAATTGCCTTGATCATCTCGTCGGAGAGTTGCCGTTGTCCAGGGACCAGAGTTCGGCAGTTGTGATGCGAGGCCGCCACTGGTCCATCGTATGTTTCAAGGGTTTCCCAGAACGCCTGGTCCGTAGTGTGGGTCAGGTCAACAATGATTCCCGCGGCAGCCAGTGCCTCGAGCAGGGGTTTGGCTCGAGGCAGCAGTCCCCCTTCCGTCCCGGTCCCGTGCGAATATGAACTGATGCCGTAGTGTGCCAGACTGACCATACGCAATCCCAGGTCCCACCACTCCGCGACGTTGTCCGGAGAGAGAATCGGATCGGCACTTTCCATCGCCAGCACCAGCCCGATCGGGGTGTCCGCCGCCGGGGCCTGCCATGAGTCAACGACTTCGTTGAGGTCGGAAACATTGTGAATGAACCGGATCAGACCCTCGCGCTCGAGCACCTGGTAATAAGCGACGTGTCCGTGACCAATGCCGTGGCATTGATCCTGGCAGTACATGCCCGATCGTGTCCATTCGTCATTGGGATCGATACGGCTCATCACCGTGCCGAAAACGATGCCGACGTGTCCCCGGCGCAACTCCGGCCAGGTCACTGTGCAGCTCCCGAATGAGCGCCTTATGTTTTCACCGTCCTGCGTACGCACGGTTGCCGCAGGGACGGTGAGGTCGCGGTTGACCTGAACAGCAGAGAAGGCCAGGTCGAGGTGCGCGTCGATTATCAGTTGATGTGCCATTTGCGATTCGTGATTCGTGTGGCGGCTCTACCGCCAGTTATTTCGGAACAGTCGCAGCAGGTTGCCATGTGCGATCGCCGCAACGTCTTCCTCGTTGTAGCCTGCCCCGCGCAGCAGATCGAGAAACCCCTGTAAATCGGCGATCGTATCCATATCCACTGGCGCCAGTTCCCGGCCGAAACCGCCGTCGAGGTCGGTGCCGATTGCCACATGCCGGCTGTTGCCTGCCAGCTGGCAGATATGATCGACATGTTCTATCATGGCCCGCATCGGCCGCGCCGCCTGCGACACGAACGTACTGGGGTCGTCCCAGTTTACCTGCGGATTAACCATCGTGTCAACGAAGACGATGCCGATCACCCCATCCCGTTCGATGATTGCCCGCAGCATGTCGTCGCTCAACAGCCGTTGGCCCTCGACCAGTGCCCGGCAATTACAGTGGCTGGCATGAACGGGGCCGTCCCAGTAATCGAGGATTTGCCAGAACGCCTGGTCACTGGCGTGGGTCAGATCGATGATCATCTCAGTTTCCCGCATCGCATCCAGGAGCGGGTATGCCGGTGGGTAGAGCCCCCCCCGGCTGCCGGTGCCGTGGCCGTAGGTATTGGCACCGAAGTGGGTGAGCGTCACCGAGCGCAACCCGGCTTCCCA
Source organism: uncultured Lentisphaerales bacterium (assembly GCA_964460215.1). Taxonomy (GTDB): domain Bacteria; phylum Verrucomicrobiota; class Lentisphaeria; order JABSQK01; family CAJWLW01; genus CAJWLW01. The sequence continues at coordinate 16,468 of CAYWQM010000060.1, forward strand.
CCACTCCGCTACAGCTTCCGGCGAGCTAATCGGATCGGCGCTTTCCATACTCAGGATCAGGCCGACCGGTGTATCCGGCTGCGGGTCTTGCCATGCAGTGACGGAGCGCTCGAGGTCGTCCTTGGACTTGATGAAAGTCACTTCGCCGCGGCGTTCGAGTGCCTTGTAATAAGCCAGGTGCGCCCGACCGCGGGCTTCTGCTGTGTGACGGGTGCGGCAGGCGTTGTGCGCAGTCAGACTCGGTGTCTGGACGCGGGCCATGATCGTTGTCAGCATGATGCCGACCTCAGCTCGGCGCATTTCCGGCAGGCTGACGGTGGCAATTCCTTTGTACAGCGTGTGGGGGGTGCCGCCGCGTCGTTCCAGAGAGTCCGGATGCGAAGACAGATCACAACGAACTGGGTCTTCACGTTCGCGCAGTTCCTGGATGCTCCTGGTCAGGTCACGCCGGTGGAACAAGGCGTTGTACGCCATATCGAGATGGCCGTCAATGATCAACATGGTGAGAAGAAGGCAATTGTTCGTTGTTCACGTTCACGCTGGACCGTGTACAATACATCCTGTTGAAGGTTTCACCCTGCAAGCCCAGGTTAATTCCAGCCTTAAAAACAATGTACAGGTGGGTGGCGTCGTCTATACTTTCGACTATTTTCTGTTGTACGATTTTCCACGAGGAACTGAGACATGAACTCCAATGAACGAAGTGTGATCGTCACCGGTGGTGCAGGTGGCGGCATAGGGATCGGTGCGACGCGTGTGCTTGCCCAGGCCGGCTGGCGGGTACTCGTCGTCGAGATCGATCGGGAGGCAGTCGCGGCCATGCAGGCGGAAGCGGCTGAGGCCGGCTGGCATGCGGACGTGCTATTTGCCGATATCACTGAGACCGACGCACCGGCACAGATCGTTGACCATGCCCTTGAACTGTACGGTGGTCTGAATGGATGTGTCAACAACGCCGGGGTCGGTCTGGTCGAGGATTCGACCGAGATCACCGATGACCAGTTCGACACCCTCATGGCAGTCAATATTCGGGCGATGTTCCGTTTGTCACGTGCTGCATACAGCGCGCTCGAGGCGAGGCACGGGGCCATCGTCAACATCGGTTCGATAAACAGTCGCGCGACCTCGGCGAAGCACGCGGTGTACGCTGCCTCGAAGGGTGCAGTCGAGAGTCTGACTCGTGGGATGGCTTTGGATTACGGCCCCCAGGGCGTCCGGGTGAATTGTGTCCTGCCCGGCCTGGTCGATGGTCCGCAAAGCCGCAAGGTTATCTCCAAGTTGTCCGATGATGCCGAAGGGTACCTCGAGATGTGGATAAAATCGAAGCAGGTACTGCCGTATTTGACGGGCCAGGATGATGTGGGCCGTGTTATTGCTTTCTTGCTCAGCGACGATGCACGCGCGATCACCGCCCAGACGATTGTCGTTGACGGCGGTACACTAGCGCAGGTTATTGATCGATAGAGGGGGCGTGGTTTCATCACGAGAATGGGGCGACAGGAGAAGATACTATGCAACTTAAGAGTGGAGAGTGTGAACGGTATAGTGATCAGGGATTTATATCTTTGGATCCGATCATTGCTGCGGATGAAGTCTTACGGTTGCAGGAGATTTTCGATCGATTGTTCAGCATTCCGGCTGATGGCGGCAACCCCCTGTACTTCGACTTGACCGGCAATGACCCGGACGCCGCGCTGAATCATGGCTCGGTCCCGCAGATGCTGCATCCGTCGCATCACGTGACCGAACTGGCGGAGTCATTGGCATGGCAGGCGGCACTCGACATCGCCATGCAACTTCTGGACACCGGTGACTGCACGCGCGACGATCTCATCGTACGCGACCATGCGATTGTCAAACCTCCAGGGTCTACGGGGGCGACTCCGTGGCACCAGGATGAGTCTTACTGGGATGATGACAAGGCGTACCAGGAGCTGTCGGTCTGGATTGCCCTACAGGAAACGACCGAGGAGATGGGCTGCATGCAGTTTATCCCCGGCTCACACAAAGGTGACGTCCGCCCGCATCATGCCTGGCGGAATGACCCGAACGTCATCGCTTTGGAGATCGACGACGGCTGTGTTGACGAAGCGAATAAAGTTCCGTGCCCATTGGTGGCAGGTGGTGCGACGGTGCACCACTGTCGCACTGCGCATTATACGAGCGGCAATCGATCCACAATACCTCGTCGGGCATTCATCCTGACGATCGGGACGCCGCCGTCAACGCTGACAACGCCCCGAAACTTTTATTGGAACCGCAGGGACCGCGACTATAAAAAAGAGTATCTTACTGAGGGCGAGTAGGCTTTTTTACTGGTTGCGCCTCCATAAATAACCAACAACATCGGAGTGTGTATTTTGAATTCTCGAAATAGCGGCGAACGATTGTTGACAGTAAGGGGGCTTTTCGTTGCCTTTGCACTGTGTGCAGGCGTTGTGTATGGCGACGACTGGCCGCAGTTCAATGGCCCGGGTCTCGACAACATCTCGCAAGAAACCGGTCTGTTGAAGCAGTGGCCGGCGAGCGGCCCGAAACTGCTGTGGGCTAAGGCTGGCTTTGGCGGTGGCTATGCCACGGTGGCCATATCGGACGGTTCGATTTACACCACCGGAAAAGTCGGCGACAACATGATCGTGTTCGCACTGAATATGGACGGAACGACGAAGTGGCAGGTCGCCAACGGTCCGGGGTGGAGCGGCAGTCTTCCGGGCGTTCGCTGCACGCCGACGATTGACGGAGAGCACGTATACGTGATGAGCGGCAACGGGCGGGTGGTTTGTTTGCAGGCGGCCGATGGTGCCGAAGTCTGGGCTGTTGACGTCAAAGATAAATACAATGGCCAATTCGGGGACTGGGGATATGCCGAGTCTTTGTTGATTGATGGCGACAAGGTCATCTGCACGCCGGCGGGGAACACCGTTACTATGGTGGCTTTGGACAAAAGCACCGGAGCCGAAATTTGGAAGTCGGGGCCACTGAATGTGGCTGCCGGATACGTTTCGCCTATTGTCATGCCCCATGGTGACCGGCATCTCGTGATTGGCAGTACCGGGAAGGGGATTTTCGGTGTCGACGCAGCCGACGGTAAACTCCTATGGAATCATGAGCAGGTCAATGCGCATGGGATCAACGCGCAGACACCCTTGCATCACGATGGGCACGTTTTTACGTCGACCGGCTGGGATACCGGCAGCGTGCTGTTGAAGCTGTCGGAAGACGGTGCGGCAGTGACGGAGGTTTGGCGCAACAAAGATCTCGACAACGACTTTGGCAGCGTGATTTTTCTAGACGGCCACTTTTACGGGTTCAACTGGCTTAATAATTCCCGCGGACAATTTGTTTGCGTAGAGTTCGGGTCTGGCAAGACCGTCTATGCTGAATTCCCACCGGGACGTACAAACAAGGGCGCCATAACCTGGGCCGACGAGATGTTTTACTGCTACGATGAAGGTGGCGTGGTGTGGCTTGGGACAGCAGATGCAACGGGCCCCGTGCAAATCGTCAGCCAGTTCAGGATCGTTAACGGCGGGGATCAGCACTGGGCGCATCCGGTCGTGTCCAACGGTGTCTTGTATATTCGCCATGGCAATTATCTGCATGCTTTTGACGTTGGAGCCGGCTGAATTGGCATCGAAAGCGAAGAATAAAGGCGGGTAAAACCCCTGCGTCATGCAGCCTGATATTTATATGTTGGCCGGTTTCATACGCATATACAGGTCAGGCAGCCGTCGACGACAAGTTGTGACCCGGTAATATATTTTGCCTCGTCGGAAGCCAGGAATAAAGCGGCGGTAGCGACATCCCAGGCATCTCCCATCTTACCCATTGGGCAGAGTGCGTCGCGCTGCTCGATCATCTTCTGCGTGTCACCGCCGTAGGCGGCGGTGAGTGATTCCACGACCATCGGCGTGTTCAAGAACCCCGGCAGTATTGAATTGGCACGGATGTTCTTCTTCGCGTACTGCAGGGCGACACTCTGGGTAAGTTGAAGGATCGCGGCATTTGTTGAGCTGTAGGAAACGTAGGTCGTTCCCAGGCCATGCGTGGCGGAGATCGACGAGATGTTGACAACGGCGCCGCTGCCTTGCTGTTCCATATGCGGCAGCACATACTTGCAGGTGAGAAACATGCTCTTGAGGTTGACCGCGTTGACCCGGTCCCAGCTCTCTTCAGAGGCTTCGACACAGCCACCGACTTCCAGGATGCCGACATTGTTGTGCAGCACGTCGATGCGGCCATAGGTTTCGATGCAGCAATCCACTGCGGCCTTCACGTCGTCGGCGTTGGATACATCGGTTCTCATTGCCGAGCAGTCACCGCCTTCCGCGTCGATGATCTCCTTCGTTTCTTCGGCTGCGGCCAGATTGATATCGACTCCGAAGACTTTTGCCCCTTCACGTGCGAACAGTACTGCCACCGCCTTGCCGTTGCCCCAGCCGGGGCCGACCGAACCGATGCCGGTTACCAATGCGACCTTGTCTTTAAGACGCTCACCCATTTGTCGTTTCCCTTTGCTGTTAATTCTGATACAACTGAGTACTCAAAATACATTCCGCAAATCGAAATTTAGCACGAATTGACTATTGTGCCGTCTCTGAAATTACTTGTCTCATCAGGCTGGCTCTGCCATTCGTGGTGGAGCCTTTTTCTTCATCGATAGGTCGATCATTGGCCGCCAGATCCGTGCTGTAGACTGATTGTCAGGATGCTGCCGCGGATGTCACAGAGAGGATCGAGCCGGGTGTCGCGGCGATGGGGTTCCGGGGCGGGAACTGGTATTATTCGGCGTGCGGTACAGAATACATCGGGTGGCATTCATAATTTCAAGAATGAGATTACGGGTGCGTTTGAGAGTGAGACCCCAGTGGGGAAACCGCAACAGGGAACATTTTCTGCCAATGCTTCAACGAAATGACATGATCGGCCCCTGGGCGGGGCTGCCGGTTGCCTGGACCCCGGCCGATACCTTCGACGAAGACGCCTACCGTACAGACGTCGCAAAGACCTGTGCCGCAGGTGCGCCGGGCATATATACCGCCGGGACTACAGGTGAATTCTATGCCACCGAGATCGACGAATGGACGGCGATCACCAAGGCAACCATCGATGAATGTCGCAAACAGGATACACCGGTGATGATTGGGATCACGGCGACGTCGACCCGGGGTGCCCAGCGTCGAGCCGAAGTCGCGGCCGAAGCAGGGGCCGATGCCGTGCAGATCGCCCTACCGTACTGGATGGCGCTGGAAGATGAGGAAGTCGTGCCATTTTTCGAAGAGGTCGCCGGGGCCTGCCCGGGACTGTCTTTCAACATTTATGAAACACTGCGTTCGAAAAAAGCGCTGACGCTGGACCAGCATCGTGCCATCCATGAACAGGTCGAAGGCTACAGCTCAGTGAAGGCCAATGCCGAAACCCTCGGCTTTTCGCCGGAGGGCTGTCGTCAACTCAGCGAGTTTCTGAATGTCTGGGTTGGCGAGCTTGCCTGGTGTGAATTCGGTCCGCACGGCGCGATTGGCGCCGCCAGTTCTTTGATTTACATGCATCCGCAGTATCTCCTTGATATGTTTGCGCTGTTGCAGGCACAGGATTGGGACGAACTTCAAGGGCGTACCGATTACATCAAGAAATTGAAATCAACGGGCATGGACCCATTCAGAAAGAAAGGCTACAAAGATACCGCCATTGATCGGTTGACCGGCAAAGCATCCGGCTTTTTATCGATGCGGGTACAGTCACGCGGCCCGTATGTCAGTGCGACGGACGATGATGTAGCAGCGCTGCGCTCCTGGATGGAAGCCAATACGCCGAAGCTGATTCATAGCTGAGCAGATGTGTCCCGAGGGGGGCAACAGCGATGGATTTACGCTTTGAAAGGTTCGCTTGCGGAAAATCGATACTGTAGCCACTACGATTGGAAATAATTCAGTTCTTTAGTTCAGCGAGTTGAAAGGGAAATGTTTTGTGGTGTAACGCTGAATTTATTGTTCAACCACCACGCGCCTGACGCCATCCTGCAGGAATAACTCGTTGGTATCACTCGGGTCGTTCCCCGGCATTGGTTCGGCGGTGTATTGTGGGGTGTAGATGCGGCGCTGCCGGCCGCTGCTATTGGCACCGCTGCGGTGAAACGTGAGGCTGGAAAAAACAACCAGGCTCCCAGCTGCCGCGATAATCGGCTCTCCCGGGTCATCCCCAAAATAGCCGACCAGGTCGTTGGTGCCTTCCATCTTTACATGGTCAACAACTTCTTTCTTCCCGAAGCGCTGCATCGGCAGGACGTAAATCGTGCCGTTGCCTTCATCCACGTCGTCAAGCGGGCACCAGAAGGTGAGAATCTCAGGGTGATCGCCGAGGCGCTTCTGGCTGTAGCCGGAATCCTGGTGCCAGGAAAATTCCATTGATGACATGCCGTATTTAACCACAAACTGGTCACTCTTGAAGTATACGGTGCCGCCGAGGACGGCCTGACAGATATCACCCATCAACTCGCTGAACAGGAACTGGCGTAATTCCGGGAACCCCTGTGCCGCCTTGCCAAGAAAATAACGTTGATCACGGTGCGTAATCCCCATGACATCGGTGCCCAGTTCATCCATCGCAGCGTTTTTCTGAACGATTGCTGCTTCGCAGTTTCGCCGCAACAACTCAAGATGTTCATCCGGAACGATTGAATCAAGAATGAAATAGCCGTCGGTATGGAACTGCGTAATTTTCTCTTCATGAATAATCATTCAGTTAGTCCTACCCCGGCTATGAGGGGCGTTGTGTTACGGGTATGAGCTAAGTGCCTTAGCGCCCTTAAGATGGCAAACCATCTCTTCATGAATTCTCAGGGACAATACTGCAACGGGCAAGCTACTGCCAATTCCACCGCCGGAGTAATTGTGTCGGGCACGACGAGGGTAATGTCGTTGTCATTGCTCTTCATGCCGAACATTTCAAATGTACAAAATGGAATGACACCAATTTGCCACTGATCAGCTAAGCCAAGACTGCGAACCGCAGTTAATGGCAATTAACAGTTTCAATCCAGCAGATACTTGATCCTGGCATTGTCGCGGAGTTCGGAGACCAGAGCCTCAAAGTCAGCGCTTGGTGCATCTGCATCGAGATGTTTTTCACGGTAGAGTTCGATCAGCAGCTTATTTTTGAGATGGGTTCGAAAGGATGCCCCCTGCGCCATCTGTGACTGATACGATTCATCTTTGTCGATCCCCTCCGCCCGTGCCATGTCTGCCATCACGGTGTCCGTGATCAGTTCCAAAAATACGGGCTGCATTTTGGATATTTTCGTCAAATCCAACCGCGACAGCACGCTATTGATTCTCCGGTTGTTGCCCAATGTAAAGCTATTGCCGGCAACTGTGAGTTCTGCCGCTGCTATCAGTGCCCGGATCCGGTCTGTATCTTGCTTGATCGCCTCGGCATTTTCACCGGTGGCCTTGGCCTCCTGTGCAATTACCATGTCGCTGACGGTCTGAAGCAATAGCGACTCAGGTTTCCAGTAACGGCGGTCAGCAGCGTCGATCGCGGCAACAATCTCTGATGCCGGTATCGCCTCACCGTTGATCGCAACTGCCTGATTGCCCAAGGTTTGGGTCATCCAGTCAAAGCTGGCACCGAGTTGCCGGTCACGAGCGATATCGGCGCGGGCGAGTACAATCGCCATCCGTCTGGTCTTACCCCTGAACTGGTCGATGTTGTCCTTAGCATAAGCAGCTGCATCCGAATCACTTATGATGTCATCCTGGGGCGCTGTTATTTTTTCTTGATATTGCCGTGCCAAGAGCGTGTTGCCTGACATTGTCGCCGTTTGTTCGATCTCCTGAAGTTTTTTCCTGTACGTCTCTGTTCTGTCAAGGCGTTCGGCAACAGCTGCCTGGGTCACGAGCAGCGAATCGATGTACCGACTGATTCGGGGCCTGATTTCGTGTTCCAGGCTCATGGGTCTCAGGGGCACGGTCGGATATACGTCCGCCTTGTAAACCGATTTTCCATTGACTTTGGCCAGCACATCGTCGAGTTCGGCGATATCGACATTCTTGTCGGCTCCCAGAGCGACGGTGGCCAAGGTGATCAGGAAAATTGTGGCCAGGGGAAAGAGCGTTTTCATAACGGACAATCCATATTGGTTATGGGTACAACAAAATCGTTCTGTCAATGGCCAAACCTTGGTACGGCTGGCAATCTTAAGATTATGGCCTGCACCGATCTATGTCAACCGAATTTTGCCTTAAAACAGTGGCTTAAACAACTCACTGAGGGGACGGGACAAATGCTGAGAATCGGATATTCCACCGGATGTAATATTGGGCCGAACATCCATTCGTCATTGCCGAGGCATGTCGAATGAAACCATTCATAACACACTCATCGCCGCACTGCTCGCAACGATATGGGCCACAGTCACCGACGCTGATTTCGACCAGTGGTATCGGATGACGGCGCGGGATCCCGGTTCAATAGATGTAATACCAGGAGTTGTTCGTATGGTTGATCCAATACCCTTCGCAGTTTTGGGATGGGCCCCATGAGGCACTGCCGGACCAACCAACGCCGGTGGTGAGGTTGTTTGCATGCCGGTGCAGTTCGACGTGAGCGTCGGCGTAGCCGACGTTCATCTCCGTGATCTTTTCCTCATAGTGATACCAGTTGTCCTCTTGCGAGTGCGCCCACGCGACCAGGCTGCCGTTGACATGGTACACGGAGTCAGTAAGGACCACGTCGCGGCTGCCGCGGCCGTCTATTTTTTCAATTGGGCCGCCGTCCGGATGTCCGCTGTCGTCCCAAAGGTTGGATGGTGGAGAGGTCGGTTCCCAGTAGGCGAACCGCGAGTAGCCCATGTAATAGAATTGCCATGTCCCGTTGCAGTACAACTGGTTGACATACTTCTGACTTGGGTATGAGGCCGTTGCGTCGTTTGGTACAAAGCCCCATTTTCTGTTGATCTGCCATGGGCAGAACATGATTTCCCAGGAACCGCCAGCTTCTTCCTGGATGAAATCATCGAGCCATTCCTGTTCATCCGCTGGATGCCCGTTATCCCAAAGCAACCCCGCCCCGGTGGTGGGAGAGTTATTATCCAGGGCGTGGTAGTTGCCATCATTGTTTATGGCCCAGTTGGTAAAACCTTCGATGTTTTGACGGATGTTACTCATGCAAACGACGAGTTTGGCACGGCGCTTGGCTTTTGACAGCGCCGGCAGCAGCATGCTCGCCAGCATGGCAATGATGGCGATCACCAGGAGTAATTCGATCAAAGTGAACTTTGATCGAATAATCCTGGGCCTGTCGAAGGTCAACTTGATCTGCGTGGATTGGCTCATGTCATTTCTTCACAGTTTCTCATTAATCCGCTTTCCATTGGACTGGTCTGTCGGTGTCGCTCCATCAGTGGTAGCTTGCCAATCGCTCGTCATCGTAGCGGTACTGGTTGCCGTCGGATTGCGGGTTGTAGGAGAGCACAAAGGCGCGGCGGTCGGTGTCGGAGTAGTTGGGATCGGATTCGTGCGCCGTCATGCAGTGGAAGATCAGGACGTCCCCTGCCTGGCTTTCGAAGGTGCGCATCTGGTCCCAGTCGACAGCGTCTGTCCGGATACAGTGTCCGTCCTCTTTAACCGGCAGCAGGCCCATGCGGTGCGTGCCCGGAATGAGCTTCATGCAGCCGGTCGCCAGGGGCGCGTCATCGATATGGATAAAGACGGACAGGATCTTCTCCGAGAACTCCTGCCAATAGCTATAGTCCTGATGGAGCGGGAAGCCGCTGCCTACCCGTGCCGGTTTGTAGTTTATTTTGTCTTCGAACAGAAACGCCGGTTCCTCGTATATGCTCTCGACGCATTCGAGGACACGCGGGTCTTCGCTGAGCTCACGGTACACCGCAGACAGGTCGACCAGCGGCTCGATCATTCGCAACTTCGTCTTACCACCGTCCGGTTCCGGCTCGACCTGGAGCCGCGGCTTGTCGGGGGCAGGGGGGGCAACGATGGCTTCGAGCCTGTCCGCTTCCCGGCGCCATCCGGCGAGATCCGCGTCATCGAAGACATTCGTCAGCAGGACGTAGCCTTCGTCGTGATACTGTCTCGTCTGTTCTGATGTGAGCATGAGGTTGTACGGATGTTGGGGTAACGGTTTGGGCTAGGAGGGGGTTGGGCAGTGGAATGGGAAAACTCACAGTAAGGCCCTGCGTGTGCCCCATCCTACAATTCAATAATGCTCCCACCCGATGCACTGCACGGGTTCGCGGATTGTTTTTTTGCAACGAGTCTCAAGCTACCGGTTGGCGCATTGCACACACAGTGTGCTGTCGGGCAGGTAAGCGAGCCGAGCCGGCGCAATGACCTGCCGGCACATCACACAGGTGCCGAAGTCCGGTTGATCGATGCGCGCCAGCGCTGATTCCAGTTGTTCCAGTCGTTCCCGGGCCCGTCCCAACGAACCCTCGTTGATCGCGTGATTGTTGATCGCGTCCATGCGGCTGACCCGGCCAATGGCATTGTCCGGCGCCACCGGGCTGGCGGATTCACCCAGTGCCTCGATCTCTGCACGCACTTCGGTGATCTGCCGATCAATCTCTTGGCGCAGTTCCTGACGTTCGGTTGAATTCATTATGATTTGTTCGCGCTGTTTCGAATAATCCGCGCGGCATTCAGAATAGGCCGTGCCTTGTCGGTATACAATACACTTCGCCAACGGGGAGCACACTGTTTTCCGACAGCGCTGCGAACGAATGTCTCGCTCGTTTCAGATGGCGCCGAAGCTGCCGTCGTCATGCCAGCCGAGAAGATCGAATGCGTTGTATCGAATCAGCAGTTCCGGCGTGAACAGGCGTTGTCCGGGCTGGGCGAGGGCCCGCATCACCGCGGCGGTCTGGCCGGTTGTCAGCAGCAACCGCGACGGCGAGTACAGCTGCCGGTTGCTTTGGAAGGATTCCTCGATCACCCGGCACAGTGTCGCGAAATGTCCGTGGTGCGAGTCTTCCCCGCCCATGATCGGGGCGGTGGCGTTGATTGTGCCGTCCTCGAGGAAAGTTGCGATGCCCCAGCTTTTGATGTGCCCGTCCAAGTTGATGTGAGTGATCTTTATATCGTCGTCATAGCTCATTTGGAATGCCATCGGCCCGCCGTTCGCAGCACAATCGGCGCGGATATTTCCGCTGCTGCTGGGCGCGGTCGGCCCGGCGGCGTCTGCTGCCGCGATCGCTGCCGCCATGAGCTCCTCTGGCCAGGTCCCCGCCTCGAGTTCGCGCCAGACTTCGTCACCACGCCAGGCGGTCACCATGCGAACCCCGGATTCGCCGCCCGGCCGACTATCGATAAGCGGCTGGACGAATTCGAGGCTGTGGTAGCCGTAGGCCTCATCGGGACCGAAGAAAACAACAACGGCTTCCTTCTGGCTGCTTTTCACACCCTGGGCCAGGCGAAACGGCGTCGACAACCGACAGAGCGGTACGGAGGACCCGCCGAACAGCAGAAAGTTCATCTCGAAT
>CAYWQM010000061.1:0-9330 GCA_964460215.1 uncultured Lentisphaerales bacterium
GAACTCTGCCTGATCATGTCAGAGCGCGTTCCGCGGCTGGATACCTGCAAGATTATTGCCGAGGCGAAACATGCAGTGTGCACGATCGTCGGACCGAACAGCCTCGGGCTCATCCGTCCGCACATAGCGAAACTCGGCACGATCGGCGGTCGTATCGACAACGTCCAGCGCTCGTTCCTGCCGGGGCGCACCGCGGTACTGTCGCGCAGCGGCGGCATGACCACCGAGATCGCCAGCTTCCTCACCACTCATGGCATCGGCCAAAGCATCGCGGTAGGGGTCGGTGGCGATGCAATCATCGGCGCCACATTCACCGAACTGATCGCCATGCTCGAGGACGACGAGTCCACAGACGCCGTCGTGATTTACGGAGAGCCCGGCGGCACGGCAGAGGAAGAACTGGCGGGCTACCTGAGCGCGGGTCGGTCGCGCTTGCGTATCAACGCCTTCTTGTCCGGGCGTTTCGTGGACGACCTCGAAGGCGTCCGATTCGGGCACGCCGCGGTCATCGTCGAAGGCGGCCGCGGGTCGGTACGCGGAAAAAAACAGGCCTTGCGCGACGCCGGTGTATTTGTCGCCGACCGATTCGATGATCTATTGCAAGGGTTGTCTTGATGCATGAACCAATCCTAAATCAAAAATCCAATAATGTCTGACTTCTGGAAAACTGCAATCTCCAAGGTGAGCCCGAACGAGATCCTCGTGCGCGGCTATCCGATCGAACAGTTAACGCGCAGCCGGTCATTCGGCGACGTTGTCTATCTACTGCTCAAGGGCGAGCTGCCGGATGGTCATCAGGGCCGCATGGTCGAGGCTATCCTGGTGTCGTGCTGTGACCACAGCCTGGCAGCGCCGAGCGCCGATGCGGTGCGTTTTGTAGCATCCTGCGGCGTGCCTTTACAGACCGCTGTTGCAGCAGGTGTAAGCGCCATTGGCGACGTCCATGGCGGCGCCATCGAGCCGTGTGCAGAGATTCTGCAGCAAACGGTGAGCGCCGGAACCTCCGCTGAAGATGTCGTCGCCAACCTGCGTGCCGCCGGCAAACGCCTGCCCGGCTTCGGGCATCCGGTGCATTCCGAAGATCCGCGCGTCACTGCCTTGCTCGAGCTGGCGCGCGATTGGCAAATCGCCGACGCCCACACCGCTCTCGCCTGTCAACTAGAAACGGCGCTGGAAAAGGTCAGTGGCAAGCGACTGCCGATGAACGTCGATGGGATCGTTGCAGCGCTGTTGTGCGATATGGGCTTCGATCCGACAGTCGGCAAAGCCTTCTTCATCATCGGCCGATCCGCAGGTTACGCCGCCCATGCCCGCGAGCAAATGACCGACGAACGCCCGTTCAAGGCACCGGCGCAGACGGATATTTCATATTCCGGCCCCGGGAAGCGGGATGTGCCGCCGGCTGATTGACTTGCCCCAGGGCTTGTGTGCCGTGAATCACCAGCGCTCAGGCATCGCGGCACCGGCGCAGCCGTCTACCACTCGTAGAAGACACCGGGCACCTCACCGGCTTCAACATGGCCGAGGAATGTCTGCAAGCCTTCGTGGACGTCTGAAAAATCTTCGGACTGCAGCAGCGGCCGGATCTGTGCAACAACCGTTTTCGCCCGGGCCCCGAGCTGCTGGAGGCGTTCGACGATTTCGCGCTTGTCCGCATCCGGACCGAGTAGCGAGTCGACCAGGCGCTGGAGATCACCGGGTTCATTGCGAATACAAAACAGGGCGTAGACCGCCGCTGCCTGCGCCGCACCGGTCTGCGACGACGCACGCGCCGTCAACGCCGGAATCGCTGCAGCCGCAGCCGGCCCGATCGCGGCAAGCGCCTCGACCACCCGCGTGTCCGCCAGGTCGCCTTTGCCGAATGCGAGGAGCTTCGGCACCGCGGCCGCCGCGTGCGGCCCGAGGCCGGTGAGTATGCCCAGTCCCGCCGACGACAAATCATGATGCCTGTCGAGATACCCGATGGCGATGGGAACGGCGGGTTTTGCCGGTGCCCCGATACTGCCGAGTATACTGGCAGCTGTATGCGAGTTGAGTTCGAACTCGTCTTTCAGGCTTACTATGAGGGGCTCGACCACGAGCGCTGCATGGGCTGACGCCTTGCGTCGTCCCGTACGGGTGTATTCCTGGACCGGCGCGCCGATCTCACCCAGTGCCAGGGCTGCGCCGATGCGCACATAAGGATCCGGGTGGTGGACAAGTTTGGCAATCTCCGGCACCGCCGGCGCGGCATCCGGACCGATCTTTTCGAGCGCGTGCAGGGCCGGCATGCGTACATCCGGGTCCGCCAGGACCTTCCCCAGCGCCAGCGCCGCCGGTGCGGCATCCGGTCCGTACTCATACAGCGCCCACGCCGCGGCGCGGCGGGATGCAACGTCGGGTGCCGTGAGCCCGGCGATACAATCCTGCACGGGACGGCCGCGATACGCTGCCTCCTCTTTCGTGTGCGTCGACCGCGGCCAGCGGTCGGAAGCATCTGCAACGGCGCCGAACTTGCCGATGTATTCGGCTGCCTTCTCCCGAATTTGATCGAATTCGGCGGGAGCCAATGGCGCGCCTGCCGTCACTTTATTGGGCATGGCGCCAACCAGGCGGTTACGCAGATTATCCAGCCAGGCTGTTACATTTGCGGACTCTGCATGATCGGGATAGGCAGCGACGCAATCCTCGAGCATCTGCAGGTAGCGGTAATCGTCGATGCCTTCTCGCCGTGCTTCCATACCAGTGATCGGCATCGGCTCGTGGCTGTCCGGCATGAACCAGGCATGGCGGTGATGACCGAAGTTATACGCCCAGACCCAATTACCGCCGAGCTTGTAGGTCCAGGTATAGAGGCCGGCAAAGTAGCGCTGCGGCAACGGATCGAAATTTTCGCGCCAGACACGATAGGAATAGGCCCAGATCGACGATCCCATGCGTTCGGCCTCCGCCAGGACTTCCGGCGTAACCGAGCCGTCATGGATAGTGTGCACGTCGCAGAGCCCCGGCGTCATGTAGCCGTATACACCCGCCATATTCGACTGGTCCAGGTTGGTGCGCAGCGAGGTACCGCGCAGCAGGGTCAATGCCCGGTGTACAACGTCGGCGTCGCCGGGATAATGCGGCTCATCGGGGCCGAACACAATGAACTCCGGCAACCCGCGGCGGCGTGTTTCCTCCTCGAACCAGGCGATTGCCTCGTACACGGCGCGGCCTTTCCGGTCGCCCGGCACCCCGCCTGCCATCAAAACTGGAATCTTGGGATCGACCAACCCCGCCTGCTGCGCCAGTGGAATCAGCCGCTCGAGGCTGTGGCATTTGACCGGCGGCAACTGGTCATATCGTCCCATCGGATAGAACCAGTTCGAATTGTGGCCGTGATCGGCCATATCCTGGTAGACCGCCAGCAATGTCTCCTGCGGCATCGACCGACCGCCGAGCCAGTCCGGCATCATGTCTTCGCGCATCCACATGCCAAAGGCCGCACGGGGCCGCTGTAACCTGAAGGGCCGCACATTGATCTCGAGATCAAGTACCGTCGCAGGCTTGCCGGCAGGCTCAATACGTATCTTACCGGAATGCAGTCCCGGTTCCGCATCGGCCGGTGCATGAATCGTCAACCACAGACTGACATTATCGCCGGCGCTAATCGTACCAACGAGGTCGCCGCGCTGCAAGTGGACATTTGCCGGAACCCAGTTGTAGATGACGCCCTGGTCGCCGAAGACAGCGACATCGCCGAGCCGACTCTTCAAGGCGAGGTCGATACGATGATAAATCTGTACCGCGAGATCGGATTCAACGGTTACCTTGACCTGTTCGAGGCCACCGCCAATCGCCAACACGCCGAGCTGCACGGATTCGTATTCGTCCCGGGCCAGCGTGCTGGTGACCTTCGACACGACGGCGTCGCGTCCGGGCACATCGGTGCGCTTGAGCGCCAGCAGATCGTCGCGTTCGAAAACGACGTAACCAGCGGCACGCTCGGCTTCGCTCCATTGGGCATCGGCATTGACAACGAAAATGACGGACAGTGCGAGGAGAAGTAGTTTTTTCATGTTAACCGTGGGTCGATAAGTTGTGGGTTTTGGTGAGACGATCCAGATCGTCGGTTAGGCGAAATATGTCAGTCATCCTGTTTTTAGGCGGCGAAACCGCAGCCAATCCGTGTCCATCTCAGTACCCGGCGACTTTGTCAACCAGCCCAAGCAACGGGTCACCGCTGTCGAGGCGCCGAAAGTTGTCAAAAATCAGGTTGCGTGCCTTGTCGTTGGTTTGCACCGAGGTGCCCCGGCACGGTGTGACGATGACGTTCGGCCGTTCCCAGAACGGAGCACTGGCCGGCGGACAGCAAAGCTCGGCACTGGCCCCGCCCGGCTGCAACGAGGCGCCGGCGATCGATTGCCCAGTGATCGACTCGACCAGGGCCGGATAATCGAACAGTACCGAGCGGCCGCTGCAGTCGATCAGGTAGGCGCTCGATTGCATTTCCCCGAGAAAGGCGGCATCGATCATGCCCTCCGTCGCCGGCGTCACCGGCACCGCGATGACGACAAAGTCGCACTGGCCCAGAAACGCCGCCCGCTGGTCGGCGGTATACATGGCATCGGCAGCTTCGGCAGTCCCCTGTGTCCGCGTCAGACCGAGGACGCGCATACCCAGTGCCCGCGCCCGCTGCGCTACGGCCGTACCCATGGTGCCTAGCCCGACGATGCCGACCGTGCTGCCCTCGAGGTCGAACGGTTTTGCCACGTCGTCATAACCGTCATCCCATTGCGTCATCGGCAGGGACGCCGGCGTATAGTCGAACTTGCGGGCAACCCCCAGCATGGCAGCGATCGCATGCTCACCGCCTACGGTGCCGAAGACCGGTTTCAGACAGACCATCGGCACGTCGCTGGCCACCAGCTCCGGAAAGAGCAAGCCGTTGACTCCGCCCGAACACGCATGGACCAGCTGCAAATGCCCGGCCGCCGCCAAAAGCTCGGCGTTGAAAGAGCCAATGACTACGGCGTCTGCATCGGCAATCTCACGCAGCATCTCCGCTTCGTCGTCGCTGCAGATGATCGTGCCGGAAAACCCGTGCGCCGCAGCAGCGTCCTGAAACTCCCGTTCCCAATCTTTGAACGTGATGAGTACTTTGTTGATGGGCATCGGTGGTATCTCCAAGGTCAGAAATTAGAGGTGTTCAGGGGAAATCGACTGGTTCCAGCTCGGTAAGCTCGGTAATCGTGTCCGGCACAAATTGTCCGAGCCCGAGGCCCGGGCGATCGTTCAGTTCAAGCCAGCCGGCGTTCAGCGTCGGCGGGGTCTCGACAAGGCGGAACGACATGATCTCCTGCAGCGTCTCCACGTAGGGGACGCCGCGGAAACCTGCCATCGCAACGTACTCGATCATGGCACCGTTGGTCACCGTCGACAGAATTTGCAAATGTGCAGCACTGGCCAAAGCCGACCAGGGGCTGTGGGGGATGCAGAGTATGCCGACAGCTTCGGCATGGCGAGCGACACGCTGAAACACCGTCATCCCGATCTGCTTGGCATCCGGCTGAATATCATCGTCTGCGCGGCCATCGTTGAAACGGTCGAAATCCCGTTGCGTCACCAGGCTCTCCCCCGTGGCGATACGGGTCCGGGCGCCGGCGGTGAGGCGAGCGAAGCCCTCGACATCGTACGGGTGCAGCGCTTCCTCGAAGAAATACAGGTCATACGGTTCCAGGCACCTGGCGACATCGAGCGCTTGCTTGACGGTCCAGTCGTCGTCATGATAGGCGGGACAGCCGAAATCGAGCATCAGCCGGATGTCCGGCCCGATCGCCTCACGGACAGCAGCGAGCCCTTCGAGATCAGCCGGCGCGAAGCGGTTGCCCCAGCCGAACTTGATCGCCTTGAACCCTTCTTCGACATAGGCGCGGCTTTCCACGGCGAGTTGTGCCGGCGTTTTCCAGGTTGTGCGGCCGTTCTTCAGCGACCCGGTATAATCATAGGCAGTCGCGCTGGCATAAGCCATGATGCGATCTTTGACCGCACCGCCCATCAATTTATGCACCGGCACGTTGTGCGCCTTGCCGGTAAGGTCCCACAGGGCCATGTCGATCGTTGCCATGGCATTGATCGCCACACCACCCTCACCGCCGCGACCGCGCTGCGCCTGCCACCCTTCGTTCATCGTCCGCCACAGCCGGTTCGGCGATGTCGGATCCTGGCCCAGTAACAGCGGCGCGATGTCGGCAATGAGCGCCGCGATCGGCTTGACCGGCGCCTGGGTTGCGCCGATGCCGATCAACCCGCTGTCGGTCTCGACCTCGACCAGCGGAATCTGGCAACGCGGCTGATCGATGTTGATGACGCGGATGTCTGCGATCTTCATGAGAGGTGCCCTGTCCTTGCAGATTGACAGACTATGTGCCGCAAATGGGCAAGGTCAAGGTGCTGGTTGACAGGGGTTCCAGGCGTGAAAGTCTGCGTGAAAGACTACACATGATCGAACGGATCACGCGGTAACCCGAGTCCGTGGACATCTTCGCCGCGCACCAGAAAGAACGTCCGCGGCATCGGCTCATTGGTGCGATAGTTGTAGTAGGTCGACCCGCCCAGCTCACCATCGGGAGCAATGTAGCGAAAGACCATCGCGCGCCGCCAGTGATCCGAAGCATTGGGGCCAGATTCATGCGGCATCATGACATCATGAATCGCTGCCTGCCCGGCTTGCAGATTGTAGTACACCTTGATCTCATCGAGGTTCGGCGGCAACTCGCTCAGGTCCATGTCCCACTTGAAGACATCGTGCTCGTCGGCGGATTGTATGCGAGGCAGGGCACCCTTGGCATGACCACCCGGGATCACCGCCATCGTGCCCGATGCCTCGTTGACATCGTCGAAGGCGATCCAGATGGAGGCACCGAAGTTGCCGTTGACATTGGTCCATTCGACACCGTCCTGATGCCAAGGCACGGGGCGCCCGGTATTCGGCGGCTTGGCAATCAGGTGGGACGACCAGAAAGTGATGTTCGGGCCGATCTGTTTTTCGATCATGTCCAGGATGGCAGGATGCGTTGCCAGCTCCCACACCCAACGCTCGACCAAGTGCGTGGCAATGATTGCGTCCGAGGCGATATCCGGGTGCAGTTGCTCGAACATGCGATCAATGTTCTGACGGCAACCAGCCAATCCGTCGTCGGACAGAAAGTGATCGAAGATACAAAAACCGTTCTTCAGATATTGCTCGTGTTGCTCGGTGCCATATACAAAGCGATCATCGACCAGACTGTTCATGAGCATCTCGGGCTGGCAGTCGTACTGGCGTACGAACCGTGGAATATCCGGCAATGGAGAAAGTGGCAATGCCCAACCTTGCCCTCGCACGCGGAAATCGTCACGAAACAGGATAAACACTCCCAGTCGGGTACCACACTATGAGGCCTTGAGGATTAGATCAAGCGAAATGTCTCGCCCAGGCACTGAAGGTCAAACGCTGACTACCAGGCGCTCTGGATTCAGAGCATCTCCCCAAGTCCCAACCCTTTCAGTTTCGTGTTGCGTGGTCCGCCTTTAGCCCGCCGTTCGGCTGCTTCCTGTTCCTTTCGTTCCTTCATCGCCTGTTTGGCGTCATCAACAATTTTGACATTTTCGTAGGAAACATGAATACTGCCGTCTGGCCGAGGGCGCACCTCGACTATAATGCGATTCAGCCTTCGCAACTGCCTTTTGGCTTCCGCGGTTGGGTGATATTTTTCCTTGATCAGGTCCTTGACCAGCACCAGGCCGTCTTCATCGATCCCCTTCTCCGGTCTGTCAGGCAACTCAAATACGACGATGACGCGGTGAAGCTGATCGTCGAAGAAACTCAGCATCGTTTTCGTAACCGGTCCGTCGCCGTCACCAGTCACTTCGTACGAGGTATAAGTCTCTCGATAAGTCTGAGCTTCCCCGCCAGGCCAGATTGCTTGAATGTCTGCAAGTGACTGACCCCAGGTCGTCGGACCGAAGCCTTTGACAATGGGCAGTTCAGCATCGTCCTGGCCATGTACCACGGGTGCCAGCATGACGAGCCACATCAAGGCGAGTAGCGACAACCGCCTGAGCGCGATGAATCCATACTGCATGTTAAGCTGATCCGATGTGAATCTGGTAAATCTCACAATAAAACCTCCGGTTAATCGTTGTACATCTAATAGTTAGTTACGGGCATACTATAGCCGTATTTTAGCCTTCTTACGAACAAGCCATACTCCCGAACAGGGACGGTTTTTTTTGTCAGACTCAGCTTGGTACCAGCTTAGTTTTTGGCTCTCAAGTTTTCGATTTCCGACTGCTCTTTCGCTGGAGATCTTCGGCAGGTCCCTTCCCGCGTGATGAATATTTCGAGGTCGCCCAGCGGCACCAAGCTGTAACCGTCCCCGAAGACATAATCGGGACATGTGGCTGAACCTGCAGCCAATGCAAAAAATATTGAGCAAGTCACATCAACAAAATCACAAGGACACGGTAGATTTAGCAAGCGGACAATACGCCCCATGCACCGACCTCCATCTACAACAAGAATTTGAAATGAAACCACGACATCAAATTGCTCTCGCCCTGCTGGCAATCGGATTGGCTCCCGGCGTCCACGGCGAATGGACGCAAGACGAGCTGAACGCAGGTTACGTAGTTTTCGAATATTCACCAATGAAAAACCTCTCGCCTGCATTCGTACCGTCGCGAGAGATCGTCGCAGAGAAACTCTCGTGCACACTGGCTCGCAATGAGTACGAGTCGATTCAGTTCGGCATACACGCGCTGACGGACGGTATCAAGGCGATCGAGGTGGCGGTCGAGTCGGACCTGGACGTGACTATTTATCATCGTATCGAACCGGCGATCAAAGAGGAACTGGAAGCCGCGTCTCCCGAAGCCGGCGAGGTCAGGGGATGGCTGCTCAGCGAAATCCATCTGCAGCGCGGCAACGTCTTCAAGACACTCGAGAAAGACCGCAGCGTCAACTTCTGGCTGACTTTTCATGCTGATCGTCAGACGCCGGATAGCGTGCATGCCGGCAAAATCCGTATTAAGGCCGCCGGCAGGCCCGAGACAGTCGTCGATCTCGAGGTCAACGTCCGATCACTCGAGCTGCCACGGCCACGGGCGTCCTTCGGCATGTGGTTTCGTGAAGATATGCT
This sequence comes from uncultured Lentisphaerales bacterium, assembly GCA_964460215.1. Taxonomy (GTDB): domain Bacteria; phylum Verrucomicrobiota; class Lentisphaeria; order JABSQK01; family CAJWLW01; genus CAJWLW01. The sequence continues at coordinate 9,141 of CAYWQM010000061.1, forward strand.
GCCAAAGCGCCTCGGCGGCATGGCGGCACCACAGGAAACGATCCTGGCAATCTACCGGGACATGGTCGAGCACGGCCAAACCGCCTGCGTCTTTTATCCGACGGCAAATTTTCACCCGCTGCCACCGCAAAACCACCATGTCATCAACCGGCTGCTGCCGCTGGCCAAGAAGGCAGGCTTGTTTGAGGAG
>CAYWQM010000061.1:9340-13469 GCA_964460215.1 uncultured Lentisphaerales bacterium
GCCTCCTTTTGGGCGGGATCGCCGGCGACAATGATCAAGAGCAGCTGGAAGCCTCGATTGCCTGGCTCAAGACGCAACGCGAAAAAAACGACTGGCCGGAGTTCGCCGGGTTTGCTTCCGACGAACCGCACTACCCGCTCGAAGACGCCGGTATCAAACGCGCCTGCGCTCCGCTGCAGGGGCTGGACATGCGCATGAGCATCGATCAGTCGAACATCGCCGCAGTCTACGGCTACTCGGTGCCCAACCTCTGCGATATCCAGTCGATCAACAACGGGATCATTACTGAAGAGGTGATAGCTGAGGCAAACCGGATGAATATCGAAATACTCACCTACTCGTACACCATGTGGCGAGAGGGCTTCAACCCGCTGCGGCAGCGCTACTTTGCCGGGCTGCATACCTGGGCGCTCGAGTTGCGCGGCAACTGGATGTGGGCCTATCATCACATCCAGCACCGGCACGCCTGGTTCGCGCCGCGCAGCCACGAACCAATGCCGCTCACTGGTTGGGAAGCACGCCGTGAAGGTGTCGACGACTTCCGTTACCTGCAGATGCTCGAGGACACCCTGGCCGGACACCCCGACACACCCCTTGCTGCGGAAGCCAGCGCCTGGCTGACAAAGCTCAGGACCCGGCTCAGGCCGATTATGCCGCTGACCGTCACCGACGGCGCCCCCCTGGCACTCGAGGCGTACGATGCAATTCGAAACCGCGCAGCAGAATACCTCGGAAAGCTCACCGCCGCCGCCCCGCTGAAGCCACAGCCGACATCCCATGTCAAGGACGAGGCCGCAACCTTCCGCGGAAAATCGCTGGACGCCTGTATCGCCGGACTGCGCAGCGACGACATCGCAACTCGGCGCGCAGCAGCCTGGGCGCTGTACGAGATGGGCCCCGGGGCAGCCCCCGCCGTGTCCGCACTGGCGAACGCTCTCAACGATGCCGACGTCAGGATGCCGGCACTCCACGCCCTTGAAGCTATCGGACCTGATGCGCTCGAAGCCGTCCCGATGATCTGCCAGCAACTCGAGCACCCGGACTTTTACGTTCGTATCGGCGCCCTGCTCACTCTCGGCGCCATCGGCTGTCCGCTGGACAAGCGCGAACCGGACGGGGTCCGGTCACCCTCCGCCAACGCCGCCGCAATCATCGAACCACTGGCGATTGCACTGGGCGACAACTTCAAGGATGTCTCCGACCGCGCCGCCGAAATGCTCGGCGTCATGGGCGCACTTGCCCGACCGGCCGTTCCGACCGCGGTCCTGTTGCTTAATAATCCGGAAAAAAGCAAACGCGCCGCGGCTGTCAAACTCATTTCCCGGCTGGGAGCTACTGCAGCTGCAGCGGTACCAAGACTGGCCAGGCAACACGAAAAAAATCCGGGCGACCCGAGTTATATCTACGCGCTGGCCGCCATCGGACCGGCTGCGGCACCGGCTGTACCGGCCCTGGAACAGTACGCCGGCAGGGACAACCCCGGCACTCGGCAAGCGGACTCCTACTATGCGCTGGTCTGTATCCGCAACAACGATGCCGACCTGCGAAACCTGGTCGACCTGCTCGAGAACCCCGCCACGAATGCCAATACCAGGAATCACGTCGTCGAGTGTCTCGAACTATTAGGACCGAAGGCAGCACCGCTGGCCGATGAGATTCGGGAACTGACCAAGGCCGGAAAATTCACCGACGCCGAGAAACAATCGGCCTTCGGCAAGACACCGCCGTCGCAGGCTCACTACATCGACGGCGCCGATTGTCTGCAGTTCATGCACGACCTCGAGCTCGTCGCCCGCTTGCCGCTGGGCGGCTGGCTGTTCAAGGAGGATCCCCAGGGAATCGGCGTCGAGCAGGGCTGGTTCAAAACGGATTTCCCGATCGCCGATCTGCCGGAAATCAAGATCGGTGCATTCTGGGACGGCCAGGGCTACAAGGGATTGGGCGAAGGTTGGTACAATCTGCAATACACCTGTCCAGAGCTGCCCCCCGGCAAACGCGTCTTCATACTTTTTGAAGCCGTCGACGAAGGCGCCTGGCTCTATATCGACGGAAAACTCGTCGCCTGGTACGACACCGCCTACCCCGACATTACCTGGTCCAAGCCCTTTCTCCTCGACGTCACCGGCTCCCTCGACAGCCAGGGCGAACACCGCCTGACAGTAAAGGTCGACAACTATTCCGGGGCCGGCGGACTCTACAAGCCGATAAGCGTGATGGTGGAGAAATAGCAACACGGTTGCCTATGAAGCAACAAGCTTTGGCATTACCTTAAAAGACTGAGGCTATAACCGATATCAGTAACATGATACCACGTCGGACATGATGCATGAAAAGTAATGAATCAACAGTCCTGCAGCCGCTTCGTGTGCGCAAGGTGTTCACACTCATAGAACTACTTGTCGTCATCGCAATCATCGCTATTCTCGCCTCGATGCTGTTGCCAGTACTCGGTCGCGCCAAGAATAAGGCCAGAAAGATTCTGTGTATGGCCAATCACCACCACAATATGCTTGCCACCTTTTTGTATGCCGACGACTGGGGTGGATGGATAATGCCCCAGCTCGCCCCGGGCAATCTCGAGGGCTACTGCAAGGGCTCCACCGGTGAAAATTACGTCTGGGTAAGTGGCCACCCCGTCGACGGTGGGTATCTGTATCGCGCGGCATATCTGCCGTCCCTGGAGTCCTTATTCTGCACCGGGATCTCAGCAGGCACACGTGATATCAACGGGGCCAACCTCGACATGGATTACAACATTTCCCTTTGGGGCAGCGCGGCCATGGGCAGCAACGCATTTTCACATTATAACCACAGCCTGTTTGTTCGACAGAACGGGGTTACCGTCGCCAGTTGCGGCGTCAACGACGCTGACAGTACCCCACGCCGGATCATGACCGAGTGGCCGGGACAGTACGCCTTCGTCTGCAATTACGACTGGATGTACGAGGCGCATGAAGATGGCTTCAACGCGGTATACTTCGATGGCAGCGCAAAATGGGTCCCGGACCCGAACGGCAGCCTCGTCTTCGCCGACTGGAAACCGCGCCACGACAAAATAAACGCAGCGTATTGAACATGCAGGCCGACCCCCACGGCAATAAAGCCATGGGGGAGTCCCCCGCGAGGCCCTCACATGCCGGATGCCCGTGAATTCAAGATAACCGGCACTCCCCCCGAGGCTGAACGCTTCCGCATGTGCCGACGCATGCTGGTCGGCCCGTGGTGCAACCAGCCCGAAGAATACGTCGGTTACAACGGCTTCGTCGGCTGGGCCGGCGCCACCCGGTTGCGCAGCGGCCGCTGGCTGATTACCTTCACCAGCGGCTACTGGCACGGCAGCCTGCCGCAGACCCCGGAGATTCTCGCAGACCCCGAGTGCCACAAAATCTTCGAAGCACGCTGGGAAAACGAAGACGGGCTCTCCTGCCCGCGCATCTATGCACCGCGCGGCGGCCGCGCCCACATCATGTCCTCCGACGATGAAGGCCTGACCTGGTCGAAACCCACAACCCTGGTCGACACCGAGATGGACGACCGGCACCCGACCATCGTCGAGCTCGATGACGGTACGCTCCTCTGCACCTTCTTCTGTGCGCCGGCCACCAGGAAATGCCGCTCCGCCTGGATTCTTAGTCACGACAACGGCACGACCTGGACGGAGCCACGATATCTCCAGCCGGAATCCGGCGGCATGGGCAACGGCAGCGCCATCCAGCTCGCCGACGGCACGGTCGCCTGGGCAACACAGGTAATTTTCGACGGCGATGAATTCTGGTCGACCGGTATCTTTCTCTCCTCCGACCACGGCGAAACTTTTGAGCTGGGATCGGTCATCGGCACAGATCACCATCTTTTCGAAACAACGATTGCCCAGCTGCCCGATGGGCGCATCGTCGCAGCGTCACGCCGTCATTGCGACGTTTACTGGTCGGCTGACGGCGGACGAAGCTGGACCGAACCGGTGCCGGTCGGCGTCGATCTGTTCGACCCGCACCTATTGTTGATGCCCAACGGGGTACTCGCCTGTTTTCACGGCTCCTACGATTTCGGCGGGTTGTATGTCATCCTCAGCCCGGACGGCGGCCGCACCTGGCACAACGTGCGGCCGGCGACTTTCTTGCTGGAAGAA
>CAYWQM010000061.1:13479-25425 GCA_964460215.1 uncultured Lentisphaerales bacterium
AAGCGGCATGGGTACGCCGTCGATCCGAGTGTCTACGGCTACAGCCACCCGATTGTCTTGGCCGACGGTACCGCTTACATCGTTTATCTGCATACCGGCGGGCACCCGGCGCATGACGCCAGGACCGAGGCAATCTGGGCGCTCCGCGTAAAAATCAACGACTCAGCCGACGGCATCGAGATCCTGCCGGCCCCCGGATCCCCCGCCGCCCTCGGACTGCCCGAAGACGTCCTCGCACTGCTTACATCCCGCACCGACGGCAACAACCCGGTCCTGGGAATATTCTGATGGACCTCGACGCACTGCTTAAATTGCTGATCACCGAGATCGACGTCGAACGCATTCGCAATCACGCCGAAGCCATCCACACCACCGACCGCTGGAGCAGCTACGACCGTTATCACGAGACCGCAGACTACGTGCTCGGCCTGATGCGTGACAACAAGCTTCGTGATCTCCGAAAAATCACCACGCCGGCCGATGGTAAGACGGTCGTTGGTGATTGGTTGATGCCGCTGGCCTGGGATGCCCGCGCCGGCACCGTCACGATCAGTGCCCCGCGCAAGTACCAGGGAAAGGTCCTCGCCGACTACCTGGCCGAACCCAATCATCTGGTCCGCTGGAGCGCTCCGACACCTCCGGGCGGCATCACTGCCGACCTCGTCGATGTCGGCGACGGCGCCCATCCCAAAGCATATGCGGGAATTGATGTCGCCGGTAAGATTGTCCTGATCAACGGCTACGTCGGCGAAGCCAAGGCCCTGGCTGTCGAGCACGGCGCCGTCGGGATTGTCAGCGACATGATGCCAGTACCCCATCTCGACAACGATCAAGCCGTGCCCTGGCACAACGTCTTTGCCACCGATCAGCACTGGGGCCCGACTGCGAATGAAACGAACCTGTGGGCTTTTGTCCTCACTCCGTGTGACGGTCGCTGGCTGCGCCAGCTCATGGCCGGATCCAGGCAACCCGTGCAACTGCACGTCGAGGTCGACGCAACCTTGTACGAGGGCGAGACGGACACCATCACCGGACGTCTCCGCGGCCGGGACAAATCACAAGAGGAAGTGTGGGTGTACACGCACATTTTCGAGTGCGGCGCTGACGACAACGCGGCCGCCGCCGCTTTGGCACAGGAAGTTCTCGGCACGCTGGGACGACTGATCAGGGAACGCCGGCTGCCGGCCCTGCGCCGGTCGATCCGGCACATCGCCGGCTGGGAATGGATCGGTTCTTCCGTCTATCTCGACGACCGAAAACGCGAACTTCACAATGTGGTGGCCACACTCAATCTCGATTGTGTCGGGCTGCCGCGCGCCGCTACCGGGCAGCCGGTACAGTTGCTCGTCAACCCGCACGCGCAAAGTTCGTTCACAGACGCCTTGATGCTCGACCTGTGGGATCGTTACGCACGGCTGCGATCGACAACCGTCGAGGCACGGGAAACCCGATACGGCCGCCCGAGCGACACTCAGTTCTGCGACCCCGTGTACGGCATCCCCACAGTCTTTCCGTACGCCACAGTCGGACGACTCTGCCACAACAGCCGGGATGTCGCAGCCATGCACGATCCGGAGATGTATCGCATCTTCGCCGCCACCGCCGGCGCCTTTCTGTACACGCTGGCATCCGCGGATGCGGATGACACCGGCCCCCTTGCAGACATTGCATATGCCCGAGCGGTCAAGTCACTGGTCGGCAAGCTCAACGGTACGGAGCCGTTGAGCAAGACGCCCTGTGTCGACGCCGTCGATTATCTGGCCGAGCGACAGCGTGAAGCCATCCGCAGCGTCTCCCGGCTGGCGCCGCGCTCGGCGAAAGCCAAGCAACACACAGGGGGCCTGGTCGAGCGCCTGGACCGCTGGCTGGCCACAGAACGACAATCACTGGATAACACCCTACCGGTCGCCCTCCCCCAACGCACCACCGCGGACGACTGGCAGGCGCCGAGCTCGATGAATGATGTCGGACGCTTGCAGCCGCAGCCCGGCCTCTTGCTGTTCCCGCAAGTCACCCCTACCCGGAACGCCGATTACGGCTCGCCGTTCTGGCTGTCGCGCCTACCCGCCAACGAAGCAAAACGGAGCATGCGATTCCTCAATCTGCAGGCGTTTTTCTGGATGGACGGCAAGCGTAACCTGCAGGAAATCGACCGGCTCGTTACACATGAAACCGGTAAGCCTGTCGCCCCCGGTTTTCTGCGGTTTCTGCGACGCCTCGAGCGCTATGGTTACGTGTCGCTTCGCTGGAAAAAGCCTTTGACCCGTCGACAGATCGCGACTGAGCTGCGGCACCTCGGCATCGGCCGCGGCGATGTGCTCTTCGTCCACAGCGCCCTCGCCAGCCTCGGATACGTGACCGGCGGCAGCGACGCGGTGATCGATGCACTGCGCGATGCGGTCGGCCCGCAAGGCACCTTGGTGATGCCGGCCTTCACCTACAGCAAGGAAATAGCTATTCCCGGAGCCGGCGGGCCACCGTATCACCCGCGACGAACCGCCTGCGATGTCGGCATCATACCCGATACATTCTGGCGACGCCCCGGTGTGCGCCGCAGCACCTCGGCCAGTCACTCGATCGCCGCGATCGGGCGGCAGGCAGAGTTTCTTACCAGCGACAACGTGACCATGGAAGCATACGGCCGCGACGGCGCCTTCGGCAAACTGTATGAGCTCGACGCCAAAGTGCTGATGCTCGGCTGTGGCTTGGGCCCGAACTCCTGCCTGCACGCCGTCGAGGACTGGGTCGGCCTGCCGAGCATGCAGCCAGTCGACCACCTGATCGAGGCCGACAACGGCAACACCCGCGTCATCCGGTATCAACGACAGCCGATCGGGCGGCGCGAATTCTATCTTAACTCGGGGAAAGTCACGAAGAGCGAGGTATTGTTTCGCCAGTACGGTATTGTCGAAGACGGCCGCATCGGCCCGGCCATGGCCCAGGTATTCATGATCCGCAACATGATCGATACGTCGATGGCAATCATTCGTGACCAAGACCCTTGTTTTCTGTTTCACGGCGTGGACGATCCCGACGACAGCGCGCCGGACCTGACCCACTACTTTCACGAAGAAACCAAACGTCGCCTGCAAGCCGGTGAACTGTGTTTCGAGGTGGAAATATGAATACAACTCGGCATCGTAGCCACATCCCCGATCCGGGATAAATCAAGGCCCCTTAAGCGTGCGATACAGAATAGATTCCCGGCGCACCCGCCCGAACACTGAACACTGAATACGACAATGCCCCAGAAACCCCAATACCGTGTCCTCTACAACTTCGACTGTAGCGATCTCTTTCGCAATTCGACCGAATCGCTGACGGCGGCACATGTCGAACGCATGGTCGAAGAGGTCGCCCACGGCGCCGATGTGATCCTGATCAATCCGAACGGGCAAATCGTGAACTACCCGAGCAAAGTATGGCAAACGTATTGGGACGGTTATCGGGAAGGGGATCGTAATTTTTTCGGCAGTATCCCGGACAGCACGCTGCCGATCCGCGAACACATGGTCAGCCAGATGGCGCAACTGGCAGAACAATGCGACTACCTGGCGACGGCCCTGGCGCACTCGAGACAGCAGTCGATGACGCCCGGCATCTCGATGCGCATGAATGACATGCATGATATCCCCTGGCCGGACTCGCACTACTTCAGCCGCTTCTACAAGGACAATCCGCAGTTACATCTGCCGCCAATCAACGCCCGAGACTGGGGCGCCGAGGGATTCAATTACGAACACGCCGAAGTGCGCGAATATTTTCTGTCACTGATTCGCGAATGGGTCGACGACTACGACTTCGACGTTCTCGAACTGGATTTCAGCCGCTTCACGTACTATTTCGACCGCGGCGATTCAGAGCGGCATTGCGCGATCATGACGGCATTTATCGCTGAGGTGCGGAACTGCCTGGCAAAGGCGGATCGCCACATCCATCTGATCCCCCGTATCGCTGCCGATCCCGATGCCGCCTACGCACTCGGATTCGATGTCGAAGCCTGGGCCCGCGACAACATCGTCGACGGTATCGTCGTGACCTCGATGATCACAACCGCCTGGACCATGCCGATCGACAAGTTTCGTTCTCTCGTCGGTCCGGATATCGCCATCTACGCCGCCGCCGAAGTGACCGCCGACAAGCGCGACGGCATTCCGCTGCGATATCTGCCCGGCAGCTGCGAAATGCTCCGCGGCTTCGCCGCCGGCTACCTCGCAGCCGGTGCCGATGGTGTCGAACTTTTTAATCATTTCCTGCAGCGCAGAGCCAAACCGGTGGCGAGTGCCGAGGTGTTCTACGGACGGTTGCGCGAGATGCGATCGCTGGAGGAGATCCGTGACAAACCGCGCCTGCATCTGCTGGGTGCCGGCTACTGGACGGCCGAGTTCGACCTGCCCGACCAGGTGCCGGTGACAATCGCCAAACATTCAGAGCAGCGCTTCGAGATGCTGCTGGCTGCCGTGCCCGAACCACTGAACGTTGAAGTTCATGTCTGCTTCGACGGCGGCAATACGGCCGCGGATCTGTGGCTGCGGATTGGTCGTTACAGCGCCCAGGCAGCTGACGTGGGGCCGGGACCCGAGGGAGATCCGAACGATCCCGGGCGCGCCTGGCTCTACGACAACGACCAGCAACCATCCTATCGCCAAAGCAAGATCGCCCTCTTCCATGTCCCGGCCGACGTCATCCGCGACGGCAGGAACGACGTGATTGTGCGCAGTGAAAACATGAGCGTGACAATCCTCGGCATCGATGTGGAAGTCAGCAGCGACAACGGAATTCAAGATGTCTGAAAACGGCCATGAACCACTGATTGCCCTGTCTCTGCAGGATATCTGCGACGGCCGCCAGTGGGCTGTCGAGCCGATGCCGGAAAAAGCTGATCATACAAGGAAATCATCATAAATGGAATCCCTCCCATGTCATTAGCGGATACCGACCCGCACTTTCCACTGTACCATCTGCAGCCGGAGTCAGTCATCAACGATCCGTGCGGCGCAATGATATGGAACGACGAGTATCACCTGTTCTATCAGAATGGCGGCAAGTGGGCCCATTCCGTATCACCCGACCTGGTGCACTGGCGGCATCTGCCGTTGGCTCTCGAGCCAACCCCCGGGGCCCCCGACGAGGGCGGCTGCTGGTCCGGATCCGCCGGTGACATGGACGGGACGCCGGTCATCCTGTATAGCGGCGTCGACTTTCCGCCGAAAGACCAGCCGCGAACATGGAAGCAAGTCGTGTGCCTGGCAACGGGCAGCGACGACCTGACGACCTGGACCAAGCATCCGGATAATCCCCTGGTCATCGGACCGACGAATTCCCCGGACTTCCGCGATCCATGTTTCTGGCAGGAAGGCAAAGACTGGTACATGCTGGTAGGTGCCGGCATTGCCAACGAAGGTGCCACGGCAACGATGTACAAGTCACCGGACCTGGTGAAATGGACCTACCTGCACGAATTTTGCACCGATGCGCCGGACATCACGAACCAGTGTTGGGAATGTCCCGACTTCTTCGAGCTCGATGGGCGACACGTCCTGGCGACGTCCCGGAAATCGCCCCACCTTGAGTATGGTAGCGTCGATCACTGCCGTGTTTTGATGTCGACTTTTTATGATATCGGCACCTACAAAAACCAGCAATTCACGCCGGAGGCCTCCGGCAATTTCGATGCCGGCGGTCATTTTTACGCGGCCAAGACGATGCTTGATGACAAAGGTCGTCGCCTGATATTTGGCTGGGTCTGGGAAGCGCGGCCGACTGCCGCGTGGCTCAAAGAAGGTTGGGCGAGTGTCATTTCGCTGCCGCGAATTATCAACATCGCCGGGGACGGAACGATGCGTTACAGCGTGCCGGAGGAACTGCAGGTTCTGCGCCGCGCTCACACGGCCCTGACAGACGTCAAAGTCAAAGACGGCACGGTGCCGCTCGATCCGGTAAGCGGCGATTGCCTGGAACTTGTTGCCGAGTTCGAACCCGGCGATGCCAGTGAGTTCGGCCTGTCGTTGCGCCGCTCCCCGGACGGTGAAGAGGAAACGCGGCTGATCTACCGGCAACAAGACGCAACACTGAGCATCGATCGCTTTCATTCGACAAAAGATCCGGAACAATACACCTATCCGAAAGGTGAACCGCTGCCCCTGGCACCTGGAGAGAATCTCAAATTGCAGATCTTCATTGACCGATCTGTTATCGAAGTTTTTGCCAATGACAGGCTGTGCCTGACAACCCGTATCTACCCGACCCGTGACGACAGTCAAGGTATCGCAGCCTTCGCTGTCGGCACCGCAACGCTGCAACAACTCGACGCCTGGCAACTGGCACCAACGTTCTAACCGACTCTTCAAACTTAAACACTCCCCCCGGATCATAACAATGCTTGACTCCAGCTTCCTCCAAATCGGCTCCAGGCCCCAGTTTTTCATTGATGACCTGGTAATCGAAAGTGCCCAGGACCTGACCCGTCGACACCACAAGCCGCAGAAGGTCGGCGACGCACCGATGATCCATCGGGACAAACCGTGGGAAAAGACGGTCTACATCAGCTGCAACACATGGAACGTCATCCATGATCCGCAGGACGGTTTGTTTAAGTGCTGGTACGAAAACTGGATGCTCGATAGCGCCCACGACATGCCACATCAATTCCGTGAGAGCGACGGCAAAATCATTGTCGACGTGCACGGTGAAGCCTGTTCCGGCGTGTGCTACGCCCAAAGCACCGACGGTGTCACCTGGGAAAAGCCGGAAATGGACATCGTCCAGATAGACGGCGCGAATACCAACATTGTCATGGGTCTCGGTTTCGGCGGCGAAACGGCCCATTGCGCGACCGTCATGCTCGACCCCATGGAGACCGATCCAGCGCACCGATTCAAGATGTTTTTCATGAATGCGATCGCCGATATCGTCGAAGGCACGACCGGTAGCGCTTTCTTCGCATTGGCCACCTCGCCGGACGGTGTTCATTGGAAGGTCAATGACGAACGACCGGTCTTCGGGATGACGGAACGTGCCCTCGGCGACGTCGTGACGCTTACCGCAGATCCTGCAAGCCGTGTCTACTGGTTGAACAATCGGCATCCCGACATGTGCACGGTGCCGGCAGATCCGGCCTGCCCGCCGACGAAAAGCTGGATTTCACCGTATGGCCCGCAAAACTTTGCGCGCCAGAATAAACGCCGCGTTTTCCGGTCACAGAGCGCCGACCTGATCCACTGGTCCCATCCGCGGCCACTGATCATTCCGGACGACGCTGTCGACAACCTCGACGATGTCTTCTACGGCATGGAGCAGGTCCCGGTCGGTGAAGACTGGCTCGGGTTTCTGAACGTCCTGCACCAGGTCGACAATACGATGGACGTGCAGCTGGTGTACTCGCGCGACGGCGAGAACTTCGACCGCGTCAGGCCCGGCCACGCCTGGCTTGAAGGCGACAAGGACAGTTGGGACACCAACATGGTGTCGATCTGCAGCAAACCGGTTGTCGTCGGCGACGAACTGTACGTGTACCATGGCGGCACCCGACTACATCACGACTGGTGGATGGTCGGGCCTTCCGAGGGCCTGGTGCATCCGGAGGTCGACAATCCGGATCCAGACGGCTTCGGCTTCGGCATCGGCCTGGCGAAAATCAAGCGCGATAGGTTCGTCTCGCTCGACACCGGCCCGGTGCGCGAAGGCGTTCTGATTACGCATCCGGTGCGGCCGCAGGGCACTGAATTAGTAATCAACGCGCTTTGTCGTGAAGGCGGCTCGATCCGCGCCGAGCTTACCGGTTCGGACGGTACCGTCATCAAAGGATTCGAAAAGGACAGCAGCATCCCGTTCAATGGAGATGCGGTCGAGCACACGATGCAGTGGCAGGCCGAGAAACCGACACCGAAAGGTATGTTCCTGCGGCTGCGCCTGTTTATTTGGAACGGTGAAGTCTTCAGCTTCCAGTTCCGATAACGACTTTAAGCGAGACGGGAGTTTCTGCCCCAACACATCAAGTACCCGGCCTGCTATAACACCGGCTCACGGTATCAACACTGCACTTAGACATGGTTGCGCAGCATCAACTCTTTCGGATAGGGGTTGAGATAGACCTGTTGCGTCACCCAATCCGGCAGCTCGTGCATCGACACGTGATGTTTCAGCAAGGTCAGCGGCACAATAAGCGGTGCGAGTCCAAGGCGGTAATCTTCGATCGTGGACACGACTCCCTGCCTTGCCTGACTATTGATAACCTTCTTCAGGTGTCCCAATAAATGGTAAAGTACGTTGGCGTGCTTCCGGGGAGTCGCCAGCAGCTTCAGGGCCGTCATCAGGTCTATGGCATATTGGTCGCGTAACGACGCCCACGGCTGACTCTTCAGATCGGCAACCAAACGACCAAGGGCCCGATATTTTTCGACGCTGTGAGCCATTATCGACATCTTGTGGGCTGTATGAAACGCTACCAACCCCTTCGGTGTCCCATCGTTCTCGACAAACTCACGCCAGCGATGCCAGGCAAATACGCGTTCGAAAAAGTTTTCACGCAGGCGCGGATCATTTAGCCGCCCTTCCTCTTCCACCGGCAAAAGGGGCCAGTGCGTCATCAGCGCAGCCGCAAAAAGTCCCTGTCCTTTGGTCAGCGGCGAACCGTTCGGCTGATACACTTTGACGCGAAAGGCGCCGCAGCTTGGTGAAGCGCGCTTCAAGATAAAACCATGGAGATGTTCTGCATCAAGGGAGTCGAGTCGCTCTGACGACCAGCGCTTCATGTCAGCCGTGTGGTCGATGCCGGATTTCGGCGCCACCAGCCGCGGATCTTCGAGGTTGCCTTCCAATCGGATGGTCTCGCGCGGTGTGCCCATCCCGACTTCAACTTCGGGGCATACCGGCACCCACTTGACGAACGGTCCCAGGGTCTCCACCAGGTAACCATCCCGCTTATGCTGTCCATCGAAACGGACTTTACGCCCGAGCAGGCACGCACTTATCCCCAGCCGAATAACCGGTGAGTTATCGCTTCGAGTTTTCGCCATCGCTGCACTCCGCAATCGCATTTTGTTAACACTGCCGTCTGGCAAACAAGGAAACCATCGTCAGCGCGGGAGCGGGCAACCAGGGAAACGAGAGGGAATCGTGGCGTGCGCTCAGTGAGCGCACGGCACAATGACTGTCAGCGGCGACCGCTTCTACTGCGTGAGCGGGAGAAACCACCCTGCGAACGTCCACCCTGCGAACGACCGCCATTAGAGCGTCGGCCCTGGGAACGGCCTTCGGGGCGTCGACCACCGCCACCACGACCACCGCCACGACCGAAATTTCTCGGTGCCGCCTGCTTGGAACGATAGGCGTCGTCACAATGATAGGCGTGTTCCATCTCGGCCGGCACCGGTTTGCCCAGCATACGTTCGATTTCCCGCAGGTAGGCTCGGTCTTCGGCGCAGCAAAACGAGATGGCGTCGCCTTCCGCACCGGCCCGCGCCGTCCGGCCAATGCGATGTACGTACGTCTCAGCTTCGACGGGAAGATCGTAATTGATCACGTGTGTGATATCGTCTACATCCAATCCACGGGCTGCCACATCGGTAGCGACCAGGACCTTGAATCGGCCACGCTTAAAGCCGTCCAGCGCCTTGGTACGCGCTGCCTGGCTCTTGTTGCCATGAATGGCGGCGCCCCGGATGCCGGCGGCGTCGAGTTTCTCGACGACGCGGTTGGCAGCATGCTTCATCTGCGTAAACACCAGAACCTTGTTGATCTCCGGGGCTTTCAACAAAGATACCAACAGGGCGTCTTTGTTCCGTTTCCCGACAAAGAGCACCTTTTGAATGATGCGGTCGACTGTAGGTTCGTCCGGTGCAATTGTTACCCGGGCCGGGTTATGGACCATGGTATGGGCCAGGTCCACGATCTTCGGTGACATGGTGGCGGAGAAGAACAGTGTCTGGCGGTCCTCCGGGATTACGTCCAGTACCCGCTTGATGTCGGGAATGAAGCCCATGTCGAGCATCCGATCGACCTCGTCGAGAATAAAAACCTCCACAGCGTCCAGATGGATGTGTCCCTGCTGCATCAGATCGAGCAACCGTCCGGGCGTGGCTACCAGGACATCGACACCACGATTCAGGGCCTTGACCTGCGGAACCTGACTGACGCCGCCAAAGATGACGGCGTGGCTGAGACGCAGATAGCGTCCATAGGTCCCGATGCTGTCGGCGATCTGCGCGGCAAGCTCACGCGTCGGGGCGAGAATGAGAGCCCGCGGCGTTCCCCGCCGCGGCCGGCGCCGGTCGCTGGACAGTCGTTGCAAGAGCGGCAGCGTGAAGGCAGCGGTCTTGCCGGTGCCGGTCTGGGCAGTCCCCAACAGGTCCCGGCCTTCGAGCAGTTGCGGAATGCACTGCTCCTGGATGGGCGTGGGCGTGACGTAACCCTCGTTGCTCACAGCACGCTGCAGCTCCGGAATCAAAACGCCAAAGGCGCCTTGCAGAGGCTGCTTGTCGGTCTGCGGTTTCGAGGCGGACTGGTCTACTCGGGCGCGAGGCGCCTGTAACTGGTCTTTCATGTTTTCCTGGTCCGGGGTAATACAAATCTCGACCCGCCGGACGCGTGGAAAAGACAGGACCGCTGTGATCGCGGCGACAAAGCACCCCGGCTCGAACGGCTGGGATGTGCGGTTTGGCTGGTGATATGAATACACTCAGCGAACCGTCTTGAGAGAGTATTCTCGTAATCGTAATTACACACACAACATAACCGAACTGTCCGAAAAATCAAGACGTCGGCTAGACACAGCCTGTCAATACGCTATGGATTGCATTCTGAATGTTTACAGTCTACTCTCGCTTCTATGAATTCTGAACCAGCACAGCGACCCAAAGTCCTACTCACCGGCGCAGCCGGAAACTTCGCCAGTCGGATCATCGACGGACTGTCGAACGATTTTGATCTGGTCCTGACAGACGTGCCTGAGATTGCCACGGCACATGCCGGCATGATCCCGGTAGATCTGCTGGACTACGATGCTGTGCAGCGCGTAATGGCCGGAATCGACATGGTCGTGCATCTGGCGGTCGCCAGTTTTTATCGGTTCAAAAGCGGAGCCGGGCAATCCTACGACGACGAGCAGATGCGCGTCAACCTGATCGGAACCCAGCACGTGTTCGCAGCAGCCAGCAGCACGGGAATCCATCGCTTCGTATACGCCAGCAGCATGGCAATCGATATGGGAACCCTGGCGCCTTGGCCGATCGACCGGGACAACCCGCCACGGCCCGCGAATCTGTATAGTTGTACGAAGTTGTTCGGCGAGCATCTCGGCGAGATGTACGCACGACAAAGCGGCATGTCGGTCGTCTGTCTTCGATTCGGGCAACCCTTCCCGCTGATCCGCGGCCCGGACCCGGGACCACTTGCTTTGCCGCGAACGCGCGGGTTGCTCGTCGCCTTCGCCGACATCGAACAGGCAGTGCGCTGTGCCCTCACCTGGCCGGGCTGCGGCTACAAGGTGGCGCGAATCGTCTCCGCATCCACACCGGCAAAAATCGATTTGACCGCAGCCGCCGAGATTGGCTACCAGCCTTGCCGACGGTTCACCGAGACCGGCGAGGAGCCGGTCGCGGCAAAGCAGCTACAGCCGGTGCCATGCCGCAATGTCGGTGAGGAATTCAGGATCGCCGCAATTATCACCACCTATTTCCCGTTGAGCCATGCGGATGTGATCGTCTCGCGCTGGCTTGAGCCGCAGGCCGGTGACGCCGATTGGGGATGGACACAACCGCAATCGCGCATCGTCTCCGCCTACATCGATCAGATCGGCGAAGACGACATGGGCTGCGAGATTCTCGAACGGAACGAGGTGCCTATATACGACACGGTAGAGCAGGCCTTGATCAAGGACGGTGAGCTTTGCGTCGACGCCGTACTGTTGATCGGGGAACACGGTGAGTACGGAAAAAACGAGCTGGG
>CAYWQM010000062.1:0-25195 GCA_964460215.1 uncultured Lentisphaerales bacterium
TCTTGGTGGTCGCTTCCAAAGCGATTCTCCCCGGGATTTCCTTTAACTCGATTTTTCCTACCTTGGTCTTTTCGTACATGGTATCGTATGCGGTGGTGACCATGGGCAGCAAGAAAATTGGAAACGCGCGCCAAATTTTTTTCATACATTCATCCTCGACGTGGCTTGAACTCGAGCAAGCAAATTGCAGCCTGGGTTTCTTCTGCTCCACTTGATCGAGCCAAGTCGTTTTGACCTTAATCCATTATTGGAAATCAATCATTTTTGACTAGCGATTTCCTCATGCCCGTTTTGTGTCAACACCGCGGTCTCCCGTGAGAAACTTTTGGATTTTCTGTCCACTCCCCTGAACCTAAACCGGATTTCGCCCTCCCCAACATGGTGTTTGAAATCATCGGGGAATTTTCCGAAAAGACTTTTCCCGGTCAGTTGATCGAGAATCGCCTCAAGATGCGGGTGTTGGGCAAAACCCGCTGGGTGACTAAGATCACTTCCGAGGTTTGAACAGGAAAAATTGATAGTACAAGTTGCCGAAAACCTGGCCGGTGCGGAGCGCAGTATACAGACGGTTTAAGAACCGCGAAATTGCCGGCAAGCAGCCTCGAAGCTATTACCAGGACGGGCATGATGAAGGCCAATTCCACAGCGAAATTGTCGTAACAACCCCCAACGTATCAAACTGGACAAAGCACCCTTCTACTGGAAGCAAGAACGCGCGCATTAACTTGAATTATCTGACGCCCCCCCCCTTGTTTTTCTTTTTTATCTTAATGATGAATGCCTTATAATACAAGACATGCGCAAACAAGCTGGGAAAGGTTCCCATTTCGCAATAACGTAAGGCGTCGGAAACGTAAACGACACCCTTTCGCCCTTGGCGGAAGCAGATCTCGATCAGACAGGTCAATCATGAAACAGGCGACGTTCAACATCTGCTGCGCGACCGCTGCGGCATTGCTGAGTTTGCTGATAACCGGCTGCGTGACCGTCAACGAAAAGACGGCAGCAGTGGAGACGGAAGAACCGGTACCGGTATCGATCGATACACAAATCTGGCGGCGTGCGGAAGCAAAGCGGCCGCCGCTCGATCAAATCCTTCAGGTACGGGCTGGGTTGCCGGATTCGCTGCAGACTCTGGCGCTGCAACTGCGCGACGACGATATCGTCAATCGACGGCAAGCTGCGTACATAGCCGAAGCGTTGTTGGTCCAGGCACGCGGTTGCCTGCCCGACCTGTTGATGGTCGTGATCGATGAGGAGGATCCAGTCACCCGCGCCATCATGATACGGGCTATTGCCAATGCCGGTGACACGTCTGAGTCGACACTGACTGTACTGCGACAGATGTTTCGCAACGAAGAACACGCCGTCGTGCTCGTGTACCTGGCCGGTGCCGTCGCGTTACTGGACCTGGGCAGCGACCAGCAAGTTGCCGAGGACTGGCTGGTACGCACGATCTCGCTCAGCAACGACCCGGAGGCAGTGCCGGAGCGCACGGGGGATTTCTGGGAACAGTGCTGGGCCGCCATGTACATGATCGGCAAACTCTCCGACCAGGCGTCGCGATTCGTTCCGGTGCTTGAGCATTTCGGCGATGTCGAAGATGTGCCAACGTTCGTGGAACGCCAGGTAGGCTTTACGCTGGCGCGGCTTCAGCAGCAAGAGTAGCCGCTCCACTCACGCCATTGTTTTTTTCACGGAACAGAAATGGGAACGAGCTTAAAAAAATCTCAAAGACACGGGAGCAGTGGGGCCAGGCCCAAAGACAGACGTTTTTTTGGGCAGTTGAGTTTCTGCCAAACGAAACTAACGTACGCGGCTCTTTAACAATCTCTCTACGACGGATGACCACGCATGTCGTTACCTCTGCGCCACATGTCCCGCGAGTGGGCACTGCAACTGCTTTACCAACTTGATCTCGGCAGCGACGAACCGGATGATATGGTCTTCGCGGCATTCTGGCAACAACTTCGCGACTCCGGAACGAAGCTGCGGGATAAGGAGTGGACACGTACGACAAAGTGGGCTGAGGCACTCGTCCGCGGCGCCCGGCAGGAGTACGAATTCATCGACGGCCTAATCGCCGGCTGTACCCAGCACTGGGACTTTGAGCGCATTCTCGCGATTGATCGAAATATCATGCGCCTCGCCGTTTACGAAATGTATTTCTGCGAGGATATTCCGCCAGCGGTCAGCATCAACGAAGCAATCGAACTGGCCAAGGCATTCGGCGACCCGGAATCCAGCGCCTTCGTCAACGGCATTCTCGATCGCATACACAAGAACCGCGAAACAGTTTAGCCAAAAGAGCACCGCTGCGTCCATGTCTATTTTCGATACATTCAAAAGCGGCATGCAGCGGACCAAAACGATCGTCACGGGTACCAACGAGTGGCACGCGGAAACCTACGAACGACTTGAAGCAGCCCTGATCGGGGCCGCCCTCGGCGTGGACGTCTCGACAAAACTGGTGGCGGGCATCCGGGATCGCTACGAACGCGGACTTATCGAGACGACCGAAGACATCATCCGGGTGGCCCGGCATGACATCGGTGAAACACTGACCCACCCGCCACCGATCATCTGGCGCGACGACGGCCCGACAGTCATCCTGCTGGTCGGCGTCAACGGCAGCGGCAAAACGACATCGGCGGGCAAGATGGCGTATGCCTGGAAGGCGGAGGGCAAATCAGTGATGCTGGCGGCCTGTGACACTTTCCGTGCCGCGGCGGTCGATCAGATCAAGGTCTGGGGAGAACGCGTCGGCAGCGACGTCATCTCATCAACGCATGGCGCGGACGCTGCAGCGGTAGCCTACGACGCGGCCACCGCCGCGGTGGCGCGCCAGGCCGACATTCTGCTGATTGACACGGCCGGGCGCCAGCACACACGTAAGGGGCTGATGGACGAGCTCAACAAGATTTTCCGTTCGATCGGCAAAGCCTGCCCGGGTGCGCCGCACGAAGTTTGGCTGGTTGTCGATGGTTCCACCGGGACGAATGCACTGTCACAGGCTCGGGAATTTACGCGTGTCGTCGACCTGAGCGGTCTCTGCGTCACCAAGCTCGACGGTACCAGCAAGGGCGGCGCCGTCGTCGCAATCAATGCCGAGTTGCAACTGCCAATCCGCTTCGTCGGTCTGGGTGAACAACTCGGCGATCTCCAACCATTCGACGCCGAAATGTTCGCCGCCGCCATTTTCGAATAATGGAAGATTATCCAAAAGCACTGCAGGACCTGGCGCACTCGCTGAAGGCGCTGCCAGGTATTGGCCAGCGCACGGCCGAGCGCCTGGCGATAGCTCTGCTTGACTGGGATGAAACGCATCTGCACGAACTCAGCGACCAATTGCGAACGCTGAAGTCGCGGGTCACCCAATGCACGGTCTGCGGCAATCTCGCAGAAGGTGCCGAGTGCCGCATCTGCCGCAATCCCGCACGGGATCACAAGATCATCTGTGTGGTGGAGAGCGCCCGCCAGATCCCGGTGATCGAGAAGTGCCGGCGCTTCGCGGGGCTTTACCACGTGCTCGGCGGCCGTGTATCGCCGCTCGACGGCGTTGAGTTCCACGATCTCAATGTCGAAACATTATTCGAACGCATCAGCAAGCACAGTGTCACGGAGTTGATCATCGCCACCAGCCCAGATGTCGAAGGGGAAGCGACCGCGACCTATCTGGGCGACGA
This sequence comes from uncultured Lentisphaerales bacterium, assembly GCA_964460215.1. GTDB lineage: Bacteria > Verrucomicrobiota > Lentisphaeria > JABSQK01 > CAJWLW01 > CAJWLW01. The sequence goes on from CAYWQM010000062.1 coordinate 3,687, forward strand.
AACCAGCCGCCAGTTCGACATACAGATCAGCCGCATCTCCCTGGGCGTTCCGGTCGGATCCGACCTGACATTTGCAGACACCGCAACTATGGCGATGGCAATTGACAGCCGCCGGCCAATGGTATGAGCGACAGCCCGCGTTAAGCGACGCAGGCATTTGACGCCATTCGACACCTAACGGTCCTTTCGATCCAACTCAGCGAGCGCCAGCGCATCGCAAGTGGCTGGTCACTCAGTTGCCAGCCTGCATGCGCTGGAGTTCGTCGCGCAGCTTGGCAGCAACCTCGTATTGTTCCTCTTCAACAGCCTTCTCGAGGCGGGACTTCAGACGATCCACCGGGTCCGTTGACTGTTCCTCGACCTGGATGGCGACATCCTGGCCGGCCTTGGCCTGATTGATGTTGACCGCGGCGGTGCGATACACGTCGCAATGCACGAGAATCGGCGCATCGAAGCGCAATGCCAGCGCGATCGCATCTGAGGGACGTGAGTCGACATCGATTTCCACACCATCACGCACCATAAAGATGCGGGCAAAGAAGGTGCCATCGACCAACTCAGTGACATGAACCCGCGTGACCCGGCAGTCCATCGTGCTCAGCAGATTCTTGAACAGATCATGCGACAGCGGGCGCGGAAATTTATGGTTGTTGTATGCCGCGGCAATGGAATGGGCCTCAGCCGCACCAATGCAAATCGGCAGCACATACTCGTGTTCGGGATTCTTGAGAAAGATCATAAATCCGAGATTGCTCAATGATATGTTCTCAATCTTGACTTGCAGGAACGAGGAATCTTCCATTGTATTGTCCTTGGTTTTATCCGGAAACGGGTTATTTCCCGATTCTTTCACCTGCATAGACGCAGATTCTTTGCCAAGTCGGGCAGCACAAACACCGCGCCCTCGAACCTGCGCTATTATTCACGGACTACCGTCGTTCTGAAGGTCCATATTTCCAAACGTTGGCCTCGTGCCTGATGGAGGTAAGTTAAAACGGCTAAATCGTAAAATCAACGCTCTACGCGACCGGTCGCAGGTTCCAGGATTCGCCCAACGCATCAGCTTTTCAGCCAATCATACCCCTCGTGCAAACGTACTGCAGGACTTCCACAACCTGCCCAGGGTGCTCCGCTACTGCCAAAGCGGCGGCATTTACTTCCTTCAACGCATGGGAGAGTTCGGGCGGGTGCATGACGATCAGCGGTTTGTCGATGGCAACTGCGAACCCCGCGTCGAAAGCGGCGTTCCACTGTCGATAGTGATCATCAAAACGCACAACAATGAGGTCGGCATTGCGAATCAATGTTCGCGTCCGGATCGCATTGATCTTGGCGCCCTTGTGATCCTTCCAGAATGCCGATTCTTCATCGCCCAGGATCTCGACACCACAGTTGTCGCTGGCCGCGTGATCTGTCACCGGCATGAAAAAATTTACCGGCAGCTCCAGCTTGCATGCGCCACTGGCAATCTCGTCGCGCCATTTGGTGTGGATTTCGCCGGCGAGGTAAATATTCCACTTTCGATCGATCATCACCTGTCTCCCGCGTGTCATGATTGAAAAGGCATCGTGCGACAAGTACCATATCGCACCGGAGAATCTTTTCTCAAACTCTTAAATTGCAACGATGGACCTGCTATGGATCTGGTCTTGAGCGATGCCGAGACCCGCATTCTCGGCACCCTGATCGAAAAGTCCGTGACAACGCCGGATTACTATCCAATGACGTTGAACGCACTAACCAACGGCTGCAACCAGAAATCGAACCGCGACCCGGTTGTCGACTTCACCGAGGAGACGGTCGTGCGCGGGCTCGACTCTCTGCGCCAGAAGAAATTGATCAGTACGGTCAGCGAAGCCGGCAGCCGCGTACCGAAGTATAGCCAGGATTTCGGCGCTTTTTTCCACCTGTCTGACGACCAGGTAGCCGTGATGTGCGTGCTGATGCTGCGGGGGCCGCAGACCGCCGGTGAAATCAACGGGCGCTGTGGCCGGTTGCACGCCTTCAGCTCACGCGAAGAAGCCGATGAGACACTCGACGGTCTGGTTGAACGCGGTTACCCGCTGGCCGTCAAGCTGCCACGGCAGACCGGCCGCAAGGAGCGCCGCTATGCGCACTTGCTGAGCGGTGGCATCGCCATCGAAGAAAGCGAAATGGAACCGCCTTTGGAAGCTGCAACCCTGCATGTGCGTGAACAGGATGATCGGCAGGCTGAACTTGCCAACGAAGTCCGGCAACTGCGGGATGAACTGGACGCCTTGAAGGCACAGTTCGCGACCTTTCGCCGGGAATTCGACTGACTAACCTGGATCTACCATGGCCAAACCGGAAATTGCCGAGCGCGCGGAACAGCTTAAACGCGATCTCGAATACCACAACTACCTGTACTACGTCAAGGCCGAACCGGAACTTTCCGACCTGGCATACGACCGTCTTTACCGGGAGCTGGCCGATCTCGAAACGGCATATCCGGAGTTTGCCACAGACGATTCACCAACGCGCAAGGTCGGCGGCATCGAGTTATCGGAGTTTGAGCAGCACCCCCACAGTATCCCGATGCTCAGCCTCGACAACACCTATTCGCCAACGGAGCTTCGGGCCTTTCACCAGCGCGTCTGCAAACTGCTCGGCAGCGAGCAGGTCGAATACTTTGTGGAACCTAAAATCGACGGTGTCAGCATATCGTTGCGCTACGAGGACGGTCGCCTGGTCCGCGCCCTGACCCGTGGAGACGGCATCATCGGTGATGACATCACCGCCAATGCGCGAACAATCCGCAGTGTGCCGGGCCGGTTGCTGGGAAACCAACCGCCGGCAGTCTGGGAAGCACGCGGCGAAGTATTCATGGCCAAGGCCGATTTTGAGAAGCTCAATGAGGTGCGCGCCGCGGCCGGCGACAGTATTTTTGCCAATGCCCGGAATTCGACGGCTGGCAGCCTCAAGATGCTCAATTCCACTGAAGTGGCCAAGCGACCGTTGGACGCCATTTTTTATGCTCGCGGCGATCTCGCCGGGATCACTATGGACAGCCAATCCGGGTTCATCGAAGCGCTGAACAGTTTTGGGTTCAAGACATCGCCGCTCAACCATCTTTGTGAAGGCATCGATGCGGTGCTGGCGGTCATCGAGGATCTCGGTGCCCGGCGGGACTCGCTGCCGTACGAAATTGACGGCGCCGTAATCAAGGTCAATGACGCGTCTCTCCACGAACAGCTCGGATTCACCTCGAAAGCGCCGCGCTGGGCAATTGCCTACAAGTACGCCGCCGAGAAAACGATCACGAAGTTGAAGAGTGTCACGATCCAAGTGGGACGGACGGGGGCCTTGACGCCGGTTGCCGAGCTCGAACCGGCGTTTCTTTCGGGCTCGACGGTCAGCCGCGCGACGCTGCACAACTTCGAAGAAGTCGCCCGCCGGGACATCCGCTCGGGCGACTTCGTCGAGATCGAGAAGGCCGGCGATGTTATCCCTGCAGTGCTGCGGCCGATCACTGATCGGCGCGACGGTACGGAAACGCCAATCGCAACACCGACAACCTGCCCGAGCTGCAACGGACCGATAACCACAAGCGACCGGGAAGTGGCGATCCGCTGCCTCAACGCCGAGTGCCCCGCACAGGTGCAAAATCAACTGCAGCACTTCGCCAGCCGCGGCGCAATGGACATCGATTCATTGGGCGAGGCAATGATCGAGTTGCTGGTGGACAACAATTTTGTGCGAACGCCGGCGGATCTGTATGAATTGACTGCGGAACAGCACGAGCAGTTGTCCCGGTTCGAAGGACACGGAAGCCGCTCGATCAAGAAGCTCTTCGACGGCATCGAAAAGAGCAAGGAAAATCCACCATGGCGCCTGTTGTTCGGCCTCGGTGTTCGGCATGTGGGTGCAGCCGGCGCCCGGGCGCTGCTGGCCCATTTCGGTGATATCGACAAGCTGGCGGCAGCCAGCGTAGACCAGTTGATCCTGGTGCCGGACATCGGTCCAATCGTCGCCGAGAGTATCGGACAGTATTTCAGTGACGACATCAATCGGCACCAACTCGACCGGCTGCGTGCCACCGGCCTGACGTTTGCGGAGGAAGTCACCTCTCAGGCGACGGATTCGCCGTTCAGCGGCAAGACCTGTGTGATCACCGGGACCTTGAATGAAATGACTCGGGACGCGGCCAAAGAACTGCTGCTCAATCATGGCGCGAAGGTATCCGGCAGCGTCAGTGCCAAAACTGATTTCCTCATCGCCGGCGAGAACGCTGGATCAAAGCTGGCAAAAGCCGAAGCCGCGGGTGTAACAGTCTTGAGCGAGGGGATATTTCGGGAGATGATCGGGGCGATGTAGCGTAATCGCTGCTACTGTCCGGCTACGGCCCGGTGGTACATCACGATGCCGCTGGCGATGGCTTCGGCAATGTCATGGCGGTAACGGCGATCGGCGAGCTGTGATTGCTCGTCGGCATTGGACAGGAATCCCGACTCAACCAGGATTGACGGACAGGACGCTTTTTTGAGGATGTAGAAGCGGTCGCGCTTGACGCCACGGTCCTGGGCACCGGTGGCGGCGATGACATAGCGGTGTACCTCGTAAGCCAATCGCATGTTAAACTTGTCGTACTCGTTGCCGGGCGTTCGGGTCGATGGCTTGTAATCTCCGGTCTTGGGCGTGCCTGCAGGCGGAACGACGAACGTCTCGATGCCATTCGCCGACTTGTTCCTTGCGGCATTACAGTGGATGCTGATAAACAGGTCGCCGCCCCACTGCTGGCAACGTCGTTGGCGCTCAGCCAGGCTGATGTAGGTGTCGCGGTCGCGGGTCAGATACGCTTCGTACCCCAGGCTCTCCAGCATCCATTGGAGATCCTGAGCGATCATCATGTTGATTGTTTTCTCATTCGCCTTCTGCCCACCCCGTGCACCGCTGTCTTTACCGCCGTGACCGGGGTCGATTATGATGCGGCGGATATCGGCGTTGCCGCTTGCCAGAGCCTGGGGCCGAAGGATTGGATCGATCGACAGTGACAAGTCGCGCTCGCTGATCATAGCCTCGTTATCCTTCAGTGTCGGGGCATAAGCCAGATTAAACAGAAAACCATTGATCTTGGCAGCGCGGCTGTCGATTGTAAGGATGATTTCGGTCTCAGCGCCGTACAAAGTGATCCGCCTGCCGGAAACGTGTGATTTAAGGCCGTAGTATCGAACCACATCATTGAGGACGACATGCGTGGTACCGCCGATGTCCCGCGAACGGATCGGGAACGAGCCGAAGGCGGCAGTGGAAAAGAGAAACATAACGAGCAGGCAGACAGCTGAACGCAGGGCTATTCGTGCGGACATTTAACAGGTTCCAGGAGTGATTTGGTTAAATGAAAGTAAACGACTGGATCGTGTCGTAGTATATCATGAAAAGTCCGGCTGTCGCCCGGCTACGAGGAAAAGGGTCTCCGAGCTTGCCGTGCCGTGGAACGGTCGTTTGCGGCTGTTTCCCCAACAATGCCGCCACAGATCTTTTTGCAGCATCCTATTTTTTACTTTGGACCTCGCGAAAACAGCCGCGAACTGCCGGTTCACAGAGCTACCGCAACACGAAGATTTGACATATCGCCAAATCCTCATGCTTCACGGAATCACCGCTGCACTTGTTTATCATCTCCCATAGATATCTCAACTCATTGTCGTGCGTCGGTGTGTGTCAAGGTTCGCATCAACACGTCAGATCAAGCCGGGGTCATTATCCGGGAACAGAAATTGCGCGCCATATGATACCTGAATTTTGGAATTTACCCCTGGGTCAAGAGAAGCGACATGGGCAAAAAAAAGCGCAAGGCCAAGAACGCCACTACAATCGAACGGTTGGACCGTAAATTGACGAGTTGCCTTTACCAGTACCTGCACGCCCTCCGCGGCAAAAGCAATCACCGCCGCTCCGCGTAATTACGGCCTCGTCCAAGTGCATGCCTCAAGAAAAAGACCGGAACCTTGCAGCACCGCTCCACTTTTTTTCCAAGTCGTTGATTTTCTATTTGTGCCAGAAAATTTCAAAACGCAGGCAGGGCTTCCTGCCGCAGGACTGGCTCGAACGTCAGCAACTCGATCGTCTCTTCCGGCAGGCCTTCGCCGCCATATCGAGTCTTGAGGTAGTCCCAATCTGCCGCCGTGCGATAGCGCGCGGCAGCAGCGGACCAGGCAGCTTCCACCTGGTCCGGCCGGGCCGGATCGAGGCACTCTGTGAACTCCGCAAAGAAGAACTCGCCAAATGAAAAGTTGCGCTCGAGCCAGCCAAGCTCGTCCGCCCGGGCTGTCGCGATGCTGGTGCCAGCTAGGTCGAGCCGCTCGATAATCGCCTCGCTGTGGCAGGCATCAACAATCAGCAACCGCTGCCGCGGCGCCAGTGGCTTGAGCATACGCCGCAGTTCCCTCGGGCGGATGGTCTCACCGGTATCGCTCTCCAGCCATGCGCCTTTTCGACCGTGCATGCTGAGGTGCACCACCACATGGTCCTGGGGCCGCATGCGAAAAGCGAGTTGGCGCAGCGCCGCACGCAGATTCGCTTTGGTCGATGTCGCGGCGCGGCGACGATTGAGCATATGGCGCAGTGATGCGGGAATGTCGCCGGCTCCGGCATCCTCGTAGTCCGGCTGCGCGTCCAGATAAAATACTGAAATATTGCGGGCCTCATACCCGAGCCGCAGCAGGTGGCGATAGATCCGTACAGTCTGGATCCAGCCGGCATTCTGGTCGATCGGGTCCAGTTCGTCATTGCTGCCGGTACGCCAGTCAGAGCTGGTGAAAATGACGGCATAACAAACTGGACCGGTCGGCAGCGACGGAGGCGATCCACTGTCGCTGCGACTGCGGGTTGGCGTGATACAACCGCTGCCGAGGCTCAGCAGCAGGAGAGCGAGAAAAGCTCGATTAACCTGGCGCGCCATAGTCATTTCCGACAAGTTGCCCTGAAAGTAGTGCGCACAAAACCGCCATATGCTTTGACGTCCAGTCCCTTACCGTTGAGTCTCTGAAGACTGGTGTTGGTGATCGCAGCGGTATAGATCTCCTCATCGGTCAAGCGTAGATTGACATTGATGCCATCGAACCACCAGGTGCCGGTGCCTTCATATCTGGTGTCGACGTTCATCCACCGCAGCGTGCCGCCCGTATCGAAGAGCAGGAAATAGCTTTTCGGATTCATATCGACTTTGGAATCGCCGCCATCCTCCTGCCCATCCCTGTCCGGGGCCAGGTAGTCCGTGTATTCCAAGTGCCGTTTCATCGTCATCTGCCACGAGGACCCCACGAGCGACTGCACGATATACGCCCGCCTGGCAGCCACGCGGATGTCTTCGCGGTCCTCGTCTCTGGAAGCGAATCTGCCGAGCAGGTCCAAAACCGCCTGGTCTTTGCTGGCGTTAGCACCCAGCGCCACGATAGCGAGACGTTGAACCTCTCGATCCTCGGCCGACGTCAATCTTTTAAGCGTCTCAACGGCACCTGCATTTCGAGGCCCCAGTTCAATGAGGGCGTCCAGGGCGCGTATGCGGGACTGGGCAGTGCCTGATTCGCCGACTTCGGCAAGCATGTTCGCGGCTGCCGGCCCGGCGCGCACAAGCAGGCGAAAGACCTGATCCAGGATGACATCATCGGTATCGCCGGTGACCGGCTTGAGAGTTTCGATCAACTGCTCGGCATCTTCGCCGGGGTCGAGAATGCGGGAGATCGCCTGGATCGCGGCACGCCGCACCTCAACCGGTTGCTTCAACTGCTGCCTGGTACCGAGCGCCGGCACGGCCGACTTGGCGGGGGGACCGATGCTGCCGAGCAGGTCGATAAAGGGTACAGGCTGCATCATGCTTTCCTTCTGCAGCCACTCGGCCAGACGATCGATCACCCCCGGGTCCTCCTTGCTGGCGGCCAGCAAAGTCTTGGAAGCCAGATCATCAACGACAACGGCCGCCATGAACTTGTCGATAGCGCCCCCTTTGACGATTTTCTTTGTCTCGTGAAGCCTGTCCCGGGTGCTGACTTCGAGGGCGCGCAGGAAAAATTCGGTGGCAACCTCGCGACCGTCCCGATGTTTACTCAGCTCGAGCTCGAAGCTGAGATACGGCCGGCGCCCGGCGCCGGCATGACGATGCTCGAAGTAGCATTGCCACAACTGCGAGTGTTTGAGAATGACCGGCCAATTGCCACGATTGATGTCATCACCCTCGAGCGTATAGTCGGGCCGCATCAGGAACCAGGCGACAACGCCGAGGCCGGCAAGCACGAATACGAGGACGGGGATAAAGACCCTCAATGCACCGGTGCGCTTATCGGCAGCGGCAATGGCAGATCCATGCGATTCAGCGGGCTGCGGTTCTAACGGCATGTCCGCGGAAGACGAATCACTCCTAAGTGCAGCTTCAGGTTCAGATGCCGGTGCGCCAGCACCGACGCAATGCCCGCATTTTGTACAGACAAGGCTATCCTTCGCCAGATACACACCGCATTTTGAGCAAACCGCTAGATGTGGCATACCATACCGCCAGACAGATGTCGCGGTGGTGTTCGTATCGTGTGACTTTGCGGCCGGGCATCTAACCACGCAGGGAAATGCTACATCTGACGGTCAGGCCGAGATCGGGGCGCCACCATGCAAAATCGCCCGAGTCAGGTATAATACTGCCTTACCAACACCTGAACAACCAACGCATCCCAAAGGATCATCATGAAAATCGTAGTACTTGACGGCTTCACACTCAACCCCGGCGACAACCCTTGGGACGACCTGTTGCCGCTGGGCGATGTGGAAGTATATGAACGCACACCCGCCGATCAAGTCATCGAACGCGCTGTCGACGCCGATATTTTGATCATCAACAAGATCATCCTAAGCCCCGACGTCCTCGAACAGCTTCCGAACCTCAAGTTCGTTGCGGTGACCGCAACCGGCTTCAATGTGGTCGATATCGAAGCAACCCGCGCGCGCAATATCCCTGTCTCGAACGTACCGGTGTACGGCACCGACAGCGTCGCACAGTTCGTATTCGCGCTGCTGATGCAGATGTGCCACAACATCGGCCTGCATGAAGCCGCCGTCAAAGACGGTGAGTGGACACGCTGCCCGGACTTCTGTTTCTGGAATACACCGCAGATCGAGCTGGCCGGGAAGACGTTGGGGATCGTCGGCTTTGGCCGTATTGGTCGGCGCACTGGTGAGATTGGGCACGCGATGGGTATGAACGTCATTGCGAACGACCTCTACACCAGCGAGCCGCCCGATTATTCACCGTTCGCGTGGGCCAGCCTGGACGAGCTGTTCGAGCAGTCCGACGCCATATCACTGCACGCCCCACTGACGCCGGAGAACACAGGACTGATCAATCAGACGCGCCTCGCCCAGATGAAGGATTCGGCGTTCCTGATCAACACTGCCCGCGGTCCGCTCGTTGTCGAGGACGACCTGGCGACGGCGCTGAACGACGGCGCCATCGCTGGTGCCGCGCTCGATGTCGTGATGGTCGAGCCGATGACAGCTGACAATCCCCTGTTGAAGGCGAAGAATTGTATCATCACCCCGCACATTGCGTGGGCTACGCTGGCGGCACGATCGCGCCTGATGCAGACGACCGTCGGTAATGTCCGCGCCTTCCAGGCCGATACACCGGAGAATGTGGTGAATTGAGGGGCATTTTCAGTTGGCCGGGCTATTGCGAAAGCGCTCGATCTTTGAACGGTGGAAGTGTTGCGGGAAACTACCCGGTCCGGCCATCATGACAGATCACATTGCCGTCACTCCCATGTGCATCTTTTACGTATTCTGCGATAAATACGGCGGCATGGTCGGTTAAAAACGCGTACGGGTGATGGGAACTGTGGGTAAAAAAGGCCGCCGTTGTCCACTTGACACACCCGGATACCGCTAATAAATTGGTTGTTTACTTTTTGACTTCAGAAAACTCGAAGCAGGATGCCAAGATGCAAACTGAAATTCACCCAACCTACTATGCGGACGCGGTAGTCTCCTGTGCCTGTGGTGCCGAGTATCATGTCGGATCGACACGCCAGGAAGCAAAAGTCGCGATCTGCGCCCAATGCCACCCGTTCTATACTGGCAAACAGAAATTTGTCGATACCGAAGGTCGGGTCGACCGCTTCCGCCGGCGCTACAATCTGGAGTCCCAGGAAGCCGAGGAATAGTTCTCCAAATTTTCTTTTGTGGCACAGAGCCCATCCGTCCAACCACGGTTGGGCTCTTTTCGTTTAGAACTTAAGAAAATCAATTGCCGAACAGCCGGCACATGCCGCGCTTGTTCGGGGTACGGCGCAAATGGACCTGATTCCCCTTATCGATCGCATGCGGGCGACGTTTGCGGATATCGAGAAGCAGATGTCCCATCCGGATTTCTATTCCGACCGCGAACGCAGCGAGACAGTCGGACGTGAGCACCAGCGCCTGGCAACGCTGCTTTCGGCCTGTGACGAGTTGGAAAACTGCCGCCAGCAGCTGGCTGATAACCAGGAGCTGCTGCAGTCGGACGAGGATCCCGAGCTCATCAATATGGCAACAGCCGACAACGCTGAGCTGGAAAGCCGAATCCAGGTGCTCGATCTCAAAGTGCTGACGCAGATCCTGCCACCCTCGCCAAATGAATCGCGCAACACGATCGTCGAGATCCGCCCGGCCGCCGGCGGTGACGAGGCGGCACTGTTCACTGCCGACCTGGTCCGCATGTACTGCCGTTTCGCGGAGACCAGGAAATGGCGCGTCGAAACGCTCAGCCGTACCGACACCCCGCTCGGCGGTCTCAAGGATATTTCGTTTTCACTCAGCGGCGATTCGGTTTATCGCGCCATGCAGTTCGAAAGCGGCGTGCATCGGGTGCAACGCATACCTGCCACGGAGACCAGTGGCCGCATCCACACATCAACAGTCACGGTCGCGGTCCTGCCGGAAGCCGAAGAGGTCGAGATCGAAATCCGGCCGCAGGACCTGCGCATGGATGTGTTCCGTTCCCAGGGCCCCGGCGGTCAGAGCGTCAACACAACCGATTCCGCGGTTCGCATTACCCACGAACCCAGCGGCCTTAGCGTGGCTTCGCAGCAGGAAAAATCGCAACATCGAAATCGCGAAATCGCCATGCGTATCCTGCGTTCGCGCCTGCTCGAAATGAAGCAGGATGAGGAGGCTGCCAAACACGCTGCCGAGCGCAAATCACAGGTCGGCACCGGCGACCGAAGTGAGCGGATACGCACCTATAATTTCCCCCAGAACCGTGTCACCGACCATCGCTACGGGTTGTCCTGGCATAACCTGCCGGGCATGCTGGAGGGGGACATCAGCCAGATGTTCGACGATATGATTGCACTCGACACAACGCGCCGTCTGGAAGCGGAACTGGCAGAATGATGCGCAAGACGCGAAGCACGATGGTGGATGGGGGATGCCGGGATACTGCCGGCCAAAGACTGACAGTGCCATGATTGCCAGGCTCTACAATTGCGTTGCCGGTGCAGGGCGCCGAGTCATTGCGTTCCTGTCATCTCCAATCCGCTGCAGCATTCGGATCATCGACACGCTCAACGAGCACACGGGTACGGCCGTCGCCTGGGTTTCCTCTCTGCTGGTGCTGGTCGTCTGCGCCGAAGTCTACCTGCGCGAAGTCCACGGCCAGGCCCACACCGGACTCAGCGAACTGCAATGGCATCTCGTCGCCATCGTCTTTCTGATGGGTGCAGCATATACGCTCAAGCACGATCGCCATGTTCGGGTCGACATTATTTACGCCAGCCGATCACGAGTTTACCAAGCCTGGATCAACCTCCTCGGCTGCCTGATCTTCCTGTTGCCGTTCTGTGCGCTGGTCGTTGTCGAATCGCAGAGCTTCATCGAATACGCCTGGCGTATCAAGCAGACCTCCAGCGATCCGGGCGGGCTCCCCGCACGGGTTGCCGTCAAATCGCTCATCCCGCTGGGGTTTGCCTATCTGTTTTTCCAAGGTATCGCCATTGTCGGTAAATCACTGTTGACGATCGCCGGACTCGATGAGAGCGAGGACAAGGAATCCGACGCGACCGACGAGGCGGTAAGCATATGAGTGATCTCGGACTGGTTCTGTTGCTGTTCGGCACGCTATTCGCCATGCTGCTGGCTGGTTTTCCCGTCGCCTTTACGCTTGGCGGAGTGGCCTTCGGTTTTGCGCTGTTCACCTTTGGCCTGGACTTCGGCGTACTGCCGTCACGCATTTTCGGCATCATGAAGAACGAGTACCTGATCGCCGTGGCACCGTTCATATTCATGGGCGTAATGCTGGAGAAATCCGGACTCGCCGAGGATTTACTCGAAACCATGGCCCTGCTGTTCGGACGCGTACGCGGCGGCCTGGCGATCTCAGTCGTTGTCGTCGGCACCCTGCTCGCAGCATCGACCGGCATTGTCGGCGCCACCGTGGTGACCATGGGACTGCTGAGTCTGCCGACCATGCTCAAGCGCGGCTACAGCGCCGAGTTGGCGACCGGCACCATTTCCGCATCGGGCACACTCGGGCAGATCATTCCACCAAGCATTGTCCTGATCCTGCTGGCTACCGCCCTCGAGGAGCCGGTCGGGCGGATGTTCATGGCAGCGATCGTGCCGGGGATTATGCTGGTTGGACTGTACCTGCTGTGGCTTGTCGGCGCGGCAATGTTCAAACCGTCGTCCGCCCCGGCAATGCCGCCTGAAGAACTCGCCGAGTTTCACGGCATCGTAATGGTCAAACGTGTGTTGGGCGCTTTCGTCGCACCCGTCGTCCTGATGGTCGCCGTGCTCGGCAGCATATTCGCCGGCATCGCCACGCCTACCGAAGCGGCGGCAGTCGGGGCGATGGGGGCAACGCTGTTGACGGTTACCCAACGACGATTCACTTTCGATTGCCTGCAGCGGGTGACCAAGGAGACGACAATGCTCACCAGCATGGTCTATGTGATCCTCATCGGTGCCACCGCTTTCAGCGAAGTTTTTCGGGAACTGAACGGCGACATCGTTCTCGCCGAGCTAATCGACCACTTCGACCTTACCGGAATGCGTTTTCTAGCCGTCGTCATGATCGTCGTGTTCATTGCCGGTTTTTTTCTCGACTTCATCGAAATCACTTTCATTCTGGTACCGATCATCCAACCTATTCTTGAGCGTGAAGGCATCGACCTGACATGGGTCGGTATTTTGCTGGCGTTGAATCTGCAGACCTCGTTCATGACGCCGCCTTTCGGCTTTTCACTGTTCTACCTGAAAGGTGTGGCGCCACCGGAAGTGAAGACCAGCCAGATCTATCGGGGCATCGTCCCCTACATCATCATCCAGCTCATTGCTCTCGGCCTGGTCCTGAAATATCCGGACCTGGCCCTGTTTCTGACCCGGACCGAAGCAGCCGGGCCATAGGGAGGGCAGCCGTGACATTCTACCCAACGACAGTATCGTTACCAGCCGCTTTTTACCTGCAACACACCGTCAACACGTACATTGGGAAAGCAATCAATTCTCTTCCCGTTCCCTTGACATTATAGCAATCTCCCGGAGAATATTCAGCATGCCAACCACCGACTTGCCAGATCATTTGCAGTTGCTCACCATCACGGCGCATCCGCACGATGTAACGTATACACTCGGCACATCGGCCCACCATATTGAGCGCGGCGACAAGGTAACCGTGGTCTCACTGACCGACGGCGTCACAACCCACAACGAAACACTCGAGGACGAGCTGCGCAAGCCGGAGATTGAACGGCAGCCTGATATTCTGGAACGGTCTCACGGCGAACTGGCAGACCGTAAGAAACATGAGATGGAACGGGTTTGCGGCCTGTTCGGCATTGCCGACGTGCGCGTACTGCCGTTTGCCGACCAACCGATCGAGGCAACGCCTGAGCTGCATTCCACCTTGGCCGATATTTTTTACGAACTGCGCCCGCACATCGTGATCACCCACGCACCTTTCAACTACCCGCACCACAACATGTCGAGCCTGTGGGACAATGACCATTCGATCACCGGCCAGATTGTCGATGCGGCCATTCACCGTGTCGCCAAGGCGGACAGTCAACTCAAGCATTCGCCGCATCATATAGCGCAGATCTACTATATCGGCGTCGAGTTCGGCTGGACCGACATCGATTTGTTCGTGGACATCTCCGATCAGGTTGCCAACCGCATCAAGGCCGAGGCCTTATACGAGTCCCAGGGGCATACCACACAGCTTGCCCACAAACGCATCGAGGCATTTGCAGGATACTCCGGCTGGTGGAGTCAAACCGGGTATGCCGAACCCTTTATCCGCGCAAAAGCGATGACCAGCAATTACCTGCCGGTCACCGAAAACGAGTTGAAAATCGCACAACTATCGGGCAAAGAGCTCATGGACAGGCTCGGTCAATTTGCCAGTGGAACGGGTGATACTGAAGGCGACAAGGGCTGATCCCAGGCAGATTGGAAGGCACCCGGATCGAGCATAGATTTATGAGCTTTTGAGTTAACGTACGCAAAAAGGACCCACACCATGTCTGAACATATTGAAGTACCGGCTGAAGATCTCGAGACCTTACGCAAGTTTGACACACCAACGGTATGCAACGTCATCGAGTTGTTCGGCATTGTACCGAATTCGGCAGGCTACATGGATCAGCGCATTCAGGCCTGCTTCCCGAAACTGCCGCCCATGGTCGGCTACGCCAGCACCGCGATCTTCAGCTCGCAGGCACCTCACAATGATCCGGAAGCGCACCAGGGCATGGACCTGGTGCTCGAGTCTTTCGAAAGTCTGCCAGGGCCTCCGGTGATGGTATATCAGGATATCGACCAGCCGGCGGCTTCCGCGACCTTCGGGGATATCATGTGCAGTGTGTACAAGCACTTCGGCGCTCAAGGGCTGATCACCAGCGGTTGCGGCCGTGATCTCGATCAAGTGGAGGCAATCGACTTTCCGGTGTTTACCAACGGCACGATCTGCGCCCACGGCTACTGCTACCACCTGGCAGTCAACCGCAACGTTTACGTCGGCGGCATCACGGTGTCTCCCGGTGACCTGCTGCATGGCGACCGCAACGGGGTGACCGCCATTCCGCTGGAAATCGCCAGCACTGTCGCCAGCCTGTTGGACGACTTCGTCGCCGCCGAAGCGGTCATCCTCGACGCGGTCAAGGCCGGCTGCAATCGCGAGGGATTCAAAAAGTCGCGGCTGGAATCCAAAAAAATGATCACCGCGATCGTCGAGCGTGCCAAGGCTTCGTTGAAGTAGTTGCAGGGTATTCTATCCCCGGGTCGAATGGCACCGACGCAAGGGTTGAAACGTGGATTCTTGTTGGATACCATTTGGGCATCAAACCGGCCTTGTAGCTGAGACCTAAACCGGCCTCGGGGCGATGTGGGTTACCAAAAACCGTCTCACGTCTCTACCCCGAGTTCAGGGACCGAAATCGTATATCTCCACAACGCGGACTGAAATACACCGCGCCATCAACCTGACAGCGCATGAAAGCCCGAGTCCACGACACGATCACCAGCATCTGCGAGAAACAATGGCAGCAACTGGTCATCGATGGCTCGCCGTTTCACGATTACCGGTTCCTGAAAGCGCTCGAAACCAGCGACTGCCTGGGCCACCGCACCGGCTGGCATCCGACCTATCTCACGATCATCGACGGCGAGCTTCTGGTCGGGGCCTCCTGCGTCTATCTGCGAACCAACAGCTACGGCGAATACATCTTCGACTGGAGTTGGGCCGAGGCGTATGAGCGGTACGGCCTCGACTACTATCCGAAGCTCTCTGTCGCAGTGCCTTTCACACCGGCTACCGGTGCACGGCTGCTGGTGCATCCGCAGGCCCAACCGACGCCAGTCAAGCAGGCGCTGATCGGTGCAACGCTGTCGCTGGCGGACCAAGCGAAATGCTCGTCGCTCCACTACCTCTTCATTCCCGCCGCCGAAGTACCGGAATACGAGGAGGCCGATTTCAGCATCCGCCACAGCGTCCAGTTTCATTGGGAGAACCACGGGTACAACGGATTCGACGATTTTCTGGCTACGCTGAAACGGAAGAAGCGGCGCGAGATCGTCCGCGAACGTCAATCCATCGTCGACGAGCAGCTGGACATCGAGGTTCTCTCCGGCGGCGCTCTGACTGCGGCCCACGCCGATGTGATGTACGAGTTTTACCTGACCACGGTCGACCGCAAATACGCTTCGGACTACCTGACGCGCGAATTTTTCCAAACACTGTTCGAGACAATGCCCGACCGGGTTGTCCTGATCCTGGCCGGGCGCGACGGCAAATGGTTCGCCGGCTCGATCCATTTCCGCTCGGACACAACGTTGTACGGGCGCTATTGGGGCTGCACCGAGCACGTACGGTTTCTGCACTTCGAGCTGTGTTACTATCAGGCGATCGAGTACGCGATCGACCAGGGGCTGAGCTTTGTCGAGGCCGGTGCCCAGGGACCGCACAAGATCCAGCGTGGCTACTCACCGGTGATCACCCGCAGCGCCCACTGGCTGCAAGAGGGCCCGTTGGCGGAGCCGATCCGGAATTTCATCGAAGAAGAGAAGCAGCAGATCGAGCAGGGACTGGCGAACGACGATAACTATGCCTACAAACCGGAGCTTGTTCATTGCGATTTGCGCAATACCTTGTCAGCCGAGGTTGAAAGAAACAACGACACAATTGGAGAGATCTAGTGAGACGCAGCAAGACGCTCGAGAAAATACGCGCCGGGAAAACGGTGGCGGTAGTAGGCCTGGGCCACTTCCACCCACCGTACGTAACGTTGGCAGCTCATTACGGCTATGATTGCATCTGGCTCGATCTCGAACACCGAGCCATGGATCAGCGGGAAACGCAGGCCCTGGCAGCATTCTGCCACCTGGCGGACATTGATCTGATGATCCGTTCACCGTCGCACGAACCGACGAAGCTGAACCGCTGCCTGGAAGACGGCGCCGCCGGCACCATGCTGCAAATGATCGACACCCCTGAACAGGCGGAGCGTGCGGTGCAATACCTCAAGTTCCCGCCGCTCGGCAACCGCGGCATAGATGCGGCCGGGCTCGATTGCAACTTCACCTTGAACGCCGATGAGAACTACACCGACGACGCCAATCGTGAAACGTT
Organism: uncultured Lentisphaerales bacterium; assembly: GCA_964460215.1. Classification (GTDB taxonomy): domain Bacteria; phylum Verrucomicrobiota; class Lentisphaeria; order JABSQK01; family CAJWLW01; genus CAJWLW01. The sequence continues at coordinate 20,794 of CAYWQM010000062.1, forward strand.
CATCTGCGCCCAGATCGAAACACCGCTGGCAGTCGAGAATGCCGATTCCATAGCCGCCGTCGAAGGCATCGACATCCTGCTCGTGGGAGCCGGCGATCTGGGGTTGCGCATCGGCAAAGCAACCGGGCCGGTATTGTCCATAGACGAATCCATCGAGCGAGTCGCTGCCGCAACCGCGGCCCATGGCAAGACGCTCGGCACTATCGCCATCGACCGTGATGGGATGAAAAAACGCCATGACCAGGGCACTCGCTTCCTCGTCGCGGCGTCCGAGTTCATGGCGCTGAAATACAATCTCGAAAACAATATGGAGCTCTTCAAAGACGTCGCCGGCCAATAGGCTGATGTCCCGCCTGACGGCGGTGGCTCAGGCGCTCCAAGCATTTCATACACGCCGGGCCAGGATCTCACAGACCTTGTCGAAAACGCGATCGACATCGATCCGCTGCAGACACACGTTGTTCTGGCACGGAGACGTCCGGTTGTTGTAGGCATTGACACACGGACTGCAGGCGATACCCTCCCAGAAAACGTGGCTGCGAGGGCCCCGCGCGCCAAACAGTTTCGGATGCTCCGGTCCGAACAAAGTGACGACATCGATCTCGGTCAGCGCGGCAAAATGCGCCGGGCCGCTGTCGTTGGTGACCAACACATCAGCGATCGAGTATAAGGTCATGAGCTGGCGCAACGACGTTTGTCCAGCGACACTGAAACAACGGTCCGCATCGACCGCCGCCGCCAATGCATCTGTTGCCGCCTGTTCATCGGGAGCCCCGGTAAATGCAACGTGCAGATCAGGAAAACGCTCGAGTAATTTTCCAGCCAGCTCACAATAGCGTTGCTCCGGCCAACGCCGCAGCGGCAATATGTCGCTGCAATTGGCGTTCAGCAGGACCAGAGGCCGGCAGTTGCGATCACCGCAATGACCGCGCAGAATCCGGTCGATCACCTCGACCTCATCGACAGCGGGTCGGAATTGCGGCATCTCCGCTTCGGTCGCCGGCGGCACATAAGCAAAATGCGGCAGGTCGGTCTGTGGGACCCGGGACGCTTCGACCATCGACAGGAAGGTCTCCGTCGTGTGCAGGTGGGGGTTGAAGATGAGCGGATGCGTCATCAGATTGCCGCGATAAGGACCGTCACCGCCGAAGCCGTGAAAACCGACACGCACGCGGGCACCGCAGAGAAATGTGATGGCGGCAGTGGCGCGGGCAAAGAATTCCAGGTCGATCGCGGCATCGAAGCGGCAGCGGCGCAGGCGCCGGACCACGCCGATCCCGTCGATACAAGCGGTCAGGAGGGAGGTGTGGCGCACCGTGACGATATTCTCGGCAGGAATGAGGTCCATGGTGTCGAGGATAAAGCGGTTTTCCTCGAAGCAAAGAAAATAAACATTTTCGGCACCGACCAGTTCGACGGCTCGGCTGATCGCCGCGTGCGCCAGCACCGTCGAGCCCTGCTCAGCCAGCTTGACGAACAGCAGGCGCCGGGGTGTACGCGCAGCAGTGGCGTGAGGATATCGGGTAAACCGGGCAATCAGGCTCAGGGCGGCACACACGGGCACACCGAACCAGCGGTCGACGGCTCGCATGCTGGCAACGTTCATATTTCCTCGGGCAAACCTTTTCGGGATCGGATCGATTCATCCGTGTTGTGTCGTAAAGTACAACGCCAAACAGCGCCTACCACGTCACGCGAACGTCCGGCACTTGTCGCGCCAGCACTGGCCACCTATATCCCGGCGATGTTGACGGGCTTCGTGTGGGACGACCGCAAAATCATCGACAATCGGCTGATCAAGGCTCCAAACCGTTTTCACTGGGTCTTCCTGGAACTATCAGCAATGTCGAAGCTTGGAGGGCAGTAGTGGCCGATGTCGTAGATGAGTTACTGGATCCAGAATCGCGTCTGCGGGCTGGAGGCCTTTCCGTGCAACTTCTTCAACTGAACACTGGTGCAGGTTTCAGCGACCAGTTGCCGTAGCGATCTTCGCCATGCACCAGAACAGGCTGCCAATCCACCCGCTTATTGGAGTCCGGAACCGGCACCACATCGGGAGTTGTGTAGCGAATCGTCAATCCGGCACGGCGGCGGCCGGAATGATTCGGGCGCGATCCATGCACCAGCAATCCATCGTGCAGTGAGAGTTGCCCGGCCTTCAGTATGATCGGCACGGCTGTGTCGACATCGAGGGCACCATCGTCTATCGCCTGATTGACCGACAGCAGGTTCTCATCGTCATCGCTCTTGCCGTGCTCATAGGCTTGCGTGTGGGTACACGGGATAACCAGCATTGCGCCGTTTTCTTCATCGACATCATCGATCGCCAACCACACCGAAATTGCTTTAGCCGGGCGCAACCCCCAGTATGTAACATCCTGGTGCCAAGCGACATAGGCGGCCTTCCCCATGACCTCTGCCGAGTATTTGCAGAACACGTGGGTACCGATCATCAACAAATCTTCGCCATAGACGCTCACGACCGCATCAAGAATCTTCGGATGCGTCGCCAGGCGCCACAGGAACTCGAGCTCGTGCTCCCTGGAGATAATGCCGATCTGCGATACTTCCTTGCCCATGTCCGCCTCGAGCGCATCGAAGTCGACCCGCAGTTGCGCTGTCTCCTCAGCAGTCAACATATCGATACACGGGATGAAGCCATCCCGTTCATATTGTTCGTGTCTTGTCATTCGGCATCCCGGTTATTGACGGATAAATTACTGTGCAATCAGTACACCCCAAATCGGGCAATGAACTTTTTTGGAATGGGGTAGGATCAGCCGGGGGAAACGCAGAGCAAGAATAGAAGATCGGATGCGCCGCAAATCAGCCATCGAGATAACCACAATTGCTATGGCTTTCTTTGACTTGCGGTGTATCCAAAACAGTCTAAAGTATCCCCTATGGACAACAATTCTCCCATTCTTACAGCCGAGCAAGCCGCTGCATTTGAAGCAGACGGCTACATCATAGTACCCCAGTTTTTCTCCGGTGAGCAGATCGGGATCCTGCATGAGATGGCGCTCGCCGATACGGCGATGGGCGCGTCGTCCCAACGCCTGGACGCGGAAGGAGTTGCCAGCAAAGTACTGATGTCCAATGACATCTCGGACAACGTCTACAGCGCCTTTGCCGCCAACGAACGTATAGTCGCCGCTGCTGAGCAGCTGATGAGCGACGAGGTCTACCATTTCCACCACAAGATGATGCTCAAGGAAGCTCGGGTCGGCGGTGCCTGGGAATGGCATCAGGACTACGGGTACTGGTATGAGAATCAGCATGTGATGTTTCCCGACATGATCAGCGTTGCTATCGCAGTCGATCGTGCCAACCGCGAAAACGGCTGCCTGCAGGTGCTGCGGGGATCACACAAATGCGGCCGAATCGGGCACGGCACTGTCGGTGACCAGAGCGGTGCCGACATGGAAAGGGTCCAGGCCCTGATCGACTTCTACAACCTGCAGGTCGTCTACGCGGAGCTCGAGCCTGGAGACGGGCTGTTCTTCCATTGCAACCTGCTGCACCGCTCCGATCGCAACCGCTCCGAAAACGCCCGCTGGACATTGATCTGCTGCTACAACACGAAGCACAACGACAAATACCAGACCCTGGGCCCCGAGCACCCCGCCTATTCACCTCTGGCACGCCTGCCGGATTCGCGTATCCTGGAAATCGGTGCTGCCCGGAAGCCGACAGTTTCGTGAGTGCAGCTTCCGAAATCGAATTGCAATTCGCCAACGCCACCGAGGCCGGCGTCGCCGATCTTGCCAGCACGGAAATGCATGCTCCGGATCTGTACGACCATCAACAAGTACTGACGCCTTTGGCCGATCTGGCAAGTATCGACGAGGCGCAGATCGAGGCCTTTCACAGGCGTGGTTTCATGGCCGTGGAATCCGTCTTCAGCCCAGCCCGAATCGCCGCAGCCATCGACGGATGGGAACGGCTTGTCGTCGGCAATGTGCCCGGCTACAAGGGCTGCCAATTTGAAGTCGCCGTTGCCGACCGCATCGAAGAACTCACCGTTGCCGAGCGCCGCCTCGCCCTGCGTAAACTGGCGCTTTTCGTCGACTACGAGCCGCGCCTGCACGATATCGCCTTCGATCCTGACGTACTCGGTGTCGTCTCGCGCTTAATCGGCGGCAAACCGCACATGTTCCAGGACATGGCCCTTAGCAAGCCGCCACTGAAGGGTCGTGAGAAGCCGTGGCATCAGGACTGCGCCTACTTCGACATCCCGACCGATACGCCGGTGGTCGCTATCTGGATCGCCCTCGACGAGGCCACCATCGAGAACGGCTGCATGCGTGTATTATCCGGCGGGCACCGGCTCGGGCCGATCCTTCACTATCAGCGGCGCGACTGGCAGATCTGTGACAAGGATGCCTATCGCATACACGAT
>CAYWQM010000063.1:0-336 GCA_964460215.1 uncultured Lentisphaerales bacterium
TTTCTACCCCGATGAACCCAGCGCCGAGCTCGATGCCATGAAAGACGAGTACATGCAGTTCATTCACGGCGCCGATCTGCTCATCGCCGACGGCCAGTACACCAAGGAAGAGTACGCCTTGCACGTCGGCTGGGGGCACACCTCCATACCCGTGCTGGTCGAGGTCGCTCACAAATGCCGTGTCAAACAGCTCGCGCTCTTCCACCACGATCCGCAGCATTCCGATATGAAGCTCGACGAAATCCTGCTAGATATCTGCGCACCCTTCCAGTCCGCCGATCCGCCGATGAACATTTTCTGCGCCCGCGAAGGCGTCTCCCTGCCGATCTAACGGCT
>CAYWQM010000063.1:346-24017 GCA_964460215.1 uncultured Lentisphaerales bacterium
GACCACCTGAACGACATCCGTACGATCGGCATCATCGCCCACATCGATGCCGTCGCCAGCGACATCGACAGCGAGCTCGTCAAGACTGTTCGGCTCAGCAAAGCCGTCCCGCAACTGACCGGCGGGCGCGGCAGCTTCTCGATGGATCCGTGCGGTTATCGCGCGGTGGGGAGTTAGCGTGATTACCACCGTGATCTTTGATCTCGACGGTCTGTTGGCCGATTCCGAAACGCTGCACTGCAAAGCGTACCAGGATACCCTGGGCAGCCTTGGCGTGACGATCAGCGAAGCGGAATATGCCGAATTCTGGATCCGGCGCGGACTCGGCATCAACGAGTTCGCCGACATATGTGACACTGATCTTGACACGAAAGAAGTCCGCCGACGCAAGGCCATTCGCTTCCAGGAACTGGTCGACACGGCACTCGTAGCGATGCCGGGTGCACTGGACATGGTACAACGACTGCACGGACACAAGCGCTTGGCGCTGGCGACCGGATCCTACGCTGTCGATGCCATGGCAATCATCGAACGCCTTGACCTCGCAAAGAACTTCGAATACATCGCCACCAAAGAATCGACGACGCGTCTCAAACCGCATCCCGACCCGTGGCTGCACGTGGCTGCGAAACTCGATGTTGCACCTGCTGAGTGTGTGATTCTGGAAGACGCCCAGAAAGGCATACTCGCCGCCGTCGCCGCCGGCATGCGATCGATCTGCATACCCAACCGCTTCACACGCAACACCGATTTGTCACAGGCTACGATTCGCCTCGAACACCTCGATGAAGTCACGCTCGAGCTCATCGATTCGCTGGCCGACCATGCCATATGACGGACGACTATCAATATCGATTCGGTGGTATCGGACGGCTCTTCGGAACCAATGCCCTCGACGTTCTGCAACGAGCCCATGTATGTGTGATAGGCGTCGGCGGCGTCGGTTCCTGGGCCGTCGAGGCACTGGCGCGTTCCGGAATCGGCGAACTCACGGCAATCGACTGGGACGATATCTGTGTGACCAACGTCAATCGCCAGCTGCATGCTGTCGACGGTGAAATCGGCCGCGCCAAGGTCGAAGCATTGGCCGACCGCGTCAAAGCAATCAATGCCGGCTGTCGCTTTCACGAATGCCGGGAGTTCTTCAGTGAGGCGTCTGCCGAACGTATCCTCGAAACGCCGTACGACTACGTGCTCGACGCCATCGACAGCGTCAAGCCCAAGTGCCTGCTGATTGCCATGTGCAGGCGCCGGCGCATTCCGGTAATCACTGTCGGTGGCGCCGGCGGCCGGGTCGATCCCACTGCCGTACAGGTCAATGACCTTTCCAGGTCCTATGACGATCCACTACTGGCGCGAGTGCGCAAGAAACTGCGACAGGAGTTCGGATTCCCCCGCGAAAGCCGACATCGATTCCGTGTCGAGTGCGTGTTTTCACCCGAAGCCATTCTATACCCGCAGCCGGACGGCACTGTCTGCCACCAACGGACGACCGGCAGCAAGATGAAACTCGACTGTGAAAGCGGCTACGGTACCGCCAGTTTTGTCACCGGCGCCTTCGGGTTCGCCGCCGCCTCGCGAATCGTCCGCCGCCTGATCACCCGGGCCGAGGCAAAGAAATGAGAATGCGGACCGGCTGTATCGAGTGAGCGTGAACGGGGCCAAGAAAAGAACTGCAAAGGCAGGCACGAACCAGCAGATACCCGGTGATGGGTCGCCCTGGGAGTTCTCGATCGTACGGGTTTGAACTTCGCCGGGCGATCTTGTGGACAATCACAGCGAAAAGTACAGAACACGCAATGTTGTCGCGCAGCGTACGATCGCCGGGCACACGTTTTTATGCCTCGGCCGTTGCGACCGGGGCTACGTGGACTTTGCGATTGTGCTTCGTGAATTCCACGATGCCATCGGCCAAAGCATACAGCGTGAAATCCCTGCCGCGGCCAACGTTGGTACCGGGATGGAATTTCGTGCCGCACTGGCGCATAATGATGCCACCCGCACGGATGCTCTGGCCGCCATACACTTTGACGCCGCGCATCTTGGGATTGCTGTCGCGACCGTTACGGCTCGCTCCTTGACCTTTCTTATGTGCCATGACCAGGATCTCCGGAAACAGGTTCAAAAATGCAAACATATACTATAGCGCCCTGACGCGCCCCAGGCAAGGCCTGTGGAACAGCAGTTCAATGGAAGCCTGTCGCAGCGCCCAAAACAAGACAGGCCCGGAAAATGCCGCATAACCTACAGATCGACCTTATACCCGCCGGCCGAAACGTTTTTCCAGTTCGGCAAAGGAAATATTGATCATCGTCGGGCGGCCGTGCGGGCAGGTGTACGGCAATTGCGTATCGCCAAGCTCTTCGAGCAGTTTTTCGATTTCGGCCGCGTCCAGATGATCGTGCGCTTTCACTGCGGCCTTGCACGCCGCCATGGCAATAGAACCCTCGTCGGCCCGGCGCTCCCGCAACGGCGCATCGCGCAGATCATCGATAATGTCGCGCAGCATGCCGGCAACATTCGCCTGCGGGAAATGGGCCGGCACGGCAGAAATGATGAAGCTGTTGCCGCCGAAATCCTCGATGACAAATCCGAGACTGACCATGGCATCAAGATTCTCGCGCAGGACATTGGCGTCGGCGGCAGACAGGTCGATTGTGATCGGGATGAGCAGGCCCTGACCGGTTCCGTCCTTGGATTGGGCCTGCTGCAGGATTCTCTCGAACATGACGCGCTCGTGCGCAGCATGCTGGTCGATCAATACCAGACCGTTAGAACCTTCCGCCAACAGATACAGGTCTGTGATGGCACCGATGACGCGAAGACGCAGCAGTTCATCCGGGTCGGCAGCCGAGAGCGAAGTGCTCGTCGGCATGGGGGGCGGTGGCAATCCATCCGAATATGCCGCAGCGGGCGATGGCTGCGGCATGCTTGGCGCCGACGACGACAAAACCGTTTCGAACGCGCCGTCCGTGTCCGGTGCGTTCGACGGCAATATGACCTGCACAGCAGCCGGCATCATCTGCGGTTGTGCCGGTTCCGGTCCCGGGACGATCTCGGGCTGTGACAGGCCGCGCAGGGCCTGGCGGATACCGGCACTGACAACTTCACCAACCTGCCGATGTTCGCGAAAGCGTACCTCACGTTTGGCCGGGTGCACATTGATGTCGACGCGGTCCGGCGGCAGCGTGATGAACAGGAGTACGGGCGGGTAGCGGCCTTTCATCACCATGCTGTGATAAGCATCGCGTATAGCGAAGTGAATACCGTCTGCGGTGACCGGTCGGCCGTTGACGAAGGAGCGCTGATCGCGGCGCGTCGAGCGCGTCAACCCGGGACGTGCAGCAAAACCGGTGACGTGTATGTGGTCGTCGGTATGATCGACCGGCACCATGGCAGCAACGGTTTCGCGGCCAAGCAGCATAGCCGCGCGGGTGTGCAAGTCACTGCCACCCTGAACGGACAGGACACTTCGGTCGTCGAAGGACAAATCGAAACTTACCTCCGGATGGGCGAACGCAAGCAACTGCACAATCTCCTGGATGTGCGACTCCTCCGTAGCGATACTGCGGAGAAATTTCTTGCGCGCCGGCAGATTGAAGAAGAGGTTGCGCACCTGCACCGTCGTGCCGGGCGCACAGCCGGTCGGCCCGACGTTCTGGATAACGCCGCCGGTGACATTGACCTCGGTGCCCTCATCGGCATCCTGCGGGCGCGTGCGCAACTGGAACCGGGTCACCGAGGCGATGCTGGGCAGCGCCTCGCCGCGAAACCCGAGGGTTCGGATGTCGCCGATGTCTGTGCGCTCGCGAATCTTGCTGGTCGCATGCGCTTCCAGGCACATGAGCGCGTCTTCCGCGTCCATGCCACAGCCGTTGTCGATGACGCGGATCAGCGAGCGGCCGCCGCGGTCGACCTGGATCGCGAGGCGAGTGGTCCCGGCATCGAGAGCGTTTTCGACAAGCTCTTTGACGACCGAGGCCGGGCGTTCGATTACCTCACCGGCTGCAATGCGGTTGCTGACGTCTTCGGGTAGTATCCGGATTATGCTCAAATGTCGTCGATAACGGTAAAAAGGTCAGCCCCGAGGGCACGATAGGCTTTGGCTCGGTAATCCGCTTCCAGATATGGACGGCCCATTTGCGCGTACACCTTTGAAAGCATGTGGTACAATGTGCCTGGGCTGGCAGCGCCGTCATCGGTCATCAACCCGTCCTTGAGCACCTCTTCCGCCTCCTGCAGATAATTGGCTTTGAGCAGGGCGCGCCCCCAGTAGATGTAGCTGCTGGCCTGGTCCGGGAAGTAAGCCTGGTACTGGTTGTAATAGTTGCAGGCGAGCGTGAACTGTCCGTTCTCGTAACACAGGTCACCGATATCGCGCAACGCGAAAACATTGTTCGGGTCGTACATATAGCCGATCTGATACAGGAGCACGGCCTGGTCTAGATCGCCTTCGAGCCACTCTCTCCAGGCGTGTATAACGTAGTCACGGGTGGGCAGGGACTCGTCTCTCGGCCGCAGCGTAGTGAAGCGGTCCTTGTAACTGTAGGGGCTCAGGGGGATCGCCGTGTCGTAGCTCCGGTCCCATTTGACGTGTTCGGACGGCATCGACTGAGTGAGCAGAAACCAAGTAATTTGGACGACGATCGCCAGGATCAATGCGAAAATGATTGTGGTGCGCTCCATGCACCAATATATCTCACGGACGCTCCTGACAAAATCTTTATAACGACATCTGCAGTTGCGGTGACGACAGAGCGGATTAATATTAACCAGCTGTTCCCATAAACTCCCAGGTTTACAATGAGAATTCTCACGGGCATCCAGCCCTCCGGCATTTTGCACGTTGGCAATTACTTCGGCGCCATACATCCTTTCGTCGAAAGCCAGGGCGACGGCCAGCCGTTCGCCTTTATCGCCGACTATCATGCCCTGACGCAACTGCCCGAACCTGACAGCCTGCGCGAGATGGTTACCGGCGTCGCCGTCGACTGGCTGGCCTGCGGCGTAGATCCTCAGAAGACCGTTTTCTTCCGCCAGTCCGACGTGCCGGAGGTGGTCGAACTCATGTGGATTCTGTGCTCGCAGATTCCGGTCGGGATGCTCGAACGCTGCACCAGCTACAAAGACAAGATCGCCCAGGGCATCACTGCCAACTTCGGGCTGTTCAGTTATCCCGTGCTAATGGCCGCCGACATCTTGCTGTACAAGTCGAATGTCGTCCCGGTCGGGCGAGACCAGAAGCAGCATCTCGAAGTCACGCGCGACATTGCAATCCGCTTCAACAATCAGTACGGGGAAATCCTGGTCGTGCCGGAAGCCCGCATTCGTGACGGAGTCGCCTTAGTCCCTGGCATCGACGGGCAGAAAATGTCGAAGAGCTACGACAACACCATCAACCTTTTCGGGCCTGAGAAAGCGTTGCGCAAGCGTATCATGAGCACCGTCACGGATTCGACGCCGATGGAGGAGCCAATGGACCCGGCGAACTGCAACGTCATGGCACTCTACAAACTGTTTGCGGACGATGCCGAGGTAGCGGCCCTGAGCGAACGCTATGCCGCCAACGACTTCGGATACGGCCATGCCAAGCAGGCGGTATTCGAAAAGTCCTGGGAATATTTCCGGCCGATGCGCGAGCGGCGCGACGAGTTGCTGGCGAACCTCGACCACGTCAACGACGTCCTGCGCGATGGTGCCGAGCGGGCTCGTGCGGTAGCCGCCGAGACAATGGACGAGGTACGCGCCGCGATCGGACTGCGATAAGACGCGTCTATTCCTTGGTCGTCACCGTCTTCATCATCTGTTCGATATCCGTCGTCGGCAAGTCGCAGGCCTGGTTGCGGCAGACGTAGGCCGTGGCGGCACCATCGATAGCATCCATGTCGGCAATGTACGGCGCCAGCTTCGAGATCTCTGCATCACCGGCCGCCGGCCGGAAAATCAACACTTTCCGCGGCAGATACCTCTCGCGAACGGCTCTCAACATGGCCCGCGTGTCATTTGCCAAGGGTTTGCCGACGACGACTATTTCGTTGGCTGGGCCAAGAAGGAAATCCAGGCCAATCATCAGCTGCGTGTGATAACCGGGGTTGTCTTTGACTCCTCCGCTGAAGCCACGGACGATGGCGTCCGCCGTTTTTTCATAATCGGTGTTGGCGGTCAATCGCGCCAGGCGCACGAGGTTGAGGGTCGCGACGGAATTGCCCGAGGGAATTGCGCCGTCATAAATTTCCTTGCTGCGCACCAGCAGCTGCTCGCTGGTGTCGGCAACCATGAACAACCCACCTTTGTCAGTATCCCAGAAATGTTTGAGCATATAATCGTTGAGCCTCACGGCTTCTGCCAGATACTTGGACTCGAGGGTCGCTTCATACAGGTCGATCAGCCCCCAAACGAAGAAAGTATAGTCCTCGAGATGTGCCGGCAGTCCCGCCTCACCATCACAATAACGCTTGAGCAGCCGCCCCTGGTCATCCTGCAAGGTGTCGAGGACAAAATCGGCGGCACCTTTCGCCGCCTGAGTATAGTCGGAATTGCCGAACACCTGTCCGGCCGTCGCGAAGGCGGCGATCATCAGTCCGTTCCAGTCCGTGAGGACTTTGTCGTCCTTTTGTGGGTGAATGCGTTTCTCCCGTTCATTGAACAGCTGCCGGCGCACATCGTCGATCCAGGACAGATAGGAGTCCATGGTTTTGCCTTCGGCCGCGGCGATTTCCGCAATTGATTTCTTCAGGTGTGGAATGTTCCTGCCGTTTTGGCGGCGGGTTGATTCGTCACGGAAGTTGCCGTCCTCGGTGATATTGAAAATCTCTATAAACTTGTCACCATCGACATCTCCCACGATGTCAGTGATTTCTTTCGGCTTCCACAGGTAGAACAAGCCCTCCTCACCTTCGCTGTCGGCATCCTCGGCGCTATAGAAGCCGCCGCCCGGCGACGTCATGTCACGCTGGACATAGGTGAGAATTTCCCGCACCGTCTGTTTGAACAGCGGATCGCCAGTGACCTGCCAGGCCTCGGTGTAGGCGATTGCCAGCAACGCCTGGTCATACAACATCTTCTCGAAGTGGGGTAGCAACCAGTCGGGGTCGGTCGAGTAGCGATGGAAACCGAAACCGACATGATCGTAAATGCCGCCGTATCGCATGGCGGTGAGCGTTTTGACAGCCATCTCGACCGCCTCGGCATTGTCGGTACGGTCGGCGTAGCGCAGCAGAAACGCGAGATTGTGCGGCACGGGAAATTTCGGCTGCTGTCCGAAACCGCCCCGTTCACTGTCAAAACGGCCCTTGAGTTGACGAAAAGCCAGATCAAGGCTCTCCAGTCCGAGCCCCTCACCCGGCGTGCCGCTGCTCACAGTCTTCAGGTACTGCGTGATGGAGTCGGCCTCCTTGAGCAGCTTGTCGCGGTCGTTCTGCCACAATGCACTGATCTTCGGGACCAGTTCCATCATGCCGTGACGCCCGCCGCGCCCGCTTTTCGGGAAGTACGTGCCGGCAAAAAACGGCTTCTTCTCTGAAGTCATGATCACGGTCATCGGCCAGCCTCCGCGCCGCGTCATTGCCTGGGTAACCGTCATGTAGACGTTGTCGATATCCGGGCGCTCTTCACGATCGACCTTAATGCAAACAAAAGCGTCGCTCATCAGCTTCGCGACTTCCTCGTCCTCGAAGGATTCGTGCTCCATGACATGGCACCAGTGACAGGTGGTGTAGCCAACGGAGAGGAAAATCGGCTTGTCCTGGTCGCGGGCAACATCGAAAGCAACATCGCCCCACGGATACCAGTCCACGGGATTGCGGGCATGCTGCCGCAGATACGGGCTGGGTTCGAATACCAGACGGTTGAACTCGGCGCCACCGTCCTTCGGCAGTTTGGCGATATCCTCTTTGGGTGGCAGCGGTATGCGGACATGACCGGTTCCCGCGGAAAATGCAGCCGCCGCTGCAAGCGTCATTATGACAGTACAGGTGAAGCGTCCTAACATGGCAATATCCTTGGATGGATGCGGGGGTGAGGAGTGCAAGCTTAAAGGTAGCTTGTCGATAGGAATTTGGACAGGTACTCAACATGATAAGTTGCATGTCGACACGCTCTCGAATAGGGGTTAGATTCCCAACCTTTCCTCCCTGTCCTCAATCGTCGTCTCTATTGCTTACATTCCACCTGGGCACGTTTTTTGAAACTCAGCGTCATTATTCCCGTCTACAACGAACTCGACACGATCATGCAGGTAATCGAGCGGGTGCAGGCTGTCGATATCGACAAGGAAATAATTATTGTCAACGACTGCTCTACAGACGGCACTCGCGAAAAGCTCGAGAGTCTGCCGACCGGCGGCGACCTCAGGGTCATCCACCACGACGTCAACCAGGGCAAGGGTGCCGCGATCCGCACCGGGCAGAAGGCCATGAGCGGCGACGTCGTCATCATCCAGGACGCGGATTTGGAATACTCGCCGGCGGAATATCCCAAGCTGTTTTATCTGTTCGAACAGGGCAAGGCCGATGTCGTATATGGCAGCCGGTATTCCGGCCGCGACCTGCTGGTGGATTCATTCTGGCACTATCTCGGCAACAAGTTTCTGACGACCATGTCGAACGCCCTGGCCAACGTCCACCTCACCGACATGGAAACATGTTACAAGATGATCCGGGCCGATATTTTCAAAACAATCAAGATCGAGTGCGACTGTTTCGGCTTTGAACCGGAGATCACTGCAAAATTGGCTAAGTCCAACTGCCGGATCTACGAAGTGCCGATCTCCTATGAGGCCAGGCGTTTTGACGAGGGCAAGAAAATCGGTGTCTGGGACGGTGTCAAGGCGATGTACTACATCGTCAAGTTTAACTTATTTCGTCGCAGCTAGTTACGCGGTTGACATTACGAGCATTCGCATATATTGTAATTCAACGAGAGCTTCGCTATGCACATATTTATTTCCAATCTGACTGTACTGTTCGTTGCAGCAGCGCTGTCCGTCGCTCAGGCAGAAGATTCCGCAACCGACCCGTTCGCAGACGAAAAAAGTCTGGTGACCGAACGCTTGACGGAGAAGCCCGATACCGTCATCCTGGCGGTCGACGGCATGTGCTGCCGTACATGTGCGATCGGGATCGGCAAGAAGACGTGCCTGCTCGAGTTCGTCGATACCGAAGCGCTGCCGCCTAAAGGCGTCCTCGTCGATCGCGTCAATTCATTGCTGACAGTGTCGATCAAGAAAGGTGAGGTTGTCAACGTTGCATCGCTTGTCGAAGCAATCCGCAAGGCCGGGTACAATCCAGTACGCTTTTACCAACTGCTCGAAGGCGAGAAGCTGACTGTTGAAACGATCGCTGCGACCGAAAAGAAATAAGATTAGCTCTTCCGGCCGAATCGTCCGGACGATTCCCGCGCCACGCGTCGGGAAGATCATTCTACTTTTGGCGATTCTATCCGGAAGCGCCGCCGGCGATCAACCGGTCATGAATGAGGTGCCACGCTGGCAAGGCGGCTACGGGGGTCAGGTATTCATCGAACATCGCTGGTCGGACAACCTCATGTCCGGCAGCACCGAGCTCGACAATCCCGCGGGCCTGTACGAGAACAAGCAGATCACCCATCTGGAAGCCGTATATACCTTCGAGCGGTGGCTGCGCATTACCGGAAAACTCCCTTACGTCCGCCAATGGCGTCGACAAGCCGACCCCGGTGGCGGCACCAGCACCGAGCGCAATGACGGCTTCAGCGACCTGACGCTGGCCTTGCCGATTAAAAAGTACACCAATGGCTGGGGATACTCCGAAAACGTCGGTATCGTGCCGCTGATCCGTCTGCCCATCAGCAAGGGCTCCGGGGACTATCCGATCAGCGACGGAACAACGGATTACGGGGTCTCGCTGACGTTCGAACGCGAAACTGCTGTCTACATTGTCAGCACCGGCGCGACCTACTGGTGGGAGCAGGGCAGCAGCAGCGAGGAGACAGGAGCGATCGACATCGATCTGGGCTGGAATTTCAGCGACTATGGGGCGTTGCATTGGGAAACGGAACTGGAACGCGAACGCGGCGGCGGAAAATGGCTGGCCACAGGTCCGACTCTGTTCTGGAATATCAACGATTTCGCCATGGCGCGTATCGAGTATAAGCAGGTCATTGATGAACGCGTTGCCGGCGTCGGTTTCACACGCGGCAACACCTTGCGTATCGGCGTGGGGATAGTGTTTTAACAGCCCCAACGTAAATCTGCATGTATGAATCCGGCGCTGCTGAAAGCCGCGAATTCTCCTCGCAGGCTTATCTCAACTGCCGGCTGGAAAGATTGTCGAATCTCCCATCGCAGAATCAAATTGCATGTTACATGGTATATTGGCCCCTGTTCCAAATGGATCGAGTTGACAGGCCATCTGCTGGACGAGACGGCAAATCGCTAAACGGACGGCACTTACTACAACGGCCATGGTCATGGAGCCGGAAATACACACCGGGTTGATACCGATTTTCTGCCATTTGCCTGCCGAGTCTGTGGTGGAACGTTGTCAAACTTTTGCATTCACCCGGTTGCGGATCATATTTTCCGACGCTTGAGAAGGCAACTTCGCCTGGATACGTCACACCTATTTCACCCATCCGAATCTACGAATCATGAATCTTGACCCCACTCAGATGGCCGACTGGCAAATTGCCGAGGCCGCCGTACCGAATATGCGTTCTCCGGCAGAACTGGCCGAAGGCGTAGGACTGACCAGCGACGAACTGATCCCGATGGGTCGGCACTTGGCCAAACTTGATTACGCGCGGATTCTCGATCGCATCGGCGACAAGTCCAACGGCAAGTTAGTCAACGTCACGGCAATCACGCCGACACCGCTGGGCGAAGGCAAGACAACGACGACTATGGGGCTGGTCCAGGGCCTGGGCCGTCTTGACAAACGGGTGGTGGGCGCTGTCCGGCAACCCAGCGGCGGACCGACGTTCAACGTCAAGGGCTCAGCTGGCGGCGGCGGGCTGGCGCAGTGTGTCCCATTGACCGAACTGTCGTTCGGGCTGACCGGCGACATCGACGCGATCAACAACGCCCACAACCTCGGCATGGTGGCGTTGAACGCCCGCATGCAGCACGAACGCAACTATGACGACGCCCGCCTGGCACGCAGCAATCTCAAACGCCTCGACATCGATCCCGAGCGCGTTGAAATGCAATGGGTCATCGACTTCTGCGCCCAGGGTCTGCGGAACATCACAATCGGACAGGGCGGCAAGATGGATGGCTTCGAAATGCCGTCCGGCTTTCAGATCACGGTGTCGAGTGAAGTCATGGCAATCCTGGCAGTATCACGTGACCTGGCGGATCTGCGCCAGCGCATTGGTCGCATTGTGATGGCCTACGACCGCAGCGGCAATGAAGTGACCACGGCAGACCTGGAAGTCGACGGTGCAATGACCGCGTGGATGCTCAAAGCCATTGACCCGACACTGATGCAAACACTCGAAGGACAGCCCATACTGGTGCATGCCGGACCATTTGCAAACATCGCAATCGGCCAGAGTTCGGTGATCGCCGACAGACTCGGCGTTGCCATGGCGGACTACACGGTGACCGAAAGCGGTTTCGGCGCAGACATTGGCTACGAAAAGTTTTGGAACCTAAAGTGCCGCATGTCCGGCATCAAACCGGACGCCGTGGTCCTGGTCACGACGATTCGGGCACTCAAAATGCACGGTGGCGGCCCACAGGTGAAGCCGGGCCTCAAGCTCGACCCGGTGTATGCCAGGGAAAATCTCGAACTCCTCGAGAACGGCTGCGCCAACCTGATAGCCCACATCGAAATTGTCCGGCTCAGCGGTATCCAGCCCGTGGTCTGCATTAATCATTTCCAGACCGACAGCGACGCGGAAATCGCCATGGTCCGGCGTATCGCCGAGGCACACGGCGCCCGGGTCGCAGTATCGAAACACTGGCTGTCCGGCGGCGCCGGTGCCGAGGAACTGGCCAACGCGGTCATCGAAGCGTGCGAGGAGCCGAAGAAGTTCAACTTTTTATACAGCCTCGAAACACCGTTGCGCGAGCGTATCGACCTGATCGCCCGTGACGTTTACGGGGCAGACGGCGTCAGCTACAGCGACACCGCACTGGCAAAAGCGAAGGCGCTCGAGGCGGACCCGGAAAATCACAAGATGTCGACCTGTATGGTAAAAACACACTTAAGCCTGAGCCACGATCCGGCGTTAAAAGGTCGCCCGCGTGGATTCATACTGCCGATCCGTGATTTCCTGATATTTAAGGGCGCGGGCTTTATCGCGCCGGTAGCAGGCGACATCAAGTTGCTGCCAGGAACGGCTTCGAATCCGGCCTATCGCAATATTGACGTCGATGTAGACAGTGGGCAGGTGCGCGGTTTGTTCTGACCGGTTGCAGGGATGTCTTTCGCGGCCACTGGCAATGGTAGGCTTTTGTCAAAAGTGGCATGAGTCTTCAGGTCTGTGGTTAAAAAAAAATCACTAAGGTTCATCTTAGCTCCGCAGTCGGGGGGTAGCGATCTGTCTACGGCTGCCAGTTTGGCAACGGCCCGCAGCCAATCGAGGCCGCCTGCAACACGCGGATCGTCGGGCGCGCGTCAGCTAATCAACCTTGGGAAAAAACATGGCTGAAGAAACAGGGCTCGCGGAAGAAGAATTGACCGAGCGTCTCGCAGCGCTCGAAATCAAGCTGGTCCAGAGCCAGTCGCTGCGCATCAAGCAACGGCGGCTGGGCATATGCGGTGTATTGGTGCTGCTTGTCCTGCTCTTGCTGTTTGTCGGCCGTCTGGGCTACTGGCTAAAAGCCTACGCAACGACCTACGATTACGACAGCCTGCGTGATCAGCTCATGGTCGAGTCTAAAGACCTGATCCAGCCCGAGCTCAATTCGTTTGTCGACGAACTGAGGCAGGACATCGTGCCGACGTTCACGGAAAAAGTCATCACCGAGTTCAAGGAAAACCTGGACGAAATCGAGCAGAAGACCGCTGCAATGGGCGAGAATCTCGAAAAACACGCCCGGAAGCAGGTTGTCGATCAACTGCTCGGGTCGATGGTGTCCGGCATGGGCGAGAGCACGGACCAGCTCGCGGAAATCGTGCCGAGCTTTACCCCACGCGAATTCGAGAGGTATGCCCGTACGATGGAAAACGTGATGCTGGAAGACATGACGACGTTTATGACCGAGCGATACGCTCGAGTCAAGTCAAGCTTCGACGGCCTCACAAGCACCCTCGATGGCATGGTGGAAGACGGTGCGATTTCGAGTGAACGCAGAGAGCAGCTGGAAAATGATTTGATCAGCGGCATTCTTGAACTGGTCATGTACGAGGTGCAGCCGAGCCTGGGCCGCGAGCCCATCGTAGCAGCAGAAGAGGCAACCGACAATGAGTAAGCCGGCAGATCGCGTTGAAGCGCTGGAAAAGATAATCGAGATGCAAGAAAAGCATATCCGGCGAGGGACAAAGGTCGTGGCTTGGATTTATGCTGTCCTGATCATCATCGTGCTGGCATACACCACATACGTCTACAGTTTCATCACCAGCGTTGTCGAGGAGCAGACGACTGAGGAGCAGTTGGTCGCTTACACTCGCAGTTGGTGCGCAACTGAGTTGCCGAAGCACCGGGAGACCGCAGTGAGAAAACTGCGAGAGGAGTCGGACGTGTGGTCGAAGGACCTGGTCGCCGCTGTCATCAACATGATACCGGCGCTCGAAGAGCGCCTCAAAGATCACACCAGCACGGCGATTACATCCATGATGGTCGAGCTCAACAAGGAAGTGATGCCGGCTTTTAAGAAACAGCTCGAAACCGATGCAATAACAATCAAGCAAAGCTGGGACGATCTCGGCAATGAGGCGTTCACGAAAACTATCTCCAAGATGTACTTCGAAACGATGGCCAAAGAATTGGACATCTATTGGGATCAGCACTTCGTCAAAGACCTTGAGGCGTTCCAGATGCAGCTTCGCAACATTACAGCCGAGGGCAAGCCCGTGACCAAAAAGCAGGATGCGCAACGTCGCGTGCTGGTCAGTTGGGCAGCCCTGAGCAAAGGCGGCGATTCAGGCAAGTCCGAAGTGTTCGCAGCGTTACTCGAGCGAGTCGAGAACGAGATGTCTCAGTTTTTACCGACCAAGTCGAAACAGGACTGAATCGCTCACTCACCCAGAGTAGTCGGGCTTGTACCTGACAAGCCCGACTATGAAGATCCCGGCTGCAAAACTTTTCGCTTCCGATGTGCCGTTTGATCCACGCCGCCTGCCGATCTATTACGGCTGGATCATCCTGCCCCTTGCGGTGCTCGCCACAGCCGTGAGCATGCCCGGACAGACGGTCGGGTTCACGCCATTCACAGAACCGCTTCTGGCAACCAGCGGCCTGTCACGCACTGCCCTCACCCAGTGCTATTGCATCGGCACGATACTGGCCGGCATTCTGCTGCCACACGGCGGGCGCATGCTTGATCAATTCGGCTGCCGCCGCTTCATAAGCATCGCCATCGTCGGTATCGGCCTCACCATGATCTACCTGTCACTGATGCCGACCACTGCCGGTCGCCTGGCAAGGATTGTACCCGTAGCCACCGCTTGGATGCTGGCGCTGACCATCGGCATTTTTTTCCTGCGGTTTTTCGGGCAGGGCATGCTGTCGGTTGTCAGCAACACTCTGATCGGCCGTTGGTTCGAGAACCGGCGAGGCCGTGCCGTTGCGGCGCTGAGCATTTGCAACGGGATCATGTTCAACTCGACGCCGATCGTCATCTACGGTATCACCCAACATCTGGGCTGGCGCGGCACGTGGCTATGGCTCGGGTTGGCGAGTTGTACCCTTTTACCGGTTGTCTCCTGGCTGTTCTGCCGGGACAGCCCCGAGACCTGCGGTATCGTTGTCGACGGCCAAGGCGATGGCACCGGCACCACCGCCGAACCTCCCGGCATCACCGTCGCGGCAGCGGTACGCACATTGGAATTCTGGACAGTCGTGATGGTCTCCGCAATATTCGGCTTGATAATCACCGGGTTCACGTTCCATCTCGTTGCGATCGGTGCGGAGGCGGGGTTCAGCGAGCAAAAAGCACTGACCATCTTTATCCCGGCAGCGTGCATCTCGATTCCTGCGGGATTCGCTATTTCATGGGTCAGTGACCGTCTGGGAATCAAACGGGTCATACTGTTCATGTGCGCGGCACAATTGCTGTGCTTCGCGGCATTGGGTTTCCTGCATCTACGTACCGGCTACGTCCTGAGCATCCTGGGGCTGGGACTTTCCGGTGCGTCCATGGGATCGGTTTTTTCGCTGTCGATGCCCGCGTTCTTCGGGCGCCGCCATCTCGGTGCGATCCAGGGCAAGTACCAGTCTTTCATGGTCTTCGCCAGTGCCGGAGGCCCACTGTATTTCGCCTTCGTCGAACATGTCACCGGGGCATTCCGCGATGCGATGGTGTACGCCCTCATCGTGCCGGCCATAGGACTCGTATTGACAATGAAGTTGCAAGACAGGAGATATTGACGCACCGACAGATTGAACATCGACGTCCCTCCATTATCATATAAGTCAAAGCAAAGCGCCTTGTACCTGGACAATGCAGACTAACCCAATCCTGGAACCTTCCCAATGCCCAAACTCACAGTAGGCCTCGTCGGCGCCGGCCTGATCTCCGGCGATCACGCCACCAGCCTGTCACTGATACGTGACGTCGGCCAACTAACTATTTACGACATCGCCCCCGATCGTGCCAGTGCCTTAGCCGCGAAACACGGTGCCGTGACTGCGTCGTCGCTAGATATTCTGATTGACTCCTGCGACCTCATCTGGATCGCTACGCCGCCGGCGTTTCACAAGCCGGTTGTCGCCGCTGCCTGCAACCGAGGCAAAGCGATATTCTGCGAAAAACCACTGGCCCACACCGCTACCGACGCCCGGGCAATCTGCCGACTGGTGAAAGCCGCCGGCGTCCCGTTCTTCATGGGCCACAGTGGTCGCTGGGGCAGACCCTTCCAGAACATGGTCCAACTGGTTGCCAACGGCACGCTGGGCGAACCCACACTGGTCTGGTCGACCCGCCGGGGCTACCTCGAACGCTCCTCGCCCGCCGCCGCGCCATGGCGCTTCACTGATACCGACAGCGGTGGCGTCGTTGTCGAACTGGGCGTGCACGAGATTGATTTCATTCAATGGGCCGGAGGCGACTGGCAGTCGGCTGCCGCTCTGGGGGCATCAAAAACCTTGGCACCGGGAAAATATCAGGACAGCGTCGTGGCTCTCGGTCAGCTTGCCGGCGGTGCCGCCGCGCAACTCAACCTCTCTTGGGCCGACCCACACTACCTCTGGCAACGCGGTGTTAGCGGGACGGAAGGCTCGCTATCGTGGTGTGACAGCGCCTACAGTGACATCGTGCATCATCGTCCCGGCAAGGCACCGCGGATTGTCAAAAGCAGTGATTGGCTGCATCCAAAAACCGGCGAAAACCTGAGTATCCGCGAGCAGAACCGCGGTGTCGTGCGCTCACTGATCAACGGTCAGGACTTTCCCATAAGCATCGACGATGGAGTTGCGGCAATCGAGGCCGCTACGGCAATCTACAAGAGCACGCTATCGGGCAGGACAACCAAGCCCAAACAGAGAAGCTAAAACCGTAATGGCAACCAAAAAGAAAAACAATCGAGCAGCTCCACTCGGCATCGGCATCATCGGTTGCGGGTTGATGGGCGACATCCACGCGGACTGTTACACGCGCAACCGCAATAGCCGCATAGTGGCTACGTACAATCCAACCCATGCCAAGGCACTGGCGCTGGCAGAAAAATACGGCGGTACCGCCTACGTCGATATCAATGAACTGCTGGCAAGCCCGGCGGTCGATGCGGTCGCTATCTGCAGCCCGCAGGTCGCGCACCACGAGCAGATCGTTGCCGCGTCGCGCGCCGGCAAGCATATCTTCTGCGAGAAGCCCGTGGCACTGACGGCTGCAGAACTGAACGACGCCGAAGCTGTTGTCGCGAAGCACAAGATGACGTTCATGACCGGGCACCAGCTGCGTTTCCATCCGGTCATCACCGCCGTGCAAAAAGCGATGCCAAGACTCGGTCCGATCTATCACGTCGACTTCGAATGGTGTTTTCGGATCGACGCCCATGAGGGCCGGTGCTGGGAAAGCTACCGGCAGGGCGGCTTTTTCATGGAACTCGGTTGCCACGCAACGGACCTGGCCGGCTGCCTGCTCGGGAAAGTCGTGCATGTCAGCGGTCATACGCTTCGACTCAACCCGAAACGCATTACCGAAGACTATACGAATGTGCTGCTGCAGTTCGAAAGCGGCGCTGTCGCGCAGATTCTGGTGAGCGCCAACCATCGCACCAAGCGCCAGGGCCTGCTGCGCGGTCGAGTCCTCGGCGCTCGCGGCCGCATCGATTTCACGGTGTACCCGTACAAACGCTCTTTCAACGAAGCAACGCTGACCATCGATCACGGCAAGAAGGTCTTCGTGCCGGACACGACAACGAGGAAACTACGGATTCCCAACCTACCGTCACCATCGGAGGTGTATCCAGGATTTTTCGATGTCTACGATCGCCAGGCAGCGGCGTTCATCGAAGCGGTAAAAACCGGCACACCGCCGCCGTGCACACTGGCGGACGGACGACAAGCCATCGAAGTGGTACTGGCCACCTATAACACGCAAAACCAGGCGACCCGCACGAAGAATTTTGTGAAACGCCCGAAACGTTATCTTTCGAATACCGACAGCCATCCGCTGCTCGGCGACTGAGTGTCGACCTACTGCAGGAACTGCTTCATATGACGCCGCTGAACATCCTTGATATCGCCCAGACCTTCGTCGATGACTATATCGTCGCGGAAACCCAGGGACTCGAACGCCGGTTCCATGGCGCGACAAAAGTCGACGGCCCGGTCATTGCAAAGACGCTCGAGTGCGAATCAGAGATGTTCTTCGTAGTCAGCGTTATCCGGATCAGTCCGGACGGGCCGTTCCGGATGTGGTACGGTTGCCACAAAATCGGCGGCGGGCAGCCGGTACATACAGCGGTGTCCGATGACGCCGTGACCTGGGAAAAACCCCCGACACAGCCGGACGGCAGCAACCGCATCTCCTTCGACGACGGGACAATCGTTTCGGATACGAGCTGCGCCTTTTTCTACGATCCGGATGACGAACCGGCACGCCGCTACAAGATGATCCACTACAAGCCAAGCTACTACCTGTCTTACTCCCCCGACGGTATCGTGTGGACACCGCACAGCGATCAGCCGGTGTGGGCCAACGGCTCAGGCGACGGGCTCGAAGAATGTTTTTTCTTTCTCAAGGACGAGCGACTCGGCAAGTATCGTGGCTACATGCGCATCTGGCAGGAGCGCCATACGATCCGGCGGCTGGGATTGGGCGAAAGCGATGACCTGACCGAGTGGACAGGGCCGGAGGTCATTTGGTCGGCTCCGCCCGAGTACGGGGTCGGTGCGCAGATCTACGGCATGCTGGTGCACCCCGAGGACGGCGTTTATTGGGGCATCCCCTGGATGTTTTACACCAGCGAGCCGCTGAATCGACGGGACCAGCAGACAATCAAGCTGAAACTGGCGTTCAGCCGGGACGGTATCGACTGGCAATCAGTCTTCGCCGATGAAGAGGTCGTGAGCCTGGGCGAGCCAGGAGCCTTCGACAGCGAGATGATGCACACATACTGTCCGGTCGTGTCGCTCGGCGACAAACGCCTGCTGTACTATGACGGGCACCCCGACAAGCATGATGCGCAGAAAAACCAGGGCCCCGGCGGCATCGGTCTGGCAACCTTTCGCAAGAACGGTTTCGTGTCCCTGCACGCGGACGACGAAGGGATCGTGCTGACGAAGCGTTTTCTATTCAAGGGCAACGCCCTGCAGATCAATGCGAAGACCACGGACAGCGGCAGTGTCGAGGCCGAGCTGCTTGCCGACAACGGCGCCAACCTCGACGGCTATCGCTACGAGGACATGGATGTTTTCACTGGTGACGCAACAGATGCGCCGCTGTCGTGGAACGCCAGCAGTGACCTGAGCGCGATCACCGGGCAATACATCATGCTGCGACTGCGACTGCGGCAGGCGGATGTTTTTTCGTTTCGCGCCACCGGCGACCAGCAACTGTTCGAAAGCGACAGCCGGCCGCAACCGATCAACTGCGGCATTTGCGCCACGGCCCCGGTCATCGACGGCAAGCTGGACGACAACTGCTGGCAGGACTTCGATCACTCGGGTGTCGCCGAGGACTTCGTAACCTTCGAGCGCCTGGAACCGGCGCCCGTCGCGACTCGCGCCATGTTCACGCGCGATGAGACGCATCTATATATCAGTGTGGATTGTGAAGAACCCCTTATCGACAAACTGGTGACGAACCGCGAGGAGGACGAGCCGGAATTCCACTTCGATCAGGACGACACCGTCGAATTCCGGCTCAATGCGCCGCAGCACGGAACGTTCTTCAATCAGGTGTGCGTCAATGCCGCCGGCAAGCGTTCGCAGGCCTGGTTCAGCGTCGATGAAGGCGGCAGCCGGATGGTGCCGGGCGCCGAGTGGAAGACTGCCGTCTCACAGGTCGGCGGACATTGGTACGTGGAAATCGCCGTGCCGTGGACGGCGCTCAACGTCGAGCCGCCGGCGACCGGTGACAAATGGATGGTGAATGTCATTCGTCACCGCAACACCGATGGCTACCAGATCTCCTGCTGGTCCTGCCTGTTCGGCGGCGCCCACCGCAATGACCTGAGCGGGACCTTGGTTTTCGCTTGACGGCGGTCCGGTCCACAGGTGCACCAGCAGTATAACGAAGTTCTTGCAGAGCTCGCCGCAAACGCCCCACCGCCCAATTTCAAAACACGACCGCGGCGCACGTTTAATAATGAGATGCCAGACGATTTCAACGAGTAGGCGTTTGTCCAAAGCGGGGAAAGCTGGGCAGTACCCCCTGCCACACGACTAATCGAAGAACGACTTGAAGTCGAGATCTTCGGTGTCTTCGTCGATAGCCTCGTCGAATCTGATTTCGTTGGCGCTGTCGGAATCGTCGTCTTCGGGTTTGTCAACGTCATCGCCGCCGAAGCCCCAGTCGGTGCCGAGCCGCTTCTTGCCCTGGCCAAGCGGCCGGGAAACGTGCCCACCTCCCCTGTCGCTCGGCAGGTACCGGTAGTAGACCTGCAGTTGCAGCAGGCACAGCGTCGTGGCAAAGACACGGCCGTCGGCACCCTTGAAGTGACCGCCCTCGACCGTCCAGTAGCCGTCCGGATGCTGGTGGTTGATCAGCTCAGGCTGAAAAACCTTGTTCCATTTTTTCCAGCGATAGCCCCCTGCGTTGAATACCGCCTGGGTATCATAATACCAACCATATAGGCTACCGGGGGAATTGTTGAACTTGTAGCCCGGCAGCCGTTCGATCAAAATCTTGCCGACAGCAGCCTCGGAAAATGCGTTGCGGCGACTTTCGAGCAGTTGCAGAATAAGGGCCCCGATACCGCTCATATTTGATGGCTCAGCATTCTGGGCTGGTTTGGAGCTGTAACCGAAATGGCCCTGGTTGTAGGTAACGTTGCGTACGAAGTTAGCGGATTTCTTCATGGCCTGCTTGATACCGGAGACCTCGCTGCCGGCGTTGTAGCCGGCTTTCAGCGCCTGACACTGCCAACCGACCACCGAAAGATCCCAGCGCTCGCCCTTGGCATAGGCGTAGTCAAAGCCGCCGCTGTCCTGTTGCCCGGCGATAATATGCTTGAGACCGCGGTCCATCGCTTCGCGGGCAAAGCCAACATCCAGCGAATCGTTCCTAGTCATGCCGTAGGCTTCAGCGATCGCATATGTGGCTATTCCGTTCTTATACGCACTCGGACGGCCGCCAACGACCGGAACCTTGGGAGCAAGCCATCGCATGGCACGTTCGACAGTGCCCCCGAATTCTTCGGCGATCGGTGTTTCGCCGTGCGCCAAAAAACACAACAGTGCCATACCCGTATATGCTTCATCATGCCATGAACCGTCGGGCGCCTGCACCTTCTGCAACCATCGCAAGGCCCGCATGATCGCGTCCTCGCCGGCCGGGTCGCCACCGAACTTCTTGCGCAGCGCATCACGTCCCCCAGCCGAGCGACCGCCGAACGGCCCCTGGCCAACAGCCGCGGCGGCACCGATCCCGCCTATCACCCCTGTGGCTTCACCGCCGCCATCGGCACTGTTGCCGCCACCGAGCCCCTGTACCCAGTCGAGATTCGGTTTGGCCTGCTCGACAACGGCCACCTCGGGCGCCGGCTCACCGATGGCGCCAGCATCCAGCAGATCCGCCATATTGAATTCTTCCGGCACCGGCGGCTCTTCGACTACTTGATCGACCATCTGTTCGAAGGCTTCGCTCACATCCTCAGCGTCGTCCGGCACCTCGAGCTCGGCTTCCGGCAGTGTTTCCTCCTGCTCGGGCTCAGGCTCGTCCTCTTCGGCAACCGGATCCGGCTCCAGCTCGACATGTGGCAGCGGTGCCATCGAGACTTCGATTTCGACCGACGGCGGCTTGTGCGTCTTGCCGACCATCAGCAGCGCCAGCGTACCGATAAGGCCGATGTGAATCAAAACCGACAGGAACGGGCCAATCAACAACTCGCGCAGGCTGCGATGGCGATATTGCTTTTCGGCCGCCGTAACCTGGTGGCCATATTCGGTTAGTTCGTGTTTCTGTTTTTCCACGGATTAGATCAGCCGGATCGGTTGGGTAGAAATCTCGTCTCAGCAGAATCGATTCCTCAAATTTTCTGCTGCCCGTGACAACCGCGACAATTTCTCGAACGCCTCGTCAATCGACGGCGGCTCACCATAGTCCGGCGCGAAACCGCAGTCCGGGTTCAGGGCGATGCGCGACGGGTCGATGATCGCCGCCCCAGCGGCCCCGATCGCCTCGATCTCCTCGACCTCCTGGAACTTTGCCCCCCGCACGTCGACCACTCCCATGCCGACCCCAAGGCCATCCGGCAGGTGTTCCAGGTCGTCGGGGATGCCCGTGCCTTTATAGGCAAACTCCAGATTGACACGGTCAATCTTTGCGCCCTTCAGGAACGGCAGGATCGGCTTGTAGTCGCCAGTCACATCGCTTTGACGCTTGCAGACGCTGTGACAGCAATGCAGGTGTACTTCCACAGGCAACGCCGCAGCGATCTCATTGACAGCATTAATCGCCTGCGGCGCCTGTCTATCAATGTCCCAGTCCCGCTTCAAACGTGAGTCGTGACTGTCGGAGTTCTCGGTCAGCGAACGGTCGCAGAGATAGGTCAGGGCCGGATCATCGAGCTGTATGACATCGATGCCGGTCTGCGCCAGAGCTGCCGCCTCAAGCGTCAGGAGCTCAGTCAGATGCTCGATATAATGCTCCATCGTCGGGTACGCATCCGTGCTGAAATCCTCGTGCCACTTGCGGATTGCTATCAGGAACGGAGAAGGCAGTGCGTACTTCGTATGGCGGTCGGTGTGATTGACCAGGAACTCGGCGTCGTCAACGAACAACGGTTCGCCGCCCTGCATCCTGCTGTTGCAGACGAGTGTGTGTTTGGTCTCACCCTGGTGTTGAAATTCACGGAGCGGCTCGTGCCCACCGACACGCAGCAGAAATTCATCGAGATAATGAACGCGCCGCCACTCGCCGTCGCTGATCACATCGATACCGGCCTGCTCCTGCACGCGGATGGCGAAAACCACCATCTCGTCCATAAGCCGACTGTATTCATCCGCAGCGATTGAGTCGCGACGCTCGATCAGGCTGCGCACCAGTTGCGGACGTGGCAGCGACCCAATGACTTGCGTATAGAATGACGGCAGTTCTTTCGTGCGTTGAGAAATCATCATAATCTCCAGTTAGAGTTAGTGAAACGTGGTAGTCAGTCCCCGTTAGGCATTGTCCTCGAATCCCTTGTGAAGGGCCTCCAAGCCCTTGTATTGACGGGTGAAACCGCAACGCGACGCCACATTCATGATCAGCAGAACCGTTCCTTGTGTTTATGCAGGAAGGTTTCATTGCCATTGATGCCGACGATCGCGTGATCGTCAATGGAAACTGCTGAGAGTTGAACGTTGGTTGCCATGATTGATCAGGGAAATCAGTGCCTTCATGCTGGTGTGCATAATGATCCCCTCGGTTTTAAGATTCGTCGGGTTTGGGAGCCGCTTCGTTTTTCTGCCTTTCTTGCTTTTCCTCGCTTCCCTTTTTTTTCACTTCCACGTGAATTTCAGATCGTTTGAAGAAGCCTGGAACAAAGGGGCTGTTCCAATATACGCCATATGGGTCCGAGACAGCCTCGTATTCCGTATTTCGCGAAAGCCAATTCTCCAGTTTTGCCTCGTACCGCTTGAACCGACTGTTGGTGTAGCTTCCTCTGATGCCGATCGAAACGACGGTGAGGGCGTTCATGTTCCTGACTTTCACTCCATCCGAAGAGGCGAGCTTTTTGGCGACGTCCTTCCTGCCCAGGAAAAACCTCATTCTACCTGGCTTCATCTCGGCCTCGACTGGTATGGTCATGGCGACCTCGTTCTTGCTTATGTAGCGAAACAGGGTGCGAAACAAATTGTTGTCGCCTTGGAAATATGGGCTCTTGGTGGTCGCTTCCAAAGCGATTCTCCCCGGGATTTCCTTTAACTCGATTTT
>CAYWQM010000064.1:0-2737 GCA_964460215.1 uncultured Lentisphaerales bacterium
TCACGCGCACCTGGACCGCCACCGACGCCTGCGGCAACGCCTCGAGCTGCGACCAAACCGTCACCGTGGTCGACGATCAGGCGCCGGTGATCACCTGCCCAGAGGACGTTACGGTGAGCTGTGAGGACGATCGCGCCAGTACCAATACCGGCGTGGCGACGGCGACTGACAACTGCAGCTCCGACGTGACCATCACCGAGAGCGACGGATGTGGCTCATTTATAGACACTGATGATACTGGTATTTCGGTTATAAATGAAGGGTTCTCTCTTGGGTATGAAATTGTTATGCAAGAGGATGTTACTATTAACCAAATTGGAGTTCCTTTCATTTCAGGAACATTTTATAATCCGGACTATATGCCCGATCTGGGCGAAGATGAGTATGCCACATATTATGGTAATAATGGCCCAGCCAACGTAGGTGTGTATAATAGTTCAGGTGAATTAATATTGACTGTTTTTGTTGAAAACGGCCAAGTTGACAACGGATTTGAATATGTAAATATTGAGCCGATGCTATTATCTTCTGGGGAAACATATTACTTCGTTTTAATTACAGAAACTGATAATGTTTATTCTTCTTTTGGAGGATCTTTGACATATCATTCTGCCTTTTCAGTACAACAAATAATATCCACTAATACTAATGGTGACACAAGTTTACCTACGTTTTTCCCACCTGAAAACACGAATTCTTGGAGTTTAGATGATAACTACCGAGTTGTGAATTTTAAATTTGACTGTTTTATCGAGGCTTGTGAAGAGATCACGCGCACGTGGATCGCCACGGACGACTGCGGTAACACCGCGAGCTGCTCCCAGGTTGTCACGATCACCGACGACCAGGCGCCGGATATCATCTGCCCGGATAACGTCACGATCGAATTGAACACGTCCTCGGATCCTGACTCTACTGGCTACGCGTCCGTCTCGGACAATTGCGACAACTATCCAATGGTGACCTGGCACGACACTACCGATCCGTACGAGATGGACGACGAATACCCCACCATCTTCCGCAGTTGGACAGTTACTGATGAATGCGGCAATTCCACCGTTTGCGACCAGGAGATTTCTTGGGACGATAATCCGTATCTTTCGTATTGGTCGCCTGCCAACGGCGCTAGCGAAGTTCACCCCGAAGCGCGGCTCGAATTTGTGGTCGACCCGGTGCCTAATGCAATGCAGATTGATCAGGGCGACGAAGACTCCATTGACGGAGGTCGAGAAGGATCTGACGAGGAGCAGGTGACATACGATCTGTTCGTTGGGCAGGGAACCGTCACGATCGAGGATTTCCTGGATGGATTAAACATCTTGCACGCTGATCATTCTGAAGAAATCCAGTTCCGGGCCAATGGTAACGTGGTATTTCAAGACGGCGGGCCAGCCATCCTGCTGTTTGACATGGATCAGAACAACAACGTCACGGTGACCGGGATTGAGGAGGAGCTCTTCGACAACGGCATGACCTACAATCCCACCGGCGAACCGGTCTACGGTGCCGATCAAGCTCGCAAAAACTTCCCGATCCTCGGTGTCACGTGGTACGGCGCGCTCTTCTACTGCAACTGGTTGACCCTCCTGAAAGAGGGCGAGGAGGAGAAGGGCGCTTATGCTATTGGACCGGAGCCGGCCGATTGGCGCCCTGCCAGTTTGAGTAAGGCGGACTGGTTGGACGGCTTCAATGACAGTGAGCGTGAGGCCTGGATCCAACAGTATCCGGACTCATACCGGTTGCCGATGGATGACTACGCCGTCGGTGCTTCACGGCACAACGAGTTTTTCCACTTTGTCGGCGATTTTGGCGGGGGTGTAGAAAGTGGAGAAAACGACGACCGGGTGAACTACTGGAATAGCGGCGACTTTTTCGACAACGGGCCGGTGCCACCCGATTATTCTGTTGCCAACGAGTTCGGTCTCGACAACGTGCTGGGCAACGTCTGGGAATGGCAGACCGATACCTTCGACCCGCAGGATCTGAGTGCCCGATCGCTCCGCGGTGCTTCATGGTACAGCAATCACGAACTGATCGATCCGGCGAAGCGCATCGCCGCTGATCCGGGAAGCGGTTTTGCCGACGTCGGGTTCCGTGTTGTTGCCCGCAATGACGCCGTATGGGAGGTCGAGATTGCCGAGAACGCCGAGTTCACCGACAGCACCGTGCTGACGATGCCGCCAGGGTTTGCCGATTTGAACGGGCATTATCCGAGTCGTGCCTGGGAACTGAGCCTGGCCCCGTCGACTGACTATTTCTGGCGCGTGCGCGGTTCCCATTCCGATGTGGGATCAGCGGCGGAGTTTATCGACCTGCCGTTTGGTGCTCCCTGGGATTCGCCCATGCTGTACGCGACCTTCCGGACTTCCCATCAGGTTCGCGAGCCGGCGCTGCAGCTCAACCTGGCAGGTGAGTGGAACCTGGTATCGGTCAATGTCGATCCCGATCACAATGTCGCCCATCCGAAGCACTTGTTCGGGGCGGACTCAACTGCCTGGGGTTGGGACAGCGAGCAGCAGATCTATTTCCGGTTGTACGAGATCAAACCGTTCGAGGGCTTCTGGATCCATGTTCCGGAGCCTGGAACCGTTGAGGTCACCGGTTTCACGCCTGAGCCAGAGATCGAGATCCCTCAAGGTTGGAATCTGTTGGGACCTCTGAATGACGGTACAGCGCTCCCATCCCCCAGTCAGCTGCGCGGCGAGGTCATGCAATACCTGAACGGTGGCTACGAATC
>CAYWQM010000064.1:2837-23826 GCA_964460215.1 uncultured Lentisphaerales bacterium
CCCCCAGTCAGCTGCGCGGCGAGGTCATGCAATACCTGAACGGTGGCTACGAATCCGCTGATATCCTCGACACTGGTATCGGTTACTGGATGTTTTTTATCGCGGACTTTGTCCACGACCTCAGCGGCGGCGACGAGGACGACTATGACACGGTCGGCTTCACGGTCACCGAATCAGCCGGCTCGACAGTCGTGGCGGAAAGTGGGGGGACCGACACGTTCGACGTGGTGCTCAATGCCCCGCCGGAGTCGGACGTGATCCTCACTGTGACCAGCAATTCCACCGCCGATGCGACGGTGAACATAGCGACGCTTACTTTTAACCTCGCGGACTGGGACGTGGCCCAGACGGTTACGGTGACTGGTGTCGACGACGACGAGGAGGGTGACGATGTGACGACGGTGACGCTCGCTGTCGTTGCTGGCAGCTCTGATGGCAGCTCCGGTACATGGGTGGACCAGGACGTTGTGGTCACCTGCACGGACGACGAAGAGGCGGAATAGTGACAGCGGGGCTACTGCTTCAGGTAGGCCCCCTCTACTTTCGCCAGAGCCGCGGCGATATCCTGCATATAATCGTCTTCGCAGCCTTCGTGGAAATACAGGATCATGTAGTCGGCATGGGCGCGTTCGGCCTCGGGACATGAGCCCTCGTAGGTAATTCTGCGTTTGCCTGCACCGTTCCACGGATACTGCGACTTGCCATAGCTGGCACGCTGGCGCAGCCAGGTGTCCCGGTACAAGGGAGGGACGTAATTTGCGGCGATCCGTATCCCTTCTGCGCCGATCGCAGCGGCGCAGGTCGCCTTGGACACGGTCATTCTGGACCTGTCGTAATGTAACGGGATGAACCAGGGGTTGGTCTCCGTGTCGTCGATGATCGTCCACGGCCGATGCGCTTGAAGCGTTGACAGTGTCTTCTGAAGCTTCTTCAGCAGTCTGCGGCGTTTGCGGATGCGGCCAGGCAGTTTTTTGAGTTGTGGTCGCCCCATCGCGGCCTCAAGCTCTGACATGCGATAGTTGAGCCCGAGCATGACGTTCGACTTGCTCCGGCTGTTGAACGGCTTGCCGCGGTCGGCGAAGCGCTTGGCGTTCCAGAACAGCGTCTCGTTATTCGTGGTGATCATGCCGCCCTGGCCGCCACTGGTCATGTGTTTGCCACCCATCAGGCTGAATGTCCCAAGGTCACCGATTGTCCCGACACATTTGCCGTGATACGTCGAACCGTGGGCCTGGGCGCAATCTTCGATGACGGCGAGCTTGTGTTTCCGTGCCAGCTTCATGATCGGCGCCATGTCGCAGGGCTGGCCGGCCAGGTGCACGGGGATGATCGCTTTGGTGTATTTCGTGATCTTTGCGGCAATCGTGTCGGCGGTGATGTTCAGTGTGGCATAATCGACATCGGCAAAGATCGGAATGCAGTTCATCATTACGATCGGTGTGACTGTGCCGGGGTCGGTGATTGGGCTGGTGATCACCTCCGCACCGGGCTCGAGACGCAGCGCCGCAAGGGCGGTGTGAACTGCCGCCGTTCCCGAACTGACGGCGGTGGCGAACTTGGTGCCGATCCGTTTTGCGAACTCCGCACGATATGCCTCCACCTCCGGGCCCTGCCCGTACATGTCGATTGCCTCCGGGCCGGTCATCGATTTTTCGATAACCCGGAGCGCGGCCGCTTTCTCACGCTCGTCCAGCATGATTCTTGGGGGGAAGGGTTTCTTCCGCACCGGCTGGCCGCCATCAATCGCCAATCTGCCCGACATTGAGATTCTCCTGTACCACTATGTTAACCGCAGCTGTGCGGGTTCATTCGGTTTCACCGTGCCCTGATCGCTCAGTTGTCAGAGGTCGCGATTTCCCCGGACGGGGAAATTAGCCAGACGTTGCGGCCAATGCAAGATGATGCGGTAGGTCGTTGCCGGGTTGATTGGTCTGCGTTGATTTGCGAAATCTACAGATCAATTTTTCGATTGCCCGATCTGTTGACGATGGTTGCAAATAGGCACTATATTGACTGTTTTTGGTATTTTATTTGACCAGCGCCGTGTATCTCCAGTACGCGGCATACGAAACCAGGGAGAAAGCAGATCATGGGAAAACCATATACAGTCGCAATTGCCGGTGCCACGGGTGCCGTCGGGATCGAGATGATCGAAACGCTTGAGCGGCGTAACTTTGAGACAGGTTCACTGAAACTGCTGGCTTCCAGCAGGTCGGTTGGCAAGAAGTTGCCGTACCGGGGCGAGGAGATCGAGGTTGAAGAGTTGACCCATGACTGTTTCGAGGGGGTTGACATCGCCCTGTTCAGTGCTGGCGGTGGCCGCTCGAAGGAGTTCGCACCGTCGGCAGTCAAGGCCGGCGCAGTGGTTGTCGACAACTCCAGTGCTTTTCGCATGGACCCGGATGTGCCGCTCGTTGTACCGGAAGTGAATGCCGAAGACATTGCAGCGCACAAGGGTATTATCGCGAACCCCAATTGCACGACGATTATCATGGTAGTAGCGCTCAAGCCGTTGTACGATATCTCGCCGATCCGCCGAATTACGGTGAGCACGTACCAGAGTGCCAGTGGCGCCGGTGCCAAGGCCATGGAAGAGCTGCGGGTACAGGCGGGACAGGTCCTGGCAGGCGAGTCCGTGACGCCGG
Organism: uncultured Lentisphaerales bacterium; assembly: GCA_964460215.1. Taxonomy (GTDB): domain Bacteria; phylum Verrucomicrobiota; class Lentisphaeria; order JABSQK01; family CAJWLW01; genus CAJWLW01. Next base: position 5,483 of record CAYWQM010000064.1, read on the forward strand.
AGATGTTTCCCTATCAGATCGCCTTCAACCTTTTCAGTCACAATAGTGCCATGGGTGACAACGGTTATTGCGAAGAGGAGATGAAGATGGTCGACGAGACTCGCAAGATCATGCACGACGATGCCATCCGGGTATGCCCGACGACGGTACGTGTGCCGGTCTTCCGGGCCCATAGTGAAGCGATCTCAATCGAGCAGGATCGCAAGGTCAGTGTCGAGGAGGCCCGTGAAGCACTTTCGAAGGCGCCGGGTATCGCGATCGTCGATGATTGCGAAAAGAACTATTTCCCGATGCCGCTGGAGTGGACCGGGAAGCACGACATCGCGGTTGGCCGCATTCGGGACGACATCAGCTGCGACAACGGCCTGGCGCTGTTTGTTTGTGGCGATCAGTTGCTGAAAGGCGCCGCTTTGAATGCTGTGCAGATCGCGGAACTCCTTTAACCACCCCCCAACCCGCACAGAGGTCGAACGTGTCTAAATCTTACAACATTGCCGTCATACCCGGCGATGGGACCGGCCCGGAAGTCGTTTGCGAAGGGAAGAAAGCCCTGGATGCTGCAGCCCAGAAGTGCGGCTTCAAACTCGCTTACGAGTCATTTAATTTCGGCGGTGACCATTTCCTCTCCACCGGGGAGATCCTGCCGGACACGGCCTCCGGGGAGCTTGCCAAGTTCGATGCGATCTATCTGGGCGCCATCGGGCATCCTGATGTAGCGCCCGGTATTCTGGAGAAGGGCATTCTGCTTCGCCTTCGTTTCGAGCTTGACCAGTACATTAACTTGCGGCCGGTGAAATTGTTCCCCGGCGTTGAGTGCCCGCTCAAGGACAAGGGGCCGGAACAGATCGACTACGTCGTTGTGCGAGAGAACAGCGGCGGCGTCTACACCGGCACCGGCGGTGTTTCGATGCGCAACACTGACCAGGAGGTTGCCGTTCAGAGTATGGTCTACTCCCGCTTCCAGGTCGAACGCTGCCTGCGCTACGCTTTTGAGTATACGCGTCGCCGGAACAAAAAAAATACCTTGGCGCTGTGCGGCAAGACCAACGTGCTGACCTATGTCTATGACCTTTGGGAACGCGCTTTCAATGAAATCGGAGCCGCCGATTTCGACGAAATTTCGCGGGACTACTATCACGTCGATGCGACCTGCATGTGGATGGTGAAGAACCCTGAGTGGTTCGACGTTATCGTCACGGGGAACATGTTCGGCGATATCATCACGGATCTGGGTGCCATCACGCAGGGCGGCATGGGCATTGCCGCCGGCGCCAACATCAATCCCGAGGGTGTCAGCATGTTCGAGCCAATCGGCGGTTCGGCACCGAAGTACACGGGCCAGAACATCATCAACCCGCTGGCGGCTGTCTGCGCCGGCGGCATGATGCTTGACACCCTGGGTGAATTCGATGCCGCTGCCGCAGTCGAGAATTCGGTCATGGACGTCACGGCGAACAAGTTGAAGCATATGGGGGCCGGGCAGATGGGATACTCCACGACGGAGGTCGGTGATCTCGTTGCGGCCGGCATTTAATACAACTTGCCGGACAGTGGGGCTTGTGGATCATTCAGCATTTAGCCGCCCGGTTACGGCTCTGCTGCCGCACGTTCTGAGTAGCCGGATAGTGCTGGAACGAGTTGACTCAATAACGAATCAAGTTCGTTAAGTTCAGGCTTCGGAGGTACACCCATGTTACTCAAGGACCGCGTTGCGATTGTCACCGGCGGCTCATCGGGAATTGGCCGCGGCATCGCTCTTGAACTTGCCCGCGAAGGCGCCCGGGTCGTCGTTGCCGACATCCGGGAGGACCCGCTTCGTGGCATCTACCACGAGACCGATGTATCGACCACGACCCTCGAAGAGATCGAAAAGCTGGGCGCTGCCGGGCGTTTCATCCACACCGATGTGACCGATGTCGATCAACTCCAGCGTCTGATCGACGAGACTATCGAGTGGCAGGGGCGGCTTGACATCCTGGTCAACAACGCTGGCAGCAATTGCCCCGGTGATAGCCAATCGATCTCCATTGATGAGTGGGATCAGCTGATCGGCCTTAATCTGCGATCCGTTTTCGTCGCCACGAAGCTGGCCGTACCCCACCTGAAAAAATCAGGTTGTGGCAGGATCATCCAGATCTCCTCGGTGAACGCGTTCGGCGGCGGCGCCGGCCCGCCGTATGCGTCGTCGAAGGCCGCCGTGGTGAACATGGTGCGGGACCTGGCCATTGAGCTGGGCCCGGAAAATATCACGGTCAATGCCATTTGTCCGGGATACATCGAAACGGCGTTGCAGGATTACGCCACGCCGGAGCTCATTGAGCAAGCCCGCGATGCCACGCCATTGCCACGGCTTGGCACACCCAAAGATATCGGTTGTCTGGCCGTGTTTCTGGCCTCCGACAACGCCTCATGGTTGACCGGAGATGCCGTTGTGCTCGATGGCGGAATGACCTGCCGCGTGTGTGTCTGAGGCTGAAACGTGGTATTTTTCAGTGACTTTGTGGGTGAGGGGGGTACTGTTGGGAGAGAGCCTAACGAGGCGCTTTTTTATTTGAAGGATTTTCCAATTATCGGGGCGCAAGTGGCAGGCAGGTGCCCCTGGGGTGAAGACGTGGGGATTAGTAACCAATGATTCGCTTAACAATTTATCGGCCTTGTGACCTGCGTACTCGATTACAGTTCACTTTGATTGAGCTCCTTGTAGTTATTGCTATCATCGCTATTCTGGCGTCGATGCTGCTGCCGGCATTGAGTCGAGCCAAGCGCAACGCGTCGATCATATTGTGCGTGTCGAACCTCAAACAATTCACTCTCGGAGAAACCTCGTTTGCATTGAGCAACGACGGATATTTCAAAAAATTGAGCTACCCGTCACACGGGCCGACCGTCATATCGGATGACTTCCCGACGCCGGCGGCTTTCAAGGCGGACTTAGACGAGTGGGTCCAGGAAATCGCCGGCGGGGACGGCACCATTTTCTGGTGCCCGTTTCAATTGAAGCGCCGAGACATTTGGATTGCCAGCACTGCGCCATATTATCCGGATTATTTTTTTTGGCACAAAGGAGCGGACTGGTATTCCATCGGGTATACCCGTTTGGCTGGATATAATACAGGGCTGTCGGTCGACTATAGCAACGGCGGTTTCAGTCCGGACCCCATCGACTTTCTTTCACGCATCCACGGTGACACCGCTCAGAACGCGATTATTTTCGATCGCATCCAGGACAATGGGCCAGGGGCATTCCTGTATAGCCATGCAGCTGAGCCGTACGATTATTCCCACGCTGATTATGAGGAAAACGTTGTCGGCTATATGGACGGTCATGTCGAAGTGAACAAAGGTCAATTTGCCACCGGCACCGGGGGCTGGAATGGGGAGTGGGTGACGATTGCTGGCGGCAACGGTTATTGGCTTTACTGAGCTGAAAGATAAACTACACAGGAATGGGAGACTAACGACATGCAATACATTCACAACCCCGAAGACCTGGAGCCGTTTGCGGGCTTTCTGCACCGGCCGGAAAAGGAAGGGCTGACCGCTATCATTGCCGGTCCCGAAGCGATCTATGGGCCTGATCGGATTGCCAAGCCGCTCAACCAGTTTGCCTCGGAACGGATACAGCTGTCGGTACACACGTGGCCGCCCGGCAAGGCCCACGGCAGCCATCACCACAAGAACTGGGAGCAGTGCTATTACATTTTCTCCGGTCAGGCCCGAATCACCGTGGGAGACGAAGCCAGCACGGTCGGGCCCGGAAGCTCGGCATTCATGCCGCCGAACGTCGAGCACGACATCGAGGCGATCGGCGATGAACCCCTGGTGGCCGCGGTCGTGACCTGCCACCTGGACGATGCAAAAATCAACGAACCGAATTGAAAATGTTCGACGCAATCATTGAATTTCGGCGGCGGTTACAGGCAGGTGAGGTTCTGCTCGGGACTGGCATTTACATGACCGACCCGCAGGCGAGTGCGGCGCTGGCTGACTCGACAGACTTTTTTTGGTTCGACCTCGAGCACCAGGCGATGAGCATCGACACGCTTCGCACGCATCTGCTGACTGTCCGGCACAACAAGACGCCGGCTATCGTGCGCGTTCCCCCTTCCGACGCGCCATTGGTCCAGAACGTGCTCGACGCCGGCGCCCACGGCATCGTAGCAGCGCAGGTGCGCACCGTTGCCGAGGTGGAGAGTGTCGTCGCCGAATGCCGCTATCCGCCGGTCGGCCGGCGCGGCTTCTGGCCGATGATTCCAACCAACTACTGTCGTGACGATATGGGCCAGTACATCAAGCAGGCGGATGCCGACCTGTTCGTGGCGGTGATGATAGAAACCGCTGAAGCCGTCGAGGCCATTGACGAGATCGTCGCCGTCGACGGGTTGGATGGTGTGGTGCTCGGCCTGATGGATTTGTCCGGGTCCTATGGACTGCTCGGCCAGGGGGATCATCCGAAAGTCGTGGCGGCGATGGATAAGGTTATCGCCAGTGCCCGGGCAGCAGGTCTGCCGGTGGGGTGCGGACAGGGCACCGACGTGAAGCGGATTTGCAGTTTGGCGCGACACGGCATTCAATGGTTCCAGGCCGGAGCCGATTGCCTCTACCTCGTCACGTTCATGGAGCAATTGAGTGCTGCCGTGCGGGACGAGCTTGAAGGGCATTCCTGAACATTTTTCTTAACGCCACCTAAAAGGTCATTCACAATTTCTTATCACGCTCATAACCCCATAAAGATGTGATTACGAAATCCCCAGAGATGCTACGAACCCTTGGCAGCAGCATTATGCAGGCTGCCGGTGCCACGCAAGCGGTGGCTGAGTGTGTCACCGACCACCTTGTCAGCGCCAATCTCGTCGGCATCGATTCACATGGGTTCATGCGGCTGCCCGACTACGCCGGGTGGTTGGTGGACGGCAAGGCTGCTGCCGACGATTGCATGGAGGTGGTGAACGACGGCGGCGCGACCTGCCTGATCGACGCGAACTATACCTATGGCGCGGTGGCCGCGACGAAAGCGTGCGCCATGGCGATCGAAAAATCGCGCGAGTTCGGTGCTGGCCTTATTTCGGTCCGCAACGCAACGCACATCGGCCGGCTCGGTCACTATGCGGAAGATCTGGCGAATGCCGGTCACATCGGTTTCGTCTGCTGCCACGCCCGGGGCGCCGGCCAGTTCGTGGCGCCGTGGGGCGGCCGCGAACCACGGCTCACGACAAATCCGTTGGCTTGGGGCTTTCCCAGTGGGCGGGATGTGGGTGCGCTGGTCATGGACATGTCGACAAGCGCTGCACCAGAGGGCAAGATCCGCCTGGCGCAGCGGCGGGGCGAAGCCATTCCCCCGGGCATTGTCATCGATGCCGACGGCCAGACCAGCACGGACCCGGCGGCGTTGCACGGGTCGCCCCCCGGAGCGATCCTGCCGTTCGGCGAACACAAGGGGTATGCGCTTGCCTTAGCCATTGAAGCGTTGGCAGGTGCCTTGTCCGGTGGGGGCGTAAGCCGGCCGGTCGATGAGGTCTATACGCACGGTTCCAACTTCTTCCTGATGGCGACTCGTGTCGATGCCTTTCTGCCTCGGGCGCAGTTCGAGCAGGAGCTGGATGCGATGCTCGCCTACGTCAACTCATCCGCTCCGATTGATCCGGCCGAGCCGGTGCGCGTTCCCTACGAGCTGGAATCGAGCCTGCGCTGTCGCCGTTCGTCAGAGGGTATCACCATCGACGATGCCTCCTGGCAGCGCGTCGTCGACCTGGCCGGGGATTTTGACTTGGAGATCGAATGAGGCCAGGGCTTATCCATGGCTACAGTGAGCGGCGAGCGGGAAGTATACAGCGGGCATGAGGGGGCTCAGCGCTTACGCCGTCGACTTGCTGCGAGGGCCAGATCTTCCAGCACCGGTACCGTTTGTTTCCACGAAAGGCAGGCGTCGGTGATGCTCTGGCCGTAGACCAGTTTCGACGGATCGTTGAGCGGCTGGCTGCCGCCGACCAGGTTGCTTTCGAGCATGACCCCGATGATGTCCTGTGAGCCGCCGGCTACCTGCTCTGCAATATCTTGCGCGATTTCGGGCTGATGCTCGGGGTCCTTGGCGCTGTTGCCATGACTGCAGTCGATCATCACTCTGGGATTCACCCCGGCTTGCGTGAGCAGTGCGGTTGTCTGTCGAACACTCTCTGCGTCGTAGTTCGGCCCCTGGGTACTGCCACGGAGAATGGCGTGGCAAGAATCGTTGCCGGAGGTCGCGACGATCGCCGAAATCCCCTGCTTTGTTACGGACAGAAAATGATGTTTATGCGTCGCGGCGGCGATGGCGTCGGCGACGATCTGGACATTGCCGTTTGTAGCGTTCTTGAAGCCGACCGGCATCGACAAGCCGGAAGCGAGCTCGCGATGAACCTGACTTTCCGTTGTCCGGGCGCCAACGGCCCCCCAAGAAATCAGGTCGGCAATGAACTGAGGCATGATCGTATCGAGAAACTCGGAGCCTACGGGCAGGCCGATTTCGCCGATCTCCAGCAACAGCTTGCGCGCCTGATGCAGACCGCTGTTGATATTGAAACTGCCATCGAGATCGGGGTCGTTTATGAGCCCTTTCCAACCCACAGTGGTCCTCGGTTTCTCGAAATATACGCGCATGACGATGCAGAGTTCACCCGCGAGTTTCGCATGGTAAGGCTGCAGCAGGCTGGCATACTCGAGTGCGGCCCTGGGGTGATGAATCGAACAGGGCCCGACGATCACGATCAGGCGGTCGTCGTCGCCGCGAATCACCGCACTGGTTGCCTCGCGAGTGCTGGCCACGAGGGTGCTGAGCTCTTCAGTGATCGGGAATTCTTCCATCAGAATCGCCGGCGATAGCAACGGTCGCAGAGCCGCAATTCGTAGATCGTCAGTTGCCTGATTCATGGTTAATTCCTCGCGCGTTAAGTGCCAATCGGCTACAACGTGATCTTGTGGCGGACGAGAAAAGTAGCAAGAGAGGGGATGAAATCAAGCGTTTCGCCCCAGGGCGTCTTGCGAAATACCGGCGCATCTGATACAATGTACTTTGCATAACAACCCAACTCCATACATACGATCTATGCTCACTTACTACGGTTATGCCAAATGCGGCACGTGCCGCAAAGCGCAGAAGGCACTGGCGGCGGCGGAAATTTCCAGCGAGGATCACGACATCACGATCGATCCCCCACCGCGCCGGTTACTCGAGAGGGCCTTGGCCAGCGGCTATACGATCGGTGATCTTTTTAATACGTCGGGCGTGCAGTATCGGGAACTGAAGATGAAAGACAAGGTCAAGTCCCTGCCCGAGTCCGAGCTGCTCGATCTGCTCGCCGGCAACGGCCGTCTGATCAAGCGCCCCATCGTCACCGACGGTGAGCGTGTCACGATCGGCTACAAGGCAGAAATCTTCGACGAGACCTGGTGCTGAACAACCGCGGCTGTCAGTGTTTCATGCCGCTCAGGTTTCCAGGCTTACCGTAGGAACTCGGTGGTGAATGCTTCGGAGACCGGCTTGCCGCTGTCTTTAATCGCGCCGCAGTCGACCAGCTGTGATTGCAACTCGGCCCAGCGCGCTTCGGTCATCGTCCCGAACGCCGTCAACTTGGCATCACCGGTCAGCATCAGCGGTCCGAGCTGCTTGGCGCCCTCCTCGAGAACGTACGTATCAATCTCGCTGTTCTGCCGTTGGATCTCGGAGTTGGCGATCATTAAAGTCGTGCCAGTACCGGATCGCATATTTACCGTATATGTGGACATCGACTAACCGGCCCTTCAGATCCGTCTCCTGGCAATCCGAAAAACCATCCGGATGCTCCTGGATTTCAAGAAGGCGGCTGCGAATCGCGCGGCCATCGCTTATCCAGATCGTCCAGAGTTGCCCAATTCGATTCATCATTGTCGTCGATTATCACGTGACCACGTTGGCACGTGGAACGTGACTCACGTGGCCGATCACCCTAACTCCGGAACTAACCCGTACCCGGTATCAGCTTGACGGGTCCAAACAAGCCGGATCGTAATTTGGGCAGATCGAGATCTTTGTAAATGGGCGCGTAGGTTCCTTTGAACGCCTTTTTGCGTGTCAATTCGTCAATTCTTTCTTCGCTGCCAAACACCGCGTTCGCTTGCGTATTCAGCACGTCCAGTTCCAGGACGTGGTCGCCTTGCTTCAGGTCATCGAGGCGAAGGTGGAAGGGCGTGAATATGCAATCACCGATTCTTTCATCATCGAGCCACACCGTGGCCGCATAGTGAACTGTCCCCAAGTCAAGCAAGGCGCCGGCCGTGTCGCTTTGCCAGGTGAATTCGGTGCGGTAACGCATGAATCCGGTGTACGCCGGCCAACCCAGTTCATTCCACGACGGCAGTTCCGAACCCAACTCGATCTCTTTTTCATCCGGCAGTTTCAGTCGCCAGTTGTCCAGTGGCAATGATGCCGCCCGGTCAAAACTCTTCGGGGCCGGAAAAGTCGAATCGTTAAACGTACCGACGACGAGCAGTTTTGATTCTGAAGATACAAACGTAAGGTCGACTTCAGTATCTTTTTCCAGGTTGCCCAGATCGAAGGCTTCCCCGGTATTGATGTCCACCTCGATTAAACTCCCCGAAACTCGCGATTTCAATGATACTTCGACAGTGTGCAAGGCTTCGTTAAGCAGCAAACACGCGTAGGATCCATTCTCGGCAATTCGACCGCGTGAGGCAATCGGAATACCAGGCGGCAGCAGTTCGAAATAAGGATGTTCTTCGCGGCATTGATTGAAGTACGGCTCCAATGCATCAGCCAGTTTTTCGGGGAGGACGGCGGTTTGCCCCGCCGTTGCCTGATTAGCGAGGGACAAGTTCTTCTGCGTCTCCATCGGGACCGATTCCCCGGGACCGAATGGCCAAACGATTTGTCCATTGGCGCCCTGCTGTAATCCCTCAAGCTTTTCGGCCAGCTTATCGTCCATCTGAGCATTGGCGGGAATGAGTACGGAACGATATTCGCGGCCGTGGGGACCGACGATCTTACCTTCCCGGGTTTGCAGGTTCATGATGTCCGCATCCCAAAGGAAATCGAATTCGATTTGGTTATAGGCCAGTTTTTCGGAAAGTGCCGCGAGCTGCTCCGCCATTGACTCGTCCCAGCGGAAGTAGTTCTGAAGCGGAATGAACAAGCCGACTGTCTCGCCCGCTCGGCCCCCGAACATGACCCGGCTGAGACGCATGATGCGGTCGTTAAGGAGGTGACCGTAATGTTTGATGATGGGATTGAAGTCAGAGAGATCCGGCGGATGATAGTAGAAGGACTTCTCCCGGTTGTAATTGGTCAGCTTATTGAAAAACTTGCTCACCCCCCGAATGATTTCATTCTCCATGACGTAGCGCATCTGATCCAGATGCACCCCGTGACCGAAACATGAGAACGATTCACTCATGGCCTGCGGCTTGCCGTGTACGGCCGCCCGCGATCCGGCCAGGCGCGTTGAATCGCAGAAGCTGCCCGGGGCAATGAGTCCCCAGATTATGTCGACGCCCGGCATGTCGGAATAATCCATGTTCTTGAAATACATGCCGCCGCCCGCGAGCAGCTCCGCCACGGTTATGTTGTTATCCCCGATCGGGTGGCCCGTCGCAATGACGCCGTGCTCCTGACACCAGAGTTGAATCTCGCGGTAGAATCCATCCGCTAACATGCTGGTCCAGACATCCCGATAGTCCGCCTCGACCTCATTAATCTTTCGCGGCCGCAATTCGTCATTGAAGCTGTATCCTGCCATCTGGTGGTCAAACAGCATCGGAATGAGATAGGGGTGTAGATCGTAGCCCTTGATCTCCTCGAAGCGCTTCAGGAGATCATTGGTCCACGGACGCCGACTTGACGCCTTGGGTTCGTCGTAAAAAAAACCTTTCAGCGTCTTGCCGAACTCGTCGGAAAACCTGTCGTAGTACTTCTCGTGAATTTCCTGCAGGTAGAGGCGTGTTGCCTCCGGCTTCATCATGTCCACCGACCACACGTCCATGTCATCGCAGAAATAGACGTTGCACACTTCCTCAGGAACATCCGGGTCGAGAAACATACCGTGGGAGCGGGTCGTATGCTGCGCCCCGGAAGTGTACTGCCAACCAACGACAATCAGCCGTTCACGGTGATCAGCGGTGACGGTGATGGGCATGTTCGCATCACGGCCCAGGATTTTGAGGTCGGCGACCGGATTGTCATGCTTGTCCACGGCAAAGATGCCGCAAACTTCGGTTCTTTCCGGCAGCTGAAACTCGGCTGTCTCGCCCGGTTCCAGAATCATGTCCACCGTGATTTTCAGGGTCTTGGCCCGGTACTCCTTGTTACTGGTCACCCGCCCATCCGCCGGCCCGCTGCCGAATAGCCATTCATCCCAGATCCACACGTCCATTCCCAGTTCCTTCGCGGCGCCGAGTATTTCACCCACCCGGTCGAGCCATTCGTCGGAAATGAACTCATACGGGAGGTCGCCCCAGGGCATCACCATCACACCCCCATAGCCGCATTGGCGAAACGATTCCAACTGCCGGCGCGATTCGGCCTCATTCATCCGGTCGTTCATAGCCCAGACTAAGATGGGCCGGTAAGTGACTTCATCTAGTTGGGCATCGATGAAGGGATCCAGGATTGCTTCCGAATTCAAGATTTCACCTCGGCAGACTGTTTTATGTCGCGCGATGGAATATCACTTATGAGCGGCGTGGTACTGCGCGTCCTGCTTGATGAGTTTGTTCTCTGGTAACTCATCCGGCTGCGTTCCGGTGTGACGTCGCTGTTGCCAGTGTGATTCACAACTTAATACGATATCACATGTCCGGGCCATAGGCGACCCTTCAGGTTGGGGTTCCGTGGCTGCTATTTTGCGGTGATTTTCGCTCAACATACAGGCAATTCACTGGTAAGCAAAATCATTGAAGCGCCTCCAGAATGATTTTGCCATTCATGATTTTGCTATTGTTCTTGCTGGCGTTGATTGCGGACACTCGCGGCTACTGCCGGCCTTGGACACCCGCATCGGCCTTGCCATCGGGCCTGATTGCAAGTTCTGCAATTGCGCGTCGACTGGGGTTAGTGTGAATGGCGCGGTTCGATTCTCTACCCCTTCACCGCCCCCAGGGTAATCCCTTCGACAAAGAAGCGCTGGCCGAAGACGAATACGACGAGCATGGGTATGATCATCAGCATCGAGCCGGCCATGAGCAGGGTCCAGTGCACGCCGTCGATTTCCTGGAACGCTGCCAGTGCTACAGGCAGCGTGTAGATGTCTTCGCTATGCGCCACGATGAGCGGCCACATGAAGCTGCGCCAGGATTCCATGAAAGTCAGAATCGCCAGGGCGGTGAGCCCGGGCTTCGAGAGCGGCAGGATAATGTGCCAGTACACGCCCAGTGCGGAGCAGCCGTCGAGCACCGCTGACTCTTCGAGCGAGCGCGGCAGGGTCATGAAAAACTGCCGCAGCATGAACGTGCCGTAGGCACTGAACATGGCCGGCAGAATCAGTGCCGAATATGAGTCGACCATGCCCAGCTTCTCGAGCAGGATGAACACCGGGATCATCGTCACCGACGGTGAGCGTGTCACGATCGGCTACAAGGCAGAAATCTTCGACGAGACCTGGTGCTGAACAACCGCGGCTGTCAGTGTTTCATGCCGCTCAGGTTTCCAGGCTTACCGTAGGAACTCGGTGGTGAATGCTTCGGAGACCGGCTTGCCGCTGTCTTTAATCGCGCCGCAGTCGACCAGCTGTGATTGCAACTCGGCCCAGCGCGCTTCGGTCATCGTCCCGAACGCCGTCAACTTGGCATCACCGGTCAGCATCAGCGGTCCGAGCTGCTTGGCGCCCTCCTCGAGAACGTACGTATCAATCTCGCTGTTCTGCCGTTGGATCTCGGAGTTGGCGGGAGCGGAAAACAACAGGTACGCGAGCCAACCGGTCTGCGAGGCACGGACCATGCCTTTCACCAGTTCGGAATTTTCCGTGATCATTTTTTCGCTGGTCACCAGGACACTGGTATATGGATTGAAGCCTGCCGTGGCCAGCGACAGCGTCCGCACGCGCTCGCCCCTTTCAGCCAGGATCAGTGGTTCACTGTTGATGTATCCCTGCATCGCCGCGTTGTCAGTGCTAAGAAACGTCGCAAGTCCACCCTTGTACGGGATGATCGTGATCCCTTCGAGCCCATACGCATGCTGCAGGAACTTGACGAACGGCTTCGCCGGGTTGGCGATCAACGTCATGTTCTTCAGATCGTCGAACGTTTTTACCGGCGACGATTCACGCACGATGATGCAGCGCGGGCTGACTTGGAACGGCGCCAGCAGCCCAACGACCGGCACACCTTCGGCGCGGGTACTGAGGATCTTGTCGGCATTGACGATGCCGAAATCCTTGCGTCCGGTACCCACCTCTATTTCAACCGGGGTGCCAGGCCCGCCCTTGATGATCTCCAGATCGATGCCATGCTTGGCGTAGAGTCCTTTGATTTTCGCATGGTAGTAACCGCCGTGCTCCGCCTCCGGAAACCAGTTGAGCGCCAGAGTCACTTTCGTCAACTCCCGTTGCTGCAGATTCGGCGACGCTGGACTCTGTGTCGCCGGGTCGGCTTTCTGCTCCGGCTTGCCGCAGCCGACCAGCAGCACAGTTGCAACCATCAACCCGACTCGCTGCAGTCGGACACGCCAACTGCGACCTGCCATCCGCCGCTGTCCCTGGCCCTGTCGACGGGCCACTTGCCTCCAGCCACTTGTCATTTGCTTGCTCATCTCATTCTCCCTGTTGATAATGCCCACGACGCAGGATCAGGTTGCCTGCCAGCCTGACACCGGCGAAGATCACCAGCCCGAGCAGCGCTGACATCAGTGTGGTCGCGAAGAGATAGGCGGTGCGTGCGTTCTCGGCATTCATGATGACGAGGTAAGCGATACCGTAGTCGAGATTCATCATGCTGGTGAAATACTCGCCGACGATCGCACCGACAACCGACAATCCTGCTGAAATCCTAGCGCCCGTGATAATATATGGAACCGCCGCCGGAATACGAACCTTGACCAGCGTCTTCCACCAACTCGCATCATAGACGCGCAGCAGTTCGAGATATTCCCGCGGCGGATTCGCCAGGCCGGCGGTCGCATTGGTGATCACCGGGAACAGACTGATGATGAACGACACGCAGATGATTGACGGCACGCCGGGGCCGAACCAGATGATGATGATCGGCGCAATGGCTATGATCGGCACGGTCTGCAGGAAAATTGCATAGGGGTAAAAACACCGCTCGAGCATGCGCGTCTGCGCCATGACAAACGCCGAGAGACAGCCGACGACCAGGCTCAACCCGAACCCGGCAAGTGACACTATGCCGGTGCTGAGCGTTGCTTTCAGCAGTGCCTGCCGGTGCTCGATCATCTTCTCGAACACCCGATCCGGTCCCGGCAGCACGAACTCCGCAATGTCCGTAATTTTTACGAACAATGCCCACGCCGCGACGAAGACGACGAATACCAGCAGTGGCGGCAGAATGTTACGTGCGACTGTTTTCATTGCTTTGACCAGCAAGCGTGAGAAGGGTTTCGGTAAGGTGGCCCTGAAACTTCCGGTTCAGATTCTGTGGATCGTTTCTCCACGGCCGCGATCTCGCCTCCGACATTAACTGGCATCGGTCAGTCTCTCCATGACACGTCCGACTACAGCAGCGAATTCCGGCTGCGCCCGCAACTGCGCTTCACGCGGATAGTCGAATGGCACCTCGATATCGGCGACGATCTTGCCCGGCTTGGCGCTCATGATCAGAATACGCTGGCTGAGGTAGACGGCTTCGAAGACGTTGTGGGTCACGAACACTGCCGTCCAGTTGCGCTCCAGCCACAGCCGCATGAGCTCGTCGTTGAGATCCTGACGGGTCATTTCGTCGAGGGCGCCGAACGGTTCGTCGAGCAATAGCAGTCGCGGTGATGTGACCAGTGCACGAGCGACCGACACACGCATGCGCATGCCGCCGGAAAGCTCGTCGGGGATACTTTTCGCAAAGGCCTCGAGACGGACCAGCTTCAGCGCATCATTGACCAGTTGCGTGTGATTTTCCCTGGCACCGTCTTCGATCTCCAGAGGCAACGCGATATTTGCTGCCGCAGTCCGCCACGGCAGCAGTCGGGGTTCCTGGAAGACGTAGCCAAGGCTCGTGCGCGTGGCCAGATCCCGGTCGTCGAATCGGAGGCTGCCGGTGTCTGGTGACTCGAGTCCCGCCAGCAGTCGCAGGAACGTCGACTTGCCGCACCCCGACGGTCCGAGCAGCGTGATGAACTGGCCGCCCGGTACATCGACGTCAATGTCAGACAACACGTCACCCGTCGAGGCGAAGCGTTTATTGACGGCGCTGATGGAAAGGTGCACGGCAAAATTCGTTTGAAGGGACACTAAAACGATCGGCAGATCACACCACCGTCGACGACCAGGACGGCACCGGTTATGTAGCTGCCGGCATCGCTGGAAAGCAGTAGCGCCGGCCCGCCCATCTCGCTGGTTTCGCCCAGGCGCTTGAGCGAAGCGCGATCGCACAACCCCGCCCGCTGCTCCGGACTCAGCATGGTCGTCAGCATATCTGTAGCGATAGGTCCCGGTGCCAGGCAATTCACTGTCACCCCGTGCGGTCCCAGCTCGATGGCGTGTGCCCGTGTTGTTCCAACGAGTGCTGCCTTGGTGCCCGAGTAAACGCCGCGTCCCGCGGCACTGGTCAGCGCCATGATCGACGAGATGTGCAGGATGCGGCCCCATTTCTGTTCGATCATTGCCGGCGCGAAAGCGCGCGCCAACCGCATGCAGCTTGTGAGGTTCAACTCCAGCACGCGGTCCCAATCCGCATCGTCGATATCGACCAGTGGTTGCGGGGCGTTGCTGCCGGCGTTGTTGCACAGGATATCGACAATCGAAAATTCGTCCTGCACCGAGCGTATCATGTCGTCGCATTGTGCCCGGTCAGTCATTTCGCAGAGGCGATAGGCCACTTGCACATCGAGACCGTCGCCGATCTCGGCGCAGGCTGCCTGCAGCTCATCTTCATGGCGCGCCGTGATCACGACGTTCGCCCCGGCTTCGGCATAGCCGCGCGCAATGCTCTTGCCGATCCCCTTACTTCCGCCCGTCACCAGCGCCGTTCGCCCTGTCAGGTCAAATAACTGATTCAACATGTGTCGCTCCCTTCTGAATTTGTCTTTTCATATCACTCGCAATCCTGCATTTCATGGCAGGTCTTGACCGATCGACGTTGCCAGATTCGATCAAGAGGAGCGATGACGTAACGGACTTAATGCTGAAACCCGCTTTTAGATGCTCAACACTCGATCGCGCGCCGTCACCTGCCAGGTACCGATGACCTTGCCGCCTTCCGCTACGTACACCTCGCGATGCAGTGCCACACTCGGGCAGATGTGACCGGGAATTACCAAGGTCTCGTCACCAGGAGTGAAGCGCTGGGCATCTTTCGTTTGCAGCAGCAGATGCTCTTCGTTATGGTACTTCGGCACCGCTTCGGGCAGGTCCGGGAGAAACGCCCGGCTGTCAATGGCCGGGTCAGCAGCGATCGCTTTATTGCCGACGTCGAAGGTTACCAGATCCGACCCGGGCCGGCTGACACAGCGCGTCAGGATGACTGCTGCCGGTGTGAAGTTCAGGTCCGGGAAATTGCGCTCGTAATACGAGTCATGCAGCACAATCGTGCCCGGGCTGCACTCGATACCCGGCTCCGACTTCGCGGCGTACACCGGAAAGGTCGGGGTGCCGCCGCACACCAGCCGCGGCACCGGCCAGCCTTCGGCCAGTAACCGTTCGCGGAATGCCATCGCCGGCCCCCACGTCGCATCGACTGTTGCCTGGCGTTCATCGACATCGATCTGCTGATTATGGCCGTCGTACAGGTGCAGTCCCCCGGGCGTGACCCCGTCTCTTTCAACGATTTCGCGGTACAGATTGAACGCATCGTCGTCGACGTTCAGACCGGTGCGGTTCATGCCGAGATTGATGTCGACGAGGACATCGACACACTGTCCGGCTGCGGCCATTGCCTGCGCCAGTTCCGCCAGCGCCGCCGGGTGGTCGGTCGTCACCGAGAACAGCATGTCGGGGTACTTCTCGCGCACCGCGATCGTGCGCTGGATATTCGGCCCGACCGGGTTGTAGGCGAGCAGGATGTCGGTCGCACCGGCATCTGCCAGCATCTCGACCTCGGCGAATGTTGCCGCTTTGTGTCTGGTAATGCCGCGGTCGACCTCGAGCTTGGCGATCTCCGCCATCTTGTGCGTCTTGCAGTGGGGCCGCAGCCGCTCCGGGGTACCGGCGATCCGGATCATCTCTTCGATGTTTGCGATCACCAGTTCGGGATAAATGATCATGCTCGGGCTGAGCAGATTGGCGGTGTCGTCGATCTTGTATTTCGGGTCCATAGGATTCGGTGGATTCGGGGATTGGTTGATCGGAATCGGCATGGCACCGTGCCGGCGGCCGATGTATAGTCGAACACGTTCACCCTACCGTACAAATCCAATCAGGCAAATGGCCGGTGGAAAGCATGTGAATTGATTCGGGACAATCCGGGCGAGCACAGTCATCGCATGTTTGCATTTCGGGAGCACCTGCAATTCGCGTTGTTGGCTGCGTTTCCGGGCATTGCGTATGCCACAGGGTGAACTCGGTGTCGCACCGGTGCTTGCCGCGATGCAGGTGCCTGCGGAGTTTGCAGCCGGACCTTCCGACTGTACGTCGGACGCTTTACAACGGAAACAAAGATTGATCAGGCAATCGAACAGATAGTGACGGTGTTGCGTGGGAAATAATCACGAAAAAAAATCACGAGGGGCGGCATGCGAATTGCCGTAGGCAGCATCCAACACGAGAGCAGCAGTTTCTCACCCATCGAAACATCGCTCGAGGTTTTTGAGGCGGAAGGCAGATACTTCGAAGGTGAAGCATTGGCAGCGCTGTCCGGCGAGGCGAACACGGTTGTCGACGGATTCATTAAGGGGGTCCGCCTGCATGGCGCTGAGCTGGTGCCGTTGATCGCGACATATCCGCACTGCAGCCGGCAGCCGGCGCTTGATATCCATGAGATACTGAAGAACCGGCTGCTCGATCGACTGCGTGATGCCTTGCCGGTGGACGGTGTTCTGCTGGACCTGCACGGCGGCTATTCGGTCCAGGGTCTCGATGACGGTGATGGCGATATCCTGCAGGCAGTGCGTCGACTGGTTGGTCCCGACTGCCTGATCATGGCCGTGCATGACCCGCACTGTAACATCGGCCCGCTGATGGTCGAAAATGCCGACGCCCTGATCATCGAAGACACCTACCCGCACGTTGACATGGCCGAACGCGCCCTTGAAGCCGCCGACATGATGGTCCGCACCATCCGCGGCGAGATCCGCCCGACCATGGCGTACCGGCCGATCCCGATGTTCTGGGCTGCGGCCAAAATGATATCCGCGGAAGAACCGATCAAGTCTGCGTACCAGCACTGTTTCGATATCGAGATGCGTCCTGGTGTGTTGACCGCCAGCATCGGGCTGGGATACCAGTGGGCCGACATCCCGATAGTTGGTGCCTCGACCATTGTCGTGACCGACAACGACCCGGCGCTGGCGCAGCAGACTGCCGATGAGCTGGCACAATGGCTTTGGGATCGTCGAGACGACTGGCAGCGGGCGCTGATGAAGCCGGCGGACGCACTCGTCGAGGGCGATCGCATTGGCCAATACCCGATTGTCCTTGCCGACCAGGCGGACAACCCCGGCGGTGGCTCCCCCAGTGACGGTGTCGAGATTCTCAATTTGTTCATCGATCGAGGATTGCAGGACGCGGCGATCCTGTATATCGTCGATCCCGAGGTTGTGCAGCAGGCGATGGCTGCCGGTGTGGGCGCGACTATCGATGTGCAGATGGGCGGCAAGTCATGTGAGATCTGCGGACCGCCCGTGCCGATGACCGTAGAAGTGCTCGCCGTGAGCGATGGCCGCTCGATTTATGACGGGCCGATGTGGGAAGGAGCGGAGGCGTTCTATGGCGACTCTGCTTTGGTCCGGCAGGACGGCATTTCTGTCGTTGTGATCTCAGAATACTGTCAACCGATCGATCTGGCATTCTCACGCAGCCTCGGACTCGACTGCCGTGAATTGAAGTATATCTGCGTCAAATCGACCGGGCACTTCCGGAGCGGTTTCGGGCCGATCGCCGGCAGCATCTTCAACGTCGACACTGCCAGCGTCACGAGCCAGGACTTCGCCAACCTGCCCTTCCCCCGTCTCGGGCGGAAGATCTACCCGATTGATAGGGACGCTGCTTTCGAGCTGC
>CAYWQM010000065.1:0-23815 GCA_964460215.1 uncultured Lentisphaerales bacterium
GCTGCTGAAGAGCCCGCTGCTGAAGAGCCCGCTGCTGAAGAGCCCGCTGCTGAAGCTGACGATGCCGAGACGAAGGAATAACGGGGGTTTGCAATGATCGGCAAACTGTTCAAAAAGATTTTCGGGGGAGACGGAAATGGTGCCCTGCCCGCGCCTGGGGATTCAGACCTTCCCGGGTTCGTCGAGTACGTCACCTGCGGACTCGTCGACAACCCTGATGACGTAAGCGTCGATTCGCACGACTCCGATGCTGCGATCGAAATCAGTATTTACTGTGACAAGGACGACATTGGGAAGATCATCGGGCGTAATGGCAAAACGATCGCCGCGATCCGTTCCCTCGTGCAAGGCGCCGCGATGCGCTCGAACAAGAAAGCATCGGTGGAAGTTGCGAATCAATGACCCGGCTGGATATCATTACGATCTTTCCAGCCATGTACAACGGACCGTTTGATGAGTCGATCATCAAGCGGGCCCGAGAAAACGGACATATTGAAATCAATCTTGTCGATTTGCGGGCGTTTACCCACGATCGACATCGAAGCGTAGATGATCGGCCTTATGGCGGTGGCGCCGGCATGCTGATGAAGCCGGAGCCGATCTTCGAGGCTGTTGACTCGTTGAGGACACCGCAGAGCCGAATCGTGCTGCTGTCACCGCAAGGACAGCAATTTCAGCAGCAGCACGCCGAAGAGCTGGTGGAAGCGCCGCATTTGATTTTCATCTGCGGCCATTATGAAGGGGTTGATGAGCGTGTGCGCACCGGCCTGGCAGATGTGGAATTGTCAATTGGAGACTACATCCTTAGCAATGGGAACCTTGCAGCCATGGTCGTCGCTGATGCCATTGTGCGGCTGTTGCCCGGCGCCCTTGGATGCGAAGAGTCGACGGTGAGAGAATCGTTCAGCGACGGACTGCTGGAGTATCCGCAGTACACGCGGCCAGAGGAATATCGTGGCATGCATGTGCCGGAAATTTTGCTCTCGGGCGATCACGCGGCAATTGAGGCGTGGCGCTCGGAAATGGCGACCGAGCGGACCCGGACGAGGCGTCCCGATCTGCTCGTATAAAATCGATACAATTTTGGAATTTTGAAAACCTGACTGTAAGCAATACCGACGAGAGGACATACCGTATGAATGCCATCATCGATAAGATCAACAAAGAGCAGCTCAAGGAGCAGATGCCCGATTTCGGCATCGGAGACACCGTCAAAGTTCACGTGACGATACGCGAGGGCGACAAAGAGCGGGTACAGATGTTCAACGGCACTGTAATCGCTCGTAGCGGCCACGATATCAACGAGACGTTTACCGTCCGCCGCATGGCCTATGGTCTTGGGGTCGAGCGCGTATTTCCGATCCATTCACCGCGCATTGTCGATGTCGAAGTCATCCGGCGCGGTGATGTGTCTCGTGCCAAGCTCTATTACCTGCGCGACCGCCAGGGCAAGGACGCCCGTGTCAGGGAAAAGCTGCGCGGTGCTAAATAGGACTTGGACTTTTTTTCTTTTCTCGAATTGCCCGAGTCACCCGCTTCTCTGTATGAGATCGAGACGGTGGCCCACCGCCATGGTATACAGCGCATTATCGGTGTGGATGAAGCTGGCCGCGGGCCGCTGGCTGGACCGATCGTAGCAGCAGCTGTTTGCTTGCCCCCTGCCTTTCGCCACGACGACCTCAACGACTCCAAGATGATGACTGCGCCTGAGCGGGAGTCTGTGTTTGAGGCGTTGCTGGACGCCCCGGATATTGTTGCGACGGCGTCAGTGATCTCGGCGTCCGAGATTGATCGGCTCAATGTGCTGCGCGCCAACGACGTGGCCATGCAGCGGGCCACGTCAAAGTTCGACGCAATCGATCTGATCCTTGTCGATGGCTTGCCGGTGCCTGGCATGCCGGCGCCCTGCCGGAGCATCGTCAAGGGGGATCGCAAATGTGCCTGTATCGCTGCTGCCGGTGTCATTGCCAAAGTTCTGCGCGATCGGCTCATGACGGCATACGGCGAACGTTTCCCGGGGTACGGGTTTGAGCAGCACAAAGGCTACGGTACGCTGGAGCATCTCACGGCGCTCACGGCACTCGGCGCGAGCCCGATTCACCGCCGTTCCTTTGCTCCGGTGGCGTGGATCGAGACGGAGAAGTCCCAGCCGTCGTTCGATTTTCATTGAGCGGATTTCCAGTCGGCAGATGTCTCTGCGAAGGCTTGGCTCGCCTCCAAGTTAGCGATCAGCGAGAAGATGTTTACCTGCTACGCCTATACATCTGCCCGGGCTGTCGCCTCTTTAGCATCGAGAAGAAGACCGACAATCCTGTCCTTTGCAGGTGCCAGGGCACGCAAGTTGTTTGTTGATTGATCCAAGTAAAAATAGGCGCAACTAGACCAGTCATCTTGCCGCTCAAACAGGCCATATCCATTCTCTTCAACCGCCTCGTCCAGATCGACCAACGTATTATCTGTTCCGAGCAGCTCGCTCGCGGCATCACGCAAATGTGTCGCCGTGGCAGGGCAGAAACAACCGATCTGCTGCATGGTCACCTTGATGTTACGACGGAAATAGACAGGATCAGGAATGTGATAGCGGTAAAAGGCATACTGGAAATTCTCGCTATCTGCGAGATGACAGCCCTGATAAAGATGAGCATACTCGCCTTGCCCCCAGGCAGTGCCAATGTAATCCTCCGTTCCCGTGCCACAGAGAGTCGGATGCTCGTCGTCGCCGTCCAGGTACACCTTGCATTCTCCTTCGCCCCACCATGATTTGAAGTAGGTTTCTGTATCTGCGATCACGCCACAATTCACACCAAGGAACCGCCCTTTACCAGTGACTTCGGGAAGCAGCTCATAATCCCGCTTTATCGTCGTTGGACGCTCACGTCGCCAATGGGCGTGAAAGTACATGGCATCGTTGCCGAGTTGATCACCCAACGTGTAGTTGATGTCATAATAGAATTGATCCAAGTCCTTGCCGCTTTCATTCGTGACCACAATCTTCATGCTTGTGCGGAATGGCATCGGAACACAGCAATTGAAACTCCGACCTTCCGGGTTGGAAAAGAGAGCGGATTCAAAAGTCGCGCAGCGCCCCAGCGCCTGTCCGAAAAAATCACCCAAAGGCGCGCTGACCGCAGGCAGCTCGGCGCCGTCCCAGAACATGTCAATGCGGATGCCCCGTAGCATGGCAGGTGATCGATCACGAATCGTCAGCCAAATCCTCCGGATCGTGCCACATGTGTTTTCGGCATGCGCAAGGACCTTCTGGTCACCTGCGTTGAAGCGGAAACATGCCGACCCTTTCCGGCCATTATCCGCCTGCCCGCCAACACCTCTTTCACCATCCCAGTTCTCAGGACTTGCCCAGCGCGTCTGTACGCCGTCCGGCACTTCAAAGAGTGGTCTTTCATCAGTCATCATCGTCTCCTGTTGGCTTCATGGCTTGATCTCGCTGAGGATGACGGTGCGCCCGCCTTGCTCACGGCTGCGGATCCCGGCAATGATCAGTTTCATCAACTCCACCGTCTGTTCGAACGGAAAAGGCATGTGGCCTGTGCGGAGGTACTCGACGAATTTGCCGAACATGATCTTGAACGAGGCGAAGTTGACTTTATGCTCAGCGGTCAGCCAACCTTTGCTGCCCACAACACTCAGCGGAATTCCGGCGATGTTTTCAGCAACCGCGAAGACCACCTCCACGCCGCTGGCGTGGTGGGCGTGGATGATGTCGGCGTTCTGCGTTCCGGTGTTGGCGGCACTGACCCAGCCGCCCGGTTCCAGGAAAGGGTAAACACCCTCTGCCACGTGGATTCCGTACGACGCCCAGCGTTTGGAGATCGCGGAGGTGATCAAGCGGATCTCGCCGACTTCGTCGAGACGGGCGCGGCACGCCGCAAAATACTCGCTGTAGCGAAGGCCGCTGCAGCTCATGAACGGTTTACCTTCTTCCTGCCAGCGGACGAATTGCTCGAGGTGTTCTTCTCTATCTGTGAGCGGCTTGTCAATGAACACCGGCAAGCCGGCCTCGATGAACGGCCTGGCGCGCTCCAGATGTTCGTGACCCTTGTCGGTGGGGATGAGCACAGCGTCGACGTGGCCGATGACGTCTTCTGGCTGCTCCACGACATTCGGGATCAAGCTCGACCGGCTCAGGTGCTTTGCACGCTCAGGATCGTCGGCCCAGACATGTGTCACTCGGGTGCCGTCGATTCCCAGGGAGTCACGGTTCGCGGTCAGGTATTGGTGAACGGCGGGGCAGCCGCACTCCGCCATCGCTGCGTCGTTGAAATCCCCGTTAAAGATCGCGCTCCAGCTGTACGGATGGTGATTGTCGTCGACCCAACCCAGCATGGCGATTTTGATATCGTCCGGATTCTTGACAAGCATTGGTTTACCTCCAGTTATTTCCCAGAAATCAAGCGATCAGTGGCGAATTTATAGGAATGATCTGCACTGAATCGATCACGTATGATCGTTTTGGAAATGTGCCTAAAGTTATAATCTGTAAGGTACTTGCGATCCACGGGTGCTGTCGGTCGGCGGCGATGTGACATCCGCTCCGCCAGCCAACAAGCAACGAACGCTCAAACTGTGAATTCATAGTTGATCTATGGCGTCATTTAGGCGGGCCCGAGCTTGCGAGAGCGCCGGAGGCAACTCTCCCAAGGGCTTAAGCCCGGATACCGTACCCTTGCGTGATTCGGGCGACCTTAAGGCCGCCGGAAACTTCCGCCTATAGGCGGGACTCAGACGGGGAAGCGTAGTGATGAGAGCCACCTTCTAATTCCTTAAGTCAGTGCCATTCGAGGCTAGCGGTGAATGGCATCCGTCATTTACGGCGAAAGGCGAACATCGGGCGTTGGGAAATTCCGCTTACTTACTGCAAATCATGAGCCGGGCGGCATTGGGAAACTTACCGGGAGCAATTCCTTATCGGGACGATCAACTTCTATTCTCTACAGGTAACCGGAGAGACTTATTTCTTACGATACGTAATGCGGCCTTTCGTCAGGTCATACGGCGACATTTCCAGCGTCACTCGGTCGCCGGGCAGGATGCGGATGAAATGCAGGCGCATTTTGCCGCTGATGTGGGCAAGCACTTCATGCCCGTTCTCGAGCACGACCCGAAACATTGTGTTCGGCAGTAGCTCTTTCACTGTTCCTTCTAATTTGATACACTCTTCGGCCACGTGAGGATCTCCGGTTTTGATTCAGTTATCAGGATCATATGTTCGAAATGCGCTGACCAGCTACCGTCGATTGTGCGGACGGTCCAGCCGTCGTCGTCGATTTTGACGCGATGGTCGCCAACGTTAACCATGGGCTCCAGTGCCAGCACCATTCCGGCGTGCAGCGGCTCCCGTGATTTTGATGTCGGGTAGTTCGGCACCTCCGGTGCTTCATGCAGTTTGACACCGCAGCCGTGGCCGACAAAGTCGCGTACGACTTTGTAGCCTGAGGCGCTGACGACGTTTTCGATGGCGACGCCGATGTCCCATACGGTGTTGCCGTCCCGGGCTACATCGATACCGGCCATCAGGCTTTTCTCGGTAACCGACATCAGGTTGGCGATCTGCCCTACAGCCGGCCCGACGCTGACCGTTTTTGCAGTATCGCCGATGTACCCCCCGCAACGGGTGCCGCAATCAACACTTACGATGTCGCCGAGCTGGATAATGCGGTCCCGGCAGCTGACGCCATGTACTACTTCATCGTTGACTGAGATGCAAATCTCGCCCGGAAAGCCCAAATACCCTTTGAAAGCGCTGTCCACGCCGTGGTCGCGCATGATGACGCCGGCCAGCAAGTCGAGGTCGTTCAGCGTGACTCCGGGCCGGATGCCTGCGAGGATGGTCTCGAGAATCCCCGCTGTTGTTGCTGCTGCTTGGCGAATACCCTCGATCTCTTCAGCCGTGTGAATGACGCACTTCGGCTTTCCCCCATCGCGACTGCTACGGGATTTTTTCGCTGAGCGCTGCAAAATTTGTCGCTTTGTCTGACGACGCATCGATACGTATGATCCGGTTGAGATTGTCGTAAAAATCGATCAGCGGTGCCGTTTGGTTCCGGTAAACCTCCAGCCGCCGCCGCACTGTTTCTTCCTGGTCGTCACCGCGCTGATATAACTCACCGCTGCATTTGTCACAAACTCCTGCCTGCTGCGGCGGCCCAAAGCTCAGATGATATGTCGCCTTGCAGCCACGGCAAACCCGCCTGCCGGTCAGCCGCGCCACCACAATTTCGTCCGATGCCTCCAAAAGAATCGCTGCCATCAGGTGGAAGCCGATTGTATCCGCCATCGCCTCGACCCGCTCAGCCTGCTCGATGGTACGCGGGAAGCCGTCGAGAATGTAGCTTGCATTGCTGTCGCTGGTCAGAAAGCTTTCCATCAGGTCGAGGATGATCTCGTCCGGGACCAGGCCGCCGCTGCTGACAAATTCCTGAACCTTGCAGCCGAGCTCGGAACCTGCCTGAATCTCTGCCCGCAACAGGTCGCCTGTCGATACATGCTGCATGCCGCGTGCTTCACAGAACTCCGCTGCCAATGTTCCCTTGCCAACGCCCGGGGGGCCAAGAAATGCATAGTTTGCCATGATTAGAAACTTCCTCCCGAAATAACTACATCGCACAATATAGGGCCGCCTGCGGCGCATGCAAAAGCCGGAGCCTACAACTCGTGTTCTTCAACCTGACGGCGCGATGCCATCGATTTTCGAATCCGACCCATTGGGCCCCTCGCCGTGACGCCGTGACAGGATCCAGAACACGCCGGCAATCGCTGTCCATGTGACGATTATCAGACTGAGCCCCACCGCGACAACCGCTGCCTTTGCACCATCGGCGCCCAGCTCCGTAAAAAACAGGCTGATCACCAGGTCGCGACTGCCCAGGCCCGCCGGTGTCAGTGGAATCGAGGCAATACAGTTTGCCACCTGGACCGTCACAAAATACATCGCGATAGAGATAATCTCCTCGCCGACTGCCTTGCCGATGCAGTAAACGGCCATGGCGAAAGCCGAATGGCCGATGACCGAGAAAAGCAGGGCCAGCACTACGGCATGGGGTTTGGTGCGGTACAGGTCGAGCGCTTCCGACATGCGTGCGATAATGCCGGTGACCTTGTCGGGTAAAGCCCGGGCGCCGAATTTTATCAGCTGCCGGACCCCGGGTAATCGCTGCAGTTGCTCGCGAAAGGCGATGGCAACCACACTGGCGAGCCCGCAGATGCTGCCGCCGGTGATGATGCCCACAGCCACTTGCAGGTGGTCTGGTGCCGTGCGGATGAAATCGAGCGCGAACAGAACCGAGATACTGGCAACGATGAACAAGCCCATCAGTCCGAGTAGCCGGTCCAGCACGATCGTCAATACCGCGGCGCTGGTTTTTTCGCCAGCCTGCCGGGCGACATAGTACATTTTTACGAAATCCCCGGTCACGGTGCCGGGAATGACGCCGCTCCAGAAAATGCCGATCATGGTGAGTTTCACCAGGCTCATGGCGCGCAGGCGGATGTCCTGAACGATGAGGAGGATATACCAGCGCACAATGGTCATGGCGAGAAGGGCGGCGTAGAACAGGAAAGCGAGGGCGATCAGGCTCCACTTGCACTGGGCGAATGCGCTGGCCAGATCGACCTCTGCATGTCGTAAAATACGAAAAATTACGTAGGCGGCGAGGGAGATTCCGATGGTGGCGCGGAGCACCGTGAAAAACAATGAACGATGTTTAGATGCAGCCATGGGTCTTTCTTTTCACAAAAAATTGAGTCCTAAGTGTTGACAGACAACAGAGTTTAAGGTATATTCCGGATTTGACGTTTTAGTCCTTTCGGCAATCTACCGACACCCAGTGTTTGGCTATGGTTGAAGTGGGGTGCTTCAACTGAGAACATCGTCCCGGAACAACTGCCGCGGGGATCGGCGTTGGTGTACTTTTCGGGACACATCGAACCCAACTTTAGCGAACGTGAAAAGGACCTTAAATGTACCATAAGAACGATCCAATGAAAGCCTATATGCAGGATATAGGCGAAATCCCTTTGATCAGCAAGGAAGAGGAAGTTGAGCTGGCTGCCAAGATCAAGGCTGGGGATGAAATGGCACGGCAGAAACTGATCAAGGCGAATCTGCGCTTGGTTGTCAAGATTGCCCATGATTTCAAAGGCTTTGGCCTGCCGCTTCTGGACCTCATATCTGAGGGAAACATCGGGCTCATGCGAGCTGCCGAGAAATTTGATCCGGCGAAGGGCGCCAAGTTCAGCAGTTATTCGGCCTGGTGGATCAAGCAATCCATGCGCCGTGCCCTGTCTCAGAAAAGCCGCACCATCCGTGTACCCGTTGCGTCCGCCGGCAAGATCAATAAGATCCGCACCGCCAAGATTCAACTGACCGAGAAACTCGGCCGTGCGCCGACCGACACTGAGATTGCCGAACACCTCGATTTCACCAAGCGTACCGTCCAGGGTCTCAAGCTTGCCGATCTCAAGACTTTCTCCTTGCACGATCCGATTCAGAAAGGGGAAGAAGGCAGCTTCGAAGACATTATTCCCGACTCCTCCGCCTTTACCCCCGATGAGATCATCGAGGACTGCGAGAGCATCCAGAGGCTGCGTGGCCTTATCCATAACCTCGACGAGCGCGAAAAGACCATCCTGGTCATGCGTTACGGTCTCGATGGCAGCCGCCCGAAGACGCTCGAGGAAGTCAGTCGGATCATCGGCCGCACCCGTGAGCGCGTCCGCCAGATCCAGATGCAATCGCTCAAGAAACTGCGTTCGATGATCGAGGATGAGACCTACGACAACGACGGGAACCGCAAGGAAGAAGAAGAAATCGTCGATCCGATACCCATTCTGCCGCCGCTGAGTGACGACAAGCTGGGTGCCGAGCGTGGTGTTCGGAGCCGCAACCGGAGCGCGCGCACCGGAGATCCGATCGTCGACTTCAAGTTGCAGCGGGAGTACAACAGCAAGCTCGGAGCCTCAAGATCCGGCCTCGATACCCTCAAGATATCGACGCGCAGTCTCAACAGCCTGCGTTCCGCCGGTATCGAGACCGTCGCAGACTTGGCCATCAAGTCGCCACAGGAGCTTCTGGGCATTCGATTCTTTGGCGAAAAGTGCCTCAACGAAGTCCAGACGGCCCTGAACAACTACTATAAGTAAAGCGTGTTGTGCAGTCCGCACCGCCGACGCATATTCCGGCTCTGGCAATCCTTTTGATTGCCGGAGCTTTTTTATTCACAGGCAGCCGTGGCCAGGCTCTGCATGGAACTCAGCGTCGAACTCAGCGACATCATCGCGCCGGAACGGGTACTGACACGCCCCATCGACCTCATTGCGTATGCCAGCGATGCCAGCGTCTACCGGTTGATTCCGCAGGTCGTCGTGCAGCCCGACAGCATCGACGAAGTCCGGGCGCTGTTCGAGCTCAGCCGCCAGCGACGCGTCCCACTCACCTTCCGTGCCGCGGGTACCAGCCTCTCCGGCCAGGCCGTTACCAGCGGTATCCTCGTTGATCTCTCGAAGTTCTGGCGTCGTGTCATTGTCGAAGACGAAGGGGCCAGAGTGCGCGTGCAGCCCGGCACCATCGGCGCCACGGTCAATCGAATACTGCGTCCGTACAGCGCTAAAATCGGCCCCGACCCCGCCTCGATCAACGCCTGCATGATGGGCGGTATCCTTGCCAACAATGCCAGCGGCATGTGCTGCGGCGTTGCCCAGAATTCCTATCACACCCTTGAGTCGCTCACCTTTCTGCTGCCCGACGGAACGTGTATCGACACGGCCGCCGTCGATGCCAACACCCGGTTTGTCGATACCTGCCCAGAGATCGCCGACGGTCTGCTTGCACTCAAAAAGCGCCTTGAGGCCAATCCCGAGCTGGCCTCCACCATCCGCCACAAGTACCGCACCAAGAATACGACCGGATACGCCCTCAATGCCCTGCTCGACTACAGCAAGCCGGTTGAAATTATGCGGCACCTGCTGATCGGCTCCGAGGGGACGCTTGCTTTTATTGCCGAAGCCGTCCTCAACACCGTGCCTGATTTGCCCTGCAAATACACTGGCGTCCTGTTTTTCGCGAATATCCGGGATGCCTCTGACGCCATCGTGCCGCTGCGCGACTCCGGCGCCGTGGCGCTGGAATTGATGGACCGCGCATCACTGCGCTCCGTTGAAGACCAGAAAGGCGCTTTGGCGGAGATGAAGGGCTTGCCCGACACCGCGGCTGCCATCCTTGTCGAGTACCAGACCGCTACCACCGGTGAGCTGGCCGACCGCATCGTGGCTGCAGACGACGTCTGCGAACGACTGAGCCTCGTGCATCCAGCGAATTTCACTGAGAATCCTGAACGGCAGGCGGCGCTGTGGAAGATCCGTAAAGGCTTGTTCCCGTCCGTCGGTGCTGTGCGCAAGCTAGGAACATCGGTGATCATCGAGGATAACGTATTTACTGTCGACCTACATGCCGATGCCGTTGTTGATCTGCAGTCGCTCTTTCAGCAGCACGGATATCCCGACGGCATCATCTTCGGCCATGCCAAAGACGGGAACCTGCATTTCGTCATCACCCAATCCTTCAATGACCAGCCGGCGATTGACAAGTACGACCGCTTCATGCGCGACATCGTTGCGCTGGTCGTGGATAAATACGGCGGTGCGGTCAAGGCGGAGCACGGTCCCGGCCGCAATATGGCGCCCTTCGTGGAAGCCGAGTGGGGCGGTGAGGCCTATGCCGTCATGGTCGAGCTCAAGCAGTTGATTGATCCGCAGAACCTGCTCAACCCGGGGGTCATTATCAATGACGACCCGACTGCCCACATCAAGCACCTCAAGTCGCTGCCAACGATCGACCCGGAGTCGGATACCTGTATCGAGTGTGGCTTTTGCGAACCGAAATGTCCGAGCCGCGACCTCACACTGACGCCGCGACAGCGTATTGTCGTGCGCCGCGAAATGGCAAGGCTTCAGGCCGCTGACAGTGACGCGGCCACCTTGGCCAGCCTGCGGGATTCGTACCGCTACGATGGTCTCGATACCTGTGCCGCCGACGGCTTGTGCGCCACTGCCTGTCCGGTCGGTATCGACACCGGAAAGCTCGTCAAACGCCTGCGCTGCGACGGCCACGACCAGAAAGCACATACCAGGGCGGTGTGGTTTGCTGATCGTCTGGCGCGTCTCGAGTCTTTGGCCCGGCTCGGTTTGCGCCTGGGGCACTTGACCCAAAAAATTCTCGGTGCGGGTGCCGTCCGGCTCGGTGCCCGGCTTGCCGGCGCCGTGCTCAGGACGAAACTGCCGATGTGGTCAGCCCATATGCCGAAGCCGGCCGCAGTGAATTTTCCAGGCAATCCTAAAGAGGGCGCTGTTGCAGTTTACTTTCCGACCTGCGTGACCCGTACCATGGGCTCGTTGCCGGGGGAGGATGCGGGCGAGCCATTGTGGTCGGCCATGTTGTCGATTGCCGAACGCGCCGGCAAGCCGTTGTGGATTCCCGACAACTGTGCCGGACAATGCTGTGGCACCCCGTTTTCTTCCAAGGGATTTACCGAGGCCTACGTCCAAACCGTCAACATACTGATCGACCGCATGTGGATCTGGTCGGACGGGGGCAGGCTGCCGATCGTCCTCGACACCAGCCCTTGCACCCATACCATGACGACCTGTCGCGACGACCTCACGCCTGTCAACCGGGAGCGTTACGACAAGCTCGAAATCCTCGACAGCGTTGCATTCGTGCACGACCATCTATTGCCCAGCCTCAAGCTGCAGCCGATCGCCGAGAATGTCGTTCTGCATCCGGTCTGTTCTGTCACCAAGATGGGATTGGACGGCCAGCTCAGCGCCATCGCCAACGCCTGTGCCGAATCGTCGTCCGTGCCGGTGCACGCAGGGTGCTGCGGCTTTGCCGGCGATCGTGGTCTGTTGTTTCCCGAGCTTCCGGCTGCGGCGACACGTGCCGAGGCCGCCGAAGTGACGGCTTCCGGCTGCGGTCGGTGTTACTCAAGCAGCCGCACCTGCGAGCTTGGCTTGTCGACGGCGACTGGCCGGATCTACCAGTCGTTCATCTACCTCGTCGAGCGCGCGTCACGGTAGAGGTCGCTCGCCGTCGCGCTCTGATTGCGAAACATCAGCCTGATTTCCCTGCGGGGGCATTCGCTTTTGCCGCAGAAAATATCCCGGGCATCCTTCTCAGGCGTAACGCACATGCGCTTCGAGTTTCTCGACCGAGATAAACTCACGGCTGTCGTGGGGGATGCGCTTGATGATGTGAACGCGGACCTGGTTTTCGCCGACCCGACACAACTCGGGCGGCACCGGAAAGTCCTTTCGCAGTAACCTCTGGTCCGGATCGATGTCGGGCAGGTCCGAGGAGCATGTGGCAGGCTGGGGGGCCGGTGAGAAGATCTGCCGATCCTGCCATTGGTAATCATCGACAGCCGACTCGAGAACGACATCGTTGAGGCGGATTTCGATTTGATCGCCCTCGCGCGCACCGAGCAATACAACACGCAAGGTCACGTCCTCGAGTGCCTCGGCCAGTGCCCGCACGTTGTCGCAGAACCGGATCGTCAGGCATTCGGGCCGGCCATAATTCTTCAGGGTCACGGGCAGCGGAGCGGTGTCGTTGCGGGCGAAGTATCCGCCGGACCACGGGAACCCGCCGCGGCGTTCGACGGCGAACAGTTTGTCCTTGGCGGCCATGGTCTCGGGGTTGCCCATTTCCCTGAGAGCCTGGAGCTCAACCCGGGTCCCCTCATAGCGGTTCGGGAGATTGCCCTTCACTTCCTGGAGTGCGGCGGACCAGTTGAATGCCTGGATCGTGTCGGCGCCCTGCTGCCACCAGTTGCCGAACACGCCGCGATAGAACTCGATCGGCGGCCACTTGTATCCTGCGGTGGCGTGGTGGGTATCGAGTGTCGGTTGCAGCTTGATGTTGCGCCCGGCGGTGATGCGATGAAAAAAGTCGAAGTCCGGATCGATCGATCGACAGCCGATGGTGAAGATGTCGACAAGCGATTCCTGGGCCCACGTCTCGACGTCGAACCCGTCCGCCCGACACCCTTCCTGGTTCCTCGGCACCTTGACACCAAGCAGAAATGGCCAGCCGCGATTCTCTCCAACCTCCAGTGTCATCAGGCGAACTGAGCGAACGAAGTCGGTCATTGCATTGCGGTGTTCCCATTCTTCTCCCGGCGGCAGGATCGGCACGTGACGTGATAAATCAATCTGGAATCCGTCGAAATCGTAATTCTGAGCGACCTCCCGCAACAACTCGAGATTCAACTCGCGGACCTCGGGTACGGCGTAATTCCAGTCACCGTACCAGTGGATATCCCGGATGACCCAGTCGGGATGAGCGATCTTCGTCGGGTTGATCTCTTTGTCGGGGTCGGCACCGGCGTTGTCGGGCAGGAAGTCCGCCTCACTGATCCGGTGGTTCCAGAATACCTCAAGGTTCCGCTCGCGACACCCATCTATGAGTGCCTGGACGAGGTCGAGCCCCTTGTCCCACCATCTGACCAGGGATGCGTGCCGGAACGGCTCAAGCACCTTGCTGGGGTAGGTTGCCATCCCGCTCGGCCCGCCCATGTCCCAGATGATAGTGTCAATCTGCGTATCGGGGTCATCCTCGTAGGCAAAAACGGATTGACCGGTAAGCTCCGAGTGGCCCGCCATCTGGACGACACTTTCGTCGCCGGCTGGGGCTTCGGCCCGTTGTGACAGGTCAAGGCCTATTTCAAGGTTGGGGTCGTACTGCACGACGATCCGTCGCCGGCGGTTCACGGCTGCCTGGTGTTCCGGCGAGAGTTCGACCGCATGTATTGAGTCTTTGGTATCCATCACAATTCGGGGTGTTGCCCCGGCAAGTTGTTTTTTTGGTAAAAGTCTCAGAGTAATACCGCTTGGTAGTACTGTCAAGGTTGTCAGTGACGGCAAACGCGGGTAGCCTAACAACCGCCCCTGTGCAGGTTACTTTTGCGGGAGAAGGGGGGATTGGACAGAAAGAAAAAAACAATACGCTGGGCATTCGGCATGACAAATCAAACCGACCACCAAGGCATCAGCGGCGAATCACTCGAGGCCTTTGACCGCCCGGTTCCATGCGCACTGAACTTTTCCGATGCCATTACCGTGGAGGCGTGGGTCGAGAGCGATGTCTACCAGCCCGAGTCGTTGCAGGCGCTTGTTTCAAAGTGGCGCATCACCGAGTCATTCGATCGGTTCGACGGATACGATGCTGCCGACACTGACGGTCTCGATACACGCGGCTTTTTTGGCGCCGTGTTCGATGGGCGTTATGTCTACTTTGTACCCCAGAGTACCGGCACCGGGTCTGCAGGGCGGGTTACTGGCCAGCATGGCAAAGTGCTCCGTTATGACACCCAGACCGAATTCAATGAGGCATCGAGCTGGAACGCATTCGATGCCTCAGAGACCTCAGGATTGCAGACGCGCGGTTACTACGGAGCTGTGTTTGACGGACGGTATGTGTTTTTCATTCCCCGGACAGACGGTGTCGACCTGCACTCCCGCATGCTGCGCTATGACACACACGGCGAGTTCACGTCGCCCGGGAGTTGGCTGGCGCATGACGTCGGTCATGCAATCAGCTGGCAGAGCGCCGCTTTCGACGGTCGCTACATCTACGGTTGCCCAGGCTACGAAGAAGATCGAAAGACCGACCACTGCGCTGTCATGCTTCGCTATGATACACAAAGCTCGATGACGGATCCGGAAAGTTACGTTCTTCACGATGCCGTCGGCACGGGCGGGTTGAATTTGGGCTGTTTTGACGGGGCTGTTTTTGACGGACGCTACACGTATTTCACACCACTTGGCGGTGTTGCCCAGGCACTCCGGTATGACACAACAGGTAAGTTCACGGATAAATCGTGTTGGCAGGCCTTTGACGCCAGGGAAGTCTCCGGGCTGGCAATGGGAACCTGTGTTGGTGCGATGTTTGATGGGCAGTACATCTATTATGTCCCGTACGCCAACACCGTTGCGGTCCGATTCGACACCACCGGCGATTTCACGGATGCTGATGCGTGGTCGGCCTTTGACGCGGCCGGCACCAGTGGTCTTCCTGCCAGCGGTTACGACGGGGCCGTATTCGATGGACGCTACATCTACTTCATTCCCTTCTGGGAGGGGGACGATCCGGGTTTCGGCTTTCACGGTAATGTGCTGCGGTACGACACCCAGGGCGAGTTTAATGATACCAGCAACTGGCGGGCAGTGGATGCCGGCAAGACATCCGGGCTGAACACGGTCGGCTTCAATGGTGGTACCTTTGACGGTCGATTCATCTATATGGCGCCCTGGCGTTGCGGCACAACCGTGAGTGGCGATCCGATCGCGCACGGTAACGTGCTGCGATATGACACTGTCGGCGGGAACGCGTCATTCAGCCTTCGCGCAGTCGACCTTGGACACAACGGCGGCTTGTGCGCCGCCGTTCCCGGGCCATCGTTTCTCGTCAACACCGAGAACGGCGTCCTGAACGTGCGTGCCAACCGTAGCCTTTCACCCGGGCGACACCATCTCGTTGGCGTATACGACGGTCGCATGATGACCCTCTATATCGATGGCGTGCCCGTTGCCGAACGATCTGGAACCGGCCGGATCCAAACGTGCGATGCCGATATCTCAATCGGCCGGATCCAGGATGGTCTTGGCCGCTTTGACGGCCGAATCCTGGACGCCGGTATCTCGACTGCAGCTCGCGACGCGGATTGGATCGCGATACGCTACCACAACCTCAGCATGACGTAGGGAGTGATTCCATCATGGCCGATTCATCAGAAAGCGGTTGGCGCGCCGGCGTTGCGGCGGTTGACATCACCCCGTCAGAACCGATATGGCTGCATGGATGGGGTGCGCGTGAGCACGAATCCGAGGGAATTCAGCAGCGCATTTTCGCCAAAGCTCTCGCGTTGGAGGATCCCGAGGGCCATCGCGTCCTCTGGGTGACTACGGATCTGCTGGGGTTCAGCCGTGACATGGCTGATGCACTGGCGTCGGCAGCCTGCGCCCGCCATGGCATCTCCCGTGCAGATTTCATGCTCAACGCCTCCCACAATCATTGCGGGCCATGCGCCGGCGATATACTTCCGCTGTATTTCGATCTGCCACAGGACAAACAAGCCGTGATCGACCGGTATACGGAAGAAATGATGCAACGCGTGGTACAGGCGATGGACGAGGCGGTCGCGGGGTTCGAGCGGGTACGTCTGACGTTCGGTCAAGGACTCGCGGGTTTCGGTGTCAACCGTCGTCGGGTCCGGCCGGACAGTCGTTCTCTGCCGACTGTCGTTGACCAGGATGTACCGGTACTCGCTGCCTGGGGCGTTGACGGCGGTCTGCGCGCCGTGACCTTCGGCTATGCCTGCCACGCGACCGCCTGCATTGGTTACAAAATCAACGGCGACTACCCGGGTTATGCTCAGGAAGCGCTGGAAAAAACGTATCCCGGCGCAGTTGCCCTGTTTGTCACCGGCTGCGGTGGCGACATCAATCCGCTGCCGCGTCATCGTGCGAATCTCGGTGAGCTGTACGGCGAGGTTCTGGCGGAGGCGGTTGGGGCTGTTCTCGACGATGATATGCAGCCGGTCGGCGACTGTTTACGAACAGCCCATGCCGTCGTTGATCTGCCATTGGCCGAACCGCCGACCCGGGCAGAGCTTCAGGCGCTGCTGCCGGACAGCGAGCCGTCGCCTCGCCGTACATCCAAAATCTTCTCGACGTCCTCGATCGCGACGGGGAATTGCCCACGTCGGTGCCGTGTTCCGTTCAGGTTTGGTCTTTTGGCGAGACGCTGAGCATCATCGCGTTGCCCGCGGAGCCGGTGGTTGATTATTCCCTGCGGTTCAAGGCAACGTACGGATGGGAAAACACTTGGGTCGCCGGGTACACCCACGAGTTTATCTCATACATTCCGTCAAAACGCGTGCTGCTTGAAGGCGGCTATGAAGGCGTCACAGGCATGATCGAGTGCGGACTGCCGGGACCATATGCGGACACGGTGGAAGAGACTATTGCCGATCAGGTCGCGGCGCTGATGCGGCAGAAAGATTCATGACCGGGCGTTTATCCGGTTGGACGCGGGTGTGGATGCCAGTACCCCTGTGAATCGACACCACTGCACTGCACTGCCCAACGGTTTGCCTGCTCATGCGGTTGCACCTCGGCCGAGACATAGGTCGCGGTGAATCCGGGCCGGAAGCGGTCCTTCGACTTATTCGGTGGCGACGAGTGCATCAAGAGGTCGCTCATGAACACGCCGTGGCCGGCCGGCACCTCGCACGGAATCTCCTGCCCGTAAGCTGACGGATCGATGACATAGTGATTCGTATCGCACTCGACAACACCCGTTTTGTGCGATCCCGGAATGAACCACATACAGCCGTTCTCCACATCGACGTCCGCCAGGGCGATCCAGACGATTGCCGAACGGGCATCCATAGCGTTGAAAGTGGCGTCCTGATGAAAACTGCCGCCTTCTGTTTGGCCCGGCGGCTTGTTGATGAAGTCGCTGATGTGGCACACGAAGTCGGACCCGATCAGATCCTGCAGATAACCGACCGTACGGGGATGCGTGACGAGGTCATACAGCTCCGGTATGCGATTGTGCAACGAAATGAACCCCTTCGCATCCGCCTTCATCTGTTTGATGCGGGACTCGTTGTCGTGAAAGAAACGCTGCAGCTGCTCCAACGCATCACCGTCAAAGAGCGGAATCGGCTTGGTGAAGCCAATGTCATTGTATTGTTCGATCTCAGCCAGCGTAAAGGCGCGCGGCTCGTCGTTGTCGATGGACTGGTGCTGCAGGTCGAGCACGGTGTCCAGATGCGGGTATCGGGTCAGCATGTTGAGTCGTCGATCGGTGATCGGTGTTCAGTCGCAGATTTAGCTCAATACTCAATGGCAATGATCGCGTATTGACCAATGTCTTTGAGTGTTGCCTTCAGATAGGAGCCGTCCACAGCCACGTCCAGATCCTTGCCGGTCCGAACATCCCAGACGCGACTCGGCGGTTTGTCTTCGCTCAAGCGCCAGCGGACAGTAGCCTCCTCCACCGGCGACACATAGTCAATCTGCCTGCTCAATCGCGGCCAGATTCCTGCCAGTCCCTCCATTCGCTCGCCGGTGTGGTTGACCAGAAACAGCACCTGCTTGCCGGGCTTCTCATTGGGAATGGCGAAGAGCTGGTCGGGACCGTCCATCGCAATCGGCCGGCCTTCCGGACACAGCCAGTCGATTACGGCGCCAAGCAGATCCCGGATCATGCTCATCCGGTACTCCCAATGCAACTGCTCGACCGCCGCCGCCAGGTAGACGACACGTCCCTTGCCGAACTCGCGGCTGGTGACTGCGGGCCACAATAGTTCCGTTTCGCGGCCGCCGAACACAACGTTGGCCAGCACATCCGTTCCCGGGCGTGCCTTCACAAATTCGAAGCGACTTATCGGCCAGACCGGCTCGGGGAAAGTATCCGCCAGCCACTTGCCGGGGACCGAACGGGCGTACATGTCGAAGGTGCCGGAACACCAGAGGTGATCCTGGTAATCCTCCAGGTGCTGCGACTCACAGTCCAGCCGATCGATCCCCAGGAGATCGGCAAGCGCAAAGTTTTCCAGTAGATCTTCAGGCTCCGGCCCGTACAGGCTCGTGCGATAGCTTGCCAGCAACCGGCCGCCGTCGCGAACGTAATTTGTCACGCATTCGATCTCTGCCTCGGTCAGGTACCCGATGTTCGGCAGATGGAGAACCGGAAAGCGGGCCAGCTTTTCGGGATTGGAAAGCGTTTCCTGATCCACCAGTTGAGTCGGTAAATGGTTGGCAATGACCGCGGAGAACGCCCCCTGGATCGAGACTTTCTGTGACGGAACACTAATGGGATAGCCCAACAGCGAATCGTTCGGGCGATCCCGAATTTCCAGCGGTTCGGCGCGAAAGCGATGGGTCTCGAGCCGCTCGTAGTAGCGCATCGGCAGGATGAACGGGATCGCGACGAACGATGTCGGGTGCAGCTTGTCGAACAGCGACTCGTTTTCCTCGAGCGTCCCAAACAGTGTTGCCAGCTCGTGATGAAACTTTTCCGGATAGCCGTGCATCAGGTTGGTGCCGCAGGCAGCAATGATCGCGCCGCCACAGGCAAAGCTGGCGGCCGCCTCCTCGACCAGTTCCTGCGAGAACCATTGCAGCCGCGACCAGGGCGTCAGTCCGCCGACGTATTGCCACATCGCCAGTCCCGAGGTTTCACCCAGGCTCGCGGCTTCGAGGCGATGGATGAACTCGCCGCCTGCTTCATAGAGAATGCCGTCGGCGGTATTCATGAATCGGAGTTCGGGCCAGCCGGCCATTGCACAGCCGTGGGTCAGCACGGGAATGTTGCGTTGCTCACGTGCGAACTCGGCGCCTTCGATGAGCATGTCCGCCATCCCGCGCCCGGTTGCCAAGCTGAAGGTCTCGAGCATCTCCCGCTGTTCGAGGGGCAGTGTGCTCGGGTCATCCGCATACGGCATCTCGCAACTGAACTGGGCGCGGAACTTTT
Source organism: uncultured Lentisphaerales bacterium (assembly GCA_964460215.1). Classification (GTDB taxonomy): domain Bacteria; phylum Verrucomicrobiota; class Lentisphaeria; order JABSQK01; family CAJWLW01; genus CAJWLW01. The sequence goes on from CAYWQM010000065.1 coordinate 19,556, forward strand.
CCAGGCAGTAGTCGCAATAACAGAGGCTCGCTTCGTAGCCGCCATGGGAATGAAACGGCACACCGGAGTCGGTGTAGATGCCGTCGATTTCGTGGTCCGAGATGAGTTGTTTAACAAACCCCATGTAGGCGTCGCGGTACGGCGTGTTCACGCACGGCGGCGAATGCGGCCCGCCGCCATGATGAAAGAGAATCTTCGGCTCTGCCCCCGGCGCCGAGCGGTAGAGCCACTCCGGATTGTGCTCGAGGATGTTCTTGCAGGGGATGATGTGCCCGGTCGGGATGTAGGCGACCACCCGCATATCGTGCGCATGCGCCTCTTCCACAACTTCGGTGATCAGATCCCGGCCGTCGAGCTCCGGATGGGGCGGCCAGAACTCATTCGGAAACACCGACCATTTGCCGGCGCTGCCGAAGCGGATGGCGTTTGCGTGGTATTTGCGGGCAACGTCCACCAGCTTCTTCGCATCAAAGGACAACTCCGGCCAGAACGGCGGATGATAGTTGTCGAGCATGAAGATCCGCGCGCGGCGAACCCATTCGTGATTTTGTTGCATGAGATCCCAGGCTGTTTGCTGCTGTTGCGGTGCGTTCTGAGCCCGTGGGGATGAAAACGACGAGGCGCTTGGTTCCCCTACGCCTCATACTTCCCAGCCAGCATCTGCTCACGGGCGATTCGCGCCCGATCGAGATAATCCGGCATCGTTTCCATTTCGAACTCCTCGATCAATTCATCGGTCGAGATATCCGGCATCATGGAGTCGAGGACGATCAGGCATTCGCCCTGCATCCACTCCGTGAAAATACTGGTGCTGCCATACTTTTTGCAGAGCGCCCTGATTTTCGGAACGTTAAAGTCGTGACAGAACAACCGTCGCCCGAGCTCGAGTGTCGCGGTCGTCAACGGGCTGACCGCACCCTGGGTCGAGTCGTGGAGATTACGTCGCGTCATGAGGATCTCACGCCCGGCCACATCGAGGAAGGCGCAACGATTCGAGGACGCCGTGGCAATGTGAAAACCGAATTCCATCGGCCACCGGCTCGGCCATCGCCCGCCGGGCGGCATACTTGACCAAACCACCAGCTCCGCCCGGTTGGCTGAAAGACCGCGCCACACTTCGCCAAAGAACATGTCAAAACAGATACACATCCCGACACGCCCGAAGTCGGTTTCAAAAACCGGCGTCTCTGTGCCGGGCATGATGCCCGCATCGAGCTCTTCGAAAGTCAGAAAATTCTTGTGGTAGATCCCCTGGATCCCGCCGTCGCGTCCGATCAATACGGAGCTGTTGTAACGTACCCCATCGTGATCAGTCACCAGCGGACAGATGACATGGATGCCATGCGCCTTCGCCTTTTTCGCGATTGCGGTTACGGTCGGCCCATCCAGCGGCTCGGCCTCGAGATAGGTCGGACCGGAATGCAGATAATTGCAGGTCTCCGGGAAGGCGACGAGCTCGCTCTTCGATTGTGCCGCCTCGTCGACGCAGGTTGCCATTTTCGCAAGGGTCTTTTCAAGGCGGTCCGGTTCGTCCGGCGACAAGGTTGGAAAGCTGACAAGTGAGATGGTTGCAGAGCGGGACATAATTGGAGGTTTTCTTTTATGTTCAAAGTGAGGGTGACGTACCCGGTCCAATCTCGCAGACCGCTCGGATTGTGTCAAGCGTCGCAGGGAGCGATTTCTTCAATCGCGGCTGGAGGAGAAGCCTGGCCCCGGCAACCTTTCACCGGGGCGACCGGTGAAAGCGATGTTCCGTAACGCCGAGTCCATTCGGACAACACGATCCCCATGAAGGGCCTGGCCTCTGGACTATTGCCTCATCTGGTCGTAGTGTCCGTCTGCGAGAGGACCGCTGGGTTATTCACTGAGTCCTTAACGAGACAACGTACATGGCAACGACACGATTCCCCGAGCTGGACCTGGATCTGGCCTTTCACCCGATCGATTGCCCCGATCCGAAGGCATTGGCGCCGGCGCAAATCTCGGCCTACAACGATTACGGTTGCACCGAGCCAATAACGATCTTTGATCCTGAGCAGTGCCGGGAGGTGCGGGATCGGTTCTTGCGCTCGGACGTGGATAATCTGAAACGTTTGAATCCGCATATCCGGATTCAATGGGTCCATGAGCTGGTCGCCGATCCGAAGATACTGGCCTGTCTCCATGATCTGTTGGGTCCGAATGTGGTGTGTTTCATCAGCCAGTGCTTCGACAAGCCGCCTGGTAGTGGCACGCTCGTGCCCGGGCACCAGGACGCCGCCTTTTTCGCGGTCGATGTGCACGCGACGGTCAAAGCATGGCTTGCAATCGATGATGTTGATGCGGGCAATGGTGCCATGCAGATCTGTCCCGGCTCACACAAACTGGGCGCGCTCGAAGTCCGGGATCCGTCGGCGGACCTGAATATTGCAGACGAAGTCCGGGAGGATGTGGTGCAACGGTTCGGCACGGTGCCGTTAGAGATGAAAGCCGGGCAGATCGTGTTTTTCTCGACGCTGCTGGTCCATCTGTCGCCGCCCAATCTCTCAGCGGAGCGTTATCGCCGGGCCATCACCATGGCATTTGCCCGGACTGAAATCGCGCCGCAATTCCATCCGCTCGCCAATCACGCACCACTTCTTTGCAGCGGCCGAAATATTGACGACCATTGGCCGCTATTGCCGCCCCCGGCAGCGCTGTGACAGGTTGGAAATGGTGGAATCTGCGCTCGTTTGCAGCGGCCCGGCTTGTTCGAGGGTACGGCGGCTCACTCCAGAAAAGAGCTCATGGCGCATAGATAAGCGTAACATGCTTATAAAGAACACGTTAACTATTCTTATATAGGGATACCGAAAAAAAACCTTGCAATCGCTCAACGAATTTCCTATAATGGTGACAGTACTTACTCGTGTGATTGAGAGAAAAATATAAAAAAAATTAGGGAAGAGAAAGTACAAAGATTTGACGCCTTGAGATAGCAACCAATTGGCGGTTGTTGTCAAAAAAACCAACACTGAATCGAAAAAAAAGAGGAACAGACGATGAAAAAGACATTAATGGCTGGATTACTCGGAGTGGCATTTCTCCTCTGCGGCATGAGCGCACAGGCTGGCGGCAACGTTGCAACGGAGGCCACGGCGACATCGTGGCCGGACTGCATTGGCAGTGTCAATGATGGCGATTCCGGCACAGAATGTAACATTGGGACGGGTTGGGGAAGTGTCGTAATCGACCTAACGTGGGACAGAGACGTAACCTTTTTCGAGGTGTCGCTTGACACCGGTACCGCAGGAGCAAATGTCAAGTCCTTTGCGGTGAACATCTTCAACGATGCCGGTGACTATGTGACGTGGCTTGGCAACGGCACCCCGGATACTAATCATACGGTGTCTTCGACGTACACACTGCCGGCGGGCCATAAAATGAGTCTTAGCGTCGCCTCTCAAGATAATGACGCCGCGGCCGGGCTTGGGGTTGCAGAGGTGTATGTCTTAGAAAATTATTCGACCAATGATGTTGCTGCCTTGATCAGCGCGGTGACCGATGGCATCAGTGCGGTCGAAGCCAAGCTCGACAACCTTCCCGCCGGCCCTGCGGGTCCGCAGGGTGATGCTGGCCCCGCTGGTGCTGATGGCGCTGCTGGCGCTGATGGCGCTGCTGGTGCTGATGGCGCTGCTGGTGCTGATGGCGCCGCTGGTGCTGATGGCGCCGCCGCTTCGTGCGTAGATTGCGCAGTTGTCGCCGCCGCCGCCGCTGACCTGGCCTGCCTGGTTATTGGCGAAAATCCACCGACCAATCTTAGTGATCTGCAGGCCGCTGCCAGCACTATCGTCAATTCCCTCTTGGTAAGCACCAATATCTGCGAGACGGATTGCGATATTTCTTCTGCAATTGATGCCGCCCTCGACGCCAAGTAGTACACGCGGGTAGGCTGCGAAAATTGTTAGTTACATGACCACCAGGTCAGGGATTTTTCCCTGACCTGGTTTTTTTTTGTAGCAACTCTTCAAAGACTCGCCCCTCTCTTCATTATTTTTTGTCCGTTAGCCGGGTAATTGAGAGGAACGATGAATAACAGAAGCGAAGCAGCGCTTTATTCGACTGTGAATATTGAATATATAGGTCTTATATTGCCCCAATCCATGGCGAGTCCCGGTTAATGGATCACGTTAATTTTTTTCAAAAGCACCGGAGAACGATATGTTGGCAAAGAGGCTACACGGGGCCTTCACGGATCGGTCGCGGGATGTGATCGTGGCATTTGGGATGGCAATTTTCATT
>CAYWQM010000066.1:0-23240 GCA_964460215.1 uncultured Lentisphaerales bacterium
GGCATGTGTATCGGAAACGAGTTCTCCGATCACGTCATGGAGAAGAAGAACTACCTCTACCTGGCGCCATGCAAGCTACGCATGTGCGCCATCGGCCCAGAGCTGGTGACAGCCCCTGACTTTGCCAATGTCACTGGCCATGTCCGTATCGAGCGTGGAGAGTCCACAATCTGGGGACGCGACGTTATCAGCGGCGAGGAAAACATGTGCCACTCCATAGCCAACCTCGAGTACCATCACTTCAAGTACCCCGGCCATCGGCAGCCGGGTGATGTGCATGTCCATTTCTTCGGGGCTGATGCGTTCAGCTTTGGCGACGGCGTTGCACTCGAGGACGGCGACATAATGGAAGTTTCCTGGAACGGATTCGGTCGGCCGCTGCGCAATCCAATTCGCATCGACACCGAACCGCCGAAGATGCTCAAGATCGAACCGCTGTAGGGGATGCAGGCAGTAAAAATGTCACGTTGCGTCCAGCCGCTTGCTCCGATGCCTGACCGATCGATTCTTTGGCTATCGCGGTGGATCGGGGAGTAGGCCGTACGCCTCCATGTCACGCGCTGTTGCCATTGCTTCACGCCTTGGATATCCCTGTCTAATCATGACCCTAATCGCAAAGCGGCGCCGCCACTCCAAAGAGTATCCTGCTTGTCCTGGCTGCCTGTTGACAGTGTTGTGCTGCTTAGTCTTTAGTCGCTCAACAACCTCGCCAAGCTCAACATTCCCCTCGCGGTTTCTATAATCGGAAAACCCGGCTGTCATGAGTTCTCCAACGATGTCGAGAAACTCCTCCTCGATCGTTCGATTTTCGGCAGGTTCCTCTGACTGTACCTCCTCCACGGCCTCAGGCACTTTTCCTCGTGAAGGGAGGGGTGTCGATGCTTCTAAACTTGCACGAAAGCTGACACTTCCGCTGCCCCCGGCCGACACATGTTTGAGCAGGCGCCAACGGATGTGGGTGTAATGCCGGGTCTTGGCCTTTGTGACATCGCCTTCATCGTTGCGAACGATCAGGTTGGCGGGTTCATCGAACGTGAGGCCGTTATCGATGGAAAACAGAATCTCGGCACCATCGCCTACAGCGGAGAACTTGCGGTAGCGCATGCCTTCGGGGATCGGGCAGCTGACAATTACGCGATCTGCAGCCTCATATCCCTGATTGACATATTCGATCGTGTAGATGACTTCGTCGCCGGGCAGAATTTTCTTGGCAAAAATGCGGACCAGCTCACTCTCCCCCTCCTCATCCTCTTCTTCAATTTCGCGCTGAGCCGTAACCTGCAGTTCGATACGATTCTCCTGGCCAAGCAGGGGACGCTCCAGTTCCTTGTTCCCGAGGAACTCCTCGTCCCCGAGCAGCTCCTCAGCCCCTAGCAACCCATCATCCCTCAGCAGTTCGTCGAACTCGTCCTGTGCCGGCACGGCGCATGCCAGGCAGAAGAATAGGCACAGTCTCAAGATCAATCGCATGTCCGGGGTTCTCCAGTTCAATGAGGAATTATGAACGGCAACACATAGGTATAATAGCGTCGAAGCTATTCAACTCAAAGCAATTTCGGTCAATCGACAAACACGGGCCGCACAACATCGAAGCAGTCCCGCTCATTCCGCAGAACCTCCTCGCTGCCAACAACACACACAGTCCCGTTCGCTGCAAACTCTCTAAGCAAGTCCACATGATCCTTAAGCTGCTGGAGGGTGCAGTCCAGAACTTGCTCGCGGCGTAGCTGCAGTTCCGAGGCTGTGACGTTGCTCAAGTAATTGTGGAAGGCGATTGAACCTTTGGCATCCGGCGTCCGCGGACTATCAAGCCCACCCATAGTGCCGATGACGAATCGCTCAAAATCAGCTTGACTAAGATCGAGTCCGGCGATGTAGTCGCCCATCCGGTCGTAGGCCTCAAGCGTCTCCGACATTTTCGGATCGCGGTAGGAGAGACAGCAGAAGTTTCCGGACAAAACGGCAAAGCTGACGAAAGCGCCATAGGCATTTCCCTGTACCCGTACGGTGTTCCAGAGATAGTCGCGGCTCAGCAGCAAGTCAAGGACTTCGAAGCTTCCATGGTATTGGTAGCCGGCATCGTAAAGGTTGGCGCCTTTGCCGACGTATTGGATTTTGCTGGGAATAATCAGTCCTTCGTTCTGCGGCAGCGGGTCGAAGGTGTAAGCTTCCGGTTCAAAGTGGGTGTCGCTCAACACATCCAGCATAGTGGGCATCGCGGCCTGCGCTGCAGCCAGTTCGTCCCGTCCACCGGTTACATGGATATGCATCCCTTGCCGCGAGAAAATATGGCGGCAGACGCTCTGAAGATCGGCCAGCACCTCGTCCGGCGAGGATGCCAGGTCCTTTTCGAGCTGGGCGAGGAAATTGTACTGCGTCAGTCCGCTGGTGGCCTCGCGGTAATGTCCAACCTGTGAATGATAGGCCGACAGTCGGCAGGCTGCAAAGCGGTGGCCGCCCGGGATGATCTGCGCCTGCATCTTGGAACGCGCAATCGTCACCAGTTCCTTTATTCGCTCAAGGTTGGAGAGATCGCAATCGCCGGCAATCTCCGCCACCAGCTGGCTGAACTCCGGCAACTTGGAGGTCAATGCCTTGCCGCCGACAGAGACGCGAGAAAGCACCGTTTCGCGATCCGGCCGGCGCAAGCCCGCTGAATAGCTGCAGGAGATGCCTCCGGTGTGAATCCCGATGTCCTGAGTCAGCTCAACGTAATCACGCTTCGTCGTACCGGCTTGCAGTAGGATGCGCGAGAAAATCGGCAGGTACGGCAAAAGCCGCTGTGGCAACCCGGCGACATCGAAAGAAAGTTGCAGGTAGGTAATGCCGTTGGTGGGTTGCTCGGCAAACGACAGCTTGGCAGCGCCGTCATCGATGAGTTCGAAACTCAGCACTTCTTCCTGACGCCCGACGCATGACAGCGGCAACTTCGGAATGGTTGCCAGCGCTTCGGGCGAATCCGGCTCCATCTGTGCAGCCAACAGTGCGTCGGTCTCCTCGACTAAGAGCTCGACCTCGGCTGGGGACAGGTTCGCCTTGTGCGATGCCAGTTTCGCGCCGAGCGTCTCCAGTCGTTGCGGCTCGAGTTCGGAATCGGGCGTCATCGTCAGGGTGACACTGTGCGGATTGCGCAACAGCAGGTCGGCAATCATGTCTTCAAAGTATCGACCTGCTGCAATCTTTCGTTTAATCGTTTCCAGCGCCTTGTGGTAGTACAGGTGCGTAAACGGGTCGGCGTCGTACAGCCACGGCGTCACCAGCATCAGCCCATAGACCAACCCCTTCGGGTAGCCTCCGAAATTAGCTTCGCGCAGGTCGAACTCGATGGAGTTCACTGCCGCCTCGATCATCTTGGGATCGATGCCATCATCGGCCAATTTCTGCAAGGTCGTCTCGATCACGGCCACCATTTCGGGTACGCGCTCGGCGTCAGTCCCCTTGAGGCCTATCGAATAGTATGTGTCCAGAATATCGCCTTCGTACCCTGCGAAAAAGACGTCCTCCCCAAGCCGCGAGTCGACCAGTGCCTTAAAAAGCGGCGATGCCGGGGTCCCGGAGAGGATGCGTGCCAGGATTCCCATGGCCATATGTTCTTCAGCGGCCGTCGACCTGCCAACCAAAATTGCATGCGCCGCATAGGTCTTTCCATCGACACTTGCATCGCTGGTGATCGGGTATGACGTCGTATGCTGTTGCGGTTCGAAGCGGCGCTGTGGCATCACCGGCGGCGGCGGTTCGCCATGGCCAATGTCCTGCAGGTAGGCCTGAATCTGTCCCAGTTGTGGTTCGATGTCGAGGTCGCCGTAAAGCACGAACAGACAGTTCGACGGATGATAACAGGTGTCGTAAAAAGCCCGGAACTCCTCGAATGTCAGGTCCGGTATGAACTCCGGGTCCCCTCCCGACGCCTGACCATAGACGTTATCGGGAAACAGCAGGCGATCGAGCTTGTCGGAGAACAACTGTTCCGGATCAGAGTAAGCACCGAGCATCTCGTTGTAAACGACGCCTGAGTAGGTCAGTGGTGCATCGACGCTTTCCAGCTCATAATGCCAACCTTCCTGTTTGAACGTAGTGGCGGTCAGTTTCGGGCGAAATATCGCGTCGAGATAGACGTTCGTGAGGTTGGTAAAATCCTGTAGGTTCCGGCTGGCAACGGGATAGACCGTGCGGTCGGGGTAGGTCATCGCGTTGAGGAACGTATTGAGGCTGCCCTTGAGGAGTTCGGAGAACGGTTCCTTGACCGGGTAGCTCTCGGATCCGTTGAGTACCGAGTGCTCGAGGATATGAGCCACGCCCGTGTGATTTCCCGGCGGCGTCCGGAAGCTGGCCATGAAGACTTTGTTGTCGTCGTCGCCCTTGAGTAGGATCAGGCTGGCGCCGGTTGCCTCGTGGCTGAATGTAAACGCCTCGTTGGCGATTTCGTCGATCCACTCCTTTCGCTGGAGGCGAAAGCCGTGGATCAGATCATTAAGTTCGTACATCAAGCCTTCCGGAGCCGGGTTGGTTTATGGACCCAAATTGCACACACAAGGTATCTCAGGCAGTGTGTATGTCTATGTGGAACCCGCGCCCTTTTCCCGAAAAACTAAACCGATTTCTTTTGTCGGATCAACGACCGAAGGAGGATGTATGCACGATGCTACCCTGCCACTCGAGTACGCTGCCGCCCATGCCGCGGACCATCTGCCAGTTGCGCCCGAGCCCCGGGGTCCCTCGGTTACGAAACTGTGAATTCCGCAACTGATTCAGGTAACCGCGGATGTCCGGGTTGCCCTGCCGTTGTTCCCTGCGCGCTTGCGGGAACGGCACGATGACGTCGGTGACATACGACCGGCAAAGCTTTGGCCACAGGGCCTCAAACAGATTTGTACTCGAGAAAATATCGGCCCCGACAATTCGGCCATGTACTACAGCGACCACGCCGACTGTGCGCCGCCGCGGCATGCGAAGGCGCTCGATCGTTTCGCGCATCCGCCGTTCAATGTCCGGCGCCTTGTAGAACTCATCGTAATCGCTGTTGCTCGCCTCAACCTCGGCAGCGGTCAATTGCCGCTCGATGTCGTTCCACACGCTGCGCTGATCGGCTGCCGCAGCCGCCAGTTTGCGGACGCTGCCGGCGGCGACGGCGCTGGAGGGCTTGAAGCCGACCCCGGCATCCCAACGCCCTTGCTCGACACAGTATACTTCTATATGGACAAACCCCGAACGCGGCGGCAAAATCACATCGGCAGCGATTGTGCGGTTTTGTTTGCCGCCGAGAATCATTTCGCCGGCCATCAGGAAAAGGTGGTGATCGGAGACGTTGCGCACCCGCAGACGATTGACAGAGGCCGCCTCACGTTCGCGGATATCCAGCCAGCCGTTGCCGAGGGCGACATCCAGGGTCTGGAGGCGCTGGTGTCGTGGGTTTCCCCAGCGCAGGTGTAGCGGATATACCGTCAGCTGCCCATGCTGCCGGGCCACACCGATATCGAGGCGGTCGACGAATCGGGCCAGGGGCGGCTGATCGACCGGCTCCGGTCTTGGGCGCGGGATGTGGGTCGGCTGATCGGGCTGGGGATCGGCGACTGTGCCGTGGTCGGATTCCAGGTATGCCGGCCGGGCCGCCAGGGCCAGGAAGAATACAGCGAGTGACAAAAGTCGAGTGTTCATGACGCCTCCATTGCAGGCTTACACCGGTGACTGGCGAGCCATTCACCAATGAAGACGTCTGAACACGGATATTTCTTAGTGCTTCAGCAAAAAATATGCTATCGACCAGGCATCTGGCCGGATCAGTGGTCGTGGCCGCTATGGTCATGGCCGTGACCGTGACCGTGACCGCTATGGTCATGGCCACTACCATCAGCCTCCGTCAAGGCAAACGAGGTTGCAATGAATTTGCCGTCCTTCACTTCACCAGCCATGTCAGCTTCAGCGCTGCCTGAGCAGAGGCCAATATTGTGGGCGGAGATTTCTACACCTTCAATCCAGTAGGCGTTGCCGTCGACATTTACGGCTGCCTCGCAACCTACGGCATCTTCCATTTGGAAGATGCAACCACCGCAACCCACTTCATAGGTCTGAGTCTCACCAGTCGCCGCTTGATCTTCCACAGAGGCGCTCGGTGCGCTTGGAGCGGAGGCGTCTTGACTGCCACCGCAACCTGTGAAAATCATGGCAGCGAGCACAACAACAGGAAGTGTTTTGTTAATTCGAATCTTCATTATTTTGTCTCCGTTTTTTTTTAGGGAGCGGCAAATGTCCGCTGGGTTTGTGGGAACACGTACAAGACAATTTACGGGGCAGCCTCCTTGTTTGCGTTTTCCCTAATTTGCACGACCATTTATTCGGCGGCAAGTCGTGTGAAGCGAAAACGGGTTTCCTGAACCAGGCAGTAAAGCACCGGCACAACGAACATCGTCATCAAGGCAATCAGCATCCCCCCGAAACACGGAATCGCCATGGGCACCATGATCTCGGCGCCGCGCCCGGACGAGGTGAGCACGGGCAGCAGGGCGAAAATTGTCGTGGCCGTGGTCATCAGGCATGGCCGAATACGGCGTTTGGCAGCCACGACAACCCCCGATCGAATATCGGCGATAGAGCCTGCGGGACTGCCGGCGAAGGTTTGCTCGAGGTAAGTTGTCATGACAACGCCATCGTCCGAGGCAATGCCAAACAGCGCCAAAAAGCCAACCCACACCGCGACACTCATATTCACCGGCGACACCTGGAAAAAATCACGGACGTTGGTGCCGAACAGCTCAAAGTCCATGAAGCCCGGCTGTCCGTAGAACCATAGCAGGACAAAGCCACCGGCCCAGGCAACAAGGATACTGCTGAACACGATCAGGGTAACCGGTACAGATTTGAACTTGACATAGAGGATCATGAAGATGATGAACAGCGCCAGTGGCAAGACAATCCGCAACGTCTTGCTGGCGCGCAACTGGCTTTCATAGGTTCCGGCGAAAGTGTATGAAACGCCCTGGGGAATCTTCAGTTCCCCGCTGTCGATTTTACTTTTTAGGTATGCTTTACAGCTCTCGACCACATCGACCTCGGCAAAACCGGGTCGCTTGTCAAGCAGCACGTGTCCAACGAGGAACATCCCTTCGCTTTTGATCGTCTGGAGTCCCCGCACATAGCGAATCTCGGACAATTGCAGTAAAGGGATCTGTTGTCCGTTACGTCCTGGGACAAGCACTTGGCCCAGGTCTTCGATCGAGTCGCGGAGTTCGCGCTGATAACGTACGCGCACCGGGTAACGCTTCCGCCCCTCGACAGTCGTTGTGACATGGCGCCCGCCGATGGCGATCTCGATAATATCCTGCACCGCGCCGACCCGAATCCCATATCGCGCAATCGCATCGCGATCGATCTCGATCTCGATATAGGGCTTGCCAACGATACGGTCAGCGATGACTGCATCGGCCTCGACCCCCGGGACCTCCTTGAGCAGGCGTTCCAGCTCGAGGCCGACCCCTTCAATAGTCGCCAGGTCCGGCCCCTTGATCTTGACGCCCATCGGCGCCCGCATCCCAGTCTGCAACATCACAAGGCGGGCGGCAATCGGCTGGAGTTTCGGTGCCGCTGTGGTGCCGGGGATCTCGCCGGCAACGGCGATCGCCTCCCATATGTCGTCGGCATTGCGAATGCCGGGCCAGGCAGGGCGCCCGCTGTTCAGCTCGGGATCGAGTGCCGGTCGCCAGACTCGAAACGGCATGCCGCCGGGATCATCTATCAGCCGATCGTCTGCATCGCGTTTGAAAGCGCCCCGCACCTTGTATGGCAAGCCGTCCGGTGCAATTACCGGATCGTTGAGTTCATTGCGAAAAAAGTCCGTTGCCTCGGCATCAAACTTGAAACGCAACCGTTTGCCACCACGATCGACAAGGTACTGGGGTTTGTAGTTGATGATGGTTTCAACCATCGAAATCGGTGCCGGATCGAGCGCTGATTCGGCGCGGCCGATTTTTCCGACAGCCAAGGCAATCTCAGGTATTGCGGCAAAGGCTTTGTCCTGCTTCTGGAGGACATCCAGCGCCTCGCCGATAGAGGCATGCTGCATCGTACTCGGCATGTACAGATAGGACCCCTCATCGAGATCGGGCATAAACTCCCGGCGCATTCCGAGACAGATCAGAATACCAAGCAGAATCATGAACAGCGGGACAAGGAGAGAGACTGTCTTGAAGCGCAACAGAAATTCCAACAGGTATTCGTAGTATCTGGCAAACAGCAGAAAGAATGTCAAAAGCCCGGCCATCGGTCCCAGCACGACGACGGCATTGGCGAGAAAACCTGCGGCCGGCCCCAGCGGCAACCAGTACTGCGTCAATAGTATGCCGAAGAGCACGGCCAGCAGCAGATTGGCAAGCCTGGGCAACCGCACCGCCAAGGCGTCCGGCAGTTTTGGTGCCAGCAGATGCCACGCGGCGATGCAGACAACGATGACTCCGAGCCACCAAATCCAGAAAAAGCAACATGCGATCCCTGCCGCGACGAGACTGAAAAGTGCCGCATGGCGGAGCCGGCGTGAACTGATGCGAAACGTAAAAAAACAGTGAGCCAACACCGGCACGACGGCCAGAGCCACGATGACCGAGGCGAACAATGCAAAGGTCTTGGTGAAGGCCAGTGGCTGGAACAGCTTGCCCTCTGCGCCGATCATCGTGAACACCGGCAGGAACCCGATGATTGTTGTGGCAATCGCGGTCAGCACCGCTCCCGCCACTTCGCGACTGGCGCGGAACACGACCTGCAGACGATCCTCATCGGATGGTGCCGAGTCGAGGTGGCGCAGGATGTTCTCGCACATTATCACGCCCATGTCGACAATCGTACCGATGGCGATCGCGATGCCGGACAGCGCCACAACATTGGCATCAATGCCGAAGGATTTCATCGCGATAAAGCACATGAGCACCGCCAGTGGCAGTGTGGCGGCGATCACCGCCGAGCTTCGGAGGTGCATTACCATGATAATGATGACAATAATCGTCACCAGAATCTGTTGGCTCAGTGCCGTCCTGAGTGTGCCCAGCGTTTCATATATCAGGTTGGTGCGATCATAAAACGGTATAATCGCAATCTTGCTGACCGTAAGCCAGTCCGGGCGCTCCGCGCGTGATGTCGATGCGAGCCAGTCGAGCCATGCGGGGTGGTCGAGGTGTCCCCTGTCGAAAGCACGGAATTGCCGGTCGGCGGCAAACTGTCGAACGTCCTGGGCACTGACCTTGCTGTAGTCGATGATGACCTTGGCGGGCAACCCGGGCGAGATTTCCGTAATTTTCTCTTTCAAGGCCTTGATCGCCGCCAGGGGATTGCCGCCATAGCGCACGACAGCAACGCCGCCGACAACTTCGGCACCGCCCTTGTCGAGAGCGCCGCGGCGCCATGCCGGTCCCAATGACACGTTGGCAACATTGCGGATAAAAATCGGGACGTTATCGTTCGCCTTGATTATCGTGCCTTCGAGATCCTCGATGTCATCGATGAGCCCGAGGCCACGGATGACGTACTCAACTTTGTTGACTTCGATCGTCCGGGCGCCGACATCAACATTTGACATCTGCACTGCGGCGAAGACCTGGTCCAGGGTGACGCCGTGGGCGCGCATGGCGTCGGGGTCAACGTCGATCTGATATTCCTGGACGTAGCCGCCGACCGATGCGACCTCGGCGATTCCGTCGGCCGACAGGAGGTTGTAGCGGATATCCCAGTCCTGGATCGATCGTAATTCATGCGGATCCCAACCGCCGGTGACGTTGCCATCCTCATCGCGGCCTTCGAGCGTATACCAGAAAACCTGCCCAAGCGCCGTCGCATCCGGGCCAAGAACCGGTTGCACGTCCGGCGGCAAGCTGTCTTTCGACAGGCTGTTGAGCTTCTCGAGGATTCGCGATCTGGACCAGTAGAAATCGACGCCTTCCTTGAAAATGACATAGATCGACGAGAAGCCGAACATCGAATAGCTGCGGACTGTCTTGACGCCTGGCATGCCCAGCATGGCACCGGTCAGCGGTTGGGTCACCTGAGCTTCGACGTCCTGCGGCGAACGCCCGCGCCACTCGGTAAAAACGATCTGCTGATTCTCGCCGATATCAGGGATCGCATCCACCGCTATCGGCTGACGCGGCAACCAGTCGATTTGCCAGTCGAACGGCGCCACGATGACACCCCAGACAACGCTGAAGGCGACGGACAGCACAACGACCAGACGGTTGCGCAGGCAGAAGTAAATCAGCCTGTCCAGCCACCCGAGATCGCGGGGATTAATTGGCAGCGTCGGCTCACTCATCCTTGTGGCTTCCTTCCCTGTGACTTCCTTCCTTGTGGCTTCCTTCCTTGTGGCTTCCTTCCTTGTGGCTTCCTTCGTGCAGGGGGTCTGCCCTCCCCTCCTCGGCAGCGGGTTCTTTGGGATTCATCATGCTCGACTCTGTCAGGATCTGCTGAGCACTGTCAATCTTGAAGTTGCCGTTGGTTACGACCAGCTCGCCCTCTTCGACTCCGGACTGAACCAGAAAAAAATCACCGGCTCGCGCTCCGAGGACGACTTCGCGCCCCTCATAGCGGCTTGGGTCATCGGGGTTTTGTACGTAGACGATGGCCCGCCGGCCTGTACGCAACGCGGCAGTTGTGGGAATAACCAGCGGTGCCAGATCGGCTGAAGAGTCTGGACTGACGAATCCGAGGTCTTCGGCCTTGACCAGTGCCATGCCGCACACCGGGCATGGCCCCGGTTCATCACGGACGATTTCCGGATGCATGGGGCTTACCCATTTGCCCGCCAGGTTCGCATCGAGTGTTCTGCCGCCGGCGGCCAACCCGGATTCCACTACCGCACGGACGAACATGCCGGGCTTGAGTTTTCCGTCGTCATTAGAAACATTGACACGAATCTTGACGGTGCGTGTTTTTACCGTGAGCACGGGGTCGATGAAGGATATCCGACCAATGATCGTCTCGCCGGGCAGCGACTCGGTGGTGAACCTCACTTCCTGCCCATAGCGCAACCACGGCAGGTCGGACTCATAGGCATCAATCTTGAGCCACACCTTCGACAGATCGGCGATTCGATAGATCGGTGTCCCGGTCTCAACATACATACCTTCTTCAGCGTTCTTCTGGATGACAACACCGCCGATCGGCGCATTGATCTGTATATGATCAGACGGTTCGCCACGTGTTTCGATTTCGGCAATCTGTTCCGGCGTCAATCCCCACAGCCTCAATTTATCCCTGGTCGCAGCAAGGGTTGCCTCTGCATTCCTTTGCATCAGTGGCAAAGAAATGTCCTTCATGGCTGCGACCGCCTTGGCCGACTCGATCAGCTCGGCCTCGGCCGCTAGGATTTCGGGACTGTACATCCAGACCATGTGATCGCCCTCGCTTACGGATATGCCCGTGTAATCGACATAGAGCCGGTCCAGGCGGCCGCCGACTCTCGCGGTGATCGTTCGCAGTTGGGTTTCATCGTATTCGATCGAGCCCACCAGTCGAACCTGCCTGGCGACCCAGCGTCGCTCGACAGGGACCACCTCGACCTGTGCCAGTGCCCGAGCCTCTGCTGAGAGCCTGAAGTCCGTGGGGGCCGGGATCAGCATCATACCGCAGACCGGGCACTCTCCCGGCGCCCGTGATCGGATCTGCAGGTGCATGGTGCATGTCCAGACGATTGCTTCATCAGCTTTGGGACGCAACGCAACATCGGAGCTGGTGTCATGCCGAGCTGCAGAAATGCCGAGACGCCCAATCAACCACCCGCCCCCGAACAGAATGATTGCTCCGATCACCGGAATAATGATGGCAATCAACTTGCCATGCTGCCTTTTTGATTCGTCTGTCATTGCTCCATCTCCTGATCTATTGTCAATGCCTTTCTGGCGAGTGCCCGACCCGCGAGTTGATCCAGCCGTGTCAGATGCAGGCGAAACTCAAGAAATGCCCGATGCTCTTCGTAGCGAAACTGCAGCAGCGTTTGCTGGGCTTCCAGGAAATTGACAAATGCCGTTTTTCCGGAGCGATAGGCAGTGTCCATGATCTCCAGCGACTGCCGCGCCTGCGGCAGCAGTGATGTGCGGTACAAGGCAATTCTACGGCGGGCGGTTTCAAGTCCGAAATGCGCCTGCTTCACTTCAAGCCGCGTCTGGTCTTCCATCGACGCAAGTAAGCTTTGCATGGCTTCTATTCGAAGTTCGACTTCGCGAATGTAGGCATCGCGCTGTCCGAACCAGGGCGTCTCTCTATGGTCAAGTTCACGCCGCGGCATGAACGCAGGGGAAGCTTCACCGCTGCCGCTGCTCAGCCTCATACGGTTCTCGAAGTAGCTCGCCCCCATGGTTGGGTCCGGATAAGCCATGCGTTTGGCCAGGGCAACCATCGTGCGCATTCGCGCGATACGTAGGCGTTGCTCCTGTAATTCCTGGGATCCATCGATGGCAAGGTCATAGAGTGTTTCCAGGTCGACATCCAAATCGGCGTCGTCAACCGCTTTGGGCGGGCCAAGTACAGTGTTTGGCAAGCGGTTCAACAGGATGTTCAGTCGAGCAATCAAGGTCTCACGCTCCCCTTCAAGTGTAATGATCGCGTCGCTCAAAGTGGCCAGCTCCGCCTGCGTCATGATCACCACGTTTGAACTCGAACCTCCGCTACGAATCCCCTGCAACGCGACATTTATTACCTGTTCAAGCAGCGCTCGAGCTTCTTGCTTGACGGCAATCGCTGCATCGGCAAACAAGAGGCGGCAGTACGCCTGGGTCAATTCCGCAACAACATCCCGGACCGCAATTTCATGCTGGCATCGGGCTATCTCGACGGCTTCGTCGATGAGTTTTCCCTTCAAAGCCAGGGCATCGGGAAACGGGAAGGACATGGCCGTCATCTGCTGGTGACCGGTCGGGCCGATACGTGTGTCTAGCTGCTTGGTAAAAGCGTTGTATTGCTGGAGGATGTTGTCGAGCTGGGTGGCCTGGGGATACTGTTCCAAAGTTGCCTGCAGTTGCGCCGCAGCAGCCTGGATTGTTGGATTCAATTCAGAAGCCAGTCCGATCAGCGTCGCCAGGTCGATCTCCATCGCCAGCCGCGCATCGAGATTCGGATCGGCAGCGAGCTGACGGGATGCGGTATAGTCTTCCGGGTCCACCGCCGCCAGAGTAACGGCTGTCACATCATTCTTCAGCGCGGTCTCCCAGCGAACTTTCGAGTACATGAGCTGCTGCTGCATATCACTGAGCAAATCCGTTTCGGGCGCATCGACAACGGCGACCTCAGCCAAGGCCGATTTCGCTGCATAGTAAGCGTCGGGGCGTGGCTGTTCGAGACTAACTGACAACGCGCATTGGCGATTTCGGCTGGCACAGCCGGACATCAGGAACAGTAAACATAAGGTCACGAGAATGCCGTATGGTCGACTCATGGCTGCGCCTCCGGCGTGACAGATGATTCGGGAACAAGACCGCCGGCCAACTGTTCGAGGCGCACGAGGTATTGCTGATAGTCGGTAACGGCACGCAGCCGGGCAAGATTAAAGTTGAACCAAACCCCCTGAGTCTCGAGGAAGCCGGCAATATCATTGACCCCGGTGTCGTGCCACTGCTCGGCGACTTCCATAGCTTGTGCAGCTTGTGGAATCAGGCTTTTCTCGTAGAGTTCGATCAGCCGCCGGGCATTTTCGAGCCGGAAATACACAGTGCGCAAAGCAGCGCGTGTCTCATTCTCAACCTTGCGCTGCTGCTGAAGGGCGGAGGCATGTCGTAATTCCGCTTCCTCGACACGGCTACGATTACGACTGCGCCAGACAGGCAGGGAGATGCCGACGCCGACCATCCAGGCGTCCTTACCGCTGTCAGCAACGTTTCCAGCGGCGTCACCAGTCAGCACATGCGTAGAGTTCACGGTCAACGATGGCCGATTTTTCAGCTCGGCGAGACGCACGGACTCGGCTGCCTTGTCGACCTCCGCGGCGGCAATCTCGATTTCCTGCCGCTGCCCGAGCGCCACTGCCTCGATCTCCGGCAGCGACGTCTGCAACACTGGCAATTGCGGCGTCCGGAGCTCGCCGAGCGGCCTCTCCGATGGGTGGTCCAATAAAGCGTTTATCTGTACGATCTCGACCTGCTCGAGTTCGCGCAAAAGAATCAGGTCGTACGACAGCTGTGCGAGCTGGCTCTGGGCCTTAAGCACGTCGATAAATTTTGCCTTCCCCTCGGCGTGGCGAGTAGTCGCGACTTTGAGAACGTGCTCCAGCAACTCCTGGTTCTGACGGGTGATTTTTGCAGCACCGCGGAGGTAAACAAGTTCGTTATAACTAACGGTCAAGTCAACGATGAAATCTCGAATAGCCTTATCATATTCTGCGTGCCGGATCCGAATGTCACGCGTGACCACCTCGCCAGCCTGCGCAAGAGTGCCGGGAAACGGGAAGCGCTGTGAGAGTCCGATGCGATATTGCTGAGGGCCGACCCGGGTTTCAACGCTGTCGACGTAATAATCCAGACGCAATTTCGGATCAGGCAAGGCAAACGCCTGCGGCAGTTTTGCGACGGTTGCCTGCCATTCGATCAGTGCCGCCTTGATCGACGGATTCCGTTCCGATCCCTGGCGAATAAGGCCGGGGAGGTCAACCCTTGCAAGGGAATCCGCATTGGCGGAGACAATTCTGGAGCCTCCGGCAATCGCGAGAAAAACGATCAAATAATATCTGAAACAATACATGGCGCCTCCAAGCCTCTGGCACCCGACGTCTCGCCAGAGAAAGGTCGTTTCAATGTCAGGTTTTGTCGGATCAAAATGCAAAATAGTCCACTCCGTAAATCAGCGTGGCACCGAGATGGCCGGTTACCCCGACCAGAACACAGGCGAGTGCCAACAAGACTCCGTACGTGATGTCACGGTGCTTGCCGCCGGACTGCGACAGGTGCTGCATAACCGCCGCCGCGACGGTTATCACGGCAGTCAATACACCGCTCCAGCGATGTCGAAACAAAGTTGTCTGGAGTTCCTCGGGATAATTCACATGCATCGCGTCGACCCAGCCGAGGCTGGCGGCTGCAAGAGCACTCAATGCGGCCAGTGGCAGTATGATGCGGGTACTCGCAAAGGGCTCGCGTTTTTTGCAGGTCGTATACAACTCCATGAACAACACCAAGGGGATGAAAGCGATTGGAAAATGCACCACCAGCGGGTGCAGTTTGCCGATGAACTGCAGTAAGGTGTTTCGCTGGCGAGCCTCGTGCTCATTCGGCAACGGGAGCGCCAGTTCGGAAGCGGCAGGCACAGTGGCCGCTTGCCGCGAATCATTGGCAGCGACTGCCCCGTCAAGGTTAACCAGATACCGTTCCGGATCGGCAAGAAAATCCTTGCGGCAACCACGGCAGCAGAAATAAATTTTCCGTGCCTGGTAGACTACGGAGAACTTCTCCGATGCTGCCTCATCCGTGGCAACCGGGCACCATGGCTGGGCAGGGACCTCCTGCGCTTGGCCGATAGAAATCAGCAGTAGGAGAAATATGTACAGGATGTGTTCCCGGATGCGGGTATGAGCATTCATGTTGATCGGTGATCTCGCTTTCAGGTCCGTGAGAGGTTGTGCCGACGGCACAACTGGAATCGCAGTTACAATTCTGGTGTTGTAACTCGAGCTGAAATACGGCAGGGCGCCGTAGCGGGGTCAGATCAGCAGGGCACAGTTGTCCTGAAACAAGTGTCGCGCTGGGAGATGTCGGGTCAAGGCCGAACGGCAAGCTCCGGCGATCGCCTGGAAGTCGGGCTGATCTTCAACATGAAAAAGGGGGAAGATGGCAGCCGTCGTCGGTGCCTGAATGCGACAGGGTTCCGTCTGCTGCGCAATGTAGCCTTTCATTTCGCTTAGGCGCTGACAACAGGACGTCGTCAGAATGTCCGTCGCCGCAGTAGTTGCTGCAGTAGCTGCGGATGCGTCACAACAGCCCGTCTGCCCATCAATTTCGTTGGCTGCCGGTCCGAGTGAGCATGCCCCGCAGGATTGGACGCTGACAGTCCCCTGATTCGGGCAAATAATCCAGCCCATGCCTTGCGGAAGGCTGCAGACGGCCATCAGGATGAGGATCATCGATACTGAATGGGCGTGTTTCATGCTTTTAAGATGGTACATGAACTTTCTGATGTCAAGATTGAAGGGCCTTCTTCAGATAGCGCCCCCGGAATATTCTTGAGTGTGCGCCTGCAATTAATGCCGCAGTATTCGGGCCACCGCGGGGCAATGTCTGTTGTAGGCCGGCGCGTACACCAACGGTTCACTGGCTGCAATCAGACCCGGCATGCCATTCGAGGCGAATGGTAGAATGCTTCGGAGGTATCGAAGCAAAGGGCGCGGAGAATTTGATGTAGTCCGGCACTCGTTTCCGGGCTTCGATGCGGCGGAGTTCGATGAACTGTGCAGCGAACTCATTCCCGTTCCGCTCACGGATCGTGATATGGAGATGCCCCGCGTCCACACCTTCCCCCGGGTGCCTCGGCCGAACCGATCCGGCCACCGCCAAAGCGCCGTTTTCTTCCCAGGCCGACCCCCAGAGTTTGACCTGACGATTCTGGACAAGTCGCAAATTGAGATCCCCTGACTCCTCAAGGTTGCGTCGCGTGACACAACTTGTCAGCAGCAGGCTGAGCCCGATCATGCCGAAACAGATGCACGTTGTCTTTCGCATTCTCATTTGTCAGCCTGTGAAATGAAGTGGTATCGTGACGGGCAGAAAATACGAACACAATTCCGTATTTCAATCTTCCGGGCCAGGTCCCGCAAGGTGATGGCGACAATCAAGCCAGTGAGCAAGACGGGTTAAACCGCGGAGATCAGACTGTCGTAGTATTTCACGTAGTCATCGCGATCATCCGTCTTCAACACGCCGATGGCAGTTCGCGGGTGCTCGTTGAGTTGCCCGGTCATGTTGTACGGCACCAGTGCGCCCCAGTCAAGGCTGTCCCGCAACGGATTGACATGCTCTGCCAGGAAATCGTAAATCGGTCGAATGTGGAATTTGGGGTTGCGCAGGAAACCGACAAGCAGCTCTGTCGGGCAGTTGCCGGCACCGCGACCGAGCCCCATCATCGTCGAGTCCAGCCGGTTGGCTCCCGTGATCAGTGCCTCGATCGTGTTGGCGAAGGCCAGCTGCTGATTGTTGTGGGTATGGATGCCTACTTCCTTTCCAACGTCTTTCATGGCATTCAGGTACTTCTCCACCAGGTAGCGGATTTGCTCATGATACAAGGCCCCATAACTGTCGACGACAACGACGGTCTCAACCGGCGTTTCCCGCAGTGTTTCCAGGCACTGGTCGATCTCCGCTTCCGATACTGTCGAAATCGCCATGATGTTACAGGCAGTCTCGTAGCCCTTGTCATGGGCGTCCTTGATCATATCGACTGCCGTTGGCAGCTGGTGAGCGTAGGTCGCGACACGGATAACATCCAGCACACTGTCTTCTTTCGGAAGGATATCGACCTTGTAGTCCGTTTTTTCTGCGTCTGCCATGGCGGACAGCTTCAGAGGCGAATCGTTATCACCTACAACCCGGCGGATATCGTCCTCGTCGCTGAACTTCCAATCACCGAAGGCATCGCGGGCAAAGAGTCCTTTCGCCCCCTTATACCCGACTTCCATGCAATCGATGCCGGCATCGATGCAGGCTTGATAAACGCCTTTGACGAAGGGGTCATCGAAGAAATGATCATTAATCAGGCCACCGTCGCGCACGGTGCAATCCAACACTTTGATCTCAGAACGAAAAGTTATCCAAGGTGCGACCTTCTCTTTCATCTAAAAAACTCAACTCAGGTTATACGTCAGGGCAGAGAATAAAATAAGGCCTCAACAGAATATGTCGAGTGATGAGGGCATGCCGTCTACGCTTCGACGAACTATTCACACTTCAAAAACACTGCGCGCTTCTGATCAGGGAGTGCAAAATCGAATCCGCAACTGCGAAAGACGGACTCGGAGGCGGTGATTGCCATCAATTCCACGACCTTTAGCTCCTTTGCGCGCTCGACACAATTCTCGACCAGAGCTTGACCGATGCCCTGCCCCTGGAACTCGGCCGATACGCCCAAGGCCTGGATCTCCGCCAGTTTGTGTGAGTACACCTCGATCGCAGCAAAGCCGACAATGCGCTCTCCACATACTGCGACGAAACCATTTTCAGCCAGGTGCGCCAGCTGCATGTCGGTGCGATCGAGCAGCTGCCGCTCAGTCACAAAGGGGGCAAGCAAAGCTTCGATGCCAGCAATGTCGGCATCGGTTGCAGCTCGAATGGTCGTATCGTGGTTCATCGGCGCGATTAACCGAGCGACTGCTTGACGAAATCCGCCAGAGCCCGGTTGTCGGCATCCTTTCCGGTGGCGGCAACGAGGTCGCGGACGGCCTTCATTACCTGGCCCATCTCTTTCATTGACTCGGCGCCAGTGGATTCAACTGCCTGGGCGACTAAAGCCGAGAGCTCGTCAGGGGTCAGCGACTCAGGCAGCAGTACCTGGAGAATTGCAATCTGCGCCTCTTCCGCCCCGACGAGATCCTCGCGCTCTCCTTTCCGGAACATTTCAATGGAATCCTGACGCTGTTTGACCAGGCGCTTGACCATGGTGATGACATCATCGTCGGACACAGACTTGTTGTCACCACTCTTTTCGAACTTGATTATTTCCCCACGCACGGCACGCAGGGCGTTGAGCGCCTGTTCGTCCCGAGCGCGCATGGCCTCTTTGATATCTTCATTTATTTGATCGGAAAGCGACATGTATAATTCAGGATTTGGAGTGTCGATTGAATAAGAAAACCCCTGGCAGGGGCATTCAAGACCGGGAATTCATTCTCTCCCGGTGCTCATAATAAGCGGAATTATGAAAAAATCACACATTATTTGCCAACTTTTGCGTGAATTTGGCATCTAACATAGAGAGCTTCGACGCCCTGAATATGCAACTATTTAACTGCAAGGATATTAAAGAAACCTGGGATTGCTTGGCAGGCGCTGCATTTCAGGCAATTGCCTCCACGGTCCTATTCGAGAGAGAGAGAAGATGAAAAAAGCAACACATATCAGTCTCCTGCAACTCTGCGGCAGTGA
This sequence comes from uncultured Lentisphaerales bacterium, assembly GCA_964460215.1. Classification (GTDB taxonomy): domain Bacteria; phylum Verrucomicrobiota; class Lentisphaeria; order JABSQK01; family CAJWLW01; genus CAJWLW01. The sequence goes on from CAYWQM010000066.1 coordinate 19,089, forward strand.
ACACCTGCTTCTGCTCAGCGTTTTCGGCAATACCGCGCTGCGCGAGGCAATCGATCGGGAACTGCACAACCGCGCGATCTCTGACAACCTGGAACTGCATCGCGACGCACCGCCGTGCCTTGCGGAATAGCCAGACGGAGATGCAGGATCCCATATGGACGGCAGCATGCCGAGAGGCAAGGCTTTATACGCCTGAGCAACCAAGGCATGGCGGCGACGGCATCCTTTTATAATTCGCTCGACACGAATCATAAATCTTCAACCGTACAACGGGCCAAAGTTGGCGCAGGCGCGGAAATCAGCACCCTCGAGATCCACAGTGCCGAAGCAGTTCCAGGCGGACGGACGGAAAACTTCCTCCTCCGCGACGTTGTGCATGTAGACCGGGATGCGTAGAATAGACGCGAGACTGATGAGTTCGGCACCGACATGCCCATAGCTGAAGGCGCCGTGGTTTGAGCCCCAGGCGTTCATGACCGAGTAGACGTCGCGAAAAACGCCGTTGCCCATGGTGCGCGGCGCAAACCAGGTGGTCGGCCAGGTGGGATTCGTGCGCTGATCAAGGGCATCATGCACATGATCCGGCAAGGACACGGTGGTGCCTTCGGCGATCTGCAGGACCGGCCCCACGCCACGCACCAGGTTAATCCGGCATAAGGTCACTGGCATGCCGCCGAGCGTACAGTAGCGCGTCGACCAGCCACCGCCCGGGAAGTACTCAGTCATTGACGGATGCCAGGTTGTGGCCTCCAGGCATTTCGACACTTCGTCGTCGGTAATTTCCCAGAACGGTTTCATGGCAGGTTGGCCATCGATCATCTGTGCGCCGGTACCATCCAGTGCGGCTGGACCGGAATTGATCAGGTGCAGGATGCCACCGGCAGCATCGCCGTCAAGCGTATGTCCGGTGACTCGCTTGACTGCATCGCTGCTCCAGTACGTGCGAACATCGGCAAAGATCTGGGCGGCGTTGGTGATCAAGTGACCGAAAAGCATGGCGATGCCGTTGAGTGTGTCGTTCTCAGTCGCGACCATGAAAGGGGGGCGCCTGCCATTCCAATCGAACGAGGTCGTCAGCATGGCCTCGAGAAAATCACCGTTTGGCATGTGGTCAGTCCACTGCCGTTGACCCTGGAACCCTCCGGCGATGGCGTTGTGTCCGTGAGCCTCTTCGCCGAACCCGAGGGCGGACAGCTTCCGATTGCCAACCATGAGATCGCGGGCAATGAGCGCGCACTTGACGGAAACTTCCCATTCACGATCGAGATGCTCACGGCTGCGCTTCTTTTCTTCGGTGTTGTAATCGCTTCCTTCCGGGCAGTTGGCCTTGACCCAGCGCATCGCTTTGCGGTACTCGGCCGGATCGTAAATACCTCGCTCGATACGGCGAATGAACTCGCTCATGTCAATGGCTTCGACCCGCATTCCGAGATAGGCCTCGAACAACTCGTGATCGGCGTACGACCCCATGATCCCCATCGAGATGTTGCCCATGCCGAGATAAGATTTGCCACGCATCGTGGCGACTGCGATACCAGCACGCGCAAAGCGCAGCAGCTTAACCTGGACGTCATCGGGAATCGACTTGTCATCGGCATCCTGGACGTCTCGTCCGTATATTGTAAATACGGGCACCCCTTTCTGGTTATGCGCCGCCTGTACGGCTGCAAGATAGACGGCTCCCGGGCGTTCGGTGCCATTGAAGCCCCAGATTGCTTTCGGGATCAGGGTATCCATGTCCATTGTCTCCGAACCGTAGCACCAGCAAGGTGTCACTGTGAGCGACACCCCGACACCTTCGCGCGCAAACTTCTCGGCACAGTTCGCAGTCTCCGCAACACCGCCAATACAGGTGTCCGCAATGACACATTTGACACGGGTGCCGTTGTAGTGCTTGAGGTGGCTGGAGAGAAACTTGGCAACAGTCTTTGCCATCCCCATGGTTTGCTTCTCGAGCGACTCACGCACGCCACCGAGGCGTCCGTCGATAGTCGGGCGGATACCAATCTTGGGAAGTTCACCGATGTAACGATTTTTCGAAGGCATATCAGACCCCAAGCATGTTTCAGGTTTCAGGTGACATCGTCGTTATCTCACGCTTCATTACCCCTTTTGCCGGCACATGCCTCTTGGCATGAATGCATTGGAAGGAACGAGAAAGAGTGAGGACAGTTTTTCCAATTAGAACAAGTGAATAAAGGCCAGTTGCAGACTCAGCCGATGTTCTTTTTCAGCACCTCGAACGGCGCCTCCCAGGGAGCCGGGTTTCCTGGGTCAAATACGGCGGTTTCGAAGGATTCTCCAACAAGCACCTTCCCTTCCTCCAGCGAGTTCAGGTCACCGCCTGCAATCATCTGCATCAGGACATTGCCGGCCGAAGTAGCCTCGACCGGGCCGGTTATCACGGGGCGATTGATTGCATCGGCGACCATCTGGTTCAGCAACCTGTTCCGGCTGCCGCCGCCAACGATATGGAGGACTTCGACCGGACCGCCACGCAGATCCTCGAGGCGTTCGAGAACCAACCGGTATTTCAGCGCCATACTTTCGAAGGCGGTGCGCAGGATTTCTCCACGCGTCTCCGGCGCCTTCTGCCCAGTCTCGCGACAGTAATCCTGAATTTTGCCGGGCATGTTGCCGGGCGTACTGAAGGCCGCATAGTCCGGATCGATGACCGCGACGTGCGGATCGGCAGTTTCAGCCATCCGGGTGATTTCTCCGTAGTCGTATTTATCACCGTCATCGGCAAAGCTGCGGCGACACTCCTGCACGATCCACATGCCGGTGATATTGCCGAGCACACGAATGGTGTCGCAGATGCCGCCTTCGTTCGTGAGGTTGTAACGTTGACTCTGGTCATTGATGATCGGTGCCGCTGTCTCGATGCCGAGCAGCGCCCAAGTTCCAGAACTCACATAGGCATATTCGCTGCCCACCGCCGGCACACCGGCAACCGCAGAGGCCGTGTCGTGGCTGCCTACGGTGACAACATTCAAGCTCGCCTGAATCTCAGCTTCGACAGCCTCGGTGAGCGACCCCAGTCTCGTGCCCGGCGCCGTCGGCTCCAAAAAAATATCCGGTGGGATGCCCAGCCGTGTGAGAATCTCATCATTCCATTGACCATTACGCATGTTCATGCAGCCACTGGTGCTGGCGATCGTGAACTCGTTTGCAGTCACGCCGCTGAGCCAGTAGTTCATCAGGTCCGGCATGAACAGCAACTGGTCGGCGATCTCGAGGCGTTGCGGCGTTTCCTGCGCCTCGGCGAAGAGCTGGAAAACAGTATTGAGAAACATGATCTGTATGCCTGTCCCGGCGTAGAGCTCGTCCATTGACAGGCGCTCGCCGCACGCCTCCATAACCCGGTCTACGCGTGGATCACGGTAGCAATGCGGCATGCTGATGAGTTGCCCGGTGCGGTCAAGCAACCCGTAATCAACTCCCCAGGCATCGACCCCGACGCTGCACAACGCATCACCGTACTGCACCACCGCCTGGGCCAGGCCGACCTTGATCTCGCTGAATAAACGAACCGGGTCCCAGTAAATGCTGCCGAGGATATTCGTCCCGCCGTTCGGAAACCGATGGACCTCCTCCAAGCTCATTCGGGAGCCGTCATAGATGCCAACCACAACACGCCCGCTCTCAGCGCCCAAATCGACGGCTGCGTAACATTTGTTTTTGGCCATGCCACCCCTCATTCCATTGCCGGCATAATGCCGTACAGATTGCCTACTTATTAAGCACAGGCGGGAAGATCGTATTTCATCCAGTCGAAGTCAAACAGTGCAGGCGGGGAACAGCCGATGGCGCACTGTTTATTTTGCTAATAGGTTTTTTTTTGTGATCGGACGAAAGTCCATAAGGTCCTACAGTTAAATGACTTGCAAATAAATAAAGGGGCTTTTCATCGGCATTGACCTAATATTTCTGAAACCTTCTCCGCACCCAACACATCGAAAGAAATGACTTAGCTTGTGGATTTCGTGTAATATGAGGTATACACAAAAGATGTAATCAGGCACGGGGAATAAGATAAATATAACCGACACGAGGTGGATGATGAAAGGCGGCGCCCGACACCGATTGATGGCAGTGGGGCAGGCCTGTGTGCTGGGTTTCGGCCTAGTCGTAATGTCCAGTTGCACCACC
>CAYWQM010000067.1:0-11640 GCA_964460215.1 uncultured Lentisphaerales bacterium
CGTCAGTAGATGTTCAACGCGATCGTCGGGCTCAGAGTGTTGTTGTAGAGACGTTTGTCCCGTTTCAAATTCTGATATCTCTCGTTGATCGAGCCATCCAGAAAGTTGAGTGCATTCAGCGCCGGCTTGACGTCGATGCGTTTGACGCCGAGATGGCGCAGCCGACCGTAGCCCGTAGTGATGTACAACGTGATGTAATGATTCGGCGAGCCGCCGGGAAACCAGCCCCACGAACCATCGCCGCGCTGCATTTCTTCGAGCCTGCGCTGCTGCCCGCTGCGTTCGCGGTTGAGCCGATTATTGTCGAACAGTATGCCGAGGTTGCGGCGCGCCTCGCTCTCGCTCTCGGCTTGACGGACCCATGGGGTTTCCTCAAGCATCACGGCCTTGAGTTCAGCGTTTTTCTCCAGCGGGCTGTCGAGTGCCTCGGTCCCTTTCCACTGGTCGAAAATCCGCCGGATCTTCGGGTCGGAATTGGCGATGTGCGAAGCCAGGGCATTGGCGTACAAACGGTTGAACACCTGCTCGGCGCAGCCGTGCGGGTACTCCATCAGGTAGGGCAGAGCCATCACTGCGTACCACGCCGGCTGTGACACCATCTGTACCGTCAGGCTCTCGTGCCGGATCGTGTCGGAACCGCCGGAGGCCAGGAGTTTTTCGAACTTGAACGTCTTCTTGCCGGGGTCGCGGATCGGCAGTGGCAGCGATTCGGTGACCATGATGCGGCGCGGCAGCACCGGCAGGTAGCCTTCCTCGCCGTCCGAAAGCTTGTTGGTCGCTGCTACGGCAGTGTAGCTGAGGAACCCTTGGCCATCGGGCACCGCGAGCGTCCAGGAATACGTCCGCGACTCCTTGGCGGGAATGTCGAACACCTTGTCGGTCCGCTCATTGCCCAACGCTTGATCTGCGGCCTGCGCAGTTCGTGCATCGGCCAGGGACAGGCGGACGGTACCCTGCTGGCGGGTCGGTGACTGGTTGATCACCTTGACCGTGAACTCGAGCCTGTCACCCTCGCGCAGGAAGCGCGGCGGATTCGGCTGCACCATCAGGTCCTTGGCGGTGACTACGCTGTCCTGGAGAAAACCGCTACGCAGTTCAGCATCGTGCGCCAACGCCATGAACTTCCACTTGGTCAGAGCCTCCGGCATCTCGAACTCCAGTTTGACGCGACCCGCGTCGTCACTGATCAAGTGGGGGAAGAAGAAAGCAGTTTCCTGCAAGTTCTTGCGGGCCGTTACCTTGCTCAGATCCGGTCCCTTCGGCTCGGTGCCACCCGCCGCCGCCGCCGGGTCCATGGCAACTGCTTTGTCCTCTCGAGCTGCCTTCCCCAAAGCGGGCGCCGCGCCGTTGGCCATTTCCATCCCATCGGCATCTGCCGACATCTCCATCGCCGCCATCGGTGCTGGGGCACTACTTAAGCTGCGCATGCGCAAGTCGCCCCGGCGGCCGCCATAGCTGTGATAGAAGTTCCTGGTGACATCCGGGTGAAAGCCGCGATATCTGAGGTTGCCGTTTTTCCGGTGGCTCGGCCAGCGACCCTGCAGACGGTGCCAGGAAACAAAAAGATTCTGGAACTGCGACTGCAGGCGTGACCGGTCATGCCGGAATACGTCGATGCTTTGCGCCCAATGATGCGGCAGATAGGCGTCGAGCGATTCGTCATAGAGCCCGGCGACCATCTCGGCAACCACCTTTTCGGCGTCCGTCCCGGTGATTATCGCGGTCCAGGTTTCCTTTTCGGCCGGCCCGAGCTTCGAAGTGAAATGCTCCCACTTCACCTGAAGCTTCTTGTTGCTCCACGGCACAGTGACCGGGCGCACTGTTATGTAGCCTCGATTCTCCCGTACCATCGTAACGCGCACCGTGCCGCCGCCGCGCATCTCCTCGGTCACTGCCAGTTCGATGATCTCCTGGGTGCGTTGCGGATCGGTCCAGAAACTTCGCAGAATCTTGTTGCGATGCTCGATCTCGATGTATGCCCGGGCCCGGTCGTAGCCGCTGCCCCACAGCGCGGTGAGGCTGTCACCCGGCTCAACCTGCCAGGTCGGTGCCGTGAACAGGAACGGAATTTTCAGGTTGCACTTGGGCGCCTGCGGATCCAGTACCTGCAACGGCTGCAGGGCACTGACCGGCTTGCCGAAACGATCGCTCGACTCCAGTTTGGCGCGATAGAGCCCAGGCTCGAGCGCCACCGAAAGTTCCGCCCCACCCTCGACGTCCGTGGTGAATGGCCGTTCCGCGGCAACATCGCCGAGCGGCCAGGTGTTGGGATCGGAAAGGTCCGGCTCGCCCGCCTGCCCGGCCTTCGGCAGCATGCGGTGATGCCGCTGCCAGCCTTGGGCCTGAGGCCGCTGGACGGTTACCGGCGCCTGCAGCCGGAAAATCTTGACGATGCCCTCAGCACTCTGGCCGACGCCATCAAGCGTGCGCGTACCGATCGTCAGCACCACGGGCTTGCCCTTCTCATGCCACTGGTCGGTGCTGAGTGTGGCCTGCAGAGTCGTGTAGCCGACGTTGACGGTGCGATTGCCGGAGCGTGTTTCGCCGGCGGTGTCTGTGACATCAGCGTAGACCGAGAAACTGAAGGTCGGTTCGTCAGCCGCCGGCACAGTCCGGTCCGGCATGGCATTGAAAGTGATCTTGAACGACCCGTCGGTCTCGGTCCGCACGACCCCGTGCAGGATCTCCTGGCCGCCGGACTGCTGCGGCATCCACCAGCGATACCAACCCCACCACGGCGGATACCGAACCTCACGCACGACACGGTATTGTACTTTGGCACCATTGACCGCGGCACCGGTATAGCTGATGGCATGTCCCGTGATGGCGACGCCGGCATCCAGCTTCGGCGCGGTGTCCGGCGGATCGAGGGTAACCTCGAACTTCGGGCGCTTGTATTCCTCGACAGTGACGTTGGTACTGCCGTTGGGCTGGCCCTCGACAACGATCGACATGCGCCCCATCAGCCGATCACGCGGCGCCGTGAAACTTCCGGAAAACGAACCGTAATCGTTGGTACGAAACTCGCGACGCTCGATTTCCTTGTGATTGACGTCGCGGAAAATGACCATGAGCTTGCGGTTGTTGATGGTGCGGTACGCGTCTTTCTCTCGGTACGAATATATGCAGATGCCCTTGAAACGGATCGTCTGTCCCGGGCGATAGAGTGAGCGATCGGTGAAAAACGTGGTGTTTTCCTGCGGCCGAGACGTCATGTCATAGGCATGTGCCGAAAGGTTGTTTGTCGAAACACGATCGCCCCGGTGTTTCGCCACAATGACATGCGACTGAGAGCTGATGGCTGCTTTGAAATAGCCGTTTCTGTCGGTACGCACATCGCCTCCCGTCCGCTGCCAATTCCGGCGATCCCGGCGCCAGAACTGGATCTGTACACCCTCAATCGGCTCGCCGCTGTGTGCATCCAAAACGAAACCGCCGACACGCTCCGATCCCTGCCGCGTTCGCGTGACGATCGCCAGGTCACTGACCCAGAAGCTCCGATAGTTCACGAAATTTTTCTCTTTCTGAAAGTTCGGGGTGCAACTGGAGATAACGAAATAGTGGCCCTTCGCCAGGTCCCCAGGCACCTCGACCTGGTGTTGACGCAACTGATAATCGTCCGTCGGCGGCAGATCCACAGACCAGGATTTAACAGGCTGCATGCCAATCAGTTCCTTCTGTTGCTGACGCGTACCCAACTGATCGAGCGACCAGCTCCGTGAAGTCAGCAGCTTGTTCCAGTCGTACGGCACGACGCGAAACCAGATCTTGTCAATATTTTTGTAGCTGACACTGACTTTCGGCCATGGTTTGTTCCACACCTGCTCGACCATCAGGTTTACCTGCTTCGCTTCGATGGTTTGAATCAGGTTGTAACAGGAATTGCCGCCCGGGGTCTCCGGGTGCGCCCTGGCACCGCGCGCCGCCAACCGGTGGGCGCCGGCAAAATCGCTGTCGTTTTGCAGTATCGTCGCCCAGTGATGCAGTGCCCGGGCGGAGATGCGGTGGTCGGCCCACTCATCAACGAAACGTTCGAGCGCTGCGATGTAGCGCTCTTTTTTGTCGGCGCCGTACGCCTGGTTGTAGCCATAGACCAGGCGACCGAGATCGGCATCGATGCGGGCATCCGGGGTGTCGTCGTTCTTGTGAAAGCGCAGCACGTCCTGGTAGAGCTGCAATGCCTTGACCTTGGTCGAGGTGTCGTCGGTGGTCTCGATCTTCCAGGCGAGGAAGTCGTCGAGCTTGTCGAAGATCGGGGTGTCGGCGCCGAGATCGAAGGCGTCCTGGGCGCGGTTTCCAACCTGCTCGCCGGCACTGTAAAAACTCAGGGCTTCAAAGGCCAGGAAATCGTAGAGTGTCGGACGGAAGCTGTCCGGCGCATTGCCTTCTGTGAGTAGCTCCGTATAATCGGCGATCGGCATTTTCTGCAGGTTTTCTCCGGCCGCCAAGGCGGTTGAGAAATGCTTGTCGATCTCGGCCAGGATCCTTGCCAGGTCCCAGCTCATGATGTCGTTGCCCGCGGCTTCGCCGCTCTGCGTGCGCTGCATGAAGCGCCAGCGGTTCTGCTGGAAAAAGTGCCAGTACCAGTGGGCCAGAATAGTTTGGAGAATCGGGTTGGCCTCGTCCGGCGCGTCTTCGATCTCGGCTTGGAGGTTACCGATCTTCTCTTCCGCTTTGCCGCCCTGGATCTCGGTGTGGTGGCGGATCTTCTTGGTTATCGCCTTGACCGCTTCGGCATAGGCTTTGTCGGCCAGGGCACCTTCGACGATTGGATCGAGCAGTTCCATGGCGGTTTTTGGCAGACCGTTGGCTTCGGCCTCCGCGACCTTCTTCCAGGCCGCCGTGCGGTCGGCGGCAAAAGCGCAGTGGACGAGCAGGAACAGGGGTATAAAATAACGAATCATTGACACGGACCCTCCGTTGGGTGATTGGAGTCTAACAGTATAGACGTATGCGGGTGGATTTTCTTATGTATTAAAATTCAGACTACTGCGCTGGAACAACCCGCCTCCTGCACCGCGGTCACCGGCGAACCCCTTGTTTTCGGTAAAAACTGCAACATCTTCCGTTCAGGGCAACCCCACAACTATCAGGATTCAAATGAAAATAACTGACGTCATCTGCCATGTCCTGCTGCTCCCCGATCTCCATGCTGAAGATACCGATGGGTCACAGGACGATATCGTTGTGGAGATCCACACCGACGAGGGAATTATCGGCATCGGCGAAAGCGATACCAATCCGTGGGGCGCCCGCGCCATCATCGAAAGTCCCACTATTCACACTATGGCACTGGGACTCAAGGACGTGCTTATCGGCCAGGACCCGCTGCAGGTCGAGGCGCTTTGGGAACGCATGTACGTCGGCAGTATGCACTATGGCCGGCGCGGCCTCGGCATCAATGCGATCGGGGCGCTGGATATGGCGCTGTGGGATATCAAAGGCAAAGCGCTTGGCGTCCCCTGCTGGCAACTTCTCGGCGATGAGCAGCAGCCGTTTATCAAGCCCTACGCTTCATTGCAGCCCCGCGGCAAGGATCTCGATTCGTACAGCAAGTCGCTGGCCGAATGGGCTGTGCGCGCCAAGGAATACGGCTTTCCGGCAGCCAAGCTGGAGGTGACGCTGTCCGGGCCTTACGCCCATCACGGACTCGACGAACCGGCAGAGTCTGTGCCCGAAGTTGTTCGCATCTGCCGCGAAGCCGTCGGTCCGGATTTTGTGCTCATGGTGGACGTGCAATACACCTGGTCCGACGCACGTGATTGCCTGCGTACACTCAAGCGGTTGGAGGAATTCGATCTGTTCTTCATCGAGACCCCGCTGCAGATGGATGATCTCGATGGTATAGCCTTCCTGCACGACAATCTCAACATCCGCATCGCTTACGGCGAGTGGCAAACGACGCGGTTCGAATTCATCGACCTGATGGACCGCGGCAAGGTCGACGTCGCACAACCGGACGTCGGCCGCGTCGGCGGGTTGACCGAGGCAAAACGCGTCTGTGACCTGGCAGCGGACCGCGACCGGTTGATCGTGCCGCATTGCTGGAAGTCCGGTATCGGCATTGCCGCCTCGGTGCACATGGCGATCACTGCCCCGAACTGCGCCTACGTCGAGTACTTGCCAGCCGAGCTCTGCCACTCGGCGCTGCGCCGCGAGCTTGTAGAGGAAGACCTGTGCATGGAAAACGGCGTTATTCCGCTGCCGACCCAGCCGGGACTGGGTGGCGAGCTCAATCGCGACACCGTCGAGCGGCTGCGATCGCCGGTTTAATAAAGTCAGGGATGAGGGGCGCGATGCAGGAGCGTGCCCTGCATCTTCGGCTTTCCGGTATGAAAAGCTACCCGAGTAACCGTAGCAAATAACATGGTTAATTTCACGGGGGCTGTCCCCGCCTGGAAAGGCAGGGACGAGATTGCTCCCGGCGACTCCGCTCGGGACAGGCAAGCGTCGACCAGGGTTCACCCTGATCGAAATGCTCGCGGTCATCTCGATCATTTGCCATCGTCGCGTCCGGGACATTTTTGTCTATTTACGATGCAGCTTATCGGGCGCAACATTTCTTGCCGCTTGATTTGCCATCGGCTCAGGCTAAAATCATTGTCATTGCATGACAGGTTAGCTCTTCAGTTCTCGAGATAATATCCAGAACCTGCAGACTCACTGAAACGTAACGGAGCGGGGCTGATCGCGAACGGGGAAATCAGCCTCACGCAGCCGCAATTTGCAATCGGAAACACGGTATCACAATGCCAGACGATGCACAGAATCCGCTCAATGAGCGTGTATTGCAGCGCTCGAAACACCTCGAATCGCGCGATATGCCCGATGGCATACAGCTGTTGAAGCAGGCGCAGCTCGCCAACTACCTGGCACTCTCAAAGGAGCAGCAGGCGTTGTTTTCCGAGTTTGACGGTGAGCGCAACGTCCAGCAAGTCCTGCACGAACTTCTACAGAAACAGGAGCGGCCGAATCTACGCCGCTTCTATGACTTCGTAGTGACTGCCGTCGAACGCGGCTTCCTGGTCCCCGCCGGCGACGAAGAAACACAGGATGCCGAATCGGCGCCCCTGCGGACGTTGTCACTGCCGTTCGGCTGGGGCTATGCAGCGGCAATCATCCTCAGCGGCATCATGGTTGCGGGTGGCATCTTTTCCATTTATTTTTACCGGATCGAGCCGGCAATCCCGTTGACTGCCGGGGAATGGCTTCTGGCACTGATCGTGATCAGTGTGGGCATGAGCCTTTCCGGTATGCTTTCCGGCTTCGTATTGAAAGGATTTTCCCGGATTGTTTATGGGCCGTCTATCAACCTGAAACGGGTGATCCCGTACGTGGCCGTGGATACCCGTGACGGCTTTATGGGTGGCCGAAAATGCGAAATTGCGACTGCGCTTCAGGCCAGTGCCACACCGTTTTTGATCATCGCTTCCGGGGCTGCGCTTCACAACGGTGTTGTCGTATTCTCCGCGGTCCTCACGGCGTTCATTCTTCTCTGCCCCGTGGGCGCAACGCCTGGCGCGGATCTCATTCATGCGATTTTCCGCAAGCAGTATCGCTTGCGACGCTTGTCGACGCGTTTTCTCGGGCGGCGGCTGGTCGTGCAGTTATGGCGCTTCGTATCCGAGTTCTTTTCCCGGAAGAAAGACAAGGGAGAAGAAAACTACATGTTCGTATTCGTCACCTGCACACTCATCTGGCTGGGCGCGGCGCTGCAGTTCGGTGGTGACATCATTCGCAGCAGCGGCAGTGCGTTGGTATGGGACCTGGAGTATGCGCCGGAGTTGTCAAGTCGGCTGTTCGCCGGAGTATCCCTGGCGATCACCGGTATTCTCATCGCGGGGCCGCTGCTGTGCCAAGTTTGGGTGGTCCTGCAAAATCTTTTTCAACTATTGCGACCACGGCTCTTTTCGACCGAGCGTCGCATCGCAAAGCGTAACCGGGCGCCAGAGTCGGAAGCAACGGCGGAGGAAGTGTTGTCGTACCTCAAGGACAGCCTGTTATTCGCCCAGCTTTCAGAGGAAATCCTGAAGGCCGTGGCTGAAGCGATGACCCCGCTGGCGGTCGAGCCTGGGACGGAGGTCATCCACCAGGGCGAATCCGGACAAGCGCTGTATATGATCACCACCGGCCATGCCCGTATTGAGCGCGAAGATGACTTCGGGGAGACTCGTATTGTCGCTGGTATCGGGCCGGGCGATATCTTCGGAGAGATCGCGCTGATCGACGATATTCCCAGGACCAGCACCGTGGTCAGCGACGCACCTTTGACTCTGCTGCAACTCGAACGCACCGATTTCGAGCGCCTGGTCCTCGATCAACTTGGCGCCGAGACCGTTCGCACAACCATCCAGGTTTGCGGGTTTCTGCGCAAATGCGACATGTTCTCCGGCTGGCATAACCAGGCATTGATGTCCATCGCCCTGAGATTTAAGTTCCTCGACGTCGACAAAGACGAGAAGGTGATTGACGAGGACGGGGAGAATAATCGATTCTTTCTGATCTACGAAGGTCGATTTCAGGTGAGCCGTGGCGGTAAGCCGATCGTAACCCTCGGCACTGGTGACTACTTCGGGGAGATCAGCCTGCTGCGCAATACGCCGGCGATCTCGACGGTCGTGGCAGTCGAACCATCACGGTGCCTGATCCTGACGCGCAACGAATTTCTCGAGTTTGTCAGCCACGACTTTCTCACTGGTTATGCAATCGAAGGAGAATTGGAGCAACGCATGTCAGAGGCCGGCGTCTAACCTGGATTATTCAGGGTAACGGCGCGCCGCGGCAAAAACAAGGACGACGGGGCGGAGTCAGCGAAGGCTGACCGCCACAGTGAACACTATGGTTCAATTATGCTGATCAAACTGATAATGCTGTCCGCACTCGGCTATCTGGGGGTTGCGAACAGTTCCGTGATAGAGAACGCGCGACACACCATCGACAAGATCAGGGGCGAGAAAATCACGGCGATTGAGATGCAGACAATTCGCAGAATCATCGTTTATTACCACACTGAACATGAGAGGTTGCCGGATCCGGCAGCCTTTACAAAGTTTCTCGAGGAGAACACGCGCGAATTAGCCGGCAAAGACATCAGAAAGAACGGTGTTGACTTATGGGGTACGCCTTACAACCTCAAGGTCGAGGAAAAGGGCTTTATCATTTCCTCCGCCGGCGCGGATCGGCAATGGAAGACCGCCGACGATATTCGCTTGACCCAGGCAATAGAGGGAGTGAGAAGGGGTGAAAAAAGTATAGAGAAAAAAGAGCGTCGCAAAGCCGATGGACGCTCCAACAAGCGTCCTGCCGTGAGAAAGGTCTTGGGCGAGGAGTGGAAGCGCGGCAACTTCGGGTTTGATTGATGACCGATTCACCCTTACCTAAATCGCATTGACAAAGACCAGGCAACTTGCCCATTTTCTTCAGGACCAGCGATCAATCCAATTCGCAGAGATTCTCGACGAGGTTTTTCGAAAGCCCTGCTCTCAACCTTTGCGCCATCTCCTGAGCCTCCAGTTGCTGTTGAAGCTTCAACCTTCAACGTCATGCCATATTCGCCATCGATTTCAGGGGTGACGCGATTGACCGGGGGCGGATCAGCAAAAGATGTAAACGACTGAACGACGATGTCCTCGCAATACCGCTGTCGGTCTGCTCACGGTTACTCGGACGACCCGGAAGGTGTTGTCGTTTTGCCGGGGCGGAAGGCCCAGACATAACTGGTGACGGCATGGATGCTTTGCGGATCGAGGGTGCGTTTCCAGGCAATCATCTGGGTGCGTTTGACACCGTCGGCAACTACATCAAATGCCTCGCGGTAAGTAGCCGCATTTTTCCAGTCCGTGTGATTGAGGGACGGTCCAATATCGCCTACTCCCTCAGCGCTATGGCAACGGATGCAATACTGCGTGTAAACACGCTGGCCTAGCGCCACTGTGTTGATATTCGTAGAGGGGACCTTGAACTGGTCAGGCGTCACATCACGCCACTGGCCTATCTTGCTCGATGAGTTGCTCATACTCTGAAAAAACATCAGGCCGACCACGGCGATTGGCACCAGAGCCAGCATGATCAGCACGACACGCTGAGCCAAGGACGACGTCGATGACGGTGAAAGAGAAGAATTTGTTTCCGGTTCTGCCATTGGCCCGTGCGGTGTATCAGTAGAGGCAGTAAAGCACGTAAGGTATCGCACACGGGGAATCTTGACAGTATTCGTGAAATACTCGTCCAGCATACGGCGGAAAAAACTGCCTATACGCTGTGAGTCTCACAGCCCGGAGGGTCCTGTTACTGCTGATTCTTCGGCAGCGGCAGGATACGGACGAAAGCTTCAACCATGATAGCGTTGCCGGTGACGTTGCCGTCGAAGATCGCGGTGTTGTAGCCGGCGGCGTGCTGCGGGGTGGTGGGAGACTGCAGTCGCATTTCACCGGTTTCCGTGCCCGTCTGCAACTCCTCTGCAATAACGTCGTCGAGGCCTATCTCCAGGTCGCGGTCGACATCGATGAAGCCGGCATCCGGTGTCACGATGAGGCGCACGGTCTCGATGCCGGGAGGTCCGCTGGCAACAAATTCAAACGCCATATCGCGGGGCGGAATGACAGTCGGCACTTTGGCCTCGAGCTGGTTAAGCTCAGGTGCGTAACGGTTGGGGCAAATCTGCAGGACGTTGCCGGCGACATCGACATAGCGCAGAATGAAACTGCAGTCCTGCGACGCCAGCAGCGTGAAGGAAATGCGCTCGCCGTAGAACGGCTGCTGGCCACGGGCGTGAACGAAGGCCGCATTACGTAAGCCGGCGTCGGAACCGCTGTAATAGTAAACGCCGCCCAGTCCGTGATTGGGCGTGATGCTGACGCGGAAGCCGTTTTCCGGCACACCAGTCTCAGCTGTGGTCGACAGTTCATAGGCATCGGCGACCAGCTTTGCGAAGGTTGCATTGAGTACGGACGATAGATTGGCACCGTTGAGGCCGGCCCGGCCCATGCCCGAGAGGTAGTCACCGGCATCGATATCGGAGATCGCTTCCAAGGCAGCGTTGCGCCCGTCGATCCACTCAAAGGCCTGGGCGTAATGCGCGAAATTGAGGAGCTGATACTGATCGGCAAGCAGCCGGGTACGGGCCATTTTGTGCCAACGTTCAAAATAGCGGTCGAGGGTCGGGATTTGTTCATCCTGCAGCTTGCCGATCATCTCCACCAGGAACTCGGTTTTTACATCGGCATAGTGCTTGAACAGTTGCGCTTTGCCCTCTTCATCAAGTACTTTGGCGAGGCGTTCAGTCTGTGAAATCAGGTTATCACGCATGCCGACAAGATCGCGCTCCATAAGCTGGTTGAGTTGCTTTAGCCGTTCCTGTTCAGCGCCTGTCGCTTCTTCCAGCCGCCCGTAAAGGTCCTGGGCTGCCTCAAGATCGCTTACCAGCGTGCGCTCGACGATAATCCGCTGCTGCAGAATCGCAATCACCTCCGGAAAGCCGTCGCGGCGGCCATCGGCTCCTTCGGAGACAATGCGCTCCAACTGCGGTGTGATATCGAGACGTGTGTCCTGCAGCCGATCCATGGAGCGGCGGATGCGGCGCATGACTTTGGTGAAACCTTCGGAAAGTTCGGTGAAGCCGTTATCGGAAGATTTTTCGGC
>CAYWQM010000067.1:11740-23137 GCA_964460215.1 uncultured Lentisphaerales bacterium
GGGCGCCGGGAGTTTTAGCCTGCTCTGCAGCATGCGACCAAAACGTGCTACTTCTTTTTTACCTTGCCAAGACGCCACTTCGGCCCGCGCTGTGACATTTTAGTGTTGTTTCCGTCGATAAGAAAAGCAGGGCCTTTCTCCGAGAATTTTTCTTCCGAATCGTTACCAATAAGAAATTCCGGGCCACGTTCGGACAAGTGCACAATTGATTCGTTGCCGATGTGGAATTCACCGGTCGTCTTGGGATTCGGGGGCAACAGGAAGGATGGCACGTGCTGCGAATTCGGTGGATAGCTGCTCGAGGTGCCATAATAGTTCGTGGCTTTGTCGGCGACGTCGGCAATCGGTTTCAAATGCGCCGACGGCGCCTGTGGCAGCAGCGGCTGTTGCCGCAAGTCAGGCGGCGCCTGGACGGGGGCTTCCCAATCGAACTTACGTAACAGGTCGGCGATCTCCTGCTCGGCCAGCGACCGGAACCCGGATTCGGGATGGACTTCAAGCACTTCGCGGATGCCGATGATTGCATCCTGGTAATCGGCACTCGAAGGTTGCGCCAGGCGCTGAATCTTTCTCGCCGTGCCGATTGCCTGCTCGAACGCCTTCAATTCCTTCACTTCTTCTACAGGCAGCCAGCGACCCCGGTGTTGCGTGAGCCCGAGTGCATCCTGGCGCCGCTCGAACGGGATCCAGCGGTTCTCGTGGAGGACATAGCCGCGAACCTTCTTGCCAATGTTCTCGAGCTCGGGCCGTTCCCAGTCCTCGACCTCTAGGAATCCTCGGGCACTATAGGCATGCCTGAACAGGATCTGAGCCTGCGGGATTTGACCACGGTCGTAATGTGCCTGCGCCTCCTGCAACCAGTCGACCACCTGCTGTCGAACATCATCACGCAGCGGGCGCGGCAGACCCTGGGCATCGAGCTCGTTCCACCGGTAAAGTTTGCCACCGTGCTTGTTGCGGAGAAACAAACCCTCCGGTTTGCGATTGAACTTGCCTTCCACCAGTTGCCCGTCACGCAGGCGGAACACTGTCGTCTGCACGACAATGCCGGCACCGCCGGAAACGGCGAGGACACACACCGCAAGCAGCGCTAAGGCAGCACGTTTTTCGTGGATCAGCATGGATTGTCGAATTCGGTGTCAAAACAGCAGAACAGCAGTGTAGCCTTGACCAGCAGCAGCATATTGAACTATATGACCGTGGGGTTCTTCTGTCAACGGTGCCATGCGGTAGCACCGTCATCGCTGTCATGGGCGATCAGAACCTACTGCGAACGCCACCGCTTCAGGCGCTCGGCAATGAAATCGACAGAAGCCCGGTGGGCTTCCTTGCCGTTCCCTTCGACCTCGAGGGCGGGGCCGCATTCAAAGTGCAGATCGAGCGACGGATCGATTGGTCCGATGTCCTTGATCAATCGGCCCTTGGCGAGAAAGTCCGTGCGCAAAGCTATCGGTACAATCGGCGCGCCAGTGCCGCGCGCCAGTTTGACACCAAGCGAATTGAAGGCAACCGGATCTATCTCGAGGCTGCGGGTGTGTTGCGGGAACAGCAGCACAGATTTGCCGGCGTCGAGGCGAGTGTGCCCTTCGGTCAGCACGGTCTTGAGATCTTCCCTGGCGTTGACACGCTCGACGACAATCGGGTCTATACCGGCCATAATTTTGCCAAAAACCGGGTACTTCATGAGGCTGGACTTGAGCACGTACGAGAATGGCTTGAACGGCAGGATGATCCCGGGTAAGACCATGGTTTCAAATGCGCTCATGTGATTGGCCACCAAGACGGCTGGGCCGTCGAACGCTTCAAGGTGCCGGAACCCGGAGATATGGCACCGGCACCCCGTTGTTTCGGCAAGCTGCAGGACACGCCGTGAATACACTGCCGCATCGTGCTGGTCCAGAACATTGTCCTTTAACTTGGAAAAAATGCTGAAAAGTATCGCAAACAGGCGAGTATGGAACCATACCGCATTCAACGGTCCCAGGCGACTGGCGAAACCGGCACGGCCCGGTGGTGTGGCGTACTCGTTGCGGGTCGCTTCGGTAAATTCGGCAAACGTCATGGCTTCGGAATTAATGTAGGGGCTTTCAAAGCTTCAGTGACAAGGAATGAGGGATATTCTACCCGTCAACTGTCATTGAATCAATTCGATGAAACAACGGCGATGCCCCGTTGCACATGTGCAAGGCTAATCCTATATTCGTTTTGTGACTCATTAAATCAACCCGGAGCACCTGAGATGGTGAGAAAGTGGGTATTGACAATTATAGCAGCCGCCGGGTTGGCATTTTCCGAGGTGGCCGCAGAAGAGGTCCACTGGGAGACCGATTACGACGTGGCGCTTGCGAAGGCCGGGGAGACCGGGCGCTTTCTGTTCATGAACTTCACCGGTTCCGACTGGTGCATTTACTGCATGCTGATAAACAAAAAGTTTTTTATGCACGCGGACTTCATCAAACTCGCTGCTGACCATTTCGTTTGCCTTACTGTCGACTTCCCGAAGTTCAAGGAGCAGGATGATAAACTGAAGAAGTTCAACAAGGAGTTGGCACAGAAACACCTCATACGCGGTTTCCCGACGATTCTCGTCACTGCCGACACCGGCAAGGTTGTCGGCCGCTCCGGTTACAAGAAGGACATGAACGGCGCCCAGTACGTCGAACACCTCACCGCGCTACTGGGTCGCGTTAATCTCACCACCCCCAAGCCGCAGCCACCGGAAACCCTCGATGAGGATGACTGATCACTTGGCAGTATACAGATGGCTTGCAGCAGATGCCTGCGCGTGAACACAAAACGCTGTCGTAAGTAAGTAAATCGGTATTTTTTTTCCGCCACGCACTTAACTGGTTTTCCTCGGCCTGTCCCGGGCGTATGATTTACGTGGTGTCGATGCAAGTTGTCAGGTTATTCGTCTTCGATAATTATCTTGCGACCAAACGTTAACTCGGGCCCCGTACGCTCCTTGACAACCGTCCTGGCCTGTTGCTCAATAACGGTACGCAGGTCGGCAAACAGTACAAAGTTGGATTTTGCCCGGTCGTCACTGGTCCACTGGTCGCCTTGCACGATCGTGGCACCGCCGGTAACAACGAAAAAACCTCCCGGCCTGAAGTATTCGATGTGCTGGCCGACAAGATAATCGGCTGAATTGGTGACCGGATCGACCCAACGCAAAACAGCCGGGTTGCCAGTCATTTGCACGCTGCCCTCGGGTGAAATCTGGAAGGACTGATCGCCAGCCATGATGAAATTCTCGGCGGGTACCAACTGCTTCGTTGTTGACGAAACCGCAGTGTTGTGTGCATTATGGCGATAACGGATTGTGATGCCTGCTTCGCCACCACCGTAGACAATTAAAAAGTCATCGGACGCTGCAATAATTCGATCGATGCCGCCGCTGACCATCACTTCCGGAATAGGATTCTGCCAATGGGCAAAGGCCGTATACAGCTCGCCGCCTTCTATTGACCACATGACATTGCCTGTCATCTCGGGGGCATCGGGCTCCATCTGACCGTCGGGACGAAGGATTCCGACTTTCACCGAGATCGTACCGATACCCCCCTCCTGCAAATCGAGAACGACTAATTTTTGCCGGCCAGCGACACCGCATCGTGGTCTCTCCTCCCAAACCCCTATGAGGTTGACAGTGAGATTGTCGACACGCTCGTCGAGGCTTTTTATCGTCTGTTTCTGGCCGCTGCCGCAGCCAGACAGCAGCAACGCCAGCACCCAAGCCGGTGCAACGGCATAGCGACATATGCAACGATAAAGACGCGACTTCAATATTTGACTCATAAGATGGGTGTACGGCATGATCCGGTGTGTTAAATGCCAACTCGACGCCGCTAAAAGGTAGCACGAGCAACCCTCGCGTGCTATCGTTCCCCGCTGACTACAACATCCGTGGAGGCGAGTGTCTATGGCTGCAACAAAAATGAAAATCGGATTCATTCCGTCCAATCGCGGTTTCTTCAGCAGCGAGTTGGCGGCCGCGATGCGGTCAGAAACCATTGATGCCATGCGGGAAATGGCGCTCGATCCCGTCGTGCTCGAAGACGGCCAGTCCAATCTCGGCTGCGTCGAGACCCGGCAGGAAGCCGAGACCTGCGCCCGGTTGTTCCGCGAGCAGGAAGTCGATGGTATCATCATCGGCGCCGTCAATTTCGGCGACGAGCAGTCCGCAGCTCTGGCGGTCAAACAAGCAGGGCTAAACGTGCCGGTGTTGGTCTTCGGCTGCCAGGAAGAACACGCGCTGACACCCGGCATGAGCCGTCGCGATGCCTTCTGCGGGTTGCTCAGTATCGGTGAGGCACTGCGCCAGGTCGGCATTACCTACAGCGTGGGCCAACGGCCCGTCTGCTTTCCGTCCGATCAGTCTTTCCGCGACGACCTCGCCTGGTTTGTCCGCGTCTGCCGGGTCGTCAACGGCCTTCGCAACGCGCGCTACGGCCCTATAGATGCCTTCTGGACCTGCCGCTTCGATGAGAAACGCCTGCAGCGGCTCGGTCCGACTACCGTCACGCTTGATCTCTCCGAAGTATTCGGAGGTGTCCGTGCCATAAGTGATGACGATGCCGAAGTCCGCGGCCTGATCGAATCGATAGCCGACTACGCCGATTCGTCGATAATGGCGGAAGCGACTATGCTGCGCATGGCCAAGCTCGAGTTGTTCCTAAGCCGCTGGCAGGCGGAAAACGATCTCGACGCGTTCGCCGTGCAGTGCTGGACCAGTATCCAACGTCACTACGGCGTCTGCGCCTGCACCACAATGAGCCGTTTCACCGATACGCTCACCCCGGCAGCCTGCGAAGCGGATATCATCGGCACGCTCTCGATGCATGCGCTGCAATTGGCCAGCGGCAAACCAGCTGCTCTGGCAGACTGGAACAATCTGCACAACGACGACGACGATCTCGTCAATATCTGGCATTGCGGTGTGTTCCCGAAAAGCTTTGCCAAGGAGCAACCGCGTCTGGCAGCGCATGACATCCTGTTGACTGCCGGCGTCGCACCCGAAAATCAGGTGGAAGGCGTCGTCGAGCTGCAGATGAAAGCATCACCAGTCACTTTGAGCCGGATCACGCAGGACGTCGACGGCGGCTGGCAGGCACTGATCGCTCAAGGCCAGATCGAGGACAATCCGGCCAGTACATCGGGTTCGTATGGATGGTGCCGCATTGAAGATCTGCAATGGCTCTATCGCAACGTCGTGCTGCAGCACTTTCCTCACCACGTGGCAATCACCCCGGCAACTATCGGCAACGTGCTGTGGGAAGCCTTCGGCAACTACCTCGACTTCGACGTTTTTCATACCCGCCAGGCGACGCCCGGGCAGTATCAGAGCGCCATGCCATTCCATCAGGAACCATAACATGGGAAACGCATTCGCAACCCAGCTTTGGCAGGCCCGCCTGCATGGGACCCAGGTCGACGTACATGCGGTCGAGCTGCCGCAGACAGTGGACGAAGCCTACGAAGTGCAGGCCGCAATCACCAAGATTTCGGACGCAACGGCCATCGGCTACAAAGTCGGATTGACAACGGCGGCTGCCATGGCAGCGTTCGGAATGACGGATTCGATGTTCGGACCGATCTACGAACAGTTCCTTTACGACAGCGGCGATGCCGCACCGTGTAAACATCCGTTGTTGTTGGAGACCGAGGTGCTCGTGGCCCTGGGACAGGATCTGCCGCCACGAACAGAGCCTTATACCCCGGGGGAAATCGCCGCCGCAACCGCGTGGATCGCAGCCGGGTTCGAGCTGGTCGCCTGCCGGTTGAGCGAAAAACTGCCGGAACTGCCGCACCTGGCGATCGCCGACAGTGGGTTCAACGACGGTCTCGTCATCGGTGACCGGATGAACGATTGGTCATCCCTCGATCTGTTCCGTACGCCTGTGAGCCTGACAATCAACGGTGTCGAGAAAGACCGCGGACACACAGGAGTTTCCCTCTACGGCGAGCCGTTTGCGGTGGCAGCTTGGCTGGCGAATCACCCTGTGCTCGCCGCCAACGGTTTGGCTGCCGGTGCAATTGTGGCGACCGGGACCTGCACCGGGATGGTGCCTGTTGGTCCCGGCGATACCGCTCACGGCGTGGTCGATGGTTTAGGGGAAGTGACAGCGAGTTTCGTCGCGCCCTGACTGCTTCGCGAAAATGCCGCGAGACCGCAGGGGCCGTGACTAAGCCAATCCAACAGCGATAGAAGCTTTTTCAGTTGCTGCCCGACCTGTGTTTCTGCGGCGCGGCAATCTCGTCCCAAGCTTCCGTCTCCCGCGTTAAACAGTGCAAGCAGCCCCAACCTTCCTCCTGCACCACGGCTCGGTTAATCACGCACCGCGATCAAAGAATTCACCGTGTAATCGTTGAGCTTGTCACGGCCGTTGAGAAACGACAGCTCAATGACAAACTCAAGCGCGATGATGGAGGCGCCGATCTTTTCGATCAGGTCCACCCCCGCCTTCGCGGTGCCGCCGGTCGCCAGCAGGTCATCGACAATCAGTACCCGGTCACCCTCAGACACCGCATCGACATGGATCTCCACCGCCGCCGAGCCGTACTCGAGGTCGTACGACACCGAGTGCGTTTTCCACGGCAATTTACCTTGCTTGCGCACCAGCGAAATGCCGCAGCCAAGCTTGTATGCCAGCGCCGAGCCGAAAATGAAACCGCGCGCATCGATCACGACGATCGAGTCAATCTGCTGATTCTCGTAGCGCCCGCCGATAATGTCGATCACTTCCGCAAACAACGCACCATCCTGCAGGATCGGTGAAATATCCTTGAACATGATCCCGGGCTTCGGAAAGTCAGGAATATCACGTATCGCCGCGGTCAATGTCTCAAGACTCACGATTGCCTCCTCAGTTCTTTCCAGGGCGCATCGTCGTTCCGCCAACGATCAGTTTGACATCGCTGATGCGACCGGCGCTGAGACGTGTGACCGCCTCGACCATCTGCTGCCGCACCCCGAAACTCTGGATATGATAGCGGAATGCGGCGTTGAAAACTTCCACATGCAGGACATTGTCTTCGATCCGCCGCGGCACCGCCTGTTTCGCGGTCGTTTCGTCAACAATACTGTCCCACTGATCGACGATCGTACGCATCAGCACTTGCTCATCGCTGCTCATTTCATCCTTGAGCGCCTCGATCAATCCGCCAATCCCGCGTGCTGCGGGCTGTTGCGACTCGACCTCGCGATCAGCAAGCTCCTCACCGTACCATTCCCGCAAGAGCCCTTCGCGCGACCGGGTTTTGGCGGGCCGGGGCCGGCCGAAATTGATGCGACTGGTGCTGCGATAGTTGAGATTGTCGTCGGAGTCAGGCATATTGAGTCGCGTCATTTAATGCGTGTTAATTCGCGGTCCACGATGAAAACTAAGATCACCTCACGACTTGACGATGTCAATCTACGGATTGCGGCACTGGCAACAACTGCTGGCCGCGAGCCGGAAAGCGTGCGCCTGATCGCGGTCAGCAAAACGATAGACTGCGATCGTATCCGCGAGGCTTACGATGCCGGGCAACGCCGCTTCGGCGAGAACCGAGTTCAAGAGTTGGTGGAGAAGGCCGCGGTGCTGCCGAGCGATATTGAGTGGCACGTCATCGGTCATGTGCAACGCAATAAAGTGCGCCCCGCCGTGCAACACGGTTACCTGATTCACTCGGTCGACTCCCTGCAAATGCTGCAGCGCATCGATCGTATAGCAGGCGAGCTGGGCAAGGTGCAGAACATCCTGCTGCAGGCAAACTTCATCGGCGAGTCAACAAAGTCCGGACTCTCCGAGACAGCCCTCGAAGAACTCATCCTGGCAGTGGGCGACTGCAGCAATGTCGCGCTCCTCGGCTTCATGACCATGGCACCGTTCGGAGTGACTGCGGCAACCCTTGCCGAAGTTTTCGGCGGGTTGCGTGACTTTCGCAACCGCCTGGCCGCCCCCGACGACCTGCCGTTGAGCGAGTTGTCGATGGGCATGTCCGGCGACTATCAACACGCTATCTCACACGGCGCAACCCTCGTCCGAGTCGGCACCGCTATCTTCGGGAAACGGCTATAGGATTTCAATAAACTTCCTGCCGGGCACACCGAAGCAGTCGACAATCTGCGGTACTGGCTTGTCCCACGAAGAATCGTGCGTGCATTCGTACACGCCAATACGGATCTTGCGTAGCTGCCGCGACACTTCGGCATGAGCCACGTGGCCGGTAAAGGTCAGAAAACCGTCAAGCTGATCACGGTGAACTGCGAGTTTTCAGATTTCCGTGCTCAGCTTTCAGCGAACCGGCGATTCTGAATGATCGTTCAACCTGCTATACGGTTCGCGGAACACTCGAATCAGGAAAGAAAATCATGGAATGGTGGTAGGGGGAGGATTCGAACCTCCGAAGGCGTTGCCAGTAGATTTACAGTCTACCCCCTTTGCCCGCTCGGGAACCCTACCAGGATTGCAAAAAACTCGAAAAATGGGCGGGTAATATAGCCCGAAACCGGACAGGTCAAATCAAACCAGGGCAAGTCCGCGCTTCAAAAGACGCTTCAGGGGCACTTCAGAGCCATCGATGAAGGACACCCGCTTGCCTATGATGTCCGCTACAGGTGCAGCCGGCGCAGAAAACCGCGATTCACCTTCGGACACATTTTGATTTATATAGCAGGACTGGAATTTGCGTCCAGTGCGCATGACGCTATCGTAGACACATCGACGTCACAACGTCCACATCAGTACCTGTTTATGCCAGATTCTCCAAACACAATCGAAGAACTATCCGAATGTCTCGCTGGACGTAATTCTGCCGGAAGCGCCGTGGCACCGGCCAGCGGCAACACCCACTGCTACATTGGCGCAACACTGGCCAAAGAAGCCGAGCCGCTTGACCTGAGTCATCTGGCCGGGGAGCGCTTCTATGAACCTGCCGATATGGTCGCTTCTTTCGGCGTCGGCACGAAACTCTCCGACCTGCAACTCACCCTCGGCGCAAAAAATCAGCGGCTCGACATCGATCCGGGCCACGCCGACAGTACACTCGGAGGCGCCCTGGCCATCGATCACTTCGGGCCGCGCTGCCACAGCTGGGGTACGCTGCGCGACAAAATTCTTGGCCTTACCTATGTCCTGGCGGACGGACGCATCATAAAAGTCGGCGGACGCGTCATGAAAAACGTCGCGGGGTACGACCTGAACAAACTAATGATCGGTTCGCTTGGCACTCTTGCGGTCATGGCAGACGTGACCTTTCGTGCCAACCCGAAAAACGATACCGAGGCCGCCTGGCTGTTTGAGTTCGACGACCTGAACGCGGCTCTGGAGGCAGCATTGAAGGTGCAAAGCAGCCAGCTTGAACCCCTTGCCGTCGTCGTATTCGATCAGCATGCGGCATCCACCATAATTGGCAGCGAGATGGTGAAAAGCGCACAACTATTTGTCGCGGCAGAAGGGGTTCCGGCATTTGTCGAACACCACGCTACCAGCCTCAGCGAGTTAGTCGGTGCTGAGGTGGCTCGCAGTATCGACGGCACGGCGCTGGACACCATCTGGTCAGAGTGGCACCAGCATCTGCATTGCCGCGCTGAAGCACCGATCGTCGCACGATTCGGCACGCGCGCCAGCAAATGCAATCATTTGAAAGACCTTCAGATATCCAAAGGGCTGGTGCTCTATCCAGGTCGCGGCGTTGGCTTCGTCAATGTGGACGACATCGACAGCCTGCAGGAACTGCGGCAAAAGTGTGAGTTTTTTGGTGGCTACGCAGTCGTCCATTGGTCCCAGCACCAGCTCGACGCCGAGACTGTATGGGGCCGGCCACGCCCGGACTTCACCGTGATGCAACGCCTCAAGCAAACCCACGACCCGAACGGCATTCTCAATCCCGGACGATTCTATGGCGGCATCTGAACAGCCTTTTCAGTTGGACGAGGCGACCGACCGGGCCATGCGCCAGTGCGTGCATTGCGGTTTATGCCTGTCGAGCTGCCCGACCTACCGCGAGCTCGGCACAGAAATGGATTCGCCGCGCGGCCGTATCTATCTGGTCCGCGCGCTTGGGGAAAACCGCATCGATCTGGAAGAGGACGCCGGCCCCGACATCAACGCGATAGACCACCTCGACCTATGTCTGGGCTGCCGTGCCTGCGAGACCGCCTGTCCCAGCGGTGTGGATTACGGAGAAGTCCTCGAAGGTGCCCGTGCCGCTACTTACGAGACACGGTTGAAACGCAGCGGCTTTGCGTCGCGCATGATGGAAAAATTTTTGCTGCGAAGAGTGTTGCCAAGCCGGCGCTTGCTTGGAGCCTTTCTCGGCTTGCTCAATTTCTACAACAAATCCGGGATGCGCGAACTTTTTGACGGTCTCATCCCCAGCAGCCTCAAGCCGTTGGCTGAAAAAGCACCGGAGCTCATGGGTAAGCCCTTTCACAAAAATTCCGAGGAAGTCTACGAAGCGAAAGGCGAACGCCGCGGGCGTGTCTGCTTCTTCAGCGGTTGTGTGATGGACGGTATCATGGGCGACATCCATCGCGACACGATCAAGGTCCTGGTCACCCAGGGCATCGAGGTGGTGGTGCCAAAAATGCAGGTGTGCTGCGGCGCCCTACACATCCATGAAGGCGACCGGGCAACGGCCATTGCGCTGGCGCAGAAGAACCTGCGGGTGCTCGACCAGATCGATGGGGAGTTCGATGCTTTCGTCAACAACTCAGCCGGCTGCGGCGCCCACATGCAGAACTGGGGACGCCTGCTGGCCGACGACGAACAGTTTGCGGAGTTCACAGCGGAAATCAGCGCCAAGACTATGGACGTCACGCGGTATCTGGTTGACAAAGGACTGAGGCCATTTCCGAATCCATACTTCGGTAATGCAGCCTATGATGCGCCCTGTCACCTATACCACGCTCAGAAAGAAACCGAAGCGCCGTTACAACTGCTGGCCGAGATCAAAAAATTCCGATTGATCGAACTGCCGAATTCGGATCAGTGCTGCGGCGCCGCCGGTTCGTATACGCTGACCCAGCCAGAGATGTCCGAGCGCATATTCATGAGCAAACTAAAAGCCTTACAGAAGACCAAAGCCGACTTGGTGATCACCGGCAATCCCGGCTGCATTCTGCAGTTCCGCCAGGGACTGGCCCGAGCAGGTCTCGACATTGAAGTGAAACATCCGATGCAGATCGCGGCCGCGGCAGCAGAGATCTGACCATGTGAAAAATATCACTGACGACGTGGGACGCCGTCAGTTGTACGAATCCCGGCGCATTCGTATATTACGTTGTTAAATCTGCTGCACATCAGACGTAGTTCCGAATAGCAGGAAGGCCTAAACTGTGAAAAAGCGGCACTCGACCTGCCGTTTAATCTGCCAACGTATAACCCGTACAAACCGTCACCGGAGATA
>CAYWQM010000068.1:0-16566 GCA_964460215.1 uncultured Lentisphaerales bacterium
GCTGATCGACCCGTCTCGGCCGAAAGTGAACGTCATGACCCAAGGTAAACGCATGCGAGCTATCTACGCATTTTCCGGTGACCCGATCACTTACGGGCATATCGACATTGCCCAGCGTGCGGCACGCACGTACAGCGAAGTCGTCGTCGCGATCGGCGAAAATCCACAAAAAGTCGGCGACTACCTGTTCACCAGTGACGAACGTCTGGCTTTGTCACAGCAATGCTTTGACGGCCGCGACAACATCAACTGCGTTCGCTTTACCGGGTTACTCGCCGAGTACGCCTACCGCAATGATTTTGACTGCATCGTCCGCGGCGTCCGCAACAACAGCGACCTCGAAGGCGAGATGGTTCAGTTCGCCGTCAACGACAGTCTGCACGCTGGCGTCGACACCGTCTTCTATCCAACTCGTCCGGAACTGTCGCATATCAGTTCCAGCGTCGTCAAGGCAATCGTTGCCGAGGGCGGAGATGTCAGCAACTACTGCCCGTTGCATGTCAAAGAAGCCTTGGAGCGGCGCATACGCGGCACCTTCACCGTCGGCATTGCGGGGGGCATTGCGGCCGGGAAGACACGCGTCGCACAGCAACTTGTCGAGCAATTGCAGAAGCAGGTGACGGCGACCTACATCAGCCTCGATGAAGTCGGACACTACGTGCTCAGCGATTCCGACGGTGCCATTTACCGTAAGACCCGCGACCGCATCGCTGCCGAATTCGGACAGCAACTCGTGCTCGAGGGTGGTGCCATTGACCGCCGTGCCCTCGGCCAGATTGTCTTCGCCAATCCCAGTGCACTGACACAACTTAACCAGATCATGCGCGAACCCATGCTGGCCCGGCTTTATGAGGAGACACAGACCTCGCCGCGGGGCATTATTGTGCTCGAAGGTGCCATCCTTGTCGAAGCACAATGGACCAAGCTGGTGAATAACAACATCATCCTGGTCGATGCATCCGAAGCAGTTCGACTGGAACGCCTGATGAACCGGTCGCAGATCGAGACGGACGAAGCCCGTCCGAAGATCGAGCGACAGGTGAGCAGCAACGAACGCCGCACCATGATGGAGGCGCATATCGCCAATGACAGGTGGGGCCGGCTCTGGCACCTCAACACCGACGATAGCAAACCCGACATCGCAGCAGTGCGCGACGATATCCTGGCGATCTTCGAAGAAGGCTAAGCCGCTCACCACGAGGGTGCACTTGTTCGCACGGGACCGGAGTGTGCACCCCTTGATGATATAGTCCCAACGCTGATTAAACATTTCACTTCAACCCCGACCCTTGCAATCCATGGCACATGTCAACGAACACTATCTGAAGCTCCAGGCAGGTTATCTCTTCCCGGAAATCGGCCGGCGTGTCAGCGCCTTCGCCGATGCCAATAGCGACGCAAAAATTATCCGCATGGGTATCGGCGATGTCGTGAAAGGCATTCCGCGCCCGATCATCGACGCAATGAAAAGCGCCGCCGAGGAGCTTGCCCACGACGCATCCTTCCGCGGATACCCCTCCGAACAGGGTCTCGACTTTCTACGTGAAGCGATCGCCAAAAATGAATACCAGGATGCCGGGATCGAGATCGGCGCCGACGAGATTTTCGTGTCCGACGGGTCGAAGTGCGATTCCGGGAACATCCAGGAGATCTTCGCCGCCGAGAGTACCATCGCCCTCACCGACCCGGTCTATCCGGTCTACTGCGACAGCAACGTCATGGCTGGCCGTACTGGCGCCTGCCGCGACGGCTGCTACGATGGGCTGGTCTATCTGCCATGCACCGAGGAGAACAACTTCATACCGGCGCTGCCGGAGCAGCATGTCGACCTGATCTACCTCTGCTCGCCGAACAACCCGACCGGTGCGGTCATGCCCCGCAACGCTTTGGCGAAATGGGTCGAGTACGCCAGGGCGGAAAACGCGATAATCCTTTTCGACGCCGCCTACGAAGGTTACATCACCGAGGATGGACTGCCGCATTCGATCTACGAGATCGACGGTGCCCGCGAAGTTGCCATCGAGTTCCGCAGCTATTCCAAGAGCGCCGGTTTCACCGGCACCCGCTGCGCGTTCACGGTCGTGCCACGTGAACTCATGGGGTATACCGCAAGCGGCGAACCCGTGGCGCTGCACGGCCTATGGAACCGACGCCAGAGCACCAAGTTCAATGGCGTCTCCTACCCCGTACAACGCGCCGCAGAAGCCAGCTACACACAGGAAGGCAAGGCCGCGGTCCGCGACCTTATTGCGTTCTATCTCGAGAACGCCGCGATCATGCACGAGCGCCTTGCGGCATGCGGTTATACCATCTTCGGCGGTGTCAACGCTCCGTACTTGTGGCTGCGCACGCCGGCAGGCTATGACAGTTGGGGCTTTTTCGATCACATGCTGCAGAACGCCAATGTTGTCGGCACCCCGGGCTCCGGCTTCGGCGCGGCCGGCGAAGGCTTCTTTCGCCTGTCCGCCTTCAATCAGCGTGACGCCGTGGAAGAGGCGATGGAGCGCATCAGCAGATTAAAGTGATTACAATGGACACCATGCAAGCGACCTTCCGTGCCAATGAAGATCGGCAGCGCCAGGTCTATTCAGAATTGGTCAGAAGACATGGTGATTCGTACAAATCATTGCACTGGCACTCGCGCCAGACGCAGCAAATACGATTCGAGGCGTTGCTCCAGATCGGCAAGCTCGATGGCTGCAGTGTCCTTGATATCGGTTGTGGCATCGGCGACTTCGCAGTGTACCTGGAAACTCGCGGCATCGACGTCGATTTCACCGGCTACGATATCGTGCCGGAGGCCATTAAGTTGGCACAACGCAAATGCCCGACTGCCGTCTTTGAGGCACGCAACATCCTGTTGGCACCGCCGACGCGACGTTTCGATTACATCGTCAGCAGCGGCATCTTCGCGTTCGGTGACCAACAGTTTTTCGAAGGCATCGTCGAGCGTGCAGTTTCCCTGGCGCAGGTTGCCTACGGTTTCAACCTGTATCGGACCAGGCAGTCGAGCTTCTTCAGCCCCACTCTCCAGTACGTCCTCGAATTCTGCAACGGGCTCGACATCAACCGCACCGAAGTCATCAATGATTACCTGCACGACGATTATACGTTCTTCGCCTATCGCTGAGACGCAGAGGGGCAATCTGAAGCAATCAGGTTCATAAGTCGCGTGACGCCCGCAGCAAACTCCGATTGCGGTGTCAGCAGACTGCAGACGAGGCAATGGTCTTCGGCAAAATCGAACAGGAAGCCCGGATGCATGAGTACATCCTGCTCGGCCAACAAACGTAGCGCCCAGTCCTCGTCGGTGTGCCGATCAGGCATACGGACGATGGCATACCAACCGCCCTCGACAGTAAGCACCTCGACAGAGCTGCCGTCCACAGCGGCAGCCAGACTTGCAAGATTGAAACGAAGGCGTGACAGAATCTGCGCCTGCAAATCGTGGCGCGCCTCGAGTAACAACGGCAGCGCGAGCTGCACCGGGGTTGACACAGAGAGAAACGTATCGGCGATGACCTCCAGACCGTCGATGGCGGCGACCCGCGCCGTCGGCGGACCGCAGACGGCGATCCAGCCGAGCTTCATCTGCGGCAGCGCCGCTACTTTCGATAAGCCACTGATGACAAACGTCGGCATCGGCGACTGCCCAGCAACCGTGGCCAGCGAATCCGCCGGCGGGTCAATTGCGAAGTCTGCAAAAACCTCGTCGACAATCGCCACCAGATTATGGGTGACGCAAATCGAGCATATTGCGTCCCAGGCTTCGCCGGTCAACCAGGCGCCCGTCGGATTGTTGGGATTGACCGCAACGATCGCGCGCGTGCGTGCCGAGACTGCAGCTGCCAGCGCATCAGTATCGATCCGCCAGCGCTGGTCATAGACCGCCGGGTAGGTCACCGGCACAACACTCTCGAGAGCCGCGAGGTCATCAAACAAAGGGTAGCCGGGACGCGGCACGAGCACTTCGTCGCCGGGATCGGTGAGCAGCCGGAACAGATTGGTGTAGGCTTCGCTGCTACTGCAGGTCAGGACCACGTCATCCGATGCGACAGCGGCACCTTTTGCCGCATAATAATCTGCAACCGCCTGTCGTGCAGCCGGCAGTCCGCGCGGCGCGGGTTCATAAAACATGACGTCGGGATGATCAAGGGCCCCACTCAGGGTCGCCGGAAACACAAGACCGCTGGTCGTCGGGTTAGACTGCGTCAGGTCAAGCAGCGGAACACCAAGATGCGCTTTACTACTGTGCAACCGAGCCAGTGCATTCGGTCCAGACGCCCAGGAAAGACGTGACGAAAAGTTGGGGTTAACTTCCTCAGTCATTGAATAACATCTGTTCTTCGTTGCATTTCAGCCGTCCGGGCACTATTTTCGTAGCTGATCGGACGGATCGCTTCACCTTTTGCACCACACAACATACGTGGAAACTGTCGAAACGCGAAAACCAGCGCGGGAGACGGATATGCCGGCTAATTCTCGCCTGATCCTTTTGGCACGCGTGGCTTTGTGGGGCGTTATTGCCTGCGCAACCGGCGGCCTGATCTGGGGTGTTTACTATGGCATCGGTCAATTATTTTATTCGAACAACCCCCACTTTACGATCGAGCAGGTCAACATCCGTATCGAACAGGGAATCGTGACCGAGGATTTCGTTCGACACCATCTGGAGTTGACGGAAGGCGAAACAAACCTCTATGAATCGGAACCGACGGAGTTGCGCCA
The DNA here is from genome assembly GCA_964460215.1 of uncultured Lentisphaerales bacterium. Classification (GTDB taxonomy): domain Bacteria; phylum Verrucomicrobiota; class Lentisphaeria; order JABSQK01; family CAJWLW01; genus CAJWLW01. The sequence continues at coordinate 4,729 of CAYWQM010000068.1, forward strand.
ACGGCTGTTGGAGATCCCGCTGATTCAGGAGGCGGACGTACGACGGATCATGCCCGGCACACTGCAGTTGACCATTTACGGGCGCACCCCGGTCGCCTGCCTGGTCAAACGCACCGGCCGACTGATCGACGGAAATGGCGTGGTCATCGTCCCGCCCGCAGGCACAGCGCCGACGAAACTGCCGATCATCGCCGGCATCGCCGATCTTGATTCGTATGCAACCGGCGAAAAACTGACGCACGCCGGCGCTATGACCGCACTTGAGTTTCTCAGGAAGATAAGGGCGCATCCGAAAGGAAATTATCTCGATGTCCACATCGTGCAGGTGCATAAAGAGCAATTGCGCGTGTACCTGCACCCAAACGCCGCATCAATGATCCGCGCGAACGCTGTCGTCACCCTGCCCCAGCACGATCTCGAGAAAAGCTTTAAGCGGCTGTTCTACATCCTCGCCGAGCGTATCAGCAATAGCGAACCAGTGACCCGTATCGACCTCACCTACGAGCGGGTTCCTGTCAATCCGTGAAAGTTGTCGCCTGCTACAATCCCCGAGCCGGCGGCGGGAAGTTCCAGCGGCAGGTACCACGCCTTCGAACGCTGTTCGAGAAACACTCGGTCGATGCAACCCTGCTGGAAATCTGCGGTGCCGGCTTCAACGAGACATTGTATCGAACGCTCGAGTCGGAAACATTCGACGCGATCGTCGGCATAGGCGGCGACGGCACGCATTTTCACCTGGTCAACACCCTGCTACGCTTCGGGAAATCTCATCCTGAGCGCCCGCAACCGCGCTATGTTTTTCTCCCGTTCGGCACCGGCAACAACATCGCAAAATCCTTGCGGCTGAAACCGGGTCCGCGCAATATGCCGACAGCGATCGCCAACCTGACCGACGGCATCGACAAAAAACTCGACCTGGGGACCTGGTCCGGGTACTACTTTGCCGACGCCTTGAGTGTCGGGCTCGATGCACGTATCCTGCACTTCCGAAATAAAATTTCCGAGCAGCTACAGAACCACGTACTCCGGCACCTGATTCACGCCTATATCATCTATACATTGGCAGCTGTACGCGCAATGTTCAGCAAATGCCAATTCAGGATGGAGATTCTCATTGATGAAAAACGCTGGTACGAAGGGAACGCGGCAAGCGTGGTAGTCAACAACACACGCATCTACGGCGGTGAATTTGACCTGACCCCGGAGTGCCGTGCCGACGACGGCCTTCTCGACATTGCGCTGATCCGTAGTCGAGTCGAGTACATCTACCGGTTCATCTTCGCCTACCGGCATCTCCCAAGTTTCCTGCGCCGTCTGTTCGTTTCCAACAATAACGGCAGCGCCTGGATTCAGGGGCGCCACGTCGAAATACTCGTCAACACCCCGATCCCGGCGCAGGTCGATGGCGAATTGTTCCCGAACAGCTCGACCTTCAGCATCGGTGTCGCAGATGGTGCGGTCACGATTAAAGTGGGGGACGATGGGGCCTGACCGCCCCCGCAGGTCACCCCCGAGGCTCCATCTTCTATAAAGTCTCGATCAAATGCTGAGTAGACTGATCGGAGTTGAACGTGAAGATCAGCAGAACGAACAGGAAGAGTATCACAATAATCGCGAGCGCCGACAGAATGATACCGACGATGCCAAAGCGTGGGCTGGAGTAACGTTGCGGTTCAGCACGGCACTTCGAGATAGACACGACTCCCAATGTGAGACCCGCGATCGGAATCGGCAGAAATATGATGTTCCCAATGCAGCAGCAACTGGACGGCGAGGCGGCCAATGATATCAGGCCGACAAAAAACGAAATAAGTCCGAACACTTCGATGTTGAGCGGGCGATATTCGACGTTTTGCGGAGGCATCTCATTCTGCAACGGTGGCTTGTAGGGATTAGGAAGCACGGCATCCGTCCCGGTCCGGTACGCTACGCAAATAACTAATCAAAGACATCATCCCAAACAGTGACAAAATGACAAATGCCGGGTAGCAGATCAGGCTCAGCCAGTTGTAATCGACGGCAGCCGCGATATCACCATGCGAGATACTGCAGAACGCGCGAGTCATGCCGCAACCGAGACACGGCCTGTCGAAAACAGCACGGAACAGACACCCGGGCAAGAGGCTGATTTCTCCGCTCTCCACCTGCACGGGTGTGACCAGAAACGAAATAATCAGTGCGACACCGGGCAACAGCATCAGCACATGGATCAGCCATACCGCCCACGCCGGATAATCACACCAGCGAAATCTGCGAGTAACGTCAATCAGAAGCATCTGTCATCTGTATCAGAAATCGGTTCAAAGTTGAAAGGATAATTGATCGTACACCACAGCGCAAAGCAAATCGATACAAGATGGATTCCGAACCTTCGGTTGTCATGTCCAATCAGATTTCTCACTTACAGACGCTACTGTATCAATGAACAACTCAACATGAGCCGCAGTCGGCTGTAAACTGCCATGCAATACAAACTGATCTGCTTCGATCTCGACGGTACACTGGTCGACGATACCGTGTACATCTGGCAAACACTGCATGACGCGTTCGATGTACCGAAGGATCTGCGCCGACGCCATTACGAAGACTACATGAACGGTCGAATCACTTACGCCCAGTGGTTCGAGACCGACATCGAGGCCTGGCGCCAACGCGGCAAACGCCGCAACGACCTCCTGACAGTCATCAGGCAACTGTCGCTGATGCCCGGCGCCGTTGAAACGCTGGACACACTGCGGGAACAGGGCTACATCCTGGCAGTTATCTCCGGCTCCATCGACCTCGTCATCGACACGCTACTGGGCACCGATTATTTTGGCGACGTCTTCATCAATCGCATTTTCTTCGACGACGCCGGAAACATCACCGGCGGCGAACCGACGCCCTACGACATGGAAAACAAGGCGACCGGCTTGCGCGTCATCGCCGAACGGGAATCGCTGCAGCTCGAAGAATGCGTTTTCATCGGTGACAATGAAAATGATGTGCATATTGCGAAGATCGCAGGCCTGAGTGTCGCCTTCAACTCGAAGTCGCCGCAGCTCGACGAGATTGCCGATGTGGTGATCGAGAAGAAGGACCTGCGTGAGGTCTTGCAGTACCTGTAGAACCTTTACGGTGCAGGCACCGCCACCATGCGATTGAGGACTTCGACATTGACGCACTGGTACGCAACCAGTTGCATGACACCACTGGGCGGCAGGATACGGTGGGGGTAACCCTCGAGTTCAATGGACGCGTCGCCGAAGGCGATACCCATATTGATATAGACCAACGCGTCCTCCGGGACCGCACGAATTACGAAGCCCGTCAACAAAGACGTCTCGCCGGCGCGCTCGGTGTCGGCACTGATGTACATGACACGCTGCTGCTTGCTGCTGAAAACTTCAAGCGCTTTCGCGTCGGTACCGAAGTAGCCGACATGCAGCACCAGAGCACCGTCCGGCGTGGCCTTCATATAGCTCTCTACTTGATTAGGAACGTTGCTGTGGATGTCGGCATTGGTGCCCCAGGCCTTGCCTTCATCGGCACAGACGAAAGTCCACGGCGCGTGCCCCATGGAAGCGCAGAAGGTCTTGCGGCCTTCGCGATGCTCGGCGAGGATCAACTCGGCGGCTTTGTTGGTATTCGCCATTTGCTCGCGACCGAACTTGTCCCCCAGTGCCCGGATGTGGATGAGGTAGCGTTTTGCCAAACTCCCGGCCGTCTGCGGCGGCACTTCGTAATCACTGTGAAACTGGACTTTTCTAAAATACTTGTTGCCCCAGGTAACGCCTTCGTCGTATAGATACGCCTGCCAAACAGGTGGCATCTTGCCGCGGCGCGTCAACGCCGCGATATACTCGCCGATGAAGGACCAGCCATACAACATCTCGACCAGCAGATTGCCACGCCCTGCCCTGCTGCCGTCAGCCAGTTCCACAACGCGGTCGTCGGAGCCAAATCCGCTGTCGAACCAGGCATCACAAACATCAACATACTCGGCCAGCTCCGGCAACGCCCACGGGCCGAACCCGATGATGTATACCCCTTCGGATTTCAGCTGTTTCAGTTCGTTCAGCTTGTGCGCAGTCGGGGCTCGCTGCCAACCGATAATGGCAACATCCTGAGCCTTTTCCTCGGCGCTGCGACCGTGCTTGTGAGGCCGGCCTGTACCGATGTGGATCACTCCGCCGCTGCGTCCCCACAGCTCGTCCTGCAACCCCTGACTGTTCCATGGCAGGCGAAGGATACCACCTTTGATATGACGATCCGCGGCAATCTCCGCAACTCGAGTGACCTTCGACAGATCCGCTTCGACACGGTCGCAGGCGCGATTGACGAACGCCAGGTAGGCACGCGCCGAATCGCCGGGCTCAGGGGCGTCCGCCCAGGCGGTCACACAAAAAAGGAGGCAGACTAACGGCCGGACGATTAAAGCAGAAAATAAATTCACGTGATTCTCCAGTTAGTTCATGTTGTTACAGCGCTCGCGACGGACCAGATTCCGTCATTGTCGCAGGCAGCGTAGTACATGCGATACCTGCCGTCCTCGAGCCGGATCACCGACATATCCTCGGCATGCACCGCATCGGGCCCATCACCGCCGTAGCCGGCGCCGGCGACAGCACACTCGCCATGCTCCCAAACAAGGCCATCCATCGAATACGCCATAAATATCCGCGAACGGTATCCGGCCATGTCCGACGCAATCGAAGCAGCTGCGAAGTCCTCACTCGATCCGTCCGCCGCCAACTCGCTACTCGGATGCGGCGGCACGTCGGCGCCCGGCGGTGCGTCCTGCCACGTGGAAAAAACCATACTCCAGTCGCCGCCGCCGGTCGCAATGACCTGAGCAGCCGTGCAGCCAACCGAGTCATAGTCGTGCTGGTTGTTACGAATGCGATAGCCAGGCTCCATGTCAAAATTGAGTCCATCCGTCGTAATCGCGCTGACCACGCCGCCCGTTTCCGGATCTTCGGGCGTCGCCCCGCAGCAATACATCCGCCCACGGCCATCGGGCAATTGCAAGTATCGCGGCCCTCCGGTACTGCCTGTGGCCTGAAAACGAATGCCGTCCTCCAATTCCCAAGTCAATTGATCGTTAGAAAACGCACTGCAAATCACGAACGGCCGATCAGCAGGCCCTCTCGACTCGAAGTACATGCGCCAGCCATTGTCCACGCTGACAACCGATGGTACCAGCACCCGTAGCGACATGTGCGCAATATCCGGCTGTGGCATCAACCGAAAGCCTGGCTCCTTCTCAAAATTCACGCCATCTTCGGAGATCGCACTCAGGATGTAGCCCTGGCAGTTCGCAAATGGTTTGCCGGGGCCTACAGCAGTGTAAAACAGGCGAAAACCGCCGTCCGGCCTGGAAACGACACACGGCCCCTGCAGCTTGTCTCTGTCGAGGTCATGGGAAGGTGCGAGACGGATGCCGGGTTCTCGCTGCCAACGGTAGGGTATGCGCATATGAGGTAGAGGATACGTTACGAAATGACGAAAGAAGCGTTAAAGTAGCGCGGCAAACCGGCAGGCAAAGCCCGACGCAAAAAGAGCGGATGATGACCTGTCAATATTTTCGCGGTGGCGTTGGTGCCGCATTTTGCAGTTTGCCAATAAATCTCGAACCGGAGTCATTCATGAAAATAAAAGATATCCGTCTGCTGCCGCTTTTCGGCGAAACGCCCGACGGCGGCTGGGACGATGCGTTCAGCGACCGCGAGCGTAACCTGATGACCCTGGTCGAAATCATCACCGACGAAGGGATCACCGGCCTCGGCAGTGTCTACACCTCGGAAGCGCTGGTGGCAGGTGCTCTCACCGTCGTACGTCCATTCCTCTGCGGTGCCTCTGCCCTGGACCCGGCCGCCGTCAGTGAAACCCTGCATCAACAGACGTTCTGGCAAGGGCGCGGCGGTTCGATCACCCATGCGATCTCCGGTATCGACATTGCGCTATGGGATATCTTCGGCAAAGTCACGGGACAACCCATCAGTCGCCTTCTTGGTGGCCGCTATCGTGAATCCATCAAGCCATACGGCTCAATGCTGATGACCGACACTCCGGAGATGGTCGAACAGCTCCAGGCCGCTATGGCACGCGGCTTCCGAGCCTTCAAAATCGGCTGGGGCCCCTTTGGCCGAAAAGACCGGAAAACGGACGAGGCGATTGTCAAAGCCGCCCGCGATGCCATCGGCCCGGATATCGAACTGATGGTTGATGCCGGCGGTTCCGATGCCTTCTGGCCGCACGGCTACAAGTGGGCGCTCAACACTTCAAAGATGCTGGCCGACTACGACGTCGTCTGGTTCGAAGAAGCACTGCGCCCTGATGATATCGCTGGCTATGTAAAACTGCGAGAACATTCCCCGGTCCCCATCAGCAGCTGCGAGGTCCTGACACGACGACAATCATTCATCGAATGGATCGAACGCGGAGCTGTCGATTATATTCAACCCGACGTGACCAAGGTTGGTGGACTGAGTGAGCAACACCGAATCGGGCAGTACGCAGATGACCACTCGATCATGATGGTGCCGCACGGTTGGAACACGGCAGTTGGCCTAGCGGCCGACCTGCAGCTCGTGGCAGCGGCCGCAAACGCACGGTGGGTGGAGTACATCACTCCGGCACCGTATATCGAAGACATCTTCGCAGAACCGCTGACCATGGACGACAACGGCATGCTGACGATTCCTGATCGCCCGGGGCTGGGTTTTGAATGGAACCCCGATGGTATCGCCCGTCACACCGGTGGCATGACGCTGACAGGCACGGCAAAGTAGCTCCAAGCCCTATTGCGACCAGGCATCGAACACTGCAAGCGCCATTACCAGGTGTCCTGATCGCCCGGGATGCACGGGTTCAGGACAGAAATAGTCAGGATCTCGAAACTGCTGGTGCCGCTGAAAAATATCCTGCAGATTCACCAGGCCAGTGTCGTATTTTTCAGCCATGCGCTCCACCGTCTCGATGTATGCGGGAAGCTGTTCGAGAACTGCCTTGTGCTGCCCCGGACCAGTGTCGGTCGAGATGTAGAAGGGGCTCAGCAACAGGACTGGGCACCCCAGCTCGGACTGTGTCAATTGCAGCAACTCGTCGAACACAGCCGCATAACAGTCCGGTGGCACCCTGCGGTCAGGATCATTATTTAGGTAGCGATGTAGATCGTTGATGCCTATCTTGATCACCAGTTTGTCCGGCCGCTGCCGCAGCACATCATCGTGCCAACGTCGCTGGAGATCAACGATAGTTTCACCGCCAATTCCCTTGTTGATATACCGGATCTTGCGTTCGGGATACCGTGCCGTCACCAGTTCAGAAAAAATACTGACGTAGCCGTCCCCCAGCGGCACATGCGTGTCGCGACGTCCACAGTCGGTAATGCTGTCACCAATAAACAGGATTGTATCGCCGTCGTTGATTGCAAAGCTTTTCATCTCCTTCCCCCGTAAAGTTTCAGATTCGGACACTGGGATTTGCCGTTCGAACAGTTCATCGAACAAATGGCGATCGCGGCCATGCTTTCGAGACTCAGCACAATTTACGAGATGTCACGGACGTGAACTCGACCGCTGCGATATTCTTGCATGTTTCCCCCGACACAAAACAAATAGAGCGGGCAATATAGCCACCACGTCACCTTCCTGCGAGAAACGAAACAAAGCAATTGATAGCGCTCGGATAAAGTGAATTGCCGTGGTCGGTCAGCGAACCGAATGGGATGGCAAAGGGGGCCAGCGTGGCAGACAGATGGTCGTTCGTTGCAAGGCCTGTCAGCCTGAATATAGTACTTGTGTGTGGGGCAGAAATTTTCCTTTTCTCGGCACCTGCATATTTCGCACCAAGAGGTATTATCCAAAGCCTACGGCAAACTTCATCGAGGCCGGTTCAAGAATTTCGGCAGGGCCAGCACAGTCTTGTTGTTCACCGGCATGATCCTGTCGCTAAAGGCGGAAGAATTCTCATAGGGCTACAACCCGGCCGACCACACCGTCAACAATTATCGAGAGAAGATCCCGTTGCAAACCTACGGCAGTTCAATTTTTCGTAACCTCTGATGGCAGCACCCCACTTCGATCAACTGGTCAAACGTGCGCTGCGACGCATCCCGGCAGAGTTCCGCGATATCCTACAGCGCGAGAACATTGCCATCGTCGTGTTAGACTGGCCGGATCCGCAACTGGTCGAGGAAGTGCTCGGCGACAAAACAGAACTGTTATACGGCCTGTTCACCGGAATTCCACTGCCGGATCGCCATGGCCAGGACATGGAACTTCCGAACGTGATCCATCTTTTCCGCGGACCGCTCGAGCAGGATTTCCCAGACCCGGCCGACCTCGAACGGGAGGTGGCCATTACCCTGTTTCATGAGATTGGCCACTTTATGGGAATGGACGAGGAGGCCCTTGAAAAACGGGGGTACGGCTGAATCTTGCGTCGTAATCGCAACACCGTCACCTTCATCTTTTCTTCCGCTTGACGAAAGGCCGAAAAATTACGAACGAGATTATCAGTCAGATTGCGACAAGCGAGTACGACGGGAGCCGTCTCAACCCCGGTGCGCGTGCCCATGCGCTGCACATTCTTCGCAGTTGACCCAGTCGGAATCGCCATCGGTGTAATACTCTTTCTTCCAGATCGGCAGACGCACTTTAACATTGTCTATGACATAACGGCAGGCGTCGAAGGCTGGCCCGCGATGCTCAGCACTGACCCCGACCCACACAGCCATGTCGCCGATCTCCAGCGCACCCGTGCGATGAATGCATCCACCCTGGATTATGTCGAACTGTTCTTTGGCTTCAGCGATAATCCGCGACGCTTCCTCCAGGCACAACTGCTCGTAGGCCTCGTACTCCAGCCGCAACACCTCGCGGCCTTCGTTGTGATTGCGCACCCAACCTTCGAAGGTGACATAACCGCCGGCACGCACGTCGGCAAAACGCGACTTGAAGTCAATGGCCTCGAGCGGGGTTGCGGAAAGTTCAAACATAATCAACCTCCGGCAACCGGCGGAATGAACACGATGGCATCACCAGTGCTCAACGGTGTACTCCAATCGCAGAACGCATCGTTGATGGCGACTTTCAGCGATTCCGGGCCGAGCTCGAAGCCGTGCGCTGCTTGCAACTCGGCATACAAATCGGCCGCCGTCACCGCAGCGCTCTCAAGCACCTCTGCCGAGCACCCGCGCTGTTCTCGGAGAATCGCGAAATACTGGATATTGAATGATTTTTTTTCCATATGCTAAACCGTCGCAGCCAACGAGGCACTGCATTTCATCTGTGCCTCTACGCCACTTACTGTCGATTCTGCGAGCATTGCCGCAACTTCGGCCTCCGCCTGCACAATGGTAAGCTCCGAGATCGCCCGCTGGACAGACGGCAGATACCGCGGTGCCAGACTGAGCGTGCGGATGCCGATACCCAGGAAAAACGGGACATAGCGAATCTCATGCGCCATTTCACCACACACACTCACATCGGTGTTCTGCCGCCGGGCAGCGTCGGCAACACGCTTCAACGCCCGCAACACAGCCGGGTGATGCGGTAAAAAGTAGCGTGCCACTTTCTCATTACTCCGATCTACAGCAAGCATGAATTGAATGAAATCGTTGGTACCGATGCACATGAAATCAGCTTCCGTGGCGAGCTCTTCAATAATTTCGATGACCGAGGGTATCTCCACCATGATACCGATCTGCGGATTCTCGTAATGCGGCACCCCCTCCTGCTCCAGCGCAGCGGCACATTCGCGCACCACATCCCGCGCCGCCCGAAAGTCATCGACCGCAGAGATCATAGGAAACATGATGCGCAATCTGATATCACTGTCGACCGCAGCCCGCAGCGCCGCCCGGACTTGCTGCTGTAAAATGTTGCGATGCCCCAGCGCAAAGCGAATCGAACGCATGCCCAGTGCCGGATTGGCTTCCTTCGGATTGTCATAATATGCCAGAACTTTGTCGCCCCCGATATCCAGAGTACGCAGACTAACCTGCTGGCCCGCGACCTTCTGGAACAGCCTCTGGTACACCAGGAACTGTTCTTCTTCAGACGGAAAATCCGCGCGGACAAGAAACGGGAACTCCGTGCGATACAGCCCGACGCCCTCAGATTTCAGATCGTTGGCAAGCGTTGCATCGACCAGCAGGTTGACGTTCGCCATGAGGTGGACTCGGGCACCGTCCGCAGTGCGCGTCTCTGGCTGCATGCCGGCTTTAAGCATTGCCAAGTCAACCGCTGCATCGCGCTTGTGATGCTCCACCAGATCCGCCGGCGGGTTCAAGTAGATCTCGCCGGTATGCCCGTCCAGAAGGATCACGACGTTGTCGCGCAGACGCATCAACCGCGGCCGGTCGGCAATGACCATCGGGATGCCCAGTGAATTCGCCAGGATTGCGATGTGCGATGTCGCACCTCCACTGACGAGGATCACACCGCCGACGTTCTCAGTCGATAGCATGAGAATCTCGGATGGGTAAAGTTCGCGAGCGATGACGATGCGACCCGAACAGTCCGTCGATGACTGCAACTCTGAGCCGACCAAATTGTTGCACAGACGCAGAGCGAGATCCTCGACGTCCTTCGATTTTTCGCGCATGTACGCATTGCCGCTGTGGGAGAATATATCGACGAACTCAGAGGCAACGTCCATCAAGGCACGTGGCGGATTCACGCCCGCCTTGATACGGCGGACCATGGCGCCGGCGAATTCAGAATCCTTCAGCATCATCAGGTGCGCGTCAAAAATCAACGCGGCCACACCCGACAGACGCTCTTCGACCCGCGTCTGCAGCGCTTTCATCTGCTGCTCCGTCAGGGCTATAGCCCGCTCGAAGTCTTCCAGGCTGTAGGGTCGCACGAAATCGTGTTCGCGCATGATTCGAAAGGTCTTGTCCCGATCAAAGACAAAAGCGGGCGCCACGACAAATCCTTCTGCCGCCACCTGGCACTTGATCATCTGCAGGCCGGTAATTGTATCGGTCCCGCGCTGCTCTTTGCGGCGGGTCCGCATCGCCATCAAGATCCGAGCGTTCTCAATCGCACTGGCAAGCTGAGATGCTGTGGCACGCAAAGCCATGCCATCGTTGTCGCTGAATGGGCGACCGACTTGGCGCTGCACAACCAAAACCCCGATTTTCTCGATACCACGGAGAATCGGCACGGCCAGGAAGGCGTCGAACGGCTCTTCATTGATATCGTCGAAATGCTTGAAGGCCGGACTCTGGCTGGCCATCTTCTCGCACACCATCTGCCCGCGCTCCAGAACAGTTCCGACCAACCCCTCGCCCAGCCGCAGGCGAATACGCCCGATAGACGATGGGTTGAGGCCAACGGTCGCCTTCAGCACAAGCTCCCCGACCGCTTCCTCGTAGACATAGATCGAACAGACCTCGGCACTGATATGGCGACCTACAGCCTCAACAATACGCTGCAGAAAGGTCTCGATGTCCTCACTGGTGCCTAAAAGGGCACTCAGTTCACCCACATCGCACAACAGACCTAAGTGATTTTCCTGCATCAGTTCATCCACAATCAGCACCGCCAGACGAACGACAACGGCGGTTGGTTAGTCGGTTGACTACAATTGCACGGGCATGGCAATATACCACACCGACCGGCTTCGGCCAATACCGCCGGATCAGCTATCTGGTCGTTTTTTCAACGCACAGGGGTTTCCGTTCAAATCTTATTTACAATCGGCCGAGGCATGCTAAACTATTCGCTCCAACACCTTTACAAGGCGATCCCCTTTCATCTGTCCCTCTCACAACTCAATTCCGCACAGGACAATCTACCATGGCACAAGATCAGATTCGGATCGGCATTATCGGTGCCGGCACCA
>CAYWQM010000068.1:16576-23126 GCA_964460215.1 uncultured Lentisphaerales bacterium
ATGCATATCCCGAAACTGCAGGAGCTCGATGGAGTCGACATCGTCAGCGTCTGCAATCGCACCCGTGAGTCCGGGCAACGCGTCGCCGATCGCTTCGGCATCCCACAAGTCTGCGAACAATGGCATGAAATCATCGATGACGACGATATCGATGCCATCGTCATCGGTACCTGGCCGTATATGCACGCCACGCTGACCTGCGCGGGACTGGAGAACGACAAGCACGTGCTGTGCGAAGCCCGCATGGCAATGAATGCCGACGAAGCCCACGAAATGCTCGATACAGCGCGGCAATTCCCCCACCTGATCAGCCAGATCGTCCCCTCACCTTTCACGCTGACCTGGGATCAGACGATTCAGGACCTCATCGCCGACGGCTATCTCGGTGACATCTACTCGATCGAAATCCGCGGTGCCTCAGATACCTTCGTCGACCCCGGCGCAGCCCGTCACTGGCGGCAGGACTTTGACCTGAGCGGCTACAACACCATGGCCATGGGAATCTGGTACGAGGCCCTCGCACGTTGGGTCGGACATGCCAGCCGGGTGAGGGCAATGAGCCGCGTCTTTGTGCCCCAGCGCCAGCACCAGGACGGCGGCAAGGCGGCAACCGTGCGCGTCCCGGATCACCTTGACATCCTCGCGACGATGGACTGCGGGGCACAGGCTCATTTTGTCTTCAGCGGCATCACCGGGCTCGCCCGGGATACCTATACCGCATGGCTTTACGGCAGCGAAGGCACCCTGCTGCTCGATGTCGGTGTCGAAAAACTGTACGGCGGTCGACGCGGCGAAGAAAAATTGAACGAAATTAGCATCGACGAGTCTAAAAAGGGCCATTGGCGTGTCGAGGAAGAATTCATCAATGCTATACGCGGTCTGGAACCGATACGGCTGACGACGTTCGACGACGGCGTCAAATACATGGAATTCACCGAGGCTGTCGCCGTCAGCGCCGCCGAAGCACAGGCTATCGATCTACCCTTGTGATAATGCAACCAAACAAAAGGAGTCATCCAATGAAACACACAACTGTCGCTCTCATCATCTGTGCCGCGTTCGCTTTGAACACCATCGCAAACGCCTCCGACACCCGTAATCCAGAACCGATTCCGGACGAGGCAGCCAACGCCGAAGCCGAAAGCCCGGAAGCTGAGGGCGGCGAAGCGCTCGCCCCGGGGCTGTACGCTACAATGAACACCGCAAAAGGTGATATCGTCCTTGAACTCTATTACAAAAAAGTGCCGCTGACAGTGACCAATTTCGTCGGCCTGGCAGAAGGTAAGATCAAATCAATCCGCCCCGAAGGCCAGCCGTACTACGATGGACTCATATTCCATCGCGTCATCGCCGACTTCATGATCCAGGGCGGTTGCCCGAACGGCAACGGACGCGGCAACCCAGGCTATAAGTTCCAAGACGAATTCGACCCGACCCTGAAACACTCCGGCCCCGGCATTCTCTCCATGGCCAACGCCGGCCCCGGCACCAATGGCTCGCAATTCTTCATCACCCACAAGGCAACGCAATGGCTCGACGGCCGCCACGCAGTGTTTGGCAAGGTCGTAAACGGACAGGATGTCGTTGATGCCATCGCCAAAGGCGACCGGCTCAATAAAATTGTCATCAAGCGAGTCGGTGAGGACGCCAAGAAGTTCATCGCCGACCAGGCCTCTTTCGATAAACTGCTCGGTGGCAAAAAGTAGCGCCTGCGCTTGGACACCACAACCAGAGGGGCCCCATGAAGAGAGTGACCGGCATCTCACTGGCAGTGGGCTTTTCCATACTGCTGACAATGCCATCGGCCTCGGCGCAGAAGGCAGAAGCAAGCGACGCTGACGACAATCTTGCCAACGGACTCTATGCTGTCATCGATACGAACCGCGGCAAAATTGTCCTGCGTCTCCACTACAAGCAGACCCCGCTCACGGTTGTCAATTTCGTCGGCCTGGCGGAGGGAACGAAACGCTCGAACCAGCAGGCAGACGTACCCTTCTACGACGGCTTGATCTTTCACCGCGTCGTCGACGGCTTCGTGATCCAGTCCGGCGACCCGCGCGGCAGGGGTACTGGCGGACCCGGCTACCAATTTGAAGACGAATTCCATCCGGGCCTGAAACACACCGGCAGCGGCATCGTGTCGATGGCGAATTCCGGACCGAACACCAATGGATCGCAGTTTTTCATTACCCACGGTGCCACGAAGCATCTTGACAACTTGCACACCGTGTTCGGGCAGGTTGTCAGCGGGCAAGACATCGTCAGCAAGATCAAGAAAGGCGATGTCATGAATACTGTCCGCATTCGACGCATCGGCAGTGAAGCCGAGGCGTTCACAGCGACACAAAAGGATTTCGAGCGGGCTCAGATCCGGCACCGGCATCCGAAAGCCGCGTTCACGGAATCAGGCATCGGATACCTCATCGACAAACCAGGGAAAAGCCAGGAGTCACCAACTCCCGGCGCCCGGGTGACTGTCCATTACAAAGCCAGCATCTACGACACCGGCAAGGCGTTCGCGAACACCCGTGAACAGCAGCAAGCGTACGTATTTGTCGTCGGCAAAGGCCGTACCCTGAAAGCCTGGGACGAGACATTGCCGACGATGACCCGCGGCGAGCAACGTACGATCTTCGTCCCACCGGAACTCGCTTATGGCGCCAAAGGCCGACCGCCAGTAGTGCCCGGCAACAAACTGCTCGTCTTCGAAATCGAGCTGCTGGATTTCCAGTAGATCGGCGGCGGCTCATTCCACGTCCCCCAACGACTGCAGCCTGCGCCTCCCCGACACGGTCTCGGTCAAAAACAAAAAAAGCCCCGGCTGCATATCGCAACCGGGGCTTTTTCAGTTCAAACGCCTTCGATCAGCCGATCGCTTCCGTCCCAGTTTCTCCGGTGCGGATGCGATGACATTCCTCAAGCGACTGCACGAAGATCTTGCCGTCGCCAATTTTGCCGGTCATGGCTGATTCTTTAATAGCCGTTACCACCGAATCGACGAATTCGTCGTTGACGGCAATCTCCAGCTTCATTTTTCTCAGCAGGCTACCCACTTCCTTGTGGCCGCGGTACACCTCGGCTTCGCCTTTCTGACGGCCACGCCCCATGACCGACGAAACCGTTACCAGGTGAATACCCTTATCCTCGAGGGCATCGAGCGCGTCGTTCAAGCGATCGGGCTGAATTACAGCAGTAATATATTTCATGATAGAGTTACCCCTCAGTCCAGTTTGGTGTAGGCATGCTCGGCATGATCAGACAAATCCATACCAACGCTTTCAGCGTCTTCATCCGACCTCAAGCCAATGACTGCCTGGACAACTTTTGCCAAGATGAAAGAAACAACGCCCGAGTATACAATGGTGTAGATAACCGCCTTGGCCTGAATCAGAAGCTGCGTAATCTGACCGTTGTAAAACAAGCCTTCAGCTCCGCCTGTTACACTTGCTGTGGCCCAAAGCCCCGCAGCAAGGGCACCCCAGATGCCCGCGACGCCATGAACTCCGAACACGTCAAGTGAATCATCGTAGCCAAACTTCTTTTTGATGACAGCGACTGCAAAATAGGCACAGATACTGGCACCAGCGCCAACACCAAGAGCGCCCATTGGATTCACCGCTCCACATGCCGGCGTAATCGCCACGAGACCGGAGACTGCACCTGTAATCATGCCGAGCATCGTTGCCTTGCCGGTGACAATACGGTCAATGATCGCCCAAGTCAGACCCGCCATGGCGGTGGCAACCTGTGTCACAGTAAAAGCATTCACGGCAACATAATCTGCTGCGAGCTCACTGCCGGCATTGAAACCAAACCAGCCAAACCACAGCAACCCGGCACCCAACACCGCAAACGGCAGATTGTGGGGCGGCGAAATCTTACCCGGATAGCCCTTGCGTTTGCCAACGACAAACGACAGTACCAACGCCGCAATACCGGCATTGATATGTACGACTGTACCGCCGGCGAAGTCGAGAGCCCCATCGTTTCCAAGACCAAAGAAGCCTTCAGCACCGCCCCACACCCAGTGACACACCGGGCAATAGACCAGCAATAACCAAAGCCCCATGAACAGGCAAAAACCACCGAACTTCAGACGCTCGGCAAATGCCCCAAGGATCAAAGCCGGCGTGATGATCGCGAACATGCCCTGAAAAGCCATGAACAACAAGTGCGGGATTGTCCCGGACAAGCCGTCGACACCCTTTAGAAATAAATACTCCGATGGGCTGCCGATCCAACCGCCCGCAACATTGCTGCCGAAGGCCAGGCTGTAGCCGATGATGACCCACAGCACAGTCATAAGACACATGCACATGAAGCACTGCATCAATACCGACAAAATGTTTTTGCGTCTTACAAGACCACCGTAAAAAAAGGCCAGGCCAGGTGTCATTAACAACACCAGAGCGGAGGCAACGATCATGAACGCAGTATCACCTGTGTCCGGTGCGGCATCGCCACCGTCTAATGATGCCGCCAGTCCTAATTGCGGAAACCCGGCAAACACCAGAAAGGCGAGTGCGCTGATAATTCGTGTTTTCCTCATGACATAACTCCATCGGAATCTATCGTTACTATTTTGTGCGACCGCGATCAACTTTGTATACGCGCCTCAAACACATGAAAAAGACGAAATCCATAAAGCGGACATCGTTTAATTTGCCGCCTGCAGCGGCATTCTACTTTCTTTCCCTTTTTCTCTACCTCCCCTGGGTGCCTGTTCCAAGACGCTGCTATCAGGCGCTGCGCCACAAAGCCCGCGATTTTTATATCGGCAACCGCCAAAGTGTTTCCACCAAGGCTTATGAGGTCATGTTATAGCAGGGGCGATACCATGCCACGAACATTAATCATAATAACTTGCAGATAAGTCTGTTATGTATTTTAACATCTGCAACAGCAGAAATATTTACTACAAGATTGTATTTTTTGGGCATTATACTACATTTTTGTCTTAACTAAATGCCGCACCTGTATACTTCTATGGACCCTGCTACAGAACTATCCGTTGAACTTGAAATACTGCACCGGATCACGCGTGCCGTCGTTCATCACGATGACCTGCACTCGTTGCTTCAGGAGGTCCTTGACATTCTTGATCGCGAAATGGGCATGCAGCATGGTACGCTTACACTGCGCCGTCCGTCCACGGATATTCTGGAGATCGAAGCATCAAAGGGCCTGACGCGACAGGAGGCGAAACGCGGCCAGTATCGCATTGGCGAAGGGATCACCGGCCGCGTAGCCGCTACGCGGGAACCGGCAATCATTCCGGACGTCAGCATTGAGCCGGACTTCCTCGACCGTACGAAGTCACGACGTAAGGCGAACCTGGCCTTTCTATGCGTACCAATCCTCCACCGCAATGAGGTTGTCGGCACAATCAGCATCGACCGACCGAAGGCAACCGAGAAAAAGCTCCAACGTGACGTAGCATTTCTCAATATTATCGCCAACGTGCTTGCCGAGGCTGTCGCCAATATCCGGTTACAGCTTGAGAAGAGAATTAGCCTGCTGCAAGTAATTCGCAAGTTGCGCTCTGAACTGGCCGACCAGTATCATCCCAGCAACATCATCGGCAACTGCCAGAGTATGCGGCAAGCCTACACACTTATCGCCCAGGTGGCGCAGAGTCCGGCAACGGTACTAATCCGCGGCGAATCGGGGACCGGCAAGGAGCTGGTCGCTCGTGCCATTCATTTCGGCAGCAATCGCAAAGATGGTCCCTTCATCAGTGTCAATTGTGCCGCCCTTCCCGAGAACCTCATCGAGAGCGAACTCTTCGGGCATGAAAAAGGTGCTTTCACCAGCGCGGTACAACAACGCAAGGGCCGTTTCGAACTGGCCAGCGGCGGCACCCTTTTTCTTGATGAAATCGGCGACATCGCCCCGAATGTCCAGGTGCGCCTGTTGCGTGTCCTGCAGGAACGTGTCTTTGAGCGCGTCGGTGGCTCCGAGGAAATCCGCGCCAACATCCGGATCCTGGCGGCTACCAGCCGCGACCTCGAAGCTGCAATGGCGAAAAACCGATTTCGCGACGACCTTTTCTATCGCCTCAATGTCTTTCCCATCCACATACCGGCTTTGCGCGATCGTCGAACGGACATCACGCTCCTGGCGGACCACTTTCTCGATGTCTACAACAAGGCCTACAACAAAATGATCCGTCGTATTTCGACACCCGCCATCAATATGATGATGAGCTATCATTGGCCGGGCAATGTCAGAGAATTAGAGAATTGTATCGAGCATTCCGTGCTCACCTCGACCGACGACGTCATCCACGCCTACAATCTGCCCCCCTCCCTCCAGACTGCCCGTGAAACCCACACCGAAATGATTCCGGCCGAGGGTGCTAGTCTCGAAACACTGGTAAATTCCTACGAGCGCGAAATCCTCGTAGACGCCCTCAAGGCCAGCTTGGGAAATTGTGCCGGGGCAGCGCGCGCCCTCAATACCACACAGCGTAGGCTCAATAACCGCATCAAGAAGCTCAACATCGACTCCGGCCGCTACAGCGACAGTAGCTGATCCTTACGCTCCGCCC
>CAYWQM010000069.1:0-22997 GCA_964460215.1 uncultured Lentisphaerales bacterium
TACCCGCCGCAGCAGTACCCGCCGCAGCAGTACCCGCCGCAGCAGTACCCGCCGCAGCAGTACCCGCCGCCGACACAGTCCCCGCCGCCGCAGCAGCCGGGGCTCGAGCACACTTGGGTGCCAGTGCCCACGCCAGTTCCGGGAACCTATCCACCGCCGGATCCGAATCGCCCGCCGCCGGCTTCACCGCCGGCAGAGAACTGGCCGCCTGCTCCCGGAGAAATGCAAGCTGCTTCTGAACTGGCACCGCTCGATGACGTTGCGGGCTCTGCCGCGGCGACCCTTGAAGGCATGGCGCCAGAGCAGATCATCAAAAACAAGCGGCTGTACAACGAGGTGGTGCTGCAGATGTGTGCCGTTGCCGATAATCTGGCACAAGGGATCGCTGTCGATGCCACACCTGTGTTGCGGCGTGTTGAAAAGGTGATCATCGAGTTGCGTAACGATGATCGCATGCTCCTGGCAATGTCCCACGCTCCGTTGTCTATGGTAGAGCGCGCAGTCGGCACTATCCGTTCGCCGGAAGTCGTCTTGTATGGTGTGAACGCGATGATCTATGGCCTCAAGATCGGCATCTCCCTGGACTTGGCGCCGGACAAACTGTCCTATCTCGGGATGAGCGCTGTTCTGCAGAATGTCGGCTATCTCGGCATGTCGCGCGACAGCCTGCCGACGACACCGGAAGCTGTTTTGGCGACCCTCAGCGAGCGGCCCGGCGAGTTCGACCGCTACCTCAATCTTATCAATATTCTTCATTTCAACATCGACACTGTCAAGAGCATTGTCGGCATTGCCAAGTTCAATGATTCCGCGATGAGCGACACGTACAACGACAATCTCGAGATAAAGTTCGCCACGCTTAATCAGATCTGTGATGTTTTCGTGCATCTGATCAATTGTCGTGACCGGGGCGCTCGTTTGTCGCCGCACGATGCTATGCGCATTCTCAGCAAGGATCTCAAAGAACAATTTCATCCGACCTACGTCAAGTTGTTTTTGAATCAGCTTACAATTTTTCCGGTCGGCACGTGGGTGCGGCTCAGCACCGGGGAGAGTGCCAAGGTTGTCGCGGTCAACCGTGGCTACCTCATGCGTCCAGTCGTCATGGTTGTGGTCGACAAGTTCCACCATTTCAAGCCCAGTCCCGAGCGGCTTGATTTGCGCCGGAGTGTTGCGACATACGTCACAGAAGCGATCAACGACGATGATCTGGCCGAACGCTTCATCGATTTGGTATGATCGACGTTACTGCTGCTATCCTGATCGAGGCTGGAACAATTTTCATTGCCCGACGCCAGGACGATGATCTTCGAGGCTGGGAGTTTCCGGGCGGTAAAATCGCCCCGGGCGAGACGCCGGAGGCTTGCCTGCGCCGCGAGTTGCAGGAGGAGTTTGCGATCGATGTTACTGTCGGTGGATTTGTCGGCGAATCGGTTTACTGCTATGGTGCTCGCACTGTCCGGCTGCTTGCCTACGATTGCCACCACCGCATTGGCATACCCGAGTGCCGGGTCCACGCAGAGTACCGTTGGGCGCCGTTGTCCGACCTGACCGGCTATGATCTGTTGCCGGCGGACGTGCCCCTGGCGCAGCTTGTTCTACAACGGCATCTGGCGGAAGCCTGAGGCTCAAAAAGCGGGCAGCGCGTTTCAATTTCTCGTCAACGGACACGGACGTTTGGTCGCAACGCGAAGTTTTCCAAGCGTACGCAGTGCGACGCTGGATCCGTGATGTTTGTTGGGAAAAACTGGCACTGCTGTATGCCGGCGTGCAGTTCTGGTTCCGGTGAGATTTTGCAGTAGGTTTTACAGCCTGCCGATGCCGATTATATTCCCGTCTCAATCCAGACCAGCCCCGGGACATAGCCAATGTTCAACAGTCACAGCCAAATTCGCGGATTTCCGATTGCCATTCTCGCCACGCCGAGCGGTCGTCAACTGGCGACAGTCGTTGACCGGCAGCTGCGGGAGATCTTCAAGGAGAACGGCGAACAGGCGCCCCCTACGTTCTTGCGCGAGTCGGATAATCCTCGCTTCCAGAATGGCGAGGGCAAGGCGGTGATTGTCGACAGCATCCGCGGTACGGATCTGTTCATCATCGTTGATATCGGCAATTACGGTGTGACCTATCAACGCTATGATACCGAAGTGACTATGGGGCCGGACGAGCATTTTCAGGATCTCAAGCGGCAGCTTGGCGCGGCGAAGAACATGGCCCAGCGTGTCACCGTGATCATGCCGCTGCTTTACGAAAGCCGACAGCACAAGATGTATGGCCGCGAATCTCTCGATTGTGCACTGGCCTTGCAGGAGCTCGTCAATCTAGGTGTCGACTCCTTCATGACGATCGATGCCCATAATTCACATGTGATGAATGCGATACCCAGGCACGGCCTTGAAAACTTGCACGGCGCCTATCAACTGATCGAATGTATGCTGCAGGACGCCGGTGATCAGATCAAGATCCATCCCGACAGCTTTGTCCTCTGCAGCCCGGATTTAGGCGGTATGGAACGCGCCCGGTACTTCGCGGAGCATTTCCAGGTGCACCTCACAGGCTTCTACAAATACCGCGATCTGACTCGTATCATCGATGGCAAGAATCCTGTCATCGAGCACAAATTTCTCGGTGATGACCTGACCGGCAAGGACGTACTTGTTGTCGATGACATGCTGGCTTCCGGCGGCAGCCTGCTCGAAACAGCCGCCGAACTTCGCGACCGCCACGCCAAAGGGGTTTACTTCGCTGTTACCTATGCATTGTTTTCCGGTGGTGTCACGGCCTTTGACAAGGCGTACGAGGACGGGCTTTTCAATCGTCTTTATGCCACCAACGCCACGTACATTCCACCAGAACTTCTGGAACGCGAATGGTTTGTTGTTGCTGATGCGACCCGGTTTATTGCCAAGTTCATTCACAGCTTCAACCAGGATCATTCCATCACGCGGCTTCTCGACAGCACCGAGAAGATCAACAAATTGCTCGGTCGCGAATTGATGAGATAATGGTGCCTGCAGCGGCAAAAACGAGTAAACGGAACCGAGACGGATGAGTCGGGAATCTTCACCCCTGCAGCAACTTCGCATGGCATTCAAGCCGGAGTTGCCGCGTGTTTTTCAGCAACATGGAGCGTGCGTCGCTGACGATGGTGTTGACGCGGTGTCGTTTCTCAACGACCAGGCTGGCATTCCCGAACAGTTCCCGCACACTCATGACCTGCCGCTTATCGAGTTTACCCGCGGTGACGACAACCGGCGTTCCGCCGTCAACGTTGGCGTGATCCTCTCGGGCGGCCAGGCACCGGGTGGGCACAACGTGATAGCCGGCCTGTTCGACGGGCTGAAATCGCAACACGCCGAATCCCGGCTTTTCGGCTTCTGCGGCGGTCCCGACGGACTTGTCGACGATGATGGTCTCGAGCTCACCGCCGACATCATCGATGCCTATCGCAACACCGGCGGTTTCGACATGATCGGTTCCGGCCGTGGGAAGCTCGAAAAGGTTGGACAGTACGACAAAGTCGCGACCAACTGCAAGGCCCGCGGCATTACCGGTATCGTCATTGTCGGTGGCGATGACTCGAACACCAACGCCTGTGTCCTCGCCGAGTATTTCGTTCAGCACGATGTCGGTATTCAGGTCATTGGTTGTCCCAAAACCATCGACGGCGACCTGAAGAATGCGGTAATCGAAACCTCCTTCGGCTTCGATTCTGCCAGCAAGGAATACAGCGATGTCATAGGTAATATTGCCCGCGACGCTGCGTCGGCCCGCAAATACTGGCACTTCATCAAGCTCATGGGGCGCACCGCATCGCACATTACCCTTGAATGCGCGCTGCAGACGCAGCCCAACCTGGCCCTAATCTCCGAGGAAGTTGCCGAGAGGAAACAGACGCTCAATGAAATCATCAATGAAATAGCCGATATCATCGCCGCCCGCGCTCGGCTCGGAAAGAACTACGGCGTTGTCCTCGTGCCCGAAGGGCTCATCGAGTTTATTCCTGAGATCAAGGCGCTGATTGCCGAGCTCAACGATTTGTTGGCCGACGCGGCCATGGACGATCTGGCTGAAATGCTGGCGGTTGCCGAGACCGAAGTACTGATCGAGATCGGGCTTACGGAACACTCCGCCGTGGTCTATCATTCGCTTCCCGATTCCATCCGCCGCCAACTCGTCGAAGATCGCGATCCCCATGGCAACGTGCAGGTCTCACTGATCGATACGGAAAAACTGTTGATCAGAATGGTCGAGCAGCGCCTCGACCAGATGAAAGCCGAAAATACCTATATCGGCAATTGCGGGACCCGTGATCATTTTTTCGGCTACGAAGGGCGCTGTGCCATGCCGACGAATTTTGACGTCAACTACACCTATGGCCTTGGCTACTCCGCTGCCGCTCTCCTGGGCGCCCGGCGTACCGGCTACATTTCCTGTGTACGCAATCTCACCGCGCCGGCAGTTGACTGGCAGCCGGGCGGCGTGCCAGCAACCGCCATGTTGCACATCGAACACCGTCGCGGCCGGCCGACCCCGGTTATTCGCAAGGCGCTGGTCGATCTTGATGGCGGCCCGTTCAAGGCTTTTGCGGCGCAACGTCAGCGTTGGGCTATCGAGGATTGTTATCTTTTTCCAGGGGCTATTCAGTATTTCGGTCCACCTGAACTGTGCAACCGCACGACGATGACCCTGCAGCTTGAGCACTCCGAGTAGGAGGCCTTACGCTTTGACGAGCCCCGGCGCCCGTCATTCTAAGGCGTTTAAGTCCCGCATGGCCCAGCCAGAAAAGACTCAGGCACGAGACTAGCAAGCCTTCCCAAACAAGCTAGCCCCATGCCTGATCTGTAACATCCCGAGAATTTCGTGCCGGCCGGACTTTCCTAAAAATAGTCCCGAGACCGCAGAAAAATTTAGTTTACATGCGCGTCGATCGTCTGTGGAAAAAATCCGTTCAGTTTATTGCGCAGCACCTTGACCAGCGGATAGCCGTTGCCTGGCAGGTTGCTGAGATGGGTGATACGCATCAATTCACGATTGTTCTGGTCGAACAAAATGATGTGCGCACCGGTCAATATCCCGTTCGGGATGTACTCCGCGTCGCCGATATAGGACCACACTGCGGCGCATCGTTTGAATGGTCGAATCTGCCGGATTCCGGTATCGTCGCACAGGTAGCGTGTCTTTGATTCCTGTAACATACGGAACAGCCCGCAGGCGATGGCCGCGTCCATTGCTACCAGCGTACCGATCAGCACCAGGCCCAATGCCATGGTCCAGCTGTTGAACAACAGCCCGCCGGCTGTGCCGATAAGGGTTCCGATCATCAGAAAGATCATCAATGACAGACTTAGGGCCAGCCATCCGCCCCAGAACATCCAGCCCCGTAGCGGCTTCGCGCGGATCTCCAATTTCGATCTGGCTTTTAGTTTGTCATCCATGCTCACGCCCTCCTCAGTATGTGTGGGGGTATAGGAAAAGCATGAACCATGCCATCGGGGATATAGAAACGTAACCTGTTATTAATTAGTATATTATCATTATCAATACGGTAGAGGGAGTCGTCTACATCCCATCGTCCCGGCACATTATGTGTGAAAATCACGCATGGTCAGTGTGCCGGCAGGATGCTGAGTGCCGCGCGCACGGCCTCGGGCTTGCCACGGAAATCCGTCCGGTGCTCTTAGGCTTGCAAGGGGAGATTACCCGACAGGTTGCAGTGATACAAAGCCACGGCGGACCAGCGAAGGCACAACAGCTTCATCCCTGGCCGATTTCGTCGAGCACGGCGGGATTGACGATATCCATCTGCTCATAACTTTCCGTCATCGCCAGCCTGACGTTCTGCAAGGCGCGCTCCGCCATGGCCGCACAAGTCTCCGGCGTGGCACTGCCGACGTGCGGTGTCATGATAATGTTCGGCAAGGTGCGTAGGTCTTTGCCGTCTGCTGCCGGCACGTACGGTTCGGCCGCGTAGACATCGAGGGCGGCGCCCGCGATTGTCTTGGCAGCCAGGGCATCGTACAAGGCAACCTCATCGACCACCGGCCCGCGTGCCGTATTGATCAGCCATGCTCCCGGCTTCATTGCCTGCAGGCGCGACGCATTGATGAAATGACGGGTACTCGAAGTGCTTGGCACGTGCAGCGTGACGTAATCTGCCGAGCCCGCGACTTCGTCGAAGTCCTTGACGATGCGGCTGTAGCCGTATTGCGTTTTGAGCGCTTCTTCGTCGAAATCGCAGACTTCGACGCCAACGACGTTCATGCGCAGGCCCAGCGCGGCGGTGCGGGCGACACGATTGCCGATAGCTCCGCAACCTGCCACCACCAGTGTCTTGGCGCGCAGTTCGGCCGGCCGAAGCATCGGTTGCCATTCGAAGGATTGTCCGCTGCTGCCATGAAAGACTTCACCGTTGGCGAGCGATAGCAGCAGGTAAGTCGTGAATTCAGCAACGGCATGTGACAACACACCGGGCGTATTGGTTACGATGATACCGGCCGCCGTTGCCTTGTCGAGATCAATGCTGTCGTAGCCAACGCCGAATCGTGCCAGCACACCGCCGCGCGGTATTGCCTCGTAGATTTCTCCGACATAAGGATAGACGCTGACGACCGCATAGCGGCTGGACCACTCGCGGATGCCCGCTGCAATGTCGGCTTCCGATTCATCGATGCCGCGGCAGTCCAGCCCGTATGCTGCCGCTGCTTCGAAGACGGCTGGTGCTTTGGCGTAGCAGTTTTTGGTAGTCGATACGATGTTCATAATGTTGCCCATGTTTGAAGTTGTCCTGCGGTGCCGGTGCTGCTCAGGATTTTGTCATCGATCGTATCGGAGCGGCTGCATTGGCGGAGTGGGGCTGGCCGCACCGCTCCGGAAACAAGGGGGTCCGGAGTGGAACCGCCCTGAAACTTGCTGAAAAATATTGCAACGCCTACTATTTTTCCGGTTTCGCAGTGATGTCGATCGACACCAAAACGTTCTGCTTGATCAGATTGTCTTTCTTGCCTGGGTACACGATATCGAACGCGAACCGGTCGAGCGCAAACTCTGATTGGATGCTTAGGACACCGTCTTTCTCGGTCACATCGGCATCGATTTCCAATTGCTTTCTCACACCGTGGAAATCAAGGTCGCCGACCAGCGTGCGCGTAGTGCCTTCTTGCGCCCCGGTAACCGACTTCAGTTCGAAAACGGCTTCCGGATACTTCGCGACATTGAAGAAGTCCTCGTTCTTGAGGTGGCTTGTCAGCTTTTCGGCATCACTCCAGGTCGATTCCATATCGATCGTGAGCTTATGATCACTGCCGGTCAGTTCGCCTTTGGATATGTGGAAATATCCGGTGAACTCATTAAATCCTCCTGCGTGCTGGCCGGTGACCTTGGCACCGACAAATTTGATCGTCGAACCCGAGTCGATGACGTACTTCACCGCATCCGCCGCGACCTCCGAGGTCTCTGCGTCGCCCGGCGTGGAGGCTTTTGCCTCGGGGACGGCGTCTGCGGGGTTCTTGGCGCAGCCGGTCATCAGGCCGGCGGTGATCAGGGCGAGGATCGTCATCTGGTTGATTGTGTGCTTCATTTTCATGCTTCTTTCAGTTATTGATTGATAGTAGATATAAACGGCAGTGAGCGTGGAGAAACCTACCGCATGGCGTACCCGTCTGCCAGCCGATCGGTGGCCAGGCGTTTGATCACCTGTCTGTGTCCAGTCGGCATCACGATCTCTTGATAACCGGCAGTTCCGGCCAGGTAGACATCTCCGTTAAAAACGCTTTCAAATCGCTCACAGCCGCATCGCAGATCGCCTTTCCCTTGTCGGCGCTCGCTGCTTCCGGTTTTCCCATGTGGCCGCTGTCCGTGAGTCGATGGAAGCGGCGGAAAATGGGGACGTGGTTCGATATGCTGTCGATCGTGTGCCATTTCGATGATAGCGGTGATGTCCAAGGCTTAATCTTCGTCATGTCGACCAGGTCCGGCCGCACATGCAGCATCAACGACGTTTCAAACTCACAGGCGTGCGACACGCCGGCCGTCACCGATTCGATTTTGTCTTGACTGATGCTGTTCTGGGCGATCGCCCACCATGACGACAGACAGAGGTAGGCGTTGTCGGCATCATCGTTGTCGACTACCAGCTCGGACAGGGCTGTGGAGCCCGGCATGACATTGCCGCCATGCCCGTTGAGAAATACAATGCGCCGAAAGCCCGTGTTGAGGATGCTCTCGGCGATGCTCATGATAATCTCGCTGAACAACGATGGCCGCACACTGATCGTCCCGGCAAAATCCTTGTGGTGATGTGAAGACCCGAGCCACAAGGATGGCACCAGCAGAATCCGGTCCGACATTTCGGCCTCGACGCGGGTGGCGATCTCGTGGACCTGGATCGTATCGACAAAGACGGGCAGGTGCTGCCCGTGCTGTTCGCAGGAAGCGAGCGGCACGACCACCGGCAGATTCTTGTCCAGGGCGTCAATCGCGGGTGAGCTTAGTTCGTGCCAGAGCATTAGATTCCGTATTTGTTACAGGTTAGGCGGTGCAGCAGCTGCCGGGATGACCGTCAGTGTTGAATGTGCAGCGGAATCTACCTACGCATGTTGTGGTATGCAATGGGACAGTGGAGGAGGGCTTGCACGTGGACTGTTTTCTCGGCAAGTACGTTAGGATCGCCACGGAAGGATCGGGTCGAAAGATCAATCGTTGTCCGGCCGAAAGTTCAGTGCCGCCGAGTTCATACAATAACGTTGGCCGGTGGGTGGCGGGCCGTCAGGGAAAACGTGGCCGAGATGCGCATCGCAACTGGCACACAGAATTTCCGTCCGCGAACCGAAAAAGCCTTTGTCAACGCGTTCCTCGATACGTTCCTCGTCTATACTCTCAGAGAAACTTGGCCAACCGGTACCGGAGTCGAATTTCGTGTCGGAATTGAACAGGTCGGCCTCGCAGCACACGCACTCGTACGTGCCGTTCTCGTGATTGTCCCAGTACTCGCCGGTGAAGGCGCGTTCCGTACCGGCACAGCGGGTGACATTGAACTGTTCGGGCGACAGCAACTCACGCCATTCGTCATCGGAGCGTTGGATTTTTTCAGGCATATTCATCCGGTTGATTGAAAGGGTTGAAAAGATCGAGTGGTTTGGATGGTACGGGTCAATGCTTCCTTTACTTATTTAACCTCTTTTGCCTGTTCTGCCATTTCAACCTTTCGGTCCAGTAGCGAACTGCAGCAGTACGCGACAGGCGTCGAGATATTCCGGGACATCGAGATATTCGTTGACAGTGTGGGGACTGTGATCGCCGGCGCCGATGGTTACCGATGGAATACCGTGTATCGCTGTCAGGCAATTGGCATCGAGTCCGCCGTCAATGACTCGAAAATGTGGACGCCTTCTCGTCACTGCAAGGGCATCGACAACCGCGCGGACCGATGGGTGCCGTTTCGACATGGTGAAGGAGGGGTACGCATTGGTCACCTTGAACTCGACGCCGGCGCACTGGCCGCTGGCGTTTTTCGTCTGCTTGGCTGCTTTGGTGAAGGCGTTTTCATAGGTGCGCATCATGCGGTCGAGAAAGCTCTTGCTGTGGCTGCGGCATTCACCGGTCACTTGGAGGCGGTCCATCACGACATTGGTTGCATCGCCACCCCCGAGCGCGCCGATGTTCGCTGTGCCGCGGTTGCGGCCCTGCTCGACTTTACCGTGCCAGCCGTCGGCTACTAAGGTGGCGTGGGCGATGGCAAAAACGTTTGAGGCCGACGCACCGTCTTCAGGATGGCAGCCGGCGTGCGCCGCGATGCCGTGAATGTCGGCCTGCCATTGGCGTCCGCCGATAGCGCCGATCACCAGGTCGGCGGGGTTGCCGCCGTCGACGTTGATTGCCAGTTGTGGACTCCGCAGAAGTGATGCGTCGAGATGTTGCGCGCCGGACAGTCCAACTTCCTCCTGCACCGTGAACAGCAGGGTCAGTGGTGGATGATCGCAACTGCTGCTGTGCAGCTCGCGGATCGCCGTGAGAATCGAGGCGCAACCGGAGCGGTTGTCGCCGCCCAGTGCTGTGTTGCCGGCGGGGACGATACGATTCTTTGACTTCCGCAGCGGCACCGCACCGAGACACAGCGGCACGGTGTCCATGTGTGTCGACAGCAGGCGGCGCGCTGCGTTGCGCAATTTGCCGCGGCCCGGCAGGCAGGCGATCATGTTGCCGGTTGGACTGGGACAGCGGGTGTGGCGGTTGGCCTTGTCGTGCCGGATGTTGCGCTTCGCGAAACCGTTTTTGATCAGATCCGCTTTGATCCGTGCGGCAACGGCAGTTTCGTCACCGGGGCCGCCGGGGATGGCGATCAATTCCATAACGAGTTCGATCGCAGCCTGATCATCGATGGATGTAAGGTAGGGGCTCACTGGTCGTAGTACTCCATATCGTTTGGTTGTGGTGCGTAACCTAGTCTCGCCGCATCTGCCGTGCAAGCGTTGCCATGGGTGACTTGGCGGTCCTTGGGGAAGAAAAGGCGTGAGCTGTGCCATTGCCTGGTACTGGCGCTAGATTGAATGCAATGCTCCGGTTCTGTTTCATACTTATTGGCGTTGCGGTCGCTGCTCCCGATCGCGAGCCGGGCCCCACCGTGACGGCCACCCCGATGATCAACTTATCGGCGCTCGACGATGAAGTGGCGAAGGATGCTGTCCTGGCAGCCCTGGTCCCGTATGGTGGCGACGGACTCACGAGCTGCTGGCTGCCCGGGATCCTGGGATTTTACCACGCTGGAGGATTTTTACGAGATTTTCCTCCAGCCCCAGATTGAGGACCGCCCGGTCCTTGCACCGATTGGCATGAAACTGGATTTTGTTGCTGGTGTCGGCGACCGTTAATCCGGGTGCTGAATAATGGCCAAAGCCAGCACAAAACATCGGCTTGACAGGTGTACCGCCCATGATAGACTATAGGCTTCGCAAACCCGATCAGGCGGACTGCGTTTTATTTTCATTCTCCCGGAATATCACCGATTACAGTCCATAACAGGCCCAATCAACCGAGGAGGCCCATATGAGTCGCTCCATGAATCTCTGTGCTCTCACCCTATCCCTCGTCTTGACAGCTACCTGTGCTATCGCGCAGAACCAGGGACAGCGAATCATCAGAGTTTGCACGCTTAACAGCGTCCAGGCCAATGAGGAGTTCAATCGCAACGTCCAGGTCATGCAGGCGCAGCGCCAACTACTGGTCTCCAAGCACAACGCCCTGAAGGCGGTTGCTGATGCGGAAGCGCGGGAAACGATCCAGGTGGAAATCGACGAGCTGTTGGACAAGATCAACGCCAACAACAAGAAGATGTATGCCACCTACGGTTTTTCCCTGACCCGCAACTATACGATTGAGCCCAATGAATCATTCGTCTTTATGCTCGTCTCCGACGACGAAGCGGCGAAGTACGCCGAGAAGAGTGGAGAGGTCGATCCGACCGGCACCGCAGGCCAGCAGAAGCTGATCAAGGTTTGCACGCTTGGCAGTGCCGAAGCGAACCGCGAGTTCAATCGCAACGTCAACCTGGTGAAGGCCCAGCGACAGCTCGCGGTCGGCAAGCACAAGGAGATGGAAACAGCGACGGACGATCAGAAGGACGCGATCCAGGCCGAAATCGATGACATCATGCTCAAGCTCAACGAGAACAACGACAAAATGTTCAAGACCTACGGCTTTTCGCTCACTCGCAACTACACCATATCCATTGCCAAGGCCAATGTCTACATGTGGGTCTCGGACGAAGAATACAATAAGTTTGAGGCCGCCAAGAACGAGTAGTTGCGGAGTCGGCAGATGTGCGACAACAGATTGTCGCTGACCAGAAATCAGGATATTGCAAAAAAGCCCCGAAACGCATTGCGGGGCTTTTTTCGTTCAGTGTTGCAAAGCTCTCCACCCCGGATGGATCGCGATCAGGC
Organism: uncultured Lentisphaerales bacterium; assembly: GCA_964460215.1. Classification (GTDB taxonomy): domain Bacteria; phylum Verrucomicrobiota; class Lentisphaeria; order JABSQK01; family CAJWLW01; genus CAJWLW01. The sequence goes on from CAYWQM010000069.1 coordinate 11,940, forward strand.
AATCAAGTCCGGGTAACTACAATACGACACACCACGCGGGAATGTCATGAAAGACCGGGGATGTTTGTTTTGGGGATGTATGGGGTGCGGCACTGTCGGCGTTTTTGCCATCATCGCTGCGATTGTTCTGGGCGTATTCGCCAAACGCAGCCTCGATCACGTCATCGAGACCTATACGGCTGAGGAGGCGATCGAAATACCGGTCCTGCAACTGACTGATGAGCAGGCAGAAGCCATGGCCCAGCACCACCAGGCGCTGCACAACGGTATCGCCAACGGCGACGGGAAAACGTACACCCTGACCGCGGACGACATCAACAACTGGATCATGGAGGAAGAAGATCTTGAGCTTGCCGGTAACCTCTATATCTACATAGAAGAAGACACGATCACAGCCGACGCCAGTTTGCCGCTCGACGAGTTTTTCGGCCTGACCGATCGCTACCTGAACGGTAAAATTGAATTCACCATCGAATACCACAACGGTCGTCTCGAGATTCGCACCAAAGACATTGTCGTCAATGAAGAACTGTTGCCCGAGAAGTTGCTGGATGCCATTAGGTCGGAGAACCTGGCAGAAGACATGAACGCCGAACCCAAGTTCGAAGAGCGGATGAAAAATGTCGAGTCGATCGAGGTCAAGGACGGCAAGATTTACCTGACCGTCAAATCGGCCGACTCGTCGGATGAGTAACGTCTTGCGCTTTGTGGCACGATTGGTTCGGCCTACAGGCTCTCGTCGCGAATCAGCAGGCGTGGCCACCAGGTCTTCTGAGCCTTGATCGTCTCGGCATTGGGGAACGCCCGGGGTTCCGTAATGGCGGCTGGCTCACCAGCGCGCCACACAGCTTTCGGCACCAGCAGCTGTGAGATCCGGCGCATCTGCGACTGGCAGTCTTCCAGGTCCATGTCGACCGTTTCAATTGCAAACACCGAAACATCCGCGTCACGGCCCTGTCCCAGAGTCCCGATGCGGTCGTCCCAGCCAACGGCCCGGGCCGGTTCGACAGTCGAGCAACGGATCACCTCCGGCAGCGGCATGCCGAGGTGCAGAATGCGCGACATTGTTGTGGGCATGTCATAGGTTGGGCCTTCACAGTTGCCGGCGTGCAGGTCGGTACCGATCGTATCTGGCCAGAATCCGGCCCGCGTCGCGAACTCCGCAACCGTCCAGTTGAATGAGCCCTGGCCCATGCCGATGTCAAACAGCACGCCGTTGTCACGCGCCCGTTGCACAGGTACCTCGATTTCTGTCGTGTCCGGGTTGAGGATTGTCGAGGGAAAACCGTGGAAACAGTGCGTATAAACGTCGCCTGCCACCATGTTTCCAGGACAGTCCTCCAGTGACACGGTTGAGAAGCTGTGGTGTGTCATCAGCGGCAGTTTCGTTGCGCGCGCTGCCTCCACAGCAAGTTCGAATGCCGCCTGCTCGTTGCGTCCGTCGTCGGCGATCGAGTCTGACAGCCGAATCTTGACGCCCACCAGCACGTCGCGATTCACCTCGATGCAATTGACACAATCTCCAGTATTCGCAAACTTTATCAGATCCAGCTCGCCCGGCACGTTGCTGTCACCTCCCAGTCCGCTGCAGGCCAGCCCCATGCGCGAGATATTCAGAAACCCGAGGATACGCGTGCGGCAGCGGTCGATGGCAAAGGCCCGGAACCCGGCAAAGTTGTCGGCGCCGGCGCTGCCTGCATCGACCACAGTCGTCGTGCCGCGGCCCAGGCAGTAATGATCGGGGTCGATTGCCAGCGGTATGACCTTGTCATAAACGTGCACGTGCAGATCGACGAGGCCCGGGGTAACGATCAATCCGTCGGCGTCAAAGACCTCGGCAGCATCGTCCTTGATGTCGGCAGCGACTGCGGCGATGCGTCCTCCGCTGATGGCGACGTCGAAGTACCCGTCCACGTTGTTGGCCGGATCGATGACGCGGCCGTTCTTGATCAATACGTCGTAGCTGTTCATGTGTCCGCTTGTTTGCGATGGTTGAGAATACGTACAAAGTTGCTCAGCAGTTGCCGGCCGACATCACCGGAGACCTCGGGATGAAACTGCACACCATACCAGCAGCGTTGATCGTCTGCCATGATTTCGACCGGATAATGTGCCGACCGCCCGAGCACTGCGAATCCTTCCGGTAACCCGACACCTTCGCAATGGTCTTCCCGAAAACTGGCACCGTCCGGGATGCCGTCGAGAAGCTGGTGCTCCCCGGTTAATGCGATGGCGTCGGTTTCGCGCCGTGGCTCGCCGAGGTAAACGTCGGCACCGTGATGCAAGGCCATAGCCTGATGCCCGAGGCAGATTCCGAACACCGGGCATGACAGGTTTCCAAGAAAGTCGAACTGTTCCCGCAACGCCTCGGCACCGGTATCGGTGAAAAGGTGCGGGCCACCGGAAATGACCACCGCGTCGCAATCGTCAAAGTAGGTGTCATTAGCCAGCGGCAACGGTACCACACGGCATTGCGCGCCGGCGCTCTCGAGAATATCGATGATGTTCTGGAATTTGCTGCTGCTGCAGTCGATGCCGATAATGTCGGGTTTCTCAGACATGGGATTCAGCGTTCGGTGTTTACAGTTCAGTTCAGGAGTTTTCCTTGATCCGGTCTGCCGTTTCCTGCGCGCAGCGCACGCAGTCGGGGATACCGTTACCGCGGTACGGCCAGCCGCATAGGTACAGGTTGCCGGCGTCGCGCACCGTCGCTTCCATTCGTTCGACACGTTCGAGGTGCCCCACTTCGTACTGCGGATGCGCATCCGGCCAGCGGTAGACCCGACTGATTGAGGGCGTTGCCGCGAACCCCATGATATCGCGCAATTCATCGAGGGCAATTTCGACCAAAGGCTCGTCGGCTGTCCGCATGACCCAGTCGCCATTGTCCGGCCCGCCCATGAAGGCGCGCAACAGCACGGTGTCGCCCGCCGCGCGGCCCGCGAATTTGTTCGATACCCAGGTGCATGCCTGGATTTTTCGTTGCTCACCTGCCGGCACAACGAAACCGGTGCCATCGGGAATTTGCGAGCTATGCAATTGATCGGGCGCGAACCCCAGTGACACGGTGGCGGTGGATACGTGGTTGATCGTCTTGAGCTCGGTGGTGAGTGTCGGCAGTTGGCTGCGGCAGATCGATGCGGCGCCGGCGGCAGGGCAGGCCATGACTATTGCACGCGCGGTTTCGGTGCCGTGGTTGGTATGCACTGCGAAGCCGTTGTCTTTCGCTTCGAGGCTGGAAACCGTGACGCCGGTTTTTATCCTGGTGCCAAGCTGCTCGACGAGTGCATCGATCATCGTACCCATGCCGCCCGCGAGCGTGGTGAACATGCTCGAGGGTTTACCGCCGCCCGGCCGGTTTTCCATGGCACGAATGAGGCTGCCGTGTTTCTGTTCGGCATCGAGGAATCGCGGGAACGCGCAGCGCATACTCAGCTTTTCCGGCGGCGTCATATAAATGGCCCCGAGCAGTGGGCCGGCGATTGTCTCCAGGCATTCGCGCCCAAAGCGGCGAGTTATGAAAGCGTCCAGGTTCTCGTCCTTTTGCTCAGGACCGCACGGGATGTCGCGCTCCTGCAGCATGCGTTCTTTGCCGGCGTCTGAGATCAGCGGGCTGCGTCGGAACGCTGCTGCGTCGGTCGGGATCATCAGAACCATGCCATCCGGCATCGGCATCAGTTCGCTGTTGTGCAGAATGAAGAATCGCGGGCGCTCACTGCGTGTCGGTTGCAACTGGCTTTCGAGCCCAAGCTCGCGACAGAGGTCGATCGCCCAGGGCTTCTGGGTCAGGACGCTGTCGGCACCGCCTTCGATCAGGAAATCGTCAACACGCTCGGTGACGATTCTGCCGCCGCAGCGCTCGCCAGCTTCGAGGACCGTGCAGGGAATGTCATGCTTCGACAGGTACCAGGCTGTCGCCAGTCCCGAGATGCCGCCCCCGACAATGATTACTCCGGACATGACGCACTGGTATGTTGGTGGACGAAATCGACCAGCAGCGCGACGTTTTCCTCGGGTGTCTGCGGGACGATGCCGTGGCCGACGTTGAAAATGTGCCCGGCCTTGCCGGAGACGCTGCGTAGAATACGGCCGGCGTGCTCACGAATAGAGTCGGGGTTGGTGGTCAGAATAATCGGATCGAGATTGCCCTGCACCGCGACGTCGCCCAAGGTGTCCCAGGTTGCCGCCAGGTCGAGCCGCCAGTCGACGCCGATGACATCCGGACCGAGTGTCTTGAAGATCGGCAGCAACCCGGCACAGCCGGTGCCGAAGAGAATGAGTGGTGTATCGGGATGCTGCCCCTTGACCGTGTCGATGACTCGTTGCGTGTGCGGCATGGCGAAGCTGCGGTAATCGGCTGGTGACAGGATGCCGATCCACGAATCGAACAGTTGTACAGCATCGGCGCCCGCTTCGATCTGGGCGCACAAGTAATCGGCGATCATTACAGCCAGCTTTTCCTGCAGGGCGTGCCAGTCTTTCGGTGACTCATGCATGAGGCCTTTGACGTGCAGGAAATTCTTCGACGCCCCGCCCTCGATCGCATACGTCGCAACCGTAAACGGGGCACCGGAAAATCCGATGAGCGGTACCTTGCCGTCCAGCTCGGAAACGCTCAGGCGCACCGCCTCAATGGTAAACTGTAGTGCTTCGGCGGCGTTCGGCGTCCGCAAATTTTCGATGTCCGCCGCGCCGCGCACGGGATTGTGGATAATCGGCCCGTCGCCTTTGACGAATTCGAGTTGCAGCCCCATTGGTTCGAGGATCGGCAGGATGTCGGCAAAGACGATCGCGGCGTCCAGATCAAACGCATTGATCGGCTGCAGGGTGACTTCGGCCGCCAGTTCGGGAGCTTTGATCAACTCGAGGATTTTGTATTTCGCGCGCAGGTCACGATACGCCTGCATATACCTGCCGGCCTGACGCATCAGCCACACTGGCGTTGCATCGACCGGCTGGCGGCGGCACGCGTTGAGAAATCGATCGGCTCGGGACATCAGTTTTCCGCCAGCCAGCGACAGGCGTCGGCTGCATGGTAGGTGATAATCAGGTCGGCGCCGGCGCGCTTGATAGAGGTCAGGATTTCCATCGTGACCGTGCGCTCGTCGAGCCAGCCGCTAACCGCCGCTGCCTTGACCATCGAATACTCGCCGCTGACGTTGTACGCCACGATCGGCAGCGAACAGATTTCGCGCGTTTGACGAATCACGTCCAGGTATGAAAGAGCCGGCTTGACCATGATCATGTCGGCGCCCTCGTCGACGTCCAGCAGCACTTCACGGATTGCTTCACGGACGTTGGCCGTGTCCATCTGATGACTCCGGCGATCGCCAAACGCCGGGGCACCGTCGGCTGCGTCGCGGAATGGACCGTAAAAGCCGCTGGCGTATTTGACGGCATAACTAAGGATACTGACTTGTTCATGACCGTCCCCATCGAGGGCGTCGCGGATGGCAACGACCATACTGTCCATCATGCCGCTCGGTGCCACCACATCGGCACCGGCCGTGGCGTGCGAGACGGCGACGCGCTGCAGGATTTCAAGGGTCTCGTCGTTGAGGATCTCTTCGCCGTCGAGTACGCCGCAATGGCCATGGTCGGTATATTCGCACAGGCACACGTCGGTAATGACGACCAGTTCAGGCACCGCCGCTTTGATGGCGCGGACTGCCTGCTGAATAATGCCGTCGTCGGCGAAGTTCTCTTGACCGACTGCATCCTTTGTTGCCGGCAACCCGAAAAGCAACACTGCCGGAATGCCGAGTGCGGCGATTTTTGAAGATTCCGCAACTGCCCGGTCGACGGACAGCTGGGCGACTCCCGGCATGGAGGCGATCGGATTGGATATGTCGTTGCCGTGCACAATAAACAACGGCGCGATGAAATCGGCAGGTGACAATGTTGTTTCGCTCAGCATACGCCGCAGCGCCGGTGTGCGCCGCAGCCGTCGTGGTCGATGTGGAAGATTCATGATGCCTCCCGGATGATTTCGTCGGCGCCCGCGTCGATCGCCTGTTGCGCCAGCTCGGCGCCGACAGCTTCAGGCGTTGCGGCGGCGCCGGAGGCGCGTACGCGCACGACTCGCTCACCATCGCTCGCCGCGACCAACCCATGGCAGGTCAGGGCGTCACCGTCGATCGTTGCGAGGGCTCCGAGCGGCAGTTGGCAGCCGCCACCGAGCTTAGCGAGAAAGGTGCGTTCCGCAGTGACGGCAGCGCGGGTCGGGTTGTGGTTGATTGTTTGCAGTTCGGATTTCATCCAGTCGTCGTTGATACGGCATTGAATGCCGATTGCTCCCTGGCCGGGTGCCGGCAGCATTTGCTCGACGGTCAGGTATTCGGTGATGTGCTTGTCCAGCCCAAGCCGGTGCAGACCGGCAGCCGCCAGAATGATGGCGTCGTAATCGCCGCCGGGATCGAGCACTTTGCGAATGCGCGTATCAATATTGCCGCGTAACGGTACCGACACCAGATCCGGGCGGATGATTCGCAGTTGGGCGATCCGCCGCAGACTGCCCGTGCCGATGCGTCCGCCTGCGGCCAATGCGGCGAGGCTGCAGCCATTCCGGGTTATCAGCACATCACGCGGGTCGGCACGTTCCGGGCAGGCTGCTGTCAGCAGTCCGGGAACGTCATCGACCGGCAGATCCTTAAGGCTGTGCACGGCCAGATCGATGTCGGCGGTCCGCAGTGCCGCTTCGAGTTCCTCGGTAAATACGCCTTTACCGCCGAGCTCCGGCAACGGCTTCGTCAGGTCGCGGTCGCCGCGAGTGCTTATGATGACGGTCTCGGTTTTGTGGCCTCGACCGGCCAGTTCGGCGGCGATGGACTCGGTTTGAGCGAGTGCCAGGCCGCTGCCGCGGCTGCCAAGACGGATGGAGCGCTGTGTAGTCATTCGTAAAAAGCGGTAAAAATTGAACCGGTGTCACTGCATGTAATATGCGTACGACCCGGTCGGTTTGCTTGAGCCGTTGTGTGTGAGAAATTGCGGCTGTATAATATCGTGTCTACAATCCAACGTAACAACCGGCTACCGATGAACATCCTCCTGCTCACCTCCCATGGCCTGGTCTGGCTGGCTGCAATTCTGGGCGTCATCCGTCTGAAGCAACAGCATCCGGGCAGCCTGCGTCTGTTCTGGATCGCTTCTGCAATTGCGGCGGCAACGCAACTGGCGTGGCTGCTGTGGGCTGGAATCGACTACCCCTATTGCGTGCTGTTCGATGCCCAGGGCATGTTGGCCGTCGTCGTGCTGGCCGTCCTGGGAATCTGTTTTGCCAGCAATCGCCGTTTCCGCTCCCCGCGCCTGGCGGTGGGGGCCCTGTGTCTGCTGGCTGCTGCGGTTGCCCTCGGACAACTCGCTTTCCCGCGGGGCGTTCGGCCGGATCCCGAGCAGATTGATGCCTTGCGCTCGATGCATATTTTTCTCATGGTCATCGGCTATGCCGTTTTGTTGATCTCCTGCGTGACCGGCGTGTTGTTCCTGACGCGCAGTCAATCACTGAAGTCGAACGATCCGTTGGTTGACGGACTGCCATGGCCGGCATTGACCAGTATCGATAGGTTCTACATGTCATCGACCGGCTGGGGGCTGCTGCTGATTACCGCAGCGATCGTGCTGGGTGTTGTCGGCATTCCCAGTGCCGGTCGTGCCGCGGACGTCTGGTACGTCGATCCCACGGTCTGGCTCACATTGATCGGCTTCGGCTGCTATGCCTGCGGTTGGCTGGTGCGTCGCAGCCGCGGCTTTTGTAATCGCGCCGTTGTCGTTGCCGGGACGATGGGATTTGTCTTTGTGGCGCTGGCATTCTTCGCAGGTACCCTGTTGCATCGCGGTGTTCATCCATACTAATCATTGTGAATACCGCTGCACAATCTATCTTGGACACCCCGGGCGACACGCCGCTGATCGACCCGTTGAGGCTGATTGGTGTCGATCACAATGCTGCGAAGGTCGATACGCGCGAGCTGATATCCTTTCAGCTGGACGAGCTTGATTCGCTGTTGGCCAGGCTTCGCGCCGACCTCGGACTCAGGGAAATCGTCGCACTGTCGACCTGTAATCGCACCGAATTCTACTGGGTAGCTGACGGCGAACCGGCGGTGACAGACTTCTTCAACGCACTTGGCGACAAGCTGGCCCCGGCGATGATCGAGGACCTTGCATACCAGTATCGGGGGCCGGCGGTGGCGGCCCACCTGTTTCGCGTCGTGTCCGGTCTCGAGTCGATGCTTGTCGGGGAAACGCAGATTCATCATCAGGTCAAGCGCTCCTATGAGATTGCGCGGCACGCGGGAGCTTCGCAGGCTTGCTTCAATGTCCTGTTCCAGAAAGCGTTCGAAGTGGCGAAAACGGTGCGGTCCGACGCGACGCTCAAGTTGTACCGCGCCTCTGTGCCTGGTGCAGCCGTGCAGTTGGCGCAGGCCGTTTTCGATAACCTGGCGTCGGCATCGATCGTCGTGGTTGGGACCGGTGAAATTGCCGAGGTGACGCTGGAGGAAATGCGTGAGGCCGGCGCCCGCAACGTTACGGCGCTGAGTCGCCAGCCGGAGGCGCGCACAGCTTGGGCGGAGAAGAATCATATTGAACTGGGAGATCTCGGATCATTGCCGGGGCGCCTGGCCGCGGCGGATATTGTCGTAACCTGTGCTGGTACTGACGAGTCCGTCATTGCGGCCGCGCATATTGGCCGACGCGATCGGCCGCTGCTGATTTTCGACCTCGGTGTCCCGCGAAATGTCGATCCGGACGTCAGTGAAATCGAGCAGGTGTACTTGCACAACATCGACGACCTGCAAGGCGTGGCCAATCGCAATCGTGCCCGGCTGCAGACCGAAATTGAACGGGCCGAGGCTATTATTGACAAGGCGCTGGTGGCCTATGTGAATGAATGCCGTGCCGCGAACGCCGGCACGACGATCCGCGATTTCCGGGCGAACGCCGAAGCGATTGCGATGGACGAGATGGAATCCGACCTGCCGCGTCTCGATCATCAGTCCGATAAAGACAAGGACGAGGTGCGAAAGCTGCTCAATCGCGTCGTCGGGAAAATCGTCCACACGCCGACGGAGGCCATGCGTGAAGCCTCGAAGCAGGGTGACGGGGGTGCCGCGATTCTCTGGGCGCGGCGAATCCTTGGGCTGCACAAGGAATGAGCGGCCACAATCCGGCCGTTCGAATTAATAGGACTTGGCGAAGATAACGCGTCGTTGGCTGGGGTCGCCGGAGATGACGCAGGTGCCGGATTCCGGTTCGGCGTCGTTGGGGATGCAGCGAATGGTGACGTTGAGATCGTTCTTGACCTGCTTCTCGACATCGTCTTTGCCGTTCCAGTGACACATGGCGAAGCCGCCGTGGATTTCAGGTTTGTCCCGGTCCTGCGGGGTGAAGAAGTCGTAAAAATCGTCTTTGTTGTCGATACTGACAGTATTGGCGGCACGAAACTCGACAGCACGTTCGAACAGTCCATCCTGGATCTCGGCCAGCATATCGGCGACGCCCCCGATGAATTCTGCGCGAGGAACAGACTGCTTGTCCTTGTGCGAACGGTCGCGGCGTGCGGCGAAGACAGCGTCCGACTCGACGTCGCGTGGACCGACTTCCAGACGGATGGGAATGCCGCTCTTGATCCAGTGCCAAACTTTTTCGCCGCCACGCAGGTCGCGGGTATCGACTTCGACTTCGACAGGGCGCCCGTCGTAAGAAATAGCGCGTATTTCAGCCGCGAGCTTTTCGCAGTATTCCAGGACCTGGGCTCGAGTTTCTTCTTTGTGCATGACCGGTAGGATGACGACGTGCGCCGGTGCCAGGCGCGGCGGCAACAGCAGGCCGTCGTCGTCGCTGTGGGTCATGAGCAGGCCGCCGACGAGCCGGGTCGAAACGCCCCAGGACGTGGTCCAGGCGAATTCCTCCTGGCCGTGTTCGCTCAGGTACTTGATGCCGGAGGCCCTGGCGAAGTTCTGGCCGAGGAAGTGGGAGGTGCCGGCCTGCAGCGCTTTGCGGTCCTGCATCATGGCCTCGATCGACCAGGTGTTGACGGCGCCCGGGAAGCGCTCGGCGGCGGTTTTTTCACCCTTGATGACGGGCATCGCCATGTAGTTTTCGGCAAAGTCCGCGTAGACGTCCAGCATGCGGATGGTTTCCTCCATCGCTTCTGCCTCGGTGGCGTGGGCGGTGTGGCCCTCCTGCCAAAGGAATTCGCTGGTGCGCAGGAACATGCGGGTGCGCATTTCCCAGCGCACGACATTGGCCCACTGATTGATCAGGATGGGCAGGTCGCGATAGGATTGCACCCACTTGGCGTACATGGCCCCGATGATGGTCTCAGATGTGGGCCGGACAATCAGCGGTTCTTCGAGCTCACCGGCGGGCACGAGACCGCCGTCGGGCCCTTCCTCAAGCCGATGATGGGTGACGACGGCGCATTCCTTGGCAAAGCCTTCAACGTGTTCGGCCTCCTTCTCGAGGAAGCTTTTCGGGATGAAAAGCGGGAAATAGGCGTTGCGATGGCCGGTGTCCTTGAACTTGCGGTCGAGGACGCGCTGAATGTTTTCCCACAGACTGTAGCCCCACGGCTTGATGACCATGCACCCGCGCACGGGGGAGGGTTCTGCGAGGTCGGCAGCACGTATGACCTGCTGATACCACTCCGGATAGTCTTCGGCGCGGGTGGGGGAGATGGCGTTTTTCGGTGGCTTTGCCATGGTGTATGATTTCCTCGCACAGGTGATATTCGGGTTCGCAGGTAAAACTTACAGTCAGAATTGCCGATAACCATGCCAACGCTGCCGGTCGACAGCCATCCGGCAGCGGGTGGCCATGGGCCGGCGGCACGCTGGTCAATCCGCTGGCCGGCCGGCGAGTTGTTCGTGACAACCCTATTCTGCGGTGTGGTCGAATTTGTCTTCTTGTGCCCTGTATTTGGGAACTTCTACGACCTGCTCGAACTCGCTGAAGTTCAGGATCGGCCCTTCGAATCCTTCAGTCGTGCCATGTTTGTGGAGATGCTGCAGGCAAGCGCCCAGTACGGCGGGGCGCTGAACAGTCCGGATAGCGGAT
>CAYWQM010000070.1:0-788 GCA_964460215.1 uncultured Lentisphaerales bacterium
CGACCGGCTTCGGTGCCTTCAGTGTTTCACGACCAAGAAAATGATGGGTGTGGATGTCGATGATCATGAACGTACGCGGCTAAAAATGGTGGAGTCTTGGAATGTTCAATCGGCAAACTCAAAGGAATATAGCCTGGTATCGAACATTACGAATTACTCTGGCATGGGCCCACGGGAAACCAATACAAAAAAATCTCCAGAACACGCGGTCACGCCTGAGATTCCCCGGTGCCTGCGTTGTCGAAAGCAACGGGTCGGATCTATTCGTAGAACCATCGCAGCGGATACACGCGCATCACGGATTCCTGCTTGTGCAGGTTCTGTTCGGCAATACCCAACAGCGGCCCGCCGCGCGGGTAACGGAGAATCACCGTATCGCCGATCACATCAAGATTGGCGTAGTGGAAGTAGGCCCAACCATCGGGCAGCGGTCCGACCCGGTCACGGGCGCGCACCATCTGGATCGGGTACTCCGGCGGCAACTGCTCGAGGTCCTCGAGGCCTTCGCTCAATTCCAGCGTCTTGAAAAGGCTCCAACTGTGACCGCCGTCGCGGGAAATTGCCGAGGACAATCGACCGCGACGGTAACCGCGACGAATCTCATCACGGGAAACCTGGTTCCAGACCAACAGCAAATCCCCCGTCGCCGGCAACCTCACCATGACACCCGGAGATTCGGAGCTCGGCAGATCCGACGGTACCACGGCACTCCAATGTTCGCCGCCATCCGTGCTGTGGCTTTGAACCAGGCGCCCGACAGTGGAGCGCATGAGCATCAGCACATTGCC
>CAYWQM010000070.1:835-19857 GCA_964460215.1 uncultured Lentisphaerales bacterium
TCGGCAAACGTCGGTTCGAAGCATGAGGTCTGCCCGCAATGGCCGTTGGCGATACCATCGAAGTCAAACCACCCCATGATCGCGCCGGGGTGCCTGGTCCAGCTCCGCCCCTCGTCGTCCGAGCGACAGACGACAGTCGCCCCCATCTCCGGTGCATGGCCGTGCCCCTCGATCCCGAACTTTTCGCCACGCCAGGTACCGTATGCCATAACATCGTCGTATTGCAGATCGGGATGGACGCTCACCATGGTGCCGTCGCGATGTTCCCAACTGTATGGCCCGGCAATGTATCCGGCCAGCAGGAGCCTGCCGGTCTGGAGCTGGATCATCGAGTGGTGCAGCGGGCGAAAAGAAGGGAAATCACCGATCAATTGCGGGTCCGACCAGCTTTTTCCGTCGTCGTCGGAGGCGGAAAATAACGTCCTGTCATCTCGGCTCCCGTAGACCGCTAGACCGCCAGACTGCAGCCGGAGCATGCCACCCACGGGTATCGGGCAACTCAAGGGATGAGGATCACTCCAGGTACGGCCGCCATCAGTCGAAATACGGCTGGCACTCTCCTGCGCCAACATGATCGAACCGTCGGCGAGTGCAACGACGCCGCCGTGTGCGCCAATACCGAGAATTTCCAAAAGGCCCCATCCAGCGGGTTGAGAATGTGACGGGTGTTTTCGGGGTCGTTCAATCGTCGATTGCGTACTAAAGTACAGCCGGAGTCATGCAGCACTATACAGGCATAGGGTCTTACACCCAACCGCGCGGACTTGATGAAGACTGATTTCGCACTATTCTATATTGAAAAGCAAACGTGCATCAGGAAACGTTTTGCTTCACTCGGTGCAACATCAACAACAAATCGAAGAGATGGTAAATGGCCAAACCTAACTATTCCTCGGCAAAGCGTCAGCGAGAGATTGCCAAGCAAAAGAAAAAGGCCCTGAAGCGCGCGAAGAAATTGGGTCTCAGCGCAACCGACGAAAGTATGCGGGAAGATCAGCCGCCGGCAACTGGCGAAGGTACGCCTGCCACCTGAGCCGAGTTGTTTAGCGGACACAGGCTTACGGTTTGATCCCGCACTTTGTCCGGTGCAGCAGGGCATTCCGGAGGCTGGCGTCGTTCCTTCGAGGAAAAGCTCCGGTGGCATTGCCTGGAATTCTTAGACGAGATAGAGAGAATCCTACCAATACCGAAGATAAACTTGCTCTGGGCAGATGTATGTGCTGCTCTCTACAAAGATTAAAATTCTGCAAACAACGGCCAGCGCCATTTACGCTAATCGAATTGCTCGTCGTCATTGCGATCATCGCAATCCTTGCCGCCATGTTGCTGCCGGCACTTAACGGGGCGAAGGACCGAGCCACCAGTGTCGCCTGTAAGAGTAATTTGCGACAGATAGCGATCGGCTACACCGCCTATTGCTTCGACAGCAACGACTACACCCCGAACACCTATTATTGGTGGCGGGTGATTGGAACCGGCAAGCGCGATCTCTTATTGCGGTAAATGTCGGTGACGGCTACGTCGGCGGGATGGACGCACCGTTCGGACCGAACACCTCGAACATCAGCTGGGCAGCGGACGTCAGGCGCTGGCCGGTCTTCGAGTGCCCGGGCGAAGAGGGCGTCTGGAACTCGGGGGTCGCGCCTGGAAAAATCTCGACGATGTACGATAACGACCTGCAGAACAACAGCTACGACATCAACTTTTTCATCAACAACACCCTGGGTTACTACAAGGACGACGAGACCAGGAAATTCTCCAAGAAACCGGCCCAGGAAGGCGGTCATTCCAATGCCCCTCTCGTCATGGACTGCCAGGGCTATGATCACGTGGGCTGGTTCCCCAACATGAGGGGGCAAGATCTTGATACCGCCCAGTGCGGCGCCTGGTCGGTTACGTACCTGACCACCTTCCGGCATCCCAACGAAACGATGAATGTCGTCTACATGGACGGACACGTGAATGCATGGCAGCATTATTTCCGAACCGGCGAACCGAATAATCCGAAAATTGATATATGGCCGTACCCCGGTGAATTGTGACGTGAACGCAGGGCGAGAAACGCTGGTCGTACCGCCGTAATCTTCGGTTTATCTCAGTGCAAAGCGGGACGCGACCTGCTTCCACTCCTCTTCGCCGTCCGGACGTTGAGCCCCGACCGACCAATACCCTACTCGAAACGATTCGATGCGCTATCCTATCAGTAACCCGGTCAAACCGATCGATTTCAAACTGACACCTGCCACCCGAACACTGCACTATGCACCTCACACCTGTAAACCGACCTGTCACGATCGAAAGCGCCAGTTACGGTGAACGCTGGTTTCCACATCTTGTAAGACACACCGATGACAGCCTGCTGTTGTACATCTCTTACGGACACGACGCGGCATTCTCGCCGAAACTGCGGCTGCGGTCCGAAGACAACGGCCGCACCTGGAGTGAACCCGTCGACAACGTGCCCTCGTGTAGCTGGCAGCACAGCTTCGACGACGGAGAACTGTTCGAGATCGATTGCGTCGGCGTCCAGGATCCGAACGACCTGGAAACAGCGGTCTACTTCGGCGCGTGGAGTTTTCCGGGACGTATGCACGACGAACCACGCCGTGAATTTGTGCGGGTACATTCGCCATCGACGCAGCCGTCGCCATTGACCGCCCATCTGCAGGGGTATCCGACCTACCCGTGGTGGCCGCTGTGGAATACACTGTTCGGGCGTCAGGATATGACCGGTGACGAGATTCAAATGCACGGGCCTTTTTTCACTGAGGGCGTGACGCTGGACAACGACCGTGTCGTGGCCCTGGCTTACGGCAGTGACCGCTCGAGCACTGCCGGGCTCTCCAGTGTCTGGGCCATGGAATCAACGGACCGATGCCGCAACTGGGAGGAGATCGGTGTCGCTGCAAATGGCGACGCCATGGACGCCGAACCCAACGAATCTGCCTTGGTGCAACTCAAGGACGGCCGGCTCTACAGCGCCATGCGCGTCGATAACGGAACGCCGGATACGTGCCTGCACCAGACCTGGTCCAGTGACGAGGGCCTCACCTGGACGCTGCCGGAACCGATATCCCTGATCGATGAAGATCATCGACCGAACATGGTGTGGCCGCGGCTTGTCGTCATGGAAGACGGCACGCTGGTCATGGTTTACGGCCGGCCGGTACGCAACATCATCTGCGATCCCAGCGGCACCGGCACGCAATGGCAGGGGCGCCTGGACCTGACGAAGTATGAACAGGAAACGCAGGCGCTGCTCGGGGTGCCGGAAAACCTGCGCATCCGGCGACCACATCCGCTCAACCGCGAGTTCGACTCCAGTGACTATCCCGCCATTGTCGCCGACGGCCCACGCGAACTCCTCGTAGTCTACGACGTGCAGAACTACATCGAGAACTGGAACGCCAAACCGGTCTCAGCAGTCCGCATGCTCCGGATGCGGCTGGAAGCCTGAAGATCAGGTGACAGATGCCCCCGTCGACCCGGCTCCGCACCTGCTGCGGCGATAGCTGCGAACAGAACTGCCGTGATCACCAAGCACTGGCGTTTTTTCTGGAAACTTTCAGGTGCAAATCCCCACAGTCAGCTCGCCAATAGGCAGGGAATCCCCGATCAACTGCAAAGCTCCACATCCATTCGCAGTGCAACAGGTCGCCGCGTATTGACTTCACCCCGTCCACAGCCATGTTGTCGTGTAGCACTAATCCTGAAACGAGGCCCATCTCATGGCATCACAAAAGCTCTCCGATAAAGTCGCCGTCGTTACCGGGGGTTCACGCGGTATCGGCCGTGCCGCCAGCGAGGCACTCGCCCGACACGGCGCCAGCGTCGTCGTCAACTACTGCGGCACCGCCGACGCAGACCTCGACAAAGCAGACGCAGCCGACGACGTTGTGCGCGGCATCCAGGACACCGGCGGCAAGGCAGTCGCGCATGAAGCGGACATCGCCGATGAACCGGCGGCCCGCGGCCTGATCGACCGCGCCATCGACGAGTACGGACACATCGATATCCTGGTCAACAACGCCGGGATCTGCCCAAGCATAGACTTCCTCGAGATGCCGATCGAGAGTTTCGATCGGGTCCACGCCGTCAACCTCCGTGGCGCCTTCATCTGCTCGCAGCAGGCCGCCCAGCACATGGTCAGGCAGGGCAATGGCGGCCGCATCGTCACTGTCAGCTCAATCAGCGCCCTGGTCGGTGGATCGTATCAAACGCATTACTGCCCGACCAAGAGCGGACTGCACTCGTTGATGCAGTCCCTGGCCATCGTGCTCGGCCCCCATGGCATCACATGCAACTCCGTCGGGCCCGGCGAAATCGATACGGACATGAACCGCACCATCCCCGACTACGACAAGATTTCCGCACAGCTCGGCAAACGCATCCCTCTCGGCCGCGTCGGGCAACCCGAAGACATAGCTGACCCCATCGCCTTCCTCGCCAGCGAAGACGCGCGTTATGTAACCGGCGCGTTCCTGCTGATCGACGGCGGCATGTTCGTAAACCTCCAATAAACGAAAACTCAATGCAAATAGCAAGAATCGAAACTTGCTTCATTCCCGTCTCCATGTGGGCAGACCTTTGGGATCGCGAAAAAAATCTGCCGCTGGTAACACCGCTGTCGATGTATCCGGAGTACAAGGCATTATACCCGTCGTGGTACTGGGATCCGGCGATGACGGTTGTCGTACTGACTACTGACGACGGCACCGAAGGCATCGGCTGGTGCGAAGACGGCACGGGCGCCGCGAAACTGATCATCGATCAGCACCTTGAACGTTTTGTGGCAGGTGCTTCGCCGTTCGATTATGAACGTATCTGGGACATCATGTTCCGGTCGTCGATCCCTTACGGCCGCAAGGGTGCCGCGATCGAAGCGATAAGCGCCATCGACATCGCGCTCTGGGATCTGATGGGCAAGGCGGAAGGCAAACCGATCTATGAACTGCTTGGCGGTAAGAAAAAAGAGCCCATGCCGTTGTACGCCTCGGCGTTGCATCCGGTCGAGGAGTCGAAGGTACGTGCCGAGGCAGCCGATTTTGTCGCGTCCGGCTACCGTACGATGAAAGGACGTTTCCCCTGTGGCCCTGTCGACGGAAAAACCGGTATGCAGGCGAACGTCGAGCACATTCGCATCATCCGCGATGCCGTCGGTCCGGATATCGATATCGCATGCGACGCCTATATGGGCTGGGATGCGGACTACGCAATCGCGATGCTCGATCTGCTCGAACCCTTTAACCTGGCGTGGCTCGAGGAACCTGTCATCCCCGATGACATTGCCGGATACGCCGCCATCCGAGCTGTGGGAAAAATAAAAATTTCCGGCGGTGAGCACGAGTTCACGCGCTACGGACACCAGCAGCTTCTGGATGCCGGGGCGGTCGATATTCTGCAGCCGGACCTGCACCGCTGCGGCGGCTTCACCGAGGCCATCAAGATCGCCAGAATGGCTGCAGACCGTGACATCCCGGTCGTCTGCCACACGTACAGCATACCGCACCTGCACTATTCGATCGCAACCGACAACTGCCCGATTCTTGAGCACTTCCCGGCACCCTGCTGGTTCGACCTGCCGGAGCCACCTCCGCCGCTGTTCACCGGTGAACCCGTCGTGACCAACGGTGCCGTGACACCATCTGCCGAGCCGGGACTCGGCCTGAGCCTCGACCGCGGGCGATTGGCTGAGTTGATTGGCTGACGGGTGATCTCAGCCTGAGTACTCCGATCAGCCGCCTTATCTCGCCTGTGGTTTCGCAGTGCCCGTACTGTCGATAACCTGTTGGAGGTGGCGACGACGTTCAGGACCCGCAGTGTCGATCAATATCGGACCGTAGCAACTCTTGGCTTCTCCGGCGACGGTCCCCAGGTAATTGTGCAAATCGTCAAGGTGTTCATCGGCGTAATGCTGCGACATGTTGTAGGTAAACATGCGCCGGCTCTCATTGCCGCCATAGGAGGCGTGCAACGTCGTGTGGTGAAATACGACCAGGTCCCCGGGATTGCTGTCGAGCGACACGCATGGCACGTCGCGACCATGGACACCAAGGGCGTTTGTACAGTCGTTGACGGCGAAGCCAAGGTGCTCACGCGCCTTGTTGACGATGTGACTGCCGGGAATCACACGCAGCGCGCCAGTGTCGCGCCCCACCGGGTCGAGGTATAGCGAAACCTTGATGAAGTCGTAATGCTCGTGCATCGAGTCGCAATGCCAGTGGGTGTCACCGACATAAAAGTTTCCATCGCTGCTGACGTAGTTGTAGTCATCCCCCAGCAGGCCCTTCGCGATCCCGTCGATCCGCGAGTCGTCGAGCAGTGAACACAAGCGCTCATGATCGTCAATGAACCGGATCATTGCCGTTCTCTCCTGCCCTCCGTGTGTGAGCCCGCGCCGTTCGAACACTTCGTGGAAGTCCTGGGTAAGTTCGTCGATACAGTCGCTCATCAACCCTGGGAAAACGAGGTAGCCAAAGGTCTCGAAAAACGTTTTCTGGTGGTCGGTAAGTGTGAATGATGACATGAGTTTTGAAAGTCTCCAGGGATTGACGAAATTTCCGAATTTAACCGCGCATCGACACGAATTAATATAACTCAATGAGAACTACTGGACAAAATGGATCGAGTCCGCGAACTCCCGCATCTGGTCGGCAATGCGTTCGAAGAAGTCGGGGCCCCAGCGCTCCGTCATGGCGTCGGCCTGTTTCCGTACCGACGTCTGTGCGCCGGTCAACATTGCCGCGGGATCAGCGATTGTCTCGTCGTAGTGGTTCACTGCGAGCTGGTGCATGGCGTACGCGGCACGCATCATGTGAAGGAATCCGTTTGCCACGTCAACAGCCTGGCGGAAGCGGGTGACAAAAAAGCGGCACGTATCCTCCGGCAGATCGAGCCTCTCGATTGTCGCGATCGCGTTCTCGCACAGCGCGATGCCATTGCGCTTCTCTTCCTGCAGTTCCGCAAACGGCCGGGTCTTGCTGCCGAATTCCGGGATCATCGCAAAATCGATCGGGGTTCCCGGCTCAGCCCATTGCTCCCAGAACCACACCTTTTTCTCCGCTTCGTTCACCCAGATGGAATTGTAGAGGCCGGCAAGGTTGATCATGCCCACACCGTTGATGTGAAAGATCATACCGATCGCCGGTTCCATGGTCGTGGCGATCATTTTCTTCAACTCATCACACCACTCGCCGCTGAACTCACGGCCCCACCACTCTTCCAGCTCCGCATCGATGTCCACTGTGCCGTTGTGGCCGAGCCCGCCGATGATCTGCAGGTTGATGCGGGTCAGTGCACTGGCGAATGACGAGTATTTCGGCAGCGCCGTCCGGCAACTGAGGATGTCCGGACGGTGCTCCCTGATGTTCGCGAAGTGCTTGGTGATCCAGCCGGGCCAGCCGCCGAGCATGACGCCCTTGCCGAAAAACTCGCCCGCAACATCGAAGGAGATGTAGAACGGGTTATTCTTTTTCATCTCCGGCACCCACGGTGTCGTGTCGAGGAAGAACTGCCAGTCGGAGTACGTGCAGTCCGCACCGATAACGATCTCGGGATGTTTCCGGCAAGCTGCGATGATCGCCCGGCTCATTTCCTCGTTCGCACCGCCGGAGTGGATGTCGTGGGCCATTCGCTTGCCGTGTTTGGCGCAAACCCCGTAAACGGTGTCGACGGCGCGCTCGACGATTTCCGCGATCGAGAGGTCCTGATGCCGCAGCACGCTCGGCGTGAACACGGAGCACTCGCAATTGAAACAAACCAGCCCGTCGACCTCCGGGATCTCGGTGAAGAACTGATCGATCTCCGCCGCCATGAAATCATAGAAGTACTCTTTGCTGAAGTCCGGTTCGCCGGCAGCATTGAGCCAGTCCGGATAATGCCTTTCGATCGCCGGCAGCGCGTCTTCATAGCGGCTGCCCATCTTGACAGCGCCCGGCACCAGATTGCACGGGTGATATAAATGCATCACCGTGATGTTTCGGTGATGCGCACGCCGTACAAACTCATGCAGAAATTCGGCGGCCCGGCGGATTCGTCCGTCGTCCCGGTCAACGTTGAACTTCGCATACTTCTCGTAGACCACCGGCAAGGCGAAGTAGTAGTCCGTGAGACCGTCCATGAAACTGGTCCACAGCACCGCACCCGTGAATCCGTAGTCCTGGAACTTGTCCAGCTCCAGAAAAGTCGCATCGGCATGCAGTTCGATCAGCTCGGCCCAACGCTCCGCGACAAACGACGTGGCGTCCGTATTCTCAGTCTTCATCGCTCCCCTTCCGCGCTCCTCTTCAGCGCCCCCTAAGGGGTGATAAAGAGTTTTCCGGAATCCCATTCTCCTACTCAGAATTCCCCTACCTATATCGTCAATTGGCAGTGAAGTGTATCTCCAAACAAAAATTTACGCAACTGCTGACACCTGAACACCGCCAAAATTGTCTCACCTCTTTCACAAACCCGGACTCATCTGCTCCCGGGTTCTCGACGACGCCCGCAAGATGGAACGACCTGACACGCTTCATCGCGCGTCACGAAGCCCAGAAACCAGAATCCAATGAGCATCAACCCCATCCGCATGCGTTGCGAGTATCTCGAGAATCCACTGGGCGTCGATGCCCGCCGACCGTGCTTGAACTGGGCCGTGAAATCAGCACAGCGCGGGTAGCTGCAGACGTCTTATCAGATTCTCGTCGCGGCGGACAGAAAAAAAACTCACGCCAACCAAGGCCGGCCTGTGGAATTCCGGCAAGATCGTGTCACTGGGCCCTCGGTTCGGTCGAAAAATGGGTGTGGCGCCACCTCGCCGGCATCAATCCCGATGAGGATCAACCGGGCTTCGCGCACATGGCGATCCGGCCACGACCGGGCCAGAAAATCGATTGGGTGAAGGCCAGCTACGAATCCGTGCGAGGGAAAATCACCGTTGAGTGGCAGCTCGAAATGGCCGATTCGCGATGAACCTGACGATCCCTGCGAACACCACGGCAACAGTCTTCGTGCCGGCAACGACGGCGGCCAAGGTGAAGGAAGGCGGCAAACCCGCTGCCAAAACGCGGGGGTTGGAGTTTCTCAGGTCAGAGGACGGCTGTGCGGTCTTCGCAGCACAGTCAGGCAAGTACAGCTTCCAATCTCGATGAAGCCAGAGGCGGCAGTGCTGATGCAAATCACACGCTGCATCACGTTTTACAACGCTGCGGCTCGGCCAAGTCGAAGGGTATTCTGAAGTTTTTCCCCGCAGGCCTTGCGGCCTGGCAGTCATGGCAATGGAGAAAGATGTATTTATTGTATGCAGCTACCCGACACAAAAAAATCCGAACCCCATGCACTGTCATACTGTACCGGCATTGCGATTCATAAGCAGCAAATTCCCCGATATCGAGATTCAATTGCCGCGGCCGTGATCTTTAGAGAGGCGTTTTCAGCCCCCGGCATATCCCACAGCCTGCAGGGCCGTGGTAATCTCATCAAGGATCACGGGGTCATCAATGGTGGCGGGCATCTTGTACTCCCTGCAGTCGGCGATTGCCTGCATGGTGCCGCGCAGGATTTTTCCGGACCTGGTCTTCGGAAGCCGATTGACGACAGTCGCCGTCTTGAAAGCGGCGACCGGACCAATCTGCTCGCGAACCATTTTTACGACGTCCGTGACGATCTCGTCATGACTGCGCGTGTCGCCTGACCTGAGGACGAGGAAGCCGAACGGCAGCTGTCCTTTCAAATCGTCGGCAACGCCGATCACGGCGCATTCCGCAACGTCGGGGTGCGCTGACAACACCTCTTCCATGGCACCAGTGGAGAGCCGGTGGCCGGCGACGTTGATGATGTCGTCGGTGCGCGACATGACAAAGACGTAACCGTCCTCGTCTATGTAGCCGGCGTCCGCCGTCTTGTAATAGCCGGGAAACTCGGAGTAATACGTCTCGAGAAAACGGTCATCGGCGTTCCACAGTGTCGGCAGCGTGCCGGGCGGCAGCGGCAGCTTGACAACGAGCGCGCCGATGTCACCGCGTTTCACTTCCCGATTGCCGTCATCGACGACACGCACATCCATGCCCGGGGCTGCTAGTGCCGCCGACCCCGGCTTCACCGGCAGCGGCTCGATACCCATGCAGTTGGCGCAAATCGACCAGGCAGTCTCGGTCTGCCACCAATGATCGATGACCGGAACTCCGAGATGTTTCTCCGCCCACTCGAGGGTGTCCGGGTCGGTACGCTCACCGGCCAGGAACAAGGTCTTGAAACCGGAAAGGTCGTACTTGCCGATCAGTGTGGCATCCGGATCTTCTTTCTTGATCGCACGAAAAGCTGTCGGTGCCGTGAACATCGCCTTGACGTTGTGCTGTGAGATGACTCGCCAGAAGGCACCGGCATCGGGGGTGCCCACGGGTTTGCCTTCGAAGAGGATCGTCGTGTTGCCATGGAACAGCGGACCGTAGACGATGTAGGAATGCCCAACCACCCAGCCGATATCCGATGCCGCCCAGTAGACGTCGCCGGGATCGACGTCGTAGATGTTTTTCATCGTCCAGTTCAGCGCCACAATATGACCGCCGTTGTCGCGCACAATGCCTTTCGGCTCACCTGTTGTCCCAGAGGTGTAGAGAATGTATAGCGGGTCCGTCGCCGCCACCGGCACACAGTCGTGCGGGGCTGCCGCATCCATGACCGCCTTCCAGTCCAGGTCTCGCCCTGCGGTCAGTTCCGCGCGTTCCATCGGTCTCTGCAGAATGATACAGTTATCGGGCTTGTGGGTGGCCAGCTCGATAGCTTGGTCAAGCAGTGGCTTATAAGAAATAATCCTGCTCACCTCGATCCCGCAGCTCGCGGAGACGATCACCTTCGGTAGGGCATCGTCGATGCGCACGGCCAGTTCGTTCGCGGCGAAACCGCCGAACACAACAGAGTGCACAGCGCCCAGGCGGGCGCATCCGAGCATCGCGACGATGGCTTGCGGCACCATCGGCATATAGATCAGCACACGGTCCCCTTTGCCGACCCCGAGTGCAGCCAAAGCACCTGCGAACGCCGCAGTCTTGTCACGCAGCTCCCGATAGGTGATCGACCTGATCGTATCGGTCACCGGGCTGTCGTAGATCAGCGCCGGCTGATCGGCACGGCCGCTCTCGACATGGCGGTCAACCGCATTATAGCAGGTATTGACAACGCCCCCCGTGAACCAGCGATAGAACGGCACGTTGCTGTCATCGAGAACCCTATCCCAACGTTTGTACCAGTGAACGGACTCGGCCGCCTCCGCCCAAAACCCTTCAGGGTCCCGGAGCGATTGCGCTGCAATTGATTTATAATCAGCGACCACTTGCCACTCCTGTGATGGTCAGTAGTAAAAACGCTGCAGGCTGTCACGATCTCCTTCATAGCCCTTGCGGATCTTGCGGGTCACGGCATTGCCGGAGACTTCGGCCGGCAACGCGTCCCACCAGACGCCGCCTCCCGGGCCGAACTCATGCTTTTCGATCTCCGCCACGATAAGGCATGGGCCCTTTTCCCGGCGCGCTTCCGCCAATGCATCGGCGAGTTCCTCCGGCGTTTCAACCTGCCATGCGGCGAGACCAAAACTGCGGGCGTTGGCGGCGAAATCGATGTCGACATAGTCACCCTCAAGCCGGTCTATTTTCGTGTCGCGCTCACGCAGTTCATTGCCGAAGCTGATACCGGCCCGCAGCATCTGGAGCCGTCGAATCACCTGGAACCCATGGTTATTCGTTACGATGACGGTGATTTTCAGGTTCTCCTGCACAGCGGTCACGAGCTCGGTCGGATTCATCAGGTACACGCCGTCGCCCATCATGGCATAGATCTCGCCTTTCGGCTGCACCATGCGTGCTCCGATAGCAGCGGGGATCTCCCAGCCCATGCAGGAAAATCCAAACTCCAGCATTGCTGTGCGACCGTCAAACGCGTGGAAGCATTTGTTCACGTCCCCGACAATACTGCCGGCTGCCGCCACGACCGTGTCGCCGCGGCGCGAGGCCTTCTGCACTTGATTAATGACCTCACCCTGCCGCATGGCGGAACCTTTGACGGGAGTAAACGCGTCCCTCTTCAAGCTCCGTTCCCAAGCCGCCCAGGCTTTGTCCGCCTCTGCCAGATATTTCGTATTCGGCTTAACGCCGGCCTTGCGCGCCGCACTGCCGAGGCGCTTCAATGTTTCACGGGCATCACCCAGAATCGGGACGGAACCGTTCTTGTACGCATCCATGCTGTTCACATTGATGCCGATGAAACGGACCTTGGCATTCTGAAAAGCACTTTGCGATCCGGTCGAAAAGTCAGTGAGCCGGGTGCCTACCGCAATAACCAGATCCGCTTTGGCCGATAATTTGGCCGCAGCACTGCTGCCCTCGACGCCCTGGGCGCCGAGGAACCCGCTGATCTGCTGCGTCACCGCGCCTTTGCCGGCGAACGTCTCGCTCACCGGTATGCCAAGGTTGCGGCAGAAATTCATCAACTCCTTGCCGGCATCGGAATAGTGCACGCCACCGCCGGCAATGACCATCGGCCGACGGGCGCTCTTCAGTAACGCCACAGCCTCATCGATACGCTGCGGATCCGCAATGCGCCGCTCGACACGCCAGACGCGCTCCTCGAAAAAGTTGACCGGAAAATCGTAGGCGTATGACTGGATGTCCTGCGGCAGGCAAATCGTGACCGCGCCGGTCTCCGCTGGGTCCGTCAGCACCCGCATCGCACTCGGCAGCGCTGTCAGCAGTTGCTCCGGGCGCGTGATACGATCGAAAAAACGGCTGACCGGGCGCAACGCGTCGTTGACACTTGTATCGGCACTGACCGGGTGTTCCAGCTCCTGAAGCACCGGCCCTTGATGACGGTTCGCGAAGTAGTCAGACGGCAGCAGCAGAACCGGCAGGCGGTTGGTTGTCGCGGTGGCGGCGCCCGTCACCATGTTGGTGGCACCCGGACCTATCGATGACGTGCATGCCAGGGTCTGCATCCGTTGCGTGCGCTTGGCAAAACCGCTGGCTATGTGAACCATTCCCTGCTCGTTGCACGGTTGAAAATAGGGCAGGTCCTTGCCGTGTTCCTCCAGTGCCTGACCCAGCCCGCATACATTGCCGTGACCATAGATGCCGAATATGCCAGGTATTAGCCGTTGCCGGGAACCGTCGCGTTCGCTGTATTGAACCGACAGGAAGCGTACAACCGCCTGGGCAGTTGTGAGGCTGATTGTCTTTTGCTTTTTCGCCATCTTCAATTCCTCACATGATAAGTCAAAATTGAATTCTGCTGCAACGCAAAATTATCCGACAATCGGCGCATTGCCATTGCCCCTTTACAATTCCCGGAGTAGTGATTCCCGGCTTAGCCCCCCCGAATTGAACAGGCGTCGGGATCCGTTCGACCAAGAAAAATGGAAGTTCACGTCATGCAAAAAATAAAGCGCTACTTTACAGTTCGCGATCACGGCAGAAATGCACCGTACCACTAAGGAACTAACGTATTCGGAGAAATACATGCCGACCAAGATCACCTCCATCTCCGTACGCGACATTCGCTTCCCTACATCCGAGGGTCTGCATGGCTTCGATGCTTTTCACAAAGATCCGATTATTCGTGCCCATACGTGAAGATCGAGACCGACGTCCCCGGTTTGACTGGAAATGGTATCACATTCACGAACATTTCATCGATCCAGTCGTCATGCGCGATGGTCGCTATCAGTTGCCGTCGCAGCCGGGCTACAGCATCACCATGAAGCCGGCGTCTCTCGACGATTTTGAATTCCCGCAGGGCGCCGAATGGCAGAAACGGCAATGAGAAAAACCTGATTTTCTCGTCCTCACCCGCAACCGATAAGAGTTTCTCCGGCGACAGCGACGACCTCGTCTGCCGCAGCAGGAGCAGCACCAGGATCGCACTGGCGCCAACCGGATAATGACCGTTTGACAGTTGATCGAAAGAACTCTCGACAGGGCAGGCTCCAGTCAAACGGATAATTCCTGTCCGAGAAAATTCACCCCGCGGTGTATATTGTCGATCTATGCCTTATCAGACAGTTCCGAACAACGTCAAACTCTATTATGAGCGCCGCGGCGATGGTCCACCGCTGCTGCTGATTATGGGCACCGGCCTCGACCACAGCTGCTGGAACGCTCAAGTCGATGCCTATGCTTCCCGGTACGATTGTATCGCTTTCGACAACCGGGGCACCGGCAAGAGCGAAGCGCCGGACGAACCAATCACCATGCAGCAACTGGCTGCCGATACCGCCGGGCTGATGGACGAACTCGGCATTTCGCACGCCCATGTCTCCGGGTTGTCTCTCGGCTCCTGCGTCGCCCAGGAACTAACGCTGATGCGTCCCGAGCTCGTCGCGACGCTGCAGCTGCACGGCACCTGGGGACGGGCCCATGGCTACGCAGCGCGCAAGTTCGAAACCCAGATCCGCATGCTGCAGTCGCTCGACATGCGGGCCTTCTACGAGATCAATGTGCTGTGGTTTATGACACCGGAATTCATGCAGAAAAAACCGGCACTGGTGGCCCGGCAGATCGATGCGGCGGTCAGCAACAACCCTTCGAACGAGTCGCTTATCCGCCAGTATCGCGCCGACCTGGCACACGACAGCCTGGATCGACTCGATCACATCCAGGTGCCGACACTCGTCACCGTCGGCAGTTTCGACCTGGCGACACCACCGCTGTATGCCCGGGAAGTGACGGCGCGCATCCCCGGCGCCGAACTGATTGTGTTCGAAGGCGGCGGCCACCTGCATAACGTGGAGAACCCGCAGGAATTCAATCAAGTCACCCTTGAGTTCCTGCAACGACACAGCTTGTAAGCAGCCTCGGCAGCGAACTGGACCGGGATGCGCTTGAACAATACCCAGTGGAGTAAGTCCCATGAATAAGACAGATATCGGCGTGATCGGTTGCGGTGCGATGGGGTTGCAGCTTGTTGAGAAACTGCTGGCATGTGACTCCCGGCTGCAGGTCACGGCAATCTCCGATCCGGACAGCAGATCAATAGATAAAGCCCTCAACGCGATTGAATCGCAGCCGGAAATTTGCCCGGACTACCGCGAAGTCATGGCCATGCCCGATGTGCAATGGGTCATGATCGCGTCTTGGAATTGCTATCACAGCGAGCAGGTCGTGGCGGCTTTCGAGGCAGGCAAACACGTGTTTTGCCAGAAACCCATCGGGTTGAACCTCGATGAATGTGTCCGCATGAAGAACGCCTGGGAGGCCAGCGGCGAAAAGCATTTCAACGTCGGCTTCACGCTCCGCTACTCACCGCACTACCGCAAAGTCAAAGAACTCATCGACGACGGATGCATCGGCAGCATTATCAGCATCGAGTTCAATGAGACGCTCGACTTCAACCATGGTGCCTTCATCATGGGCGATTGGCGGCGCTTGCAAAAGAACGCGGGTCCACACCTCCTCGAGAAGTGCTGCCACGACATCGACCTGGCAAACTGGATGCTGAATTCACGCGCCAGTCGAGTTGCCTCTTTTGGCGGTCTTGATTTTTTCCTGCCCGAGAACGCCCATCATGTCGAGCGAGTCGGGCCGCGGGACGATGGTAAAGCAGCCTACGGCACTTGGCTGGGGCGTGGACTGGTGGAGCAGAACCCGTTCAAGGCCGACAAGGATATCGTCGATAATCAAGTGGCAATCTTAGAGTACGAAAACGGCGTGCGGGCAACTTTTCATACCAACATCAACGCCGCGATCCCTGAACGGCGCATGTATATCCTCGGTACAGAGGGATCTATCCGGGCTGACGTCATGACCGGGGCCATCGAGGTCCGCAGGATTGGCTGGGACAGTGAAATCGAGGACGTCTCCACGACGGCCTCGGGAGGCCATGGCGGCGGTGACAAAATATTGGCCCGAGAGCTCGCCGACAGCATGCTCGATGGCATCCCGCCGTCGGTCGGCCTGATCGAAGGACTGGTGTCGGCAGTCACTTGCTTCGCGATCGACGAAGCAATGGAAACCGGCACGGTCATCGACGTAACTCCATACTGGGAAGCATGCGGCATCGGCGCCACGATCAGCGGTTGACAACGTCAACATAAGGAGCGCTGGGCATGACCCGACAGACAAGATCTGACACGTTGCAGGCGAACGTTGCCGGAATCGACTTTACGCCGTCGATTCATCCCGAGCATGGTGCACGGGGCACGACACCGGGGATGATCAGCAGGGCTGTCACGTACTCACTCTTCGATCATCGCACGGTACACACAGTCTGAATCCAGTGGCCAGATAGGCCGCCGTATCCGTTGCCAGGGCAGCTGTGTCAAATTGGCCGTGCAGGCGCCCGGCATATCGAGCCAGAAGACACCGGACAAGATGTCGCCGTAAGTCGTCTCCAAAGTACGCTGCGCCTTGACGCCGACAATCTTCATGTCGGTCGGCTCGATTCCCATGCAGCGAAAAACACCCGGATCCCAGCTCATCACGCGCTTGCGCGAACATACGATGTGAATGTTGTCACAGCGCAGCACGGCCGCCCCGCCCATGTCATTGCGAAAGCCACGCATGACTTCGCCCTCGTTGATCCACACACCGTCACCGAGCGCCACGACTTCCGCATCGATCCGCACGGGATCGCTGAACTGCGGCGCCAGCGAACCGCCGATCGACGTCGTGATCGTCGCCCCGACACCCGCTGCCGTCGCCGCATCCACTGCCGCCGCATCGCAGATTGTAATCGCCGAGGACACCTCCGACACCGGCAGCAACGCCTGCAACAGCAGCGAGCTGTCCCCACAACCGCCGCCGCTCACGGCATCGCCGCCTTCCGAGATGACAATCGTGCCCCTCATGTCACAAGCCTGCCGAACAGCATCTGCCGGGGCAGTGAACTCCCCGCGGCATTCCTCCCGCCGATCCCACAAAAGCTGGGCGGTTTGACAGGCTACCGCAGCAGCCGCGTCGCTCTGATCGGGATGCGCTGTCACGACAATCGTGCAGCCGTGCGTTTCAATATCAAGCCAGGGCTGGACAGGATAAAAGCTGCCGGCGAGGATGATGCCTGCCGCCTCAGCACCACGCAAAACATCGAGAACATCACGGAACGGCGGTTCATCGGTCTCATACGAACCCGCCGCAAAAAGTGCCGGCACCCGGACCAGGTGCCGCACAGTGTTCAAGCCATGCAGATGTTCGACAAAGAGACGGGCCACGCGCTCTCCCGTTTCGCGGTAGTCGCGATGTGGATACGTCCGGTAGGCATCGAGCAAATCGACGTTGTCGACCATCTTCCGCGTGATGTTGCCGTGGCAATCCAAACCGATAACAACAGGCACATCCGGTCCGACAATACCCCGGATCATCGCCAGGATCTCGCCTTCCGGGTCGTCAACGCCGTCCGCCAGCATCGCGCCGTGCAGGTCGAGTACGACGGCATCGACGTCTGCCTGCTGCAGCCGCGTCGTGATCGCCTCGACAATCGCGTCGAACCCCTCCCGCACAAGTGTTCCGCCCGTCGGCGCAACGCCTGCGATCAGCGGCACCAACTCGATGCCCGGTTGCGCCTCGAGAACATCGATCATGCCGCCGACCATCATGCCACTGCCACGCCTGCAGGTCAGCACGGCGTCATCGAAAACAAAGTCGAAGTCGTCCCACTGTGTCGGCACGACGCAGAACGAATTGGCTTCATGATGGATCTGGCCGATAGCGATTTTCATGGCGACTAATGTAAGCGGATTCACTACGAAAATCACCAAAAACACGAAGAAGGGAAACGACCGGGATCGACAGGATCGAATGCCGCATTCCTGGACAGCGTGGCGAGTTTTGTCGACGCGAGAGCAAAAGCAGCAACGGAATTATTGACTATTTATCCTAGAAGCCGATGCAGCGCCGCATCGTCCGCTGCCAGCGTCAGGTCAATGTCTTCCTCGCTGTGGGCATAGCTGATGCTGCCCTGCTTGGTCGGCAACGGGAAGTTGTAAATGCCGCGCTCGATCAGTTCGCGGCGGAACTTCGCGTCGAAGCCGAAGTCGTGGCTGTTTGCCAGGTCCCACCAGTTCACTGGCGCGTGATCCATGAAGTACACGCAGTGGGCACTGCCCTGCCGGACGATCGTGGCGGTGACACCGTATTTGTCGAAGAGTATCTGCTGGCCGTCTTCCAGACGCTGCGCCAAACCATCGAGATGTCCGTAAACATCCAGGGCCGGGTCCGTTAGTTTTTTCAGGCAGGCAATCGCCGCCGCAACCGGAATTGGATGGCAGTTATAGGTACCGGCAAGCAGCACCCGCTTCGACACATCCTCGCTGACGACCAGGTCCATCAGTTCGGACTTGCCTGCCAGCGCCGCAATCGAGAAACCGTTGGCGAACGCCTTGCCGTAGGTCGATAGATCGCCGCGAATACCGGTCAACCCCTGGAACCCGCCGGGTCCGGCACGAAAGCCTGTCTTCACCTCGTCGAAAACCAGCACGAATCCATGGTCATCGGCGAGTTTTCTCAGGCCCTCGATATAGCCCGGCTGCGGCTTGACGACTCCGATGTTCTGCAGAATCGGCTCAGTGATCATCGCAGCGACATCGTAGCGCGCCAGCATCGTTTCCACGGCCGCCAAATCGTTGAACTCGACGACGTGTACCAGTTCCTGCTCGGCTGCGGGAATGCCGGCAGTGATCGGGACGCGCGGATACTCGTCACCAATCATCTGCTTGCCAAGCGCCTCCACGGGCGTCATGACATTGAACGCAACGACGTTCTGATTGCCGTTGTAGCTGCCCTGCACGAGGATGACGTGGTCGCGGCCGGTCGCGGCACGAGCAACGCGAATCGCCTGGGCTGTCGCCTCGGAGCCGGAGTTGAAGAACTGCACTTTGTCCGCCAGCGACGCACACGACAGAAACAGTTCGGCCAGCTCCCCTTCGTCGCGAGTCGGGCCACTGCCGTAGTTCGACAGGCCGGCGGACATCACCGCCGTCACCGCCTCGATCTGGTCAGGATCGTTGTGGCCGAGAATGTACGGCGCGAAACCGGCGTGATAGTCGATGTATTCCTTGCCGGCAA
>CAYWQM010000070.1:19867-22958 GCA_964460215.1 uncultured Lentisphaerales bacterium
CGCTCTTGCGGTTGACCGAGGCCAGACCGCCCGGGACGAAACGGCTGTTGTGCGCCAGTACCGCAGCCGACGGCTCGAGGTCAAGCGGTTCATTACTGAAGGTCGTGTCACTCATCGGCCGTTATTATACACGCGGAAGCGCCGATTGCGTCTCCGCCTTCAGTCCTCACAGGGATAGGTTTCCCGCAACAATTCCTTACTTGGAAAGATATTACGGGTGTGGCCCGTCACCTCACGGCATCCACTATTGCTTGATACTCACGAATCCCCGATGCCAGAACCTGCTTGATGCTTATGTACGGGAACTGCACGCCCGCGGCAATCAACCGATCCACATTCTCTACCGACGATGTGGTGCCGGCGACGCGCCCAGAAGCTATGATGCGTGCCAGCGTCTCGTCGACCATCGCAACCACTTCCGGGTGCCCGGGATTGCCGAGATGCCCCATCTCCTGAGCCAGGTCACTGGGGGCCACGAAGAAAACGTCGATGTGATCGACCTCGAGAATGTCGTCGAGGTTCTCGATCCCCAGCGGATCCTCGATCATCACCACGACCATCGTCTCGTCATTGGCTGTCTGATAATAATCACTGCGACCGTAACCGCGACGTGACGTATAGGAGCCGCGATGCCCGATCGGTGTGAACTTCGCAGAATCGACGACCAACTCCGCCTGCTCACGGCTATTGACGTGCGGCACGATGATGCCCTGGCAGCCGCGATCGAGAGTGCGATAGATAGTATTCGCCTCGGCGCGACCAACGCGTACCAGTGAAGTGACGCCCCAGAGATCACAGGCTCGCGTCAGATTGCCGATATCCCCGAAGTCGACCCCACCGTGCTCCGCCTCAAGCCACACCGCTTCGATCCCCATCGACCCGACCAGGTCGAGGAACTCCGGACACTCGATGTTGCCCAAAACAGGAACCGCCTCGCCGGCGGCGAGTTTCTTCTTCGTGTGATTGGTTCCCGGATGACTCATGCTCAGTCTCCTTACATTCGATAATTCAACCAAGAACAAACCAGCGCATCGCATGGCGACTGGTGCTCTCCTCAAACTTCATGGTATACGGGTCGCACAACCATCTTGCCAGGTAACCGTCCGAGCGCGGCATCAGCCAGCCGAAATCCCAGCCGCGGCTCTCATAGCGCATCGGGATACCGGGCTTGACACGTGGCAACGGATTCGATGACGCTGTCATGCGTTTCTGCACAGTGTGATTATAGCAGGCACCGATATGTACGAACACCGTATGATCCAGTGCCTGATCGGGATCTTCCGCCAGGTCGTCGCACAGCCCGCAAATCCCGACCTTCACTTCGCAGCCGTCCGACACCGCCGTTTCAAGTGCCTCGATCGAGCCGCTCAAAGGCTGGCCGTCGGCATCGTGGGCAAGGACTTCCTGCCAATTATTGTTGACCATGAAGCGGTACGAATCAAAATCATAGATGAAATTGAAACTCGGCGCATTCGTTTCCATGTCCCAGGCATCGGTCATTTCATACTTCGGCATGTTCGGATTATCTTGAACCGGTGACGAGCCGATCTCGCCCGATGCCGGCTGCCCATCGAAATGCGGCCGCGCCAGCGCCTGCAGAGCGTTCTGGTTGTACATGAAATACGACATCGAAATGCGCGGGCCGAAACCGGACGGTAGCCCTATTGGTACGCGAAGGTTCTCGATCGCCGCCACCCAGCGGTCATCGACCAGATAGGTAACACGGAAATCCATCGCTTCACGGATCAGTTCCGGATCATCCGAGCTCGTGTCGATGTGCTCGTTGTGCCGGAACGCCGTACAGACGCGCAGGTCCGCACCATTGCGTATCGCATCGCACAGGGCAGCGTCACTGCCGGCGACTATTTGTCGCTCACTGTCCAGTTCCAGGGCCTGTGTCCAGATCGCCATGCAGGTACCTCCAAAATAAGGTCGAATGTCAGGTTGCAGGTGCCGAATGTCCGCGGCGAAGCCAATGCAACCGCTTTGTGAGCCGGTAAACTGAATAGCATCCGGTGCAAATTCAAGCGCCACGGCACGTTGGCGTCTCGACATTTAACCGACGTTGCGCCTTTTCTCTATTGAACAGGGATGATAGGTTCCCCAGAATCCCGTAACTGACGACCAAAGGCCGCCCGTGAAACCGCATGCCTTCTGGCCTGCTACTACAATCGCGAGATCATCGATTCCAGTATCGAACCGCTACGGCAGATCGCCACGCTGGCCCAAGGCCAACTGCCCGCCGAATGGCGGGAGTGACCAACGGAAGCGTCATAACCTGAAAGTTTTCCCATGATAACGCCGCGCCAGAAAGCACTGCTCTATAATACCTTCATCGATCTGACCCAGACCCTGGAGTTCCTGGAGCAACCGCTGATCTTCTCCCGGGCCGAAGGTCGTTACATCTACGACCAGGAGGACAAGCGCTACTTCGATGCGATCGGCGGCATCTTCGTCGCCTCCCTCGGACACCGGCACCCGCGCATCCTCGAGGCAATGCGGCAGCAGATGGAACGCATCACCTTTGCACCATCGGTGCACGGCATCACCGATATCACACTCGAATTTATCGAAAAGCTCGGAGCCGTCACGCCCGAAGACCTGAACTTTGTCAAGGCGTTCAGCGGCGGCTCGGAGTCAATCGAGGCGGCCCTGAAGTTTGTGCGCCAGTATCACAAGCAGTCCGGCAGCCCCGGCAAGTTCAAGTTCATCGGCCGCTACCTCGGCTATCACGGCAGTACCTTCGGCGCGATGTCGGCCAGCGGCACCGGCCGGCGCAAGGCCAAGTTCGAGCCGCTGCCCACCGGTTTCCTCCATGTATTTCCGCCAACGCACTATCGCGACCGCTTCGATTCCTGGGAAGCCTGCAACCGCTTCGCCGCCGAATCCTTCGAGGAAGTCATTGTCCATGAAGACCCCGACACCGTCGCCGGCATCATCGTTGAGCCGATCAGCAACACCGGCGGCATCATCACGCCGACACCGGAGTACTACCGAATCCTCCGCGACATCTGCAACCGACACAACGTCCTGCTGATCTTCGACGAGATCATCACCGGTTTCGCCAAGACCGGCGCAATGTTTGCAGCCC
>CAYWQM010000071.1:0-21778 GCA_964460215.1 uncultured Lentisphaerales bacterium
ATGAGGATCTCCGGGTCGACAAGCTGGGCGATAGCGCCG
Organism: uncultured Lentisphaerales bacterium; assembly: GCA_964460215.1. Lineage (GTDB taxonomy): Bacteria > Verrucomicrobiota > Lentisphaeria > JABSQK01 > CAJWLW01 > CAJWLW01. Next base: position 40 of record CAYWQM010000071.1, read on the forward strand.
CTGCCGAAACACAGGAAAATAGCAACGGCGAGGTGCCGGACAAGGGACTTCATTTGCAGATCTCCGGTTGCGCAGGCATTTGCACTAATTCGCTATCCACTGGGCGTTCTTGATAGAATATTGGGTAAAGGCGGTTGTTGCAGTGGGTTGCGCGAGGCTCGCAAGCACCCGTACTGGGGCCGTTGCGGAAATAAGTGTAGATTTCCCAGTAGATTTTGCCCGGCATATTTGGACGGTATTCCGTTGTATTTTGTTCCTTTCCGCACCGGTCTTCCATAGAGTAGGGGCAGTTTCGCTCGGTTGCCCGTCAAAACACACCGCACAATCCAGCGCTGAAAAATTCAAAGGTACTCCAACACGGACCTTTAGCATAGCCGCAGGGCACCTCAATTCAACCCATTGGCGAGGGAAGATTGGAAAAGTTTGGGCCATCGTTGGGTACTACGCAGGCAGTGCCGGAATCATACAATATACTGCGTTTCCCCGTGTACCTGTCATCTCCTGCACCGCGCTGCGTGCCGTTCTGCTCGGTATGTGATAAAAATCACTGCCGGTCTTTCACAGATACCGGTTTTTTCCGATAGATGTTCGCGGCGCGGTAGCGTTAAAGGTAATTGCACTCGGCAGCCAGCAATTGCAGCCAGCAGCAGCGGCAGCATGAATACTTCCAGATTGGGCCGTTCAGCCGGTCGTGCGCTATGACGCTGAAAATGGGCTCGTCTGTCTCCAGCGGTTTGTGGAGACTATGGCAGCGCAGCAAGGTCACCAGTGCGGTACTGTCAAGAATAATGGCGACTATGGCCGTTTGATCTTGAACGGCTTGTCTTCGATGTGGGGTTGCTCCAACAAATCTACCCCTTACAGTTTTCACGGCACGCCGATAGTGTATAATAACTGCGCAAGGTTTCGAGTCTCATCACGAGAGGAAAGTTGGTTGTGGACGCGGCTGTAAGCTGGTTTTGCTATTACTCGGTGGAGCGCCACCTTATTTCGGCCGAACAGTGTCGGGAGCTGCGCGATGCTTTCGGAGCTGAGGTCGACCTGATCACGTTTGCGCAGGCCGTGCTCGATCATCAGATGTGCGAGGATGTGGACAGCATTCAGCAGATTATGGATGACGCCCATACCAACGCCGAGGTGGGATCATTGCCGCCACGGGACGTTTTTGAGGACGGTCTCGACACAGGCGGGGCGGCCGGCGATGAAGGGGCTGACGACAGTTTGGAACTGGTCGTCAACGAACCGATCGGCGCTGCTGCGACTGGGGGAACATCGCCGCCGCCCGAATCCTCGCCGATGTCGATGGGCACTTCTGCAGCTGATCTGCCGTCGCTTGACGGTGTTGAAAATATGACGGACAGCGAAGTGGGCGATATTGTTCGTCAGTTCCTGATCGTTTGTCGTGGCATGGGCGCCAGTGACCTGCACCTTTCGGCCATGGCCACCCCCTTCGTACGCTTAAATCTGCAGATTGAGACGGTCGCCGACAAGCCCCTGTCACCGGAAGCTTCGGCAAGGCTCAACACGGTACTGCTGTCCGCAAGCCAAAGCGCCGAGTTCGATGCCCATAAGGATCTGGACTTTGCGCTGGCAGTGCCCGACAGCGGACGGTTCCGCGTCAACCTGATGGTTCACAAGCAGGGGGTTGCCGGTACCTATCGGCTGGTGCCGGATCGGATCATGTCCCTCGAGGAACTCGGCTTCCGCGACACGAAGACGATCACCAAGCTGCTTGACCATCACAACGGCCTTATCCTGGTGACCGGTCCTGTCGGCAGCGGCAAGACGACGACGCTTGCCGCGCTGGTTGATATCATCAACAGCAAGCGCGAAGACCACATCATCACTGTCGAGGAACCGATTGAGATTGTCCATGCATCGAAGAAGTGCAACGTCACCCAGCGCGAAGTCGGTCCCCACACCCGGTCTTTTGCCAGCGCGCTCAAAGGCGCTTTGCGTGAGGACCCGGATGTAATTGTGATTGGGGAGTTGCGTGATCTCGAGACGATCGAAATGGCGATCACTGCCGCCGAAACCGGGCATCTCGTGATCGGCACGTTGCATACCAGCGACGCGGCCACTACGCTGGATCGATTACTCGACGTCTTTCCGCCGGACCAGCAGCAACAGATCCGCGCGATGACCGCAGAGAGCCTGCGCGGCATCATCTGCCAGAAACTGATCCCGCGTGATGTCGTCAACGGTCTGGCTGTTGCCACCGAAATACTGATTCACACGATTGCCGTGGCCAACATTATTCGTGAGGGCAAGACCCACACGCTCTCCGCCGTCCTGCAGACCGGTGCGCAGCAGGGCATGCAGTTGATGGAACAGTCCGTGTTCGAGTTGTGGGAGGACGGCAGTATTTCGCAGGATTCCGCGCTCATGCATCTCAAGGACAAGCAGTTCATTAACCGCATCCTCAATCCGTCCGCTGCTGGCGCCCCGCAGGACAGTGCCGAACCGGAGTCGATGCCGAACACTGCCGAATCGAAGAAGAAGGGGGGCTGGTTCAAGTAATGGCCAAGATCGATTTATTCCTCAAGGAGATGCTGGAGCTGAACGGCTCTGACCTTCACCTGATCGTCGGGCTGCCGCCGAAGATCCGGGTTCATGGCAATCTTCGAGCGCTGGAAGAACCACCGGTGACGGCCGCCGACATGGATGCCATCCTGAGCGAAATCTGCCCGCCTGTGCGCTGGGAGGAGTTCTGCGAAGTGTCAGATCTCGACTTTGCTTACGAGATCGAGGGGCTGGCTCGTTTTCGCTGTAATTATCTGGTCAATCATTATGGGAAAGCTGCCGTGCTCCGGCAGATCCCGTCGAAAATTCTCACTTTTGACGACCTCAATCTGCCCGAGATCCTCACGCAGGTGTGTGAGTACAAGAGCGGTCTGGTTTTTGTCACCGGTCCTACCGGCAGCGGCAAGTCGACGACGATGGCGGCGATGATCGATTACATCAATGCCAATCACACGAAGCACATCATCACGATCGAGGACCCGATCGAGTTCGTGCATCAGAACCAGAAGTCGGTCATCGTCCATCGTGAAGTGGGTGAGCACAGTGATTCCTTTGCCAACGCGCTGATGGGCGGCATGCGCGCCGATCCCGATATCATCCTGCTCGGTGAGATGCGCGAGCTCGAGACCATTCGTCTCGCCCTAAGCTGCGCCAGCATGGGAATGCTCGTATTCGGGACGCTGCACACCAATAACGCGCCAAAGACCATCGACCGCGTTATCGACGCGTTCCCGGCCGAGGAGCAGTCACAGATTCGCACCATGCTGGCCCAGTGCCTGACCGCAGTTGTCTCGCAACTGCTCTGCCGCACAGCGGACGGCAAAGGACGCTGCGCCGTTCTGGAGATCCTGCTGCGTAACGAAGCGTTGCCGAACGTTATCCGGGAAGGCCAGATCTCGTCGATCCGTAATATAATCGAGCAGGGCAGCCAGGAAGGCATGATGTCGATGGATGCCGGCTTGCGAAAGCTGTTGGCACAAGGCAAGATCAACGAGCTTGAAGCCTATATGAAGGCTTCCGATAAGAAAGAATTTGCCGAGTATCTGCCCGAGCACACCGTGCTCGGTGCCGAAAGCTGATCCTCCCTTCAGCGCCACGAGCCTACATGCTCGTGATGATGTCCGCACGTCTCCTTTCCTTGGCCTGGGTATGTTTCGCCGACATATCCCATCGGTACGATGAGTGTGCCTCTCCCCATCCTGTACTGGCATAAATTGTGCGTCAATCTATGCCCACGGGTGATTTGTCCACCTCGTCAGCCTCTTGAAGTGCGATCTTTTAATCCTACATCTTTTGCCAATTTTTTCATAAAAGTCGGCTAAACGCTGATTGAAAGGGCTTCTGATGATTCAATCTCTATATCGATACGTATATCAATATGGGCCTCACGCCAATTGCCAGGCGGCCAATGCCTGCCCGGAGGGCTGCATGCGTCGACTGTCATGGCTACTGATGTTCAGCTTGATTGCAGTCGGCCACAACGCCTTCGCCGAGGCGGACGAGGATCGCGGCAAAATTCTGGCCATGGTCGGTGAGGTTAAACTTTACGAGAATGAGGTTATCGATAATCCGGATGTCCTGGTGTCGATGCCGGATCCCGAGCGGAAGGCCTATTGTCAGCGCTTGCTCGATCGTGCCATTGAGGCCGAGGTGCTGTATCAGAGTGCCCGGCAAGAGGGCCTGCACGAAGATGAATCCTTCCGCCGCCGTCTCGCCAATGCCAGGGCGGCACGGGAGCAGCGTTACCTGCAGATGCTGGTCAGCAAATATGAGGGACAGCAGGCTGAGTTGGTAGCGGCTCGGAATAAATCGTCGATCAGCGACGGGGAAGTCGCCGCGTACTATGAAGCGAACCAGGACAAATATCGGGGGCGTCCGAAACTGTCAGCTCTCAAAGTGATACGAATCCAGTTGGCAACGGCGCGTGCTAACGCTGTGTACCGTGCCTGGCTGAAGAATGCCATAGCGGACGTGACTGTCCGTATTGATGGTGATGAGCTGCCGGTGGCGGCGATCTCGGAGTGTATTGATCGGTTTCATGGCGGAACAACTAATGGTAACGCCAACACAAGCGTCGATCCCCTCTGGCAGCTGATTCTCGATGCCGCCGACCTGAAACTGCCCCCCGCGCTCTGTCAATTCGACGCGGCTGCCGCGGAACCGTATATTGAACGGCTTGGCAGCCTCGAGCTGCAGGTTGGCGATAAGGTCTTTCAATTCCGTGATTTCAGCCAATTCGATCTGATGGCCCGGAACATCAGCACTGGTTGCCCAGGCAGTGCGATGTTTAATACGATTAAAACCTTGATTCTTGCCGAGAAAGCCCGCCAGGCGAATGTTGGATATGAGGACAGGGATGTTCAAGTGGATCCCGAAAGAGCTCTGCTGACGTGGATTCTTTTCGAACAAGCGAACCTGCTTGATCCTGCCAGCTACGAGATTACCGAGGAAGAAATACAGGTGTATCGCACTGAGCATAGTAGTCGCTTCGAAAGAATTCAAAAAATACAGGGCGGGGAAGATCGAGTCAATGCACTGATCGTACGTATGCTGAAGAGTGAGAAAATTAAAGTAGCCCGCAACCAGTATGTCCGGGGGTTGCGCGACAAATTCGACGTGAAAATATACGAGGACGTTAGCGTTGGCAAGTTGGAGCTATAGAGTGTATTAGCTTTTCTGTTTTCGTTTTCGTTTTTTCAGTTACTTATCCCCTATCCGATGAACGCAGCCCTGTTTACCTTTCTCTGGGACTTTGTCGATGAAGGCGTCGATGACGTGACGGCCTATATTCGTGACCTTGGTATTACTCGTGTCCTGGTTGCCAGCCAGTACCATGCCGGCTTCTTTATGCATCCGCATAATCCAAGGCGCAAGACCCATCTGCTTGAGGACGGTGTCTCCTACTTTCATCCGGATTCGTCCCTTTACGATGGCCTGACGATTTGCCCGATCCCCGCGTCGATGTGCGCTGACCGCGATTGGTTCGCATTTGTCTGTGAGCGACTGGTCGATCGCGGCCTGGAAGTTTCCGCCTGGCATGTTTGTCTGCACAACACACAACTGGGGTTGCGCCATCCAGATGCCACTGTCCGCAACGCTTACGGTGACTCCTACCCGCACGCGCTCTGCCCGGCACACCCGGATGCTGTCGCTTTTGTCGAGGCCACAGTCAAGGATGTTGCCACTAACTACCCGCTCGCCTCCGTCATGCTTGAAGCACCGAATTACCGAAAGCGTGCCCACGGTTCCGATTGGGTCAGCGGTCACCATCACGAACGGGAGAGTGTTTACCTGCGACCGCTCGAACAGGACTTGATGGATGTCAGCTTCAACTCCGCCGACGTCAAACAGGCGGAGGACGCTGGCATCGATATGGAAGCGCTGCGGTTGGCGATCATCACGCACATGGACCGATACTTTGAAGAAGCCCCTGTTATTCCGAAGGATTTACCTGATTCGCTCGAGCAATTTTGTGATGCGGTCCCGGCATATGCTGCCCACGAACAACATTGCCGCGCTGCCGAGGCACGACTGCTGTTGACTATGAAGAATGCGCTCTCTGGTACCGGTGTCCAGCTTGAAGCGGGTGTGAGTCCACATGTGGATTGGGTTATGTGCGGGGGCTACGGCCTGAACCTGGGAGAAACCGCTGCAGCAGTCCGCCGCGCCCGCGACGAACTGCTGCCCCATCAACGCCTCAACTTTGGGCTGCGAATGGGGTTCAACCACCCAGGTATGGGCACACCCATCGTGTCAGAAGCCGAAACCTGTGCCATGGCGCAAGCAGTCGCCGGTGCCGGTGCCGACGAGGTCGTTTTTTACAACTACGGCGAAGCGCCGCGCCGCAGCGTCGACTGGATCAAGCCGGCCCTTGCCGGCTTGAATTGATTCGGTAGTGATTCTCCGGCTTAATCCCTGACAACGCTGACTCGAACTTGGAAAAGCGACCGTCTCGCCGCTGCCGATGCGGGGTCGCAAGGCCATCACTCTTAATTTATTCCTTTCATCCCGCGATTTCCGTATGACTCTTCCCGCCCGCATTGCCACGCGACTGCCGGTCTCCTATGGCTGGGTCATCCTCGTTATTGCCACTGCTGTTCACATGGTCTCCTACCCCGGGCAGTCGGTTGTCATCGCGGTCTACAACCCCTCGTTGCGGGCGGCACTTGGATTGAGTCACGGCGACTTCGCTGGGATATATATGCTGGCGACATTGATCGCTGGTGCTGCGGCCCTGGTCATCGGCGCTGCCATCGACCGATTCGGCGTGCGCAGCGTTTCTATCGTTGCAATCATCGCCATGCTCGGTGCCTGCGTGCTCATGTCCAGGGTGTCGTCGGCACTGACTTTGTTCGTGGCTTTCGTGCTTTTGCGTGTTGTCGGCCACAGTGCTCTACCGATGGTAGCTGATAACGCAGTGGCGATGTGGTTTGACCGGCGACTCGGCAGCGTGACGGGGATTAAGAACATGGTTGTCGCCGGCTGCATCGGGATCGTGCCGGCTCTCAACATGTGGCTGATCAAGTGCTACGGCTGGCGCTTCGCGTTTAGCGTTCAAGGCGTATTCTTTGCGGTCACTGTATTGCCGATGATCGGCCTGCTTTTTCGTAATTGTCCGGCCGACGTAGATGAGACGATCGACGGCGGCAGTGGGGCTGTCGTGAAGGTTGCGGAACCGCCGGTTGCTGACGACTTTACAACTGGTGCGGCGATCCGTACCCGGGCCTGCTGGTTGATCATATTTTTTTCCAGCCTGCGTGGGGTGATGTGGGCCGGAATTGCCTTTCATATTATGCCGCTGTTTGCAAGCCGTGGACTCACTGGGGTCGACGTTGTCAACACACTTGTTGTATTCGGCATATGCCTGGCGCTCTCCCAATTATTTGGTGGTTTCTTCGCGGATCGGCTGCCGCTACCGCTGCTCCTGACGCTTGCCCAGGGGATGATTGCGGTGGGCTGTTTTTGCCTGCTGCAGATGTCGTCGATGTCATTAGCCTTCGCCTTCGCCGTTGTCGTGGGAATCGGTGAGGGACTGGGATTCATCACGGTCGCCGCTCTGTGGCCGCGCTACTACGGGCGACGCCATCTCGGTAAAATTCGCAGCCTCGGTATGGCTGCGCTGGTCATTGGCAGCAGCGTCGGCCCTTACCTTTTCGGCATCGCCTATGATGCCTGGAACAGTTTTGACCGACCGTTGACGGCCCTGACAATTCTCTGCGTGATTCTCACGGTTTTTATGCCGCTTACTACAACGCCAAAAGTGCGGTATATTTCCTCATGAAAAGAATCACTGCTATTGGCTGCGCCATTATCGCTGCGATCGCGATCGTTGTCGTTCTGCGCCGGGCCGCGCCTGTTGAGCAACCGGCAGCACCGACTGTTGCGGTTGTCAATAATGCCTCGGAATCGCGTCCTGTCCGCCTCGAGGATTACGAGTCGATGAGCCGGGAAGAGCTTGTCGATCGACTCCAGGGGCAGAAGAGACAGTTGGCTCAGAAACAGGAGCTGCTGAAGCGGAGTGAGGATGACGTTGAAGTACTCGAGGGCAAGCTGGAGTTGACGAGCCGCCGCCTGCGTGAGCAACTGGAATGGAATGATGCCTCGATCCAGAGTGCTGCGGCGTCGGCATCTCTCGAGACCCAACCGCTGTCCCGCCACGACATCGACCTGCGACTGACCGAATACGCCGAGGCCTTCGAACAGGCCTTTGCGAATGGTGAAGGTGACGCTGTCATGGCTATTTTCGGTGAGCTGAGGGAACTGCGCGAAGATGGCTATCCGTTGTTGGTCTCGATGCTCAACGCGGTCGTCGCCGACCAGCGCGGCGACAATACGCTCGGGCTCTCGCATCGGCAGTTTTTTCGTAGCTTTGGTCGAGAACCCGACCTTTTTGCATATGCGCTGCAGTCGACCGAAGCTTCGCCCGAGTTGCGGAAGTCATCCATACATGCATTGCGATGGTCGGATGGCGACTACGTGCCTTTGTTTATTGAGCAATTGTCCTACGAAACGGATGAAGGCGTTACCGCAGCGCTGGCGCGCATGTTGGGATATGTCGGTACGCCGGAGACCGTTGATGCGCTCAGTCAGGCACTCGATCGTGAGTACGAGAACAACGACACGGTCGAGTCTCTGGTCTTTGCCCTGGCACGTTCCGGGATGGAAACGTCCGCTATTGCTCTTGCTGAATATGCGGAGTCCGCTACCGGCGATGCACTGACGACGACCGAGATTGCCTTGCGCATGCAAGCCTCACCGGAAGCCGGCGTGGGCATCACCGGTATCACCCCCCACACGCAGGGGGAGAGTGCGGGCTTTGAGAAGGGCGACGTGATCGTCTCTTACAACGGCAAACCCGTTCGCGGTCGCAGAAGCCTTGTACGCATGACCCGCCGCTCCGATCCCGAAGAGCCGGTCATCGTCGAGTACTACCGAGATGGCGTCAAGCAGGAAGCACAGATCTACGGTGGCTTCATTGGTGTGGGTGTCATCAGTATCGGGAAGTGACTGTGCCAGGCTGAAGTAATCGCTTTTTGCCGGGATTCGGTGTCGATCGAACCTGCGGTGGTGATCTATACCTCGGCGACTTGTCTACAGCGTTTTTGTATCCATGCCCAAGGAATAGGTCTAAAAGTAGCTTAGCGATGATGACCGATGTCAGTTTTGTGTCAGAATTTGACGGTACCGAACAGAAATATGTCTTGTTTTTGCCGGGATCGTTCGAGCCGAGTGTTGAGCATGATGTCTTGATTGCGTTGCACGGATCCGGATCGGATCGCTGGCAGTTCGCCACGCAGGATGGCAATGAATTTCAAGCAGCCCGGGATATAGCGGCGGAGCATAGCCTGATATACGTGTCGCCGGACTACCGCGGACCGTCATGGATGGGGCCAAGCGCTGAAGCGGACGTGGTTCAGATTATCGCCGAGTTGAAGGCGGCGTATCGGGTGTCGCGTGTCCTACTCGGCGGTTCTTCGATGGGCGGTGCCTGCAGTCTGGCTTTTGCCGTCCTTCATCCGGAACTCATCGATGGCGTAGCGTCGACAAATGGCCTTGCGAACTTTCTGGAATACGAGAATTTTCAGGACGCAATGAAAAAGTCCTATGGTGGTGGCAAGGCGGAGATCCCGCTTGAATACAAGAATCGCAGTGCCGAATATTGGCCGGAAAAGCTGACCATGCCGATAGGTATGGCAGTCTCTGGAAAAGACGCCACTGTGCCGCCAGGCAGCGTATTGCGACTCGCCAAGGCTCTGGAGACTATCGGGCACCCCAATGTGAAGTTGCTTTATCGTCCGGATATGGAGCATGAAACATCATATGACGATGCCAAGGCGATCCTCGAATTCATTATAGAAAAATCCGGCTGCCCCCCGAAACGGTCGGGGCCGTGAGTTCATGCGGCAGGGGAGGCGATGGGGGGTGAGAGGTTCTCCTAACTCCACCGTTCCGGACTGACTCCCGGCCCGGTCGTTCGCATATTGTCCGGGCGATTGGGCAAGTCGAACTCGATGTCACGGGTATTCAGACTGCCGAGTAATTTACTTATGTGTTCGGGTTGCCGGGCGATCAGTTCGGGGTCGCGGTCTTCCACTTCGGCAATCGGTCCAGCCCAGGCTGGCCGGTAGGCGATCGCCAGCATGCGTCTTGTCCGGTCACTGTAGTTTGGATAGTTGCCGTGGAAGACTTTCTGGTTGATGATAGCAGCTGAACCGGCCTTGCACGTTACCATCACTTCGTCCGGATGGTTCAGGTAGCGCTGGTATGGATGGCCGTCGTGATTCATCGACAGGTGCGATCGTGGAATGACCTTGAACGGCGAACACTCAGGCGTCTGGTCGTCGAGATAATACAACACCCGTGCCAGTACCGGAGAACTCGCCTGGACGCCGAAGATCCCGGAGCCGTAAGGCTGTGAGTCGGTGTGCAGTACGATGCCCGGATGCCCCGGATCTGAAGCCGAATAGCCAACGGACGTACAGATCAGCCGGTCTCCGAAGAGGTCGGACAGGAACTCGAGCATTTCCGGGTTGGCGATGACTTCAAGCGTATTCGGGGAATCGGTGGCGATGAGGTCGCGGTTGCCGTGGTGGTGCTCGCTGTAATCAACTGCCGTCGTCGGCACCCGCGACATTTCATCACGGATCATTTCCAGATGGTCCGCCGACAGTAGATCCGGAATAACGACAAACCCGTCGAGCTCGATCGACTGTATCTGCTGCGCTCGCGTCAGGTTCGCCCAGTGTGTGTCGCATTGCCGCGCCGTTTTTATGCTCTCTCGGGTATTGCTGAATGACGTATCCATAGTGTCTCACTCGATGTTGAATGTCAGGAATGTAAGACTTGCAGGCGGGAACGTAAAGTCGTTCGTGCGAGGAGTTGTTTCAGTTGCGATTCCAACGTTGTCCGGTTCGTCGAGAGTGTTTTTCGCGTCGAGCGAGTCCCCGGTCAACCGCGCCACTTCCATGGTGTCACCGGTCGGTTGCAGGTTGCGGAACGTCAGAGTCACCGTCAACGGTTTGTCCTCCAGTTTCTGTACCACCGACAGGCACGCAGTTTTTCTTTCCCTGTCGATGCTGACGAGTACGTCGAGTGCTGAGACATCGTCGTAATGCAGAAGCGTCGGCAGTTTCTCGTCTTTCGCACTTTCCGGGTCAACGATGCCACAGAAGAAGCGTTCGTGCTTGGCCGAGAACAGTGGTGCGTCGACCGCGCTGTCGACAACAGTGCCGCGATGATGATCGACCATCAGTTTCTGTGTGTACCAGGTGGTTTGGCGCACGCAGCGTTCACTGTCGGTGAAGATGTGGCCGATCATGTTCACCGCTAGGGAGATGTTCGAGAGTTCGATGCTTTTGGTGTTGCGCAGGATGAAATGAAATATCGTCGCGACCGTCAGCGCATCCGTGTAATCGTACTTTTCTTCGACATCGACGAGTTCTGCGTGGGATTCCCGGTACCAGACATTCCATTCGTCGAAGGCGATGGTCGGGCGCCTGTCGACTTGCGGTGTTTCTCCGAGCTCGCGGCGCGTTCTGGGATGCGCTCCAAGCGTGGTGTCCATGGCCTCGTCGATCGCGACATTGACTGCTGTCAGCATCTCCTCGAGCGCTCGACTGGCGGCCATGCAGTCGCGAAAGACCGGGCGACCGACGTAATTGTGCATGCTGATCATGTCCAGGTGTCCGAGTGTTTCGAACAGCACGGTCCGATCCCACTCGGGATTGACGCGCCCCGCGCCGCAGGCAATAAGTTTGATGGTCGGATCGACTCGTTTCATCTGGATCGCGGCCTGCCGGAACCACCTGGCGTATTCTTCGGCTGTCATCTGCCCGTTCTGCCAGTCACCGTAAATCTCGTTTCCGAGTCCGAAGATTTTGACATTGTACGGAGCCTCACGCCCGTGGGCCCGGCGCAGGTCGGCGTAACGGGTCGGGGTCGTCCCGTTGAGGTACTCAACCAGGTTGGCGGCATCGTCCGGCGATTCGATATGGGCGTTGACGACCATGTACAGTTCGGCACCGAGTTCCTGGCAGTAATCGTAGGCTTCCGAAATGCCGAAAGCCGTGGACTGCGAGGCGCCGGTCAGCCGGAACAGCTTGGCCTGCGGCCGCTCTGCCACCGGTCCGACGAGTTCCTCCCACTTGAAGTAGGAGGCACCGCAGCCGCCCGGGTACCGGATATGCGTGACCTTCAGTTCCTCCAGCGCCTCGAGCACGTCAGCGCGTACACCATCCTCGCGCGACCGCGGGCTGCCCGGTTCGAATACGCCGTTGTTGACACAGCGGCCGCCGAGTTCGAAAAACTGTCCGAACAACGGCCCCTTGATCGGGCCAAGGACGTTGCGTCCGAGGACGATTATCTCTGCCGTTTCATTTTGATCATTCATTGTATCTGCTTTTCCGGTCGTTCAATTTGCTGATTCCGTCGTCAGTTATTTACCGCGTTAATCGGGATATTTCAGGTGCCATGGGCAGGTTTCGCACAGGGCCGGACCGGACGTGCGGAATTCACCGCCGTATTGGACCAGGTCCGGGTGAATGCCGTTTGCGGAACAGAGCGCGACGCTGCGACCGTCGGCGTCGTGGTGGCCAAGGTAGGCGGGACAATCGGTGCGTTCGACTGCGCGGTCTGCAAACGGCTCGATCGGTGCCAGTGGAATTTCAAAGTTCTTTGGCGGCTTCGATGGGCCACGGGCCCAGGCGCGCAACATGGCAGCGCCCTTGTTCAGTGCGTCCAAAGCCAGGTCATCACTGTCGCGATCCGGCGGGCGCACGATCATGCAGAACGGGTCGTCGGCCATGATCGTTGCCATGAAGCTTTCGAAGTCCCGGGATCGGATCATTCCGGACGTGCTCTTGCCGACCCGGCCGGTGTGCAGGATGCCGGCGGCTTGGCAGACGTCCTGCATGATGCCGGGAAATTCATATTGAATGCGCTTGCCCGGTACACAGTGATTCAAATGCCGTTGCTTCGGCCAGTAATGTCCGAGGTAGGGAACGCGCAGAATTTCCTCGTAGTAATGCCACAGCGTAATCGTATTGACCTGAACCCCGAGAATCAATACGACGCCGTCGAGCCTGACCAGCGCTTCGAATGGATTGCCACTGCCGCATATCGTGGCGCAGTCGCGGTGGTCCTTGCACAGTTGTTCCGCAGCAGGTCCCAGTGCCACCCAGGAATGCGTTGGATGACAACTGCGCACGGTATCTGCGCGCTGACGCAACTTCTCCGGAATGATCCCCTGGAAGCCAGGCTGCCGGCTGTGGCACAGGCCGTCAGAGCTGCTGCAGTCGCAGTCCGTGCAGGTGAAATGTTCGGGCTCGCCCCAGACACTGTCACGGAAGGCCGGCGCGATCACCGTGCCGGTCGGGCCGATCGCCTCGAGCAGTGCGTCTACCACCGTGTCGGCGCCACCGTCGACTGGTCCCAGGGCGCTGAGAGAACTGTGCACCATTACTGCATCGCCAGGCTTCAGGCCCAGCGATGTGAGATCGGCGGTCAATTGTTCCCGGGTGATCATTGAAGATGATTATAGCCATGCAAGCGCGTAAAACAACGGTTGCGGAAGTCGCCGATTCACAGCCTCCAATCTTGCAAGCGGCGTTCGGGACTTTCGGAAGACACAAAAGGAAGAAAAATATAATGCAAGAAATTCCTTCACCCGCAATCGCTTTGCCTTTACTTTCTACATCGTCCCCGCATCTTACATGTTCGCAATTGCTGCATGGGAGGATGACATGGCAACCGAAGAGACCGGCAGCGTTTTGGCGCAGTTGATGGATATCATCGAGGACCGCCGCAAGAATCCGCCGGAGCAATCCTATACAACGACACTATTTGCCGGGGGTGTGCCCAAGATCGGCGAGAAGATCCTCGAGGAAGCGGCGGAAGTCGTCGAGGCTGCCGGTGAAGCGGGAGACGCAGGCCGTCAGCATGCGATCCATGAGGCGGCGGATCTGATTTATCATCTTTTCGTGATGCTCGGTTACAAAATGATTCAATTGGAGGAAGTCGAGTCCGAGCTGGCCCGACGTTTTGGTTTGTCGGGATTGGACGAGAAAGCAGCACGGGAGAAGTGACGGGAAAGGGAGGTGCAGGAGTCAGTTGGGAGAATGTTGGCAGGATGGGCAGGTTGCCAATTGCCGCTATCCACCGAAGCCTGGAACCTTTGAAACAGGAGTGAAGCATGGAAAATCTACGCATCGGCGTGCCCAGCAAGGGGCGGCTCTCGGAAATTGCAGCGGAGTTGCTGCAGCAGGCGGGGCTTTCGTTCCGTCGTCAGAATCGCAGTCTTTTCGCGCGTGTCCGCGATATGAATGTGGACATCACATTTTTGCGTACGGACGACATTTCTGTGCTTTGTGCGGAAGGTGCTATCGACATGGGGATCACGGGCAGTGATTTGGTTGCCGAGTCGGAGGCTGAGGTGCAGACTCGCCTGGAGCTTGGTGTCGGCAAGTGCCGGCTGGCCGTATGCGTGCCGGAGGATGCGCCCGGGGACTCGGTTGCTTCACTTGCTGGTCAGCGTATTGCCACCAGTTTTCCAAATGTGACGCGGGCTTACCTGGCGTCACACGGCATTGAAGCGCGCCTCGTCAATCTAACTGGCAGTGTCGAAGTGATGATTGCGCTGGGCGTGGCGGATGCCGTCGTCGACCTGGTGGAGACCGGCGGTACACTGGCAGCGAACCGTTTGCGGCTACTCGACGAGATCGCTTGCTACGAATCGGTGGTGATCCAGAATAGTGCGCGGCAGCATGCGGAACTGGCAGACCGGGTCGTACGCCGGCTCGAAGGCGTTGTGATCGCCCGCAGCTATTCGTTGCTGGAGTACAACATCCCGAAAGACAAGCTGGCAGCAGCCGAGGGAATTACGCCGGGGTATAACTCGCCGACGGTTAATGCCCTGGAAGATTCGGCCTGGTGTGCGGTGCAGGTCATGGTGCGCCGCGGCGAGATGATCGATGTGATGGATCGCCTGGAAGCACTCGGTGCGTCGGCGATTCTCGAGACTCAGATCACCAATTGCCGGCTGTAAGGTCGCATTCGCAATTTTTCCCCACTCTTCATGCTGTGCAAGGCAGAGTGCGGCAGCCAAGGGAAAACCGGTTGAGGGCGAGTGGGACTGCGATGAAGAGGAGCGAATAAAGCCTTTTCGTTACCCGATTTCAGAATTTGACGAAGTTGGCAACTGTTTTCTTGTCGAGTTTCCGGACCAGCGCCGTCACGAGCTTGACGCCGGCGAGGTAATCATTGATATCGATAATGCTGTTGTGCGTGTGTATATAGCGCGCCGGCACACCGATCACGACGGTGGGCACGCCGATGCCGTGAAGATGGATTTCCTTGGCGTCGGTGCCTCCGGAAGCGCGCACTGCAAGCTGATGCGGAATTTTTGCTGTAACCGCTGTCTGGACAACGAAATTGACCAGGCGCCGGTTACTGATGGCGGACGGGTCCATTATGCGGATCTGCACGCCCTTGCCGAGTACTCCCTGGTTTTCGTCAGCGATGCTGCCCGGCAGATCATCAGCCGGCGGACCTTCCAGAACGATGGCGACGTCGGGGTTGGCAACGCGGGTGGCGGTGCGGGCGCCGCGGATGCCGACCTCTTCCTGTGTTGCGCCTACGGAAATCAAGGTGTTGGGATGCTTGTCTTCCTGTAGTGCCTGGGTTGCCTGGATCAGCATGCCGACGCCAACACGGTTGTCGAAGGCTTTGGCAGCGTAGCGACTGGTGTGAGCGAGGCGGGTGAAAGGGGTGTCGGGGACGACAGTGTCGCCGATGGCGACGCCGAGTTCAGCGACGGCGTCGCGGTTTTCGGCGCCGATGTCGATGTGCATTTGATCGAGTTTCAGGACTTTGTCGCGTTCGCCGGGCGACAGCAGGTGAGGGGGTTTAGCAGCGATGACGCCGGTAAGTTCCCGTCCCGTAGAAGTGCGTACTCGCACGCGCTGGGCGAGGAGTGTGTGGCCCCACCAGCCGCCGACCGGGACAAAGCGGAGGAACCCCTTGCTGGTGATCGACTGGACGACAAAACCGACCTCGTCCATGTGTGCTTCGATCATTACGCGCGGCGTTTTGCTGCTGCCGCTATGTTCGTAGATGATGCTGCCGGTGCGATCGAAGGCGGGCGTGCCCGTGAGGTTGGCGGCGACGATATCGCGCACCATGCCTTCATCGCCGGGTGCGCCATGGGCCTCTGTTAGATGTTTCAGTAAAGCGACAGCTTGGCGTTTCATGGGGTAGCGAGGCAGTCAGTATTGTACGGTTCATCGACGGTTAAAATGGCCGCTGTTTCAGGAAGCAGAGACGAAAAACGGTCGAGATGTGTTGTAGCTGCAGTTCCAGGAAAAAAAAGGGAAGAGCACGGCCAAAATAGACCGTTGCTCCAGCAAGACGGTTTATTTGTTGGAGCCGTCCTTGTTGGCGCCGTCGGGGGTCGTCGGTGCTTCCTTTTTCTCGGTGCTGGAGTCTTCTTTCTTTGCAGCAGTGGCGGAGTCTTCTTTTCTCAGCTTCGTCTTGGAACCATCATAGCGTGGGGACTTGAAGGTGAGATTGCGAATATAGACCGAAAGCGTACGGGAACTGTATACGTCGCCGAGCTTCGTTTTGAAAGTGAGCCGCGCGTAAAGTGCTTTACGATTCGGGACAAAATCCGTGTTGGCGCGGACGTCGTATGACGAGGTGCTGCCCGGTGCGATATCGCGCTTGCTATTCTCCGGGTCGACAAGGGTGATATTCGGATTGCTGCTCGTGATCTTCAGTACGCTCAGCGTTTCCTTGCTGTTGTTGACAATGTCGAATTTCGCTTCGGAGTTGTTGTAGACCCCGTTCTGCACGTTGAATTGTATTTTGGCCGGTTGGAAATCCCAAATCGACTTGATCCGTGCCGTGACGTAGATCGCCTGTGTCGGATTGTCCGGGTCGTTGGTCTTGAAAGTAATGGACTTGCGTTGGTTGCCTCGTTTGCCCTGCGGGTTGAAGGTGACATCCAGGTATGACTCTTCTCCAGGGGCGAGTTGTTTCTTCGCCGGCTTCCCGGCTGTACATCCACAACTGGCGCGGACATCTTCGATGACCAGAATTTTGGCGCCGTCGTTCTTGAACTTGACCTGTGTTGAGACCTTGGTGACATCGTCGATGTCGCCGAAATCGTGGGTTTTCTTCTCAAACGATAGGGTTTGGCTGTACCCGATGGCAGTAGTAGCAATGAGAACTGCGAGGTATATGCGTTTCATTTGCAAACTCCAGTTTTTAGTTCTTGTCGTTGAACTGACGTGTTGAAGGACGGGGTTTTGACGGTGTGGCGGCACCCTTTATTCACCGTTTACGATATGGTATATCGCTTTTTTTTCAAGAGTTAATATACGGCGGATCGAGCGTTTGTTCGTTAGTTTTTGGGGCTGTTTTCCGGTTCGCTTTGCGCGGGAATGCCGGGTTCGGGCATTGTTTTCGGGGCCGCTTCCGGGGCAACCGTCTCCGGTTTGGGGGATTTGATGTATGATTTTCGCTTTTTGCGAATGTAGGCGCCCAGCGTGCGAACTTTTATATCATCGCCGATCTTGGCGCGGACAGTCACCCGGACGTACTTGAGTTGACGCGTCGGGAAGTATGTCGGATCGACTGCAATGGTGTAGGTCGTGCTGCCGCCGGGTTCCACTTCCCGCTCGATGCGATGGGGTTCGAGTACACTGATCCGGGGACTTTTCGATTTGATACTCAGGACCGTCAACGTCTCGTTGCTGAGATTCTCAACAGTAAACGTGTCGCTATGGCTTTGGTATTTGCGGTCGGAGACATAGAAGTTGACCGTGGACGGGGTGAATTCCCACAGGGTTATGACATTGGCCGTGATGTAAATGATGTGATTCCGCTGTTCCGGGTCGTTGCTGGTGAAGGTGATCGGCTTGCGTTGTTTGCCGCGTTTTCCCTTCGCGACGAAAGTAATTTCGACTGTCGACTCTTCGCCTGGCGCTAAAACAGTTTTTTCGGGGACCCCCGCTGCGCAACCACAGGTGGTTCGAACGTTTTCGATGACGAGCTGCTGGTCACCAGTGTTGCTGTATTTGAGGGTCGTGCTCACGGTTGACTTGTTGGTGAGATCGCCAAAGTCGTGAAGTGTTTTTTCGAATGTCAGCGTCTGGGCTCCCGCTGTCAGTGTGGAAGCGACCGTCAGGATCATGGCTATCACTTTCATTAAATGCACCGGAAATTAAGTGTCGGTTGTCATCTCAGAATGTTTGACGGCATGCCCGCCCGGTGAGGAATCCCGCATCGTTGTCCGGACTCTTGAAGCTCATCGCCAGCAGTTCGAATGTGCCGGCGTCGTCAGTGCCTGTGCGCATAATATATGCCGCAATGCCGGCGACTGTACCGGTTGGGGGTCTGTATTCCAGAGCGCAATGGATCATCCAAAGGCTTCTGTCTCAAGCCGGACTCACCGATCGAACTCAGCGGGAAAGGTCATGTGTTGCATGTTTGACGGATGCAGTTGCGTTTGGATGCCGCCGTCGGCAACGATACAGGTGCCGGTTATGAAGGAGGCTTCGTCGCTGGCAACCCAGGCGATGGTCCGGGCTATTTCCACCGGTTGCCCGAAACGCCGCAGCGGCGTCATGCCGCACAACGTCGAATTCATCTCGGCGGCGTTTTCTTCGCCGGTGTAATCGTTTGACATATCTGTATCGATTGCACCGGGATTGACTCCGACGACGCGGATGCCGGTTGGCCCGTATAGTGCCGAGAGTTCGTAGGTAAGGGAATCGAGACCGCCTTTGCAGGCTTCGTAGGCCGGACTCATGCCGCCGGCTCGTTCCGACATCGTACTGGATATATTGATAATTACTCCGTTGCCCTGCTTTTCCATTTGCACTGCGGCCCAGCGTGCCATGAATGCCGGCGTCGTCAAGGCGATGCGCAGTGTGCGCTCCCATGATTCCTTGGTGATGTTGCGCATGGTGACGACATCACGCCAGGCGGCGTTGTTTACCAGTACGTCGATGCGGTCGAACTCTTTGATCGTTGCGTCAATTACGGATTCGGCAAAGTCAAGGTCACAGAGGTCGCCGGCGTGTACCAGCGCTTTGCCGCCGGCAGCGCGGATGTCATCGGCAACACTGTCGAGATTTTCCCGGTTGCGTGCGGTGAGAGTGACGGCGTAGCCGCGTCGTCCGAACTCGCGTGCGGTCTCCGCACCAATGCCCTGCGAAGCACCCGTGATGATTGCTGTACGTTGATCGGTCATAGCGATTGAGGGGGCGTGGGTTTTTGGTGTTGAAGATGGGCGGGGCTGATGATTTTACTATCGGGCAATCTGATCAACATTCAATGCAGGAAGCAAGACTGTTCCGAAGTGGCAGGGTATGGTTGCCGGACCGATTCTCGGTGCGGTTAAAACAGGCAAGGTCCTACCGGTTTTCGTCCTGAGCCTCGGTAAGGACAGTGTGCATGTCGAGCACAACCCTGACAGCGTCGCGGGCGTACTCGTCCTTGCGCGCGAGCATTTGTTCCTGGCTGGCGCCGGGACCGATGATTCCCATGCCGATGGGTTTTCGATGCACGAGCTGTAGGTTGACCAGGGCGTGATGCACGACGTGCCCCATGACTTCGCCATGCTGGGTCTCGCCACGAAAAATACAGGATAGCACGACGACAGCGTCGATTTCGTTTTTCTCCAGCAGCACATCGGCAGCCAACGGCATCTCGTAGGATCCGGGTACGCGTACGCATTCGGTGACCTCTGCGTCGGCTGCTTCGGCTTCGCTGGTGGCGATGTCGATCATTGTATCGATGATTTCGCTGTGCCACTTGGCCGCGACAATGCCGATACGTATATTTGAACTGGTGCTCATATTGTCGTATTCCTTTTTCCCTTCATCGAGCCTTCTCATGGCGGCTTTTTATTTTCTTTCGCCCTGGCTCTCCCGTCCGATCACTCAAGCGGGATAAAAATTGTTGGATTGAGGCAAGAGGCAGGACAGTCACAGTACCTGTGGGTTGATGCAAAATTCCGGTTTTTCGCCACGCAGCACCGCGTCCATTCCTTCCGCCATGGTGCAACAGATGCGGTTCCACGCCAGTTTGCTGATGCCTATGTAGTGCGGGGCGCAGAGGCAGCGATCGTGACGGAACAGCGGGTGTTTGTGGTCCGGCGGTTCGTCGGGGAAGACATCGAGTCCGACACCGCCGAGCTGACCGGAGGACAGGGCCGCAGCGACGATGTCAAGGTTTTCTATGACACTCCCGCGGCTTGTATTGACCAGGATCGCGCCGCGCTTCATTTGGTCCAGGCGTTCGGCCGTTATCAATCCTTTCGTCTCAGCGAGCAGCGGCACGTGCAGTGAGACATAGTCGGACTGCGCCAGCAATGTATCCAGGTCGACCTTCTCGACGTCCAGGTCCGCCATGGCGTCGGCTGGCACCTGGGTGTCAAAAGCCACGATCCGGAGGTCGAACGGCTGCACGAGCTTGGCAAGCTGCTGGCCGATGCGGCCGAATCCGACGATGCCCAAAGTGTGCCCGGTCAGGTCGCCGCACGGCGTATTGTAACGCTGGTTCCACCGGCCGGTCTTGACCCATTCGTCGGCTTGCGGCAAGTTCTTGATGAGGGTCAACAGCATGGCCACGGCACCTTCGGCGACCGCGAACCCGCCGACCGGCGCCAGTACCACCGGAATGCCGCGGCGCGTTGCAGCCTCGACGTCGACGGAGTCATAGCCGGCGCCGGGTCGTCCGATCACCCGCAGATCCGTGGCCGCGTCGATGACTTCGGCCGGCACCTTGCCCTCGCCGCGACAGACGATGCCGACGGTAGCATCGAGGGCGTTCATCAGGGTTTCCACACTCGTATCCGGTAGCAGCTCACAGGTAAGCTGCTTGCTGAGAATGTCGACTGCTTCATCATGGATCGATGCGGTGCAGACAATGCGTTCCTTGCTCATGCCAGTCCTCAACCGGTTGGATTGCTCAGGCGGTACAATAATACAGAATTGGCAGAAGATAATAGGATTTTTATAAGGGAATTTCAGAAATCTGGCAATCCCTGCTCGGATAATTCGCGGCTCCATTCTGTTTTTGGGCTATTTTTCAATGTCAATCATTGTGATCTCATGGAAGGTTTGCGGCGATTTTTGCCAATGCCGCAGCCGCCTGCTGGCTGATGCGGATACGGGTAGATTGGTGAATGTGCCGTACGCAATGTTGCTTTTGCTCATGTCTGTTGTCATACTCCTGCCGCATATGGACGACATACTGGAAATTAAAGTGGGCAACACTGCGCTACGATTGTCTGGAAAGGTGATGTGATGGACTACTGGTTCTGGGGTATCGGCCTGGCAGTCGGAGCAGTGGTAGGCTTTTCGAAGACCGGCATGCCGGGGTTGGGAGTGATCTCAATGCCGCTGTTGATTCTCATTTTCGACGCCAAGGCGGCGGTGGGAGTCATCACCCCGATGTTTATCTGTGGCGACATCATGTCACTGATTCGCTACCGGCAGCATGCGGACTGGTCGAAGTTGTGGAGGCTTTTTCCCGGCATCCTCATTGGGATGGTCATAGGCGGTTTCGTTTTTTTGCACATAAACAGTCCTGCGCTGCGGCCGCTTCTCGGGATATTGATCCTGTTGCTGGTCGCCATGCAGGTAATTACGTCGAAGCTGAAGACGGAGGATGTCCCGGATCACTCGACTTTCGTCTGGGGCATGGGGGGGGC
>CAYWQM010000071.1:21788-22919 GCA_964460215.1 uncultured Lentisphaerales bacterium
ACCTAAACGGAATTCCATTTGTTTCTCTAAGGAAACGGAATTGTTTCGTTCTTTAATCGTTTTTTGATGCGGCTAACTTTCTGCACAAGCTTCACCTCCTCCTCCATCGCTAGCAAGCTCTCGGTCACCGGAAGTCGAATGCGCCGGCTTTGAAAAAAGTCGATGATGTACCGGATCACTCGGCCTTTGTCTGGGGTATGGGTGGGGCTGCGGGTTTTGCCACGACCGTCGGCAATATGGCAGGACCGATCATGAGTATCTATTTGCTGGCAGTAAGGTTTTCGAAGGAGAAGTTCATTGGTACGGGGGCATGGTATTACTTCATCATCAACTGCATGAAGGTGCCGCTGTACGTTTTTGCCGGCGAGATAACTTTCGAGACGTTGCGGTTCAATGCCTGTGTCTTGCCCGGGGTCATTGGCGGCGCCTTACTGGGGTGGTGGCTTTTGCCGTATATCCCGCGGCGGATTTTCGATCACGCGGTGCTGGTGCTCGCGTCGGTCGGCGGGCTGTGGCTCATCCTGGGTTGACTGTGCGGAGAAGATCCTATCGGGCGCACAGGGGTCGTCAGCCGAGGGCAATCAGGTTTTCGACAGCCTGAACAATTTGGCGGATGTTCGGGCGATAGGCATTCTCGAGTGCCGGAGCGAAGGGGACGGGGATATCAGGCGAAGCAACACGTTGTATCGGTGCGGTCAGATATTCCATCATCCGTTCGCCGAGGCTGGCGGCGACTTCGGCGCTCCAGCCGCCGGTTTTCGGTCCTTCCTCGACAATAATAGCACGCGATGTCTTTTCCACCGACTGCTCGATCAACGGCCAATCGAGCGGGTCGAGTGTCCGCGGATCGATCACTTCGGCTTCGATGCCCTGGCTGGCTAGTTCTTTCGCTGCTGCGAGTGCTAAATGCATCATCAGCAACGTGGCGACAATGGTGACGTCACCACCGGATCGGCGAACGATTCCTTTGCCGATTGGCACGATGAAGTCTTCATCGGGAATCTCGCTGGAGGCATCGATCTCACCTGGTGCGGCGCTGATTCCTTTCGACCCGTACAAAAGCTTGTGCTCAAACATGAGAACCGGATTGTCATCGCGGATCGCGGCCTTCAGCAGGCCCTTGGCATCATA
>CAYWQM010000072.1:0-563 GCA_964460215.1 uncultured Lentisphaerales bacterium
GGCAACCGGGATCCGGACGAGTGCGCTCCAACAGATATTGCAGTTAATCGTACAGCGGACACGCTGGTCAAAAAAACTCGGCCGTGTTCGGAAACTGGTCACGACGCCGTGGAACAAGAGGCGAGAGCCGGCAACGGCACAGTTTTCGTTCAATAGCGTCCATCGACGTTGGCAGGCCAAGCGCTTACGTGCAAGTTATCAATGCTTCGTGACGGGAGCACTACACATCGATGCCGGACAAGAATTCCTCTACTGTCCCATTCGCCCGACAGGGAAAGACAACAATAATGTTTGACAACGGTAAGGTGTAGCTATGAAACCATCCGTTCTTATCGGCGCACTGGTTCGTCCCAACGTAGCCGCACTGCGTCAGTTCAAGAGGCTTAGGCTCGGGGACGCCGTCCACACATTTATGCCACCGAGCATGCCTGAAGCCATCGACATTGCTCGTTACTGCCGCGAGAACCAGATCTATCTGCTCTTTTGGGACTTACTGCCCCGAGGCACCTTGAGAACTCGCGAGATAGTCCGAGAACAAGAGCTCGCCAACCACCACCTCGCGA
>CAYWQM010000072.1:573-22755 GCA_964460215.1 uncultured Lentisphaerales bacterium
CCTGGACTGCAAGTCAAATATGGACGCGGTCATAGACGAAGCGGGGAAGTATTACATCGGGCGCTTCGTCATCGGCGAGATCGGCGGTGTCCTCTATGGCCCGGGGGCGTATCCAAAGGAATGGGGCGAATTGCGGCGTTTCGCCAGCCTCCCTCCCGCCAGAACTGTGACTGAGGCGCGTGAGACCTACGTGGATGTCGTGAAGCAGCACATTGATTACGAACGAAACAGGCTCGGCAAGGGGCCGCTCCTGAACGGCGATGCCGGACTCGTGTTCAAGTATCACGTCGCCGCAGGGGTTGACGCTCTCTGCCTGGAGTCCATGCCGGGCGACCCCCACCTCATGCACGCCTCAATTCGCGGCGCCGCCTGTGCCTTCAACAAGCGGTGGGGAACCCACATCGCCATGCAATGCTACGGTGGGGTCAACCTCTGCGAACTCTGGCTGAAGCGATGGAAGACCTCGCTGTTCTATTCATACCTGAGCGGTGCCCAGTTCATCTGGGGGGAGAACGACCTTGCCGACCAATACGACCAGGAAAATCGCCAGGTCTTCGGTCCTCGCAGCGCACCACTGAAGCGTCAGCGGCACATCCTGCGGGAGGCGCACCAGTTTGCCCACGTCCATACCCGTCCGTCCGATGGCCCCAGGACTCGCCTCGGCGTCGTGTATGGCAATGATGATGGCACACCCGGGCTATGGAACCGGGTTGCCTGGGGGCAATACAAGGGCAAGAAATGGTTAGAAGGCCCCGCTGAAAGGGGCTGGCGTTTCGTGGATAAGTTCCATCGCATGGAGGATTGGCCGAACGAGAACGTACAGGGCGACGTGGATTTCTCGGGCAACCCACCGTATGGCCAATACGACATAGTTCCCATCGAGGCCTCTGTCGACGCGCTCGGCAAGTACGCCTGCCTGGTCTTTCTCGGCTGGAACACGATGACGCCGGAGATTTACCGGAAGCTCAAGGCTTATGTGAAATCCGGCGGGCGCCTCGTAATGTACCTGCCACACCTGAGCACCGAGGCCGATCGCGGCAAGCCGATAAAACTCTTCCGTGACGGCGACTTCTCCGATCTCTTCGGAGTCAAGGTACTTGGCAGAGTGAAGACCGACATTTGGGGCATCAAGTGCTTCGAGGACTCAGCGATCAAGAGTTACCATTTTCCAAGGTGGCGCATCCGTACCGACCCGCGTTTCATGGGTCGTTTTACCCCCGCAAAGCTCAAGGTCACGAGCGGACGGGTGATCAGTGGCTATTGCGATCGCTATATAACTTCGCTTGAAGAGCTTCAGAGCCAGCCTTTCTTGATCGAGAAGACACTCGGCAAAGGCGTCGCATATCTCGTCGCCGCATGGGAATTCCCCGCTGACGAAGGCCTGAAGCCCTTCACCACTGATCTACTCCGCACCGTGCTTCAGGGCGAACAGGGGAATATCCGGCTTCTTTCCATTGATCGGGTGCGCTATGCCGTTTATGACGGCCGCCTTTCCGGCTCCGGCCGGACATTCAGCGCGGTCTACCTCTTGAACACCTGCCCCGATACTGAGGTGGTCGCGCGCCTCTGGAAACGCGGCAAGACAACCAAGCCCTTCATCATACCTGCCAACCAGCTTCAGCTCGGGTATTTCTGCGGCGATACCTTGCTGCTTCCCGAGGACAAGCGCGTGGATCTAGTTGACTGGGAATATCATGGTCGGCGGCAAGATATTCGGCTTTTCAGCGTTGCGTCGGGGACGATCGAAGTGCACAACCTGGGCAAGTCGTCTCGCACCGTCTGCGTCAACAATGTTCGCTGCACACTTGAACCCGGCGCGCATCAGGTTATTCGGCTGAAGCGATCCGTTGACCCCAAACGAAAAGCCTTCTTCGCCAAGGACTTCCTGGAGGAATAGAAGTCTGCAGTCAGACCTTCTTGATCCCGAATTCCCCATCGCGAAAGCTCGTCAGATGGGATAGTTGGGACAACCATCTGTCATTGATCAACCTTGATGCCTATGATGGCAACGATCGCAGCTCCGGGAATTCAGGATAACTTCGTCATGCACACCAATCCGGAATCTCGCTGCGCTCTATCCGGGTAGTTGATGGCGCACGCTGGGTGAGCATACTTAAACACTGGGAGCACCGTTAATGAACGAAAAAGAAATCTATGAACAATGGATTGAAAACTACCTCGTCCCACAGATGGCTAATGATGCCAGCAAAATCCCGGAGCTTTTCGCCGATGAGGGAGTGTACTGGTATGGTCCATATTTTGAGCCTCGAAAAGGCGTCGATGCTATTTATGAACATCATCGAAATGCCCTTTCGCATCAAGAAAATATCAAATATACGTGGAAGATATTGGCTTCGAATGATGAATTTGCATTGGCATGGTTTGATCTCACGCTTAAGGACCTGGCAGAAAACGAACCCAATGCATACCAGGGAATTTTCAAAATAACTCTCGATGAGCGCGGCGCATGCACGCTTTTTGAAGAATGGTATAACTTTACGAATACCTAATACTTGTGGGGCCAACTACCCATAAGCGACCGCCCCCTTGTCCCCTCAGTCGCTGACGGTGCTTCCTTACCTATTGTCCGGCATCAACGACAGCGTTTGAAGGTCACTCACGTTCCCCCGTCGTCACTGTAACAAGGCTGTTCGCCGCGGCTGTAAGCGTCTGCCAAGACCTCAACCGCCCAACGGCCGTCATATTGAATTTACCCTCAAAATACGCTACCATTCGCACGCATCTCATTTCACCCTCGAGGCCACATGCTTAATTCCAATCGATTCATCGTTGCGCTCCTCACCTGCGCTGCTATCGTTACACTCCGTCACACGACGATTGCTCAAGAAAAGGCACCGACCATGTCAGCCCCGACCATCCTCGACTTCGGCGAATTCAAAGACGGCACCACCGCCGACTGGAACGACCGACGTTACGGCAGCCACGAGCCGAACACCCCAGCCATTATCACCGAGCTGCTTACCCCAAAAGGCGGGCTCGATATCCGGCTCGAGCTCAAGGATGAAACCGCCGATTTCAATTACCCGGTCTGCGTCCTCAGCTGCCAACCCTACCCCGACCCCGACAGCCGCGATGTCCGCAAGGATCCCTTCACCCAATTCATCCGTCTGCAACGCGACGATGCAGTCGATGCCAACGCCTTGACCGTATTCGACTCGTTCGACCTTCTCAGCAATCCCGGCACCGGCCAGGCGCCGGGGGTCAGGTTGTGGCTCGAGGACAGCCGGCAGCAAGTTGTTTGGGGCCCGATCATCATTTCCCCGTGGCAAGCCGATAACGGCCGGATCTGGCATCAGGAAATCCCCACAGCGATCAAGGCAGACAAAAAAATGACCCTGTGGATCCAGGACCTCGATGCCCATAATGTCGTCAATCTCAAGGACGGCTACTGGAGCATCGACAATATCAAGTTTCGTCAAGTCACGCCGGAAGAGAATGAACAACGCGGCGGCTATCAGCTCGCCGAAGTCGGTAAGAAAGTCTACCAGTCTTATCAGGGCGAAGAAAACCGCGGCGCGCCGAATCCCACGCGCTTCGAAATCGCCCACCTGCCGAGTAACCAGCAGGTTGTCTTTGCGGTCTCTGCAACTGATCGGCGCTATCACCTCGAAGGCCTCACCGCGACCTGCAGTATCACGGAAAAAGACTCAGACAAACCAATCGTTGTCGGTGAGATTCCCGCATTCGAAGAACCCGTGATGGCCGCTATCCTGGACGTCGCTAAATGTAAGCCCGGCGAATATTTCGTGTCCGCCCAGTTCTTGAAAGACGGCAAGCCGATCGAGAACCATTCAGAAGGCCTCGTGATCGAGCCGCGACCGGAATGGTGGGACAACAAGATCGGCATCCTGCCCGACGACCAGGTGCCCATCCCATGGACCAACCTAATCACCAATACCAAAGGTGCTGCGGAGACCGCACTGTCCTGCTGGAACCGTACCTATCATTACCAGGACAGCCTGCTGCCGGCCCAGGTGAGCACGGCCGGCGCTGACATGCTGCACCAGCCGATCCAGATGCGCGCTGTTGTTGCCGGCACGGATGCCGGTACAATCGGCACGGCCCTGCAAATCACGAAAGAAACCAATGCCCGCATCGAACTGACGACCACCGGGCAGCTCGGGAGCATTGCCGCACAAACAGACACCTGGCTTGAGTACGACGGATTCATGTGGGTCAAGTTCACCTTAACCCCGGAGGCACCAACGAAACTCGCGAATCTCCGGCTCGAGATCCCCATCAAGCGCGAATACGCCACGCTTTACAATTCCGATCGCGAAGACGACCGCGCTGGCACCGGCGCGATCGACGACATCGGCGAAGAATTCTTCACTCGCTTCGATCAGATCTGGAATCGTGCCGTCGTCTGCTGGGCTGGTGACGGAGCGCGCGGCATTCACTGGTGCACCGAGTCCAATCAGAATTGGTCGCTCAACGACCCCCATCGCGGCATCGGCTACATTCGCACCGACGACACCGTGACCATCACCATCAACCTTATCGATCATGAAGTCACCCTCAGCGAACCCATCACCTACGAGTTCGGGCTCATGGCCACCCCGACCCAGCCCAAACCGAAGGGCTGGCGCGACTGGCGTATAGGTTACGGCGATGATCCCGGAGTCGGCGGCAAATTCAAGGATCGCGGTGCGACAAAATATGGACCGGACGGCGTCAACTACGCGTACTTCCAATATTGGTCGAAGTACACGATGTCCCGCTATCCGGAAGGCACACCCCGCGCCAAGGAGCGCATCAAGATCCTCGAGAAACAGGGTGTTCGCGCCCTGCCCGATTGCGCCTGTGTCTGGGGCAACCCGCATGGCCCCGAATACCTCTATCACCAGGCTGAATGGCATCCAATGCCCTTTTCTCTTCCGGACATCGAGCGCATGAATCCCGAGAAGGACTGGCTCGAATACCCGATGTGTCCCAACAACAAAAGCTATGTCGACTGGTGGATCTGGGCCGCCGACCGCATGGTCAAGGACCTCGACCTCACCGCCATGTACTTCGACATGTCCATGCCGAGCGTCTGCGGCAGCCACTGGCACGGCTGCGGCTTTCAGGATTCGGATCGGGGATGGCCACCGTTGAATTCCTATTTCAATACCGGCTACGGCCCCGCCCTGCCCTATCGCCGGCTGATCGATGAAATCGGCCACTACCATCCCGAGACGAAAATCCTCGCGACCCGCGAGTTGTTCAAGCGCTTCTATGTCCTCGCCAAACAGCGCGATCCAAATTACATGATCGTCTATCACACCTCCGGCGATTATTACTGCGGCATTAATTCCTTTGCCAGTTACCTATAT
The DNA here is from genome assembly GCA_964460215.1 of uncultured Lentisphaerales bacterium. Classification (GTDB taxonomy): domain Bacteria; phylum Verrucomicrobiota; class Lentisphaeria; order JABSQK01; family CAJWLW01; genus CAJWLW01. Next base: position 5,910 of record CAYWQM010000072.1, read on the forward strand.
CTCGGCGAGGACCTCCGCCGGCCGCCAGTCAATTACTATGAAAAACTCACGCTGCCGCTTTTCCGCGCCGCTTACATGGGGCACGCCTACGGGCCGTTGGGGTTGTTCTTGCCGGAATTTTCCCCGGTCGCACACAGTCTGAAACAGGATCGTCAATTCTGGTACACCGACGAGGCGATCAAGCAGATCCGCCAGCTCATCGGCCTGCTTCTTGTCCACGACACCCAGGTCGTCGCCGCTTTCTCCGGCATGCAGGCCTACAACGAGATGAACGCAGCGCTCGACGAATTCGGACATTGGAACGATGGCCTGGAGTTCCTGCCTTACTGGAACAACCAGGCGCTCGTCGGAGTCACGCCAACGAACGACAATCTCGTCGCGTCGATGTTTCGCAACGGTCAGCATGCGATGCTGGTGCTCTTCAACAACACCGATAATGATATCGAAACGCAAGTACGTATCGATTGCGACGCACTCGGTATCACTGGCGACACCCTGTACGATCCGACCGCCAAGGCATCATTCGCGATCGACGAGGACACCGCCGCCGTAGCCATGCCGTATCGGGATTATCGGGTGTTAATCCTCAGGTAGCCAATCCGCCATGAAACTTTGCGTAGCCACATGTTGAAAGTCGCAGTCATCGGTCTCGGTGGCAACGGCACCCACAAGCTTCGAGTGCTTGCCAACTGCAATCGCGTCAACGGCTTGATCGGCATGGATCTGGACAGCGAGCGCACCGCAGTTGTTGCGGGTGAATTGGGCATTCCAACAACCACCAGCCTGGACGAGATCCTGACGGACACGGCGGTAAAGCTTGTCTTTGTCTCCAGCTCCAATGACGCCCACAAGGAACTGACTCTCGCCGCAATGGCAAGCAACAAGGCCGTGCTCTGCGAAAAGCCGATGGCCAACACGCTTGCCGACGCACATGAAATGGTAGAGGCCGCAGAGCAAGGAGAGCAATTCCTCGAGATTGGTTTCGAAGCGCGACACTCGAAACTCTACGCGACGATCAAAAAATGGATCGACGCCGGCTTGCTGGGCGAGGTCGTCAATACGCATTGCAAATACATCTCAAGCGAATTCTGGGGACGCAACTCCTGGCGGGTGACCAGCGCAGGATGCGGCAACATGTTCGGCGAGAAGTTGTCGCACTATGTCGATCTGCCGCGATGGTGGATCGGTGCCGAGGTAACCGAAGTCTATAGTGTGTGCGCGCCAACCGTCGTGCCGTATTTCGAAGTGAACGACAATTATCATACGACGTACAAATTCAGCAATGGCGCCGTCAGTCATATCACTTTCATGATGGCGCCCGCCGCTACTTTCCGCGGGGACCCGCTGCAGGATGTGATCGGACAGCAGGAGGGCGACGGTCACGTCCTGCGATTTTTGATTTGCGGCACCCGGGGCGCAGCTGAAACCGATGTCTTTGGCCGTACCATCATGCGCTGGCAATTCGGCGACAGCGAACACGGCATGACCAGTGACCTGGTTGAAACGCTGACCTGGCAGCCGGCTGACGACCATCTTTACTTCCATAATACAACCGACCATACGCTGGATATCGTACGCCGGGTCGACGAAGGCCTGCCGCCGAGCTGGCCCGCCCCTGACGCCTACGAGACCACCCGCCTGTGCTTCGCCGCGGAGCACAGCGCAGCCATCGGTAAACCCGTTCAAATGTCGAGCTTCTCATGAGAAAACAACCACGCTTACTGCTTCCGTCCGTCTGCACCTTCGGCTTCACCGCGACATGGTCCGTCGTTGCCCTGATGCTCTGTCTGCCGTTCGCTCAATCCGCAAACCTGCTGCAGAATCCCGGGTTCGAGGATTATGACGACAACGAACCCGTTCACCGCCGAACCTACGCCCGGGCAAACAAGACCGCCTGGACTTTTCGCGTCATCGGCGGCCTCGGCAGTGATACGGCGTCCGCAGCCAGCCGCGGCGATGTCCATTCGGGAACAACCGCGATTGAAGTTGTGCTCGCGGCAGACGTAAAGGGTGCCGCGCTCTACCAGCCCACCGGCGGCCGTGACAACAGCATCCCGGTTGCGGCCGATGAGTCATTCACTTTCTCCCTGTGGGCGAAATCACCCGATCGCACCGAGATCGCCACGATGGTGTACGAATACGACGAAGCCGGCACAAACCACAACACTGCCACCAAGGGCTGGGTCAAGCTCGACAAGGCCTGGCGGCAGTACGCATTGGAATACAAGCCCCTCGCCGGCACCCGCTCCGTTGCCTGCAGTGTTCACATGCGTCGCACGGGCAAGACGTTGATTGATCATGCCGCGTTCCACCTCGTCGGCGAATCACCTGATGACAGCAAAGCCGACGGCTATCGCATGGCCGCCGCCACCGAAGTCAAGACCGTTCCGAAACCCGACGACCTGCGCTATGAAGTTGCCCACCTGCCATCGGGCAACCGTGTTGTTGCCGCCGTCTCGGTGCCGGCCCCGCCCTTGGAGACCCTGCACGCCAAGGTCGAAATCCGCGGCGATGACGACCGGGCATTGGTCACCGCTGCCATCAACGACTTTACCGAGCCGGTCATGGCGGCTGTCCTTTCAACGGCCGAGCTGCAGCCCGGCAATTATCAGGCACACATTAGTTTGCTCAACGAGGATACCGCTATCGGCCAACATCAAGCGGCGTTTGAAATCAAGCCGCGACCGGAGTGGTGGAACAACGAAATAGGCATCCTCGCACCCGGCGTTGTGCCGGCGCCGTGGACGCCAATGACAGTTGACGGAACGACGGTCAATTGCTGGAACCGCAGTTACCAGTTCAAGAACAGCCCCCTGCCATCGGTGATCACCACAGCTGATGCGCAGATTCTCCAACACCCCATCCGCTACGCCGCGACAGTCAACGGGAAAACCGTTACGACCGACTCGGCATCTGTCGCGATCGCGGCACAGACAGATAGCCGCATCGAACTGACCGCGACCGACACCCTCGGCGAGCTCCAACTCAATTCAAAGATCTGGATCGAGTTCGACGGCTTCATGTGGATCACCACGACCTTCACTCCTGGCGCCACTACAACCTGTTCACAGCTCAAACTCGAAATCCCGATCAAGCCGGAATACGCCACCCTCTACAATTCCGACCGCGAGGACGATAACAAAGGCATCGGTGCGATCAAGCAAGATCAGTTCTTCACCGCCTACGACCCCATCTGGAATCGCGCCGTCCAGGCCTGGATCGGCGACGAAGCCCGCGGCATCCATTGGTGCGCCGAGTCCGACCGGAATTGGCGGCTTCGCCGGCCCGACCGCGGCATTGGCTACATCCGTCGCGATGACGCCGTTGTCATGACCGTCAACTTCATCGATCACCCGGTCAAACTCGAAAAGCCATTCACGCTCGCCTTCGGCCTGATGGCAACCCCGAGCAGACCCAAGCCCCGCGGCTGGCGCTCCTGGCGTATCGGCCGCGGCAACGATCCGGGGACCCTGTCAATGGGTCGCGCCGGGGAGACCAAGGCGGAACCCGAACGAACCAATTACGCCTATGCGACCTCGTATTGGTCAAAGTATCCGCGCTCCCGCTATCCCGTGCCGAACCCGGAGGCCAAAGGCCGGGTAGACAGTCTCCTGTCCCAAGGCATTAAGGCCATGCCCGATTCGAGCCTGGTCTGGGACAACCCCATCGGTCCGGAATACCAGTACTTCAAATGGGAATGGCACACCGCCCCGTTCGCGCGCCCTGACACGTCTAAAATGAATCCGCAGAAAGACTGGCTCGAGTACCCGAACTGCCCGCGCAACAAAAGCTACGTCGACTGGAAAATCTGGAACCTCAACAGGACGATCGAGGAGCTGGACCTCCACGGCATGTACTTCGATATGTCGTCGCCACCAGTCTGCGGCAGTCACTGGCACGGCTGCGGTTTTCAGGACGATGACCGCGGCTGGCCGCCGGTCAACGGTTATTTCCCCACCGGCTACGGCGCCCACATCTCGGCGCGCCGATTGATCGATGAAATCGGCCGCTATCATCCCGAGACGCAGCTCCTAGCCACTCGGGAATTGTTCAAACGATTTTACATCATGGCAAAAAGCCACGACCCGGAATTCTTCATCATGTTCCACAACTCCGGCGACTGGCTGTGCTCGATCATCTCGTTCGTCGGCTCGACACACCAGGGCGAACAGTTCCGCCGCCCGAGTAGCGGCGCCAATTATTATCAGGCCCTGACGCTCGACCAGTATCGTGCGAGTTGCATGGGCCACAACTTCGGGCCGCCCGATTGTTTTTTGCCGGAGTTCGCATCGACGGCATCGCGCAGCGGGCAGGATCCCAACTACTGGTACACCGAGGCAGCCGAGCCCGAAGTCCGCCATCTGCTCGGGATGATTCTGGTGCATGACAGCAAGGTGGTGCCGGCGTACTCGACAACCAAACCGTACAGCGAAATTCGCGCCGCCCAGGAAGCGTTCGGCCAATGGGACGACGCCATGGCTTTCCGGCCGTACTGGGACATTGCGGACTACGCAACCATCACCCCCGCCCATCCCAACCTCGTGTGTTCGATCTTTCAGGGCACACCGACAATCCGGGGCATCGCCTCCAAAACCATGCTCGTCGTCTTCAACAATACCGACAACGCCATCGAAACGACGATCAAGCTCAACACCGATAGAATCGACGTTCATGACGATCAACTGCACGACCCGATTCGCAACGAAACAATCGCCGTGGCCAATGCAACCGCAACATTTTCCATGCCCAAACGGGATTTTCGCATGCTGATTATCGAGCAACGTCAGTGAATCAATGCCACCCATCCAATTCGAAATCCGAAATGCACTAACCCGGGTCAATGACCCTGTCGATTTTGCGGTCTCCGCAACCCGGCGAACCGGCTTGAAGCTTGTCATCATTTCGGACGCACTCTCCGACAACCCGGGCCGTCCCAGGCGCATCCCGCTTGCGTGGCAAAAGTCGACCAACACGTGGACCGGCATCGCCCAATACACGCCCGACTCAACCGGACACTACCACGCCATCCTGATGTCCGGCAGCCAATCGATTGCCGGCCGTTATTTTGCCGCGATCACCGGCAATGAGGCCGTCGCCACACTGTGGCTCAACGGATTGCTGCCGGGCAAGGACGATTACGGTGACGTCGTGCGTCCGCATTATCTGCCGATGGATCATCACATCGATATCCATGTCGATGATCCACCGCTCGAGTTCCTGGCCGACATGCGCGAAGCCGAATTCCGCTATGGCCAGACGCCGGTCCCCAGACTCACCGCCGAGCGGCTCGGCTATCACGATCGATTCAGCCTGTGGGAATTCACGTTGGCAGAAACCATTGCCGGCATTGAAAAGCTGAAGACGATTTATCGCGAAAACGGGCTGTGCCCGATCAACAATCTCAATACCCATTGGTGCATGGGCAATGTCACCATGCAGGCCATCCGCAAGAGCGGCATCAACATCATGTCCGGAATGGTGGCCAACTACGAAATGCGCGATGGCGAATCCCGCGAAATCTGCAACGGTACGCCGTTGCGACCGTACTGGGTGCATCGTAACGACTTTCGAAAAGCGGGTCGCGCCGGCGGGCGCAGCCCGCTGATCTGCATTCCGTTCAGTGTCACCATTCCCACCGACTTCTATCGCGGCAATCCGGACACCCATTGGGCGCCGGACATCGCGATGGTCTGGGATCGCAGCATCGAAAGCAGTGGCGAGGGCCGGCGCTCGATGGAAGTCCTCGATATGCTGTGCGACCACAATCGCACAGCATCACCGTATGTCATCCCCATCGCCATTCAGAACTTCGGGCCGCCGGCAGTCTACGAAAACAATCGCAACGCTCTGCGCTACGCAATCACCAAAGCACAAGCCGGCGAGCTCTTCTTCGCCAACAGTCTGGCGCTGTTCGATTACATGACCCGTTACGAGCGGGAGACACCTGAAACTATTGGTTACATCCGCGACTTCATGGTCGGCTCCCATCTCATCAACAAACCGATTTGCCACCCCGACGTCATGCAGATCGAAAACTGCCGCTGCCATGCCGCCTGGGAAGCCGGCAACCCCCTCCCCGAATACCTGTTCGACTACACACGAAAATGGGACTACCCGGATTCCGACTTTCTCGACTACACCAGGCACGGTCCCGAGCCCGAAAGCCTGCGCAATGTGAAGGTGTCCATCAATCGAACCACAACCGACACCGGCCTCTCCGTCGATATCCAGATAAAATCCAACAAAGCCATGGCACAGCTTCCCGTTGCGTTATGGCACGTGCCGGTAAAAATTGACCGCGCTGTCAGCAAGACGCGCGGACTTCGCATCCGAACCGTTCGCACGCCACTGTTGCGAACACCGCACCTGATCGTCATCGGCCCGATCAGCAAGGGTCAAACCACATGGACCGTCACCATCACAGGGCCACCGGCCGTTGCGGCTGCCGACGAAGCTGACTATCACGGGATTGTCGGATTCAAGACGATGCCGAATCCCGGCGGCATTCCCTACACCTACATCTACGCTGACCTGCGCATCAATATGCCGATCCGCCTGTCGGTCCCCACCGACCGCCGAGTCTGGGCCGAAACCTACGACTGCGGCAGCTTCGGCGTGACCGAGGATGGCGAGCTGTCGCTCGAATTGAAATGGCCGCGGCCGTTCGCCCGCATCTGGAATGTCGACGCCGACGACATCACGGTGGCCAACGGAACCGAGCTCGATACCCTGTGCCGCGATCACCTGATCTCGATCACCCGCGAATTCCCGATTCCTGATCGAAGAAAGCCGGTCGACCGGCTTCTGAACAAACTGGCCCGTAATCCCGAGGCACACGCCGACGTCGCCCCATTCGTCATCGCACATCAAAATGCGTACATCGACAAGTACCACGACCGCATGGTCCGCGGCGTCCGCAAGTGGTTTCGCTCGATGACATCCGAAATCCGTAATGCCAAATCCAAAATCCTGCTCGAAGCGCACGCCTACGCCAGGGGCCATATCGGTGGACCATGGCGGGATCAGGCTGATCTCGCGAACGTTGTCAAATTGGCAAAAGGGGTCGACTTCGACATTCCCGTATACGACTACGCGGTCTGCGAAAAGCCGGGTCACCGTTCCTGGCAGATGGGGCGTGCGTTCATGTTGCGGTTCTTCGGCCTCGCAAGCCATGCGCATAAGTCTGTGACCGTCTATCTCCACGCCTACGACTACGATTGTCTTGGGCGCAGCTACAGTGTCCGTGTTTCGCACCCGGACGTATTCGACGGCAACCACGTTGTCCTCATGGAGACCACCTGGCCCCTGCCCCAGGGTTCCGTCGGCCGTGATGATCCGGGATCGTTGTTCCCCATACAAATCCCCGAGACGTTTCTGACACAACCGTTTTTCAACATGCACGTTTTTGAACACTACGATCAAAAAAACATCGACTTTCGCAAACAAGTCCCTTACAGCGTCGCCATCTCCGACGTCTGGGTAACCGCGGAATGATGGCATTTTCTGGAGTTGACCTGTACCTTCCCACAGTTGGATTATTAACGCTTTCCCTGCTGCGAGCACTCGGATGACGTCATATCAAACGACACAAACACGCTGTACTGCCGATAGGCAATTCAATACGATTTCGCGCTGGAGCCCCGGCAGACCGCTGGAGGCGATGGAACAGGCCCCCAGTAGTCGATCGATGCGGGGATCCAGGGACCGGTCCCCCTGCTGGTCATCGCACAGGCCGAACGACGCTGGACACATACGAGTCTTTACTCTTATAGAATTGCTCGTAGTCATCGCCATCATTGCCATCCTCGCATCGATGCTGCTGCCGGCATTGAACCAGGCGAAAGCCAGAGCGCACTCGATCCTGTGCCTGAACAATCAGAAGCAAATCGCATTGGCTCATCTGCTCTATGCAGATGATCATGACGACGCGTTTTCGCCGAACTGGACGAGTTGGAACACAAGCAATGATTACTGGAGCGAACGGCTCGACGGAACATACGGCAGCAGTTATCTGGATGAGACCGTGCTGTTTTGTCCGACTGAAGAAGCGCCGAGCTTCTTCACCTGGTGGCATGGCGGAACCAAGCAACGCCCAAGCTACGGTCAGGGTGATGGCGTCGGGTTCTACAAAGCCTATACCGATTTGGGTTTTTACAATTCCAACTGCGATGGCGGCGTCGTCCTAAAAGTTGGCAATGCGCTTGCCCCAACGCGGTTGGTGTTTTATGCCGACAGCAAAGACACCGGCTGGTACATGTCCCAATTGACGATATTAAGTTCTTATCATAGCTTGGGCGCGAATTTCGTATTTGTCGACGGTCACGCAATGTATGTAAAATTCACGTCTCTTGCCAACGGCTTTGGAGCTTCGGTTCCACCATACGGCTACGGTAGCGCGGAAGTGTATTGGTGGAACACACCCAATGGCATGGCGCCGCCCGGTTGCGGTTAGTGCCAGCGTCTTGAAGTATCGATAAATGAAACTCAGCACCACAACCTACGACACCTATTGGGAACGCGGCTGGGCCGTCGTTGAAGGCGTTTTTACCACCGAAGAAATCGATCGGATCGCCGTCCTTGCCACGCAGATCTGCGATGAGGAATTGCTGGAGTTGTCCGATCAGCCTTATTTCGCGGATCGCACAGCTGAGGGACAGGTCATCCCGCGCAAGCTGGACTTCCCGTTTTTGAAGCATGCGCATTTTCGTCTATTCGCCTTTAACGAGCGCCTGCGGTCCCTAGTCGAACAGCTGATCGGAAAACCCCCGCTGTTGCTGCAGGATCAGATTTTCATGAAACCACCGCGCTTCGGCAGCGCAAAACCCTATCATCAGGACAACGCCTATTTCCTCCTGCACCCGGACGACGAAGCGCTTACGGCATGGATCGCCCTCGACGATGTCGATGAGCTCAACGGATGCCTCCGCTATATCGACGGCTCACACCGCGGGCCGATCTTCGAGCACCTGCCGCTTCCCGACGAACCCTACAACCTGTCGCCGGCGCAGGAAAACATCGACCTGAACCGGGAAGCCCTTGCGCCGGTGGGCAAAGGCGGCGTCGTGTTCCATCACAGCAAGATGCTTCACACCTCGCATCGCAACGAATCCGATCGCTGGCGACGCGCCTACGCCACCCATTGGGTAAGCGCCGAGGTCACCAGTGAAAACGAAACGATGGACGTGGCCTATTACAATGCAAATGCAGACATCTATGAAGCAGCAACTCAGGCACTGACAACCCAATGAGCATACTCGACAGATTCAAACTCGACGGCCGCGTCGCCCTCGTCACCGGCGGCAGTCGGGGCCTCGGCGAAACCATGGCCGAAGGCCTCGCTGAAGCCGGCGCCAATGTCGCGATCACCAGCCGCAACCTTGATGAATGCCAGGCGGTTGCCGACCGTATCGCCGATGCCACCAGCAAGGAGGTCCTCGCCCTTCAAGCTGATGTCTCGAAGCCGGACCAGGTCAATAACATGGCGGCCACCGTACTCGACCGCTTCGGCCAGATCGATATCCTCGTCAACAACGCCGGTGTCAACAACCGTGACTCGACCCTCGACTTGTCACCCGAAAACTGGCAGGCCGTGCTCGACATCAATCTCAGCGGCCCGCTCTATTGCGCCCAGGCCGTGCTGCCCAATATGATCGAACGCCAGTACGGCCGCATCATCAACATCTCATCCATCTTCGGCATGGTGGGCTTTCCCACGCGGTCCCCGTACACCGCCACCAAGGGTGGTCTGCTCAACATGACCCGCTGCTGGGCGCTCGAGTACGGCAAAGACGGTATTACCGTCAACGCACTTTGTCCCGCTCAGTTCGACACACCGCTGAATCAGCCGCTCAAGCAGAACCCGGAAGTCTACCAGTCATTTATCGATCGCATCCCGCTGGGCCGTTGGGGCGACCTCCCCGAAATCGCTTCGACGATTGTCTTCCTCGCCTCCGATGCATCGAGTTTCATCACCGGCGCCGCCATCCCGCTCGACGGCGGCTGGACAGCACAGTGAGGGGATTTCACACGTGATCAGGACAGGATACTCAACTTGGGAATACCATGTCTACGGCCAGCAAACCGGTTCGGCGTTGAGCACCGATCTGGTGTGGTCGGAGTCTGCCGGACTCGGCTTCAAAGGCATCGAAATCAGTCAGGAGTTGAAAGACCTGCCGCCGGCAGGGGAATGCAGGAAGCAACTCGATCGATACGGTCTGCAAGCAGTCAGTCACTGGGTCAATGTCACTTACAATGACGACTGCCTCGAAGACACGGAGCAAAAGGCACGGTTCCTCCAGGCCCTCGGCGGCCGCTTTCTGGTCTGCGAAGGTGACAAGAAAACGCCCCCGACCGATCGCCAATCATACCTGGCACTTTTCAAACAATTCGATAAGATCGGGCAGATCAGCGAGAAGTTCGGCATCAAGGCCGCCTTCCATTTTCACCGCGGCTGCCTGGAACGCGATGACGAAGTCCATGACCTCTTCGAAAACACCAGCGCCGTCTGGTTTTGCCCTGATATCGGCCACGCCGGCGCCATGGGCTGGGACCCGCTGCCGGTCTTGCGCCAATACAAGGAGAAGATCGTCCATGTCCATATCAAGGACGCTCTGCGGAATCCACAGACCGGCGACTTTGACCGGTTCTGCGAGCTCGGCGCCGGCAACTGCGGCCTGGACATCAAAGCCTGCCTGGACTGCCTGACCGAGATCGGCTACGACGACTGGGCCATGGTTGAACAGGACCACGCCACCCTGTCCCCGTCATGCGACGCCCTGGAAAGCCGGCGCCACCTCGAAAAGATCGGTTACTGGAACCCGTAAAGAATCCTCCATGACAAACAAACTCAAAGTTGCCTGCATCGGCTGCAGTGATCTCGCCCTTCGCGGCGTGCTGCCGCATCTCCTCGAAGCCGATGCCCGCGAGAAGATCGACCTCGTGTCAGTCTGCGACATCGATACCGAACGCGCTGCACTCACCGCAAAAAAGTTCAAAGCCGACGCGTGGCACGGCGATTACGATCAGCTGCTCGAAACCGTCGACGTCGACCTCGTACTTATCCTGACCCCGATCGGTTGTCACGTCGATCAGGCCATTGCCGCGCTTGAGTGCGGCAAACATGTCTATTTGCAAAAACCGATGGCTACTGATCTCGCAGGCGCGGACCGGGTCATCGCAGCCGCCGAGGCAAGTGCCGGAAAACTGCTGGTCGCGCCCGTCAATCACCTGTGCCCGATGACCGGCAAGCTGCAGGAAATCATAGCCGGTGGCGAGCTCGGCACCATTTACTCAGTCTACACCGCGACGCATTTCACCGCGGACTACGATGGCAGCGGATTCGATCGCAGCTGGCATTACAGCGCCGACGGCGGGCCACTGCGAGACCGAACGGTCTATTCCCTCGCGACACTGATCGACCTGTTCGGTCCCGTGCGACAGCTTGCCGCACTCTCGAACCTGCGCAATCCGCTGATTAAAGCCGATGCCGCACAAGTGGCCGCGGCCATCGACGACAACACGTTGATCCTCCTGCAGTTCGATGATGGCATCCAGGCCGTCGCGTCGGGAACATACTCGATGGAGGGCCGGCAGGTACCGGCAGGGTTCCTCGGCATTTACGGATCACACGGCACCATTGAAACCACAGTCCTCGACCCGCTTACTTGGTATCCGACGGAAGCAATGGTTCGCATCCGCGACGCCGCTGGCCAGACGAATGAGCGCAGCATTACCTGTCCGCTCACCGATGTCCCCGGGCTGCATCCGCCGCACAATACACTGCAGGAGTGCCACGTCTACGCGGACATTATCCACCTGGTCGATTCTGTGTTGGCCAATCGGGAACCGGCTGGAACCGCTGCCCAGGCCCGGCATATCACCGAAATCATCGATAAAGCGTATTTGGCAGCCCAGACGGGGCACGCCCAGCGGCTGGCGACTGAGTTTTAACGTGGACAGAATAGCTGATGACAGCTGAACAACTCACAGGTTATAACCGCGACGGTTACCACATCGAGCGCGGGCTGTTGGACATTTCAGAGCTTGAGCCGTTTGTGCAGCGTCATTACGAGATGGCGCTGCAAGGTGTTCAGCTCGAGGGCCACTGGCATCCGAACCCGGATGCAGACGACCCGCTCGAACGATTTCCACGGGTGATGTACCCGGACAAGTACGATGACGAAGCGCGTGCCGCGTTTATCGATCCGCGCCTGCGTCCGATCCTGACGCAACTGCTTGGCGATGACCCGATCGGCACCCAGAGCATGCTGTATTTCAAACCGCCGGGCGCTCGAGGACAGGCTTTGCACCAGGATAATCGTGCCCTGCAAGTGCAGCCGGACACGTGTATGGCTGCATGGATCGCGATCGACGAAACGTCGGAGGAGAATGGTTGCCTTTTCGTTGCACCGGGGACCCACACCATGGAGCTGCTCTGTCCGAAGCGCGCTGATCCGACAGGAAGTTCGACGGGGCATTTTCTCGACTTACCGGAAGGCTGTCATCTCGTTCCCGTTTTGTTGGATCCCGGCGACGTCCTGTTCTTCAACGGCAGCCTGATCCACGGCTCGAAGGCCAACACCCATACGACGCTGTGGCGGCGGGCGTACATCCTGCACTATGCGCCGCGCCGCACGGTGAGCACAGCGGGCCACTTCAGTCCCGGACTCGACTTCGACGGTAGCGATGTGCACTGGGAGGCGACGGAAGGTGGTGGACCATGCGGCGGTGAGTACCTCCCGCTGGTCGTCCCTGACGCGAGTGATTAATGCGGATTGGTGTTTCGCACCAGCCCTCGCAGATAGCTCGCACTACAAGGCAGCACATCATCAGGCGGGCCGGACAGGTAGCGACACTCGACGACGACGAAACCGCCGTAGCCAATTTCGCGCAACGCCTCGAATCCCGGTGCAAAATCGAGTGTGCCCGGTCCAGGCTCGCAACGGACATTCTCGGCGACGTGCACGTGGCGGATCCATTTTCCGGCGCGCCGGATCGCGGTGGGTGCATCCAGCTCGGTGATCTGCATATGAAAAAAATCGATCGTCAGTCCGAGCCCCGGTGAATTCACAGCCTCACAGAACTGCAGTCCATGTTCAATCGTCGTCATGTAGTCGGTCTCCATGCCGTTGACCGGTTCGAGCATCAGCGTTACGCCCTCGTCTGCTGCTGCGGCTGCCAATTCCGGCAGTTGCTCGTGCAGCAACGCATCCCGTTGTGCGTCATCGTCAAGGTCGGCGTGATTGTCCATGTGGAGAATCGGCGGCATCACCAGGCCGATCGCCCCGATCTTCGCACAAAACGCGAGCAGTTTTTTTGTCGACTCCCGGCATACGGACCGTGCCGCGGCATCGGCACTGACCAGGGAACCGCTAAATCCGAGCGACAGACTTGAGATCGGCAGGGGGAGGTTCTCGAGGTTGGTCTCCAGATCATCGCGATATTCGTGCAGATAGCGTCCGGGCAGCTCGATCACGTCAAACCCGAACCGCGCTGCATTACGACAGCGTTCGACGACACCATCGCCGGGCAGCATCTCATATCGAATCCCGATTTTCCAATCAGCCATCATGCAAGTAAATAACCCGCCATAGGCCAAGGCCTCATTCGATTCTTCGTGGTCAAACCCATGGGTGTTTCACCATTTTTAGAGAAACAAGCCATTGCATAAAATGGCCTGTCACTGCTAATTCTCCAAGAGAATTCAAACACACGATCACCTGCCAGTCGAATTGTAGCACGGGTTTCGGACAATTACCGAATCTGGAAAAATCATTTGTGCAATTTCGTTTTCCCGTGAGAGCGTAATCCTCTGCTCCGTGCTAGGGGGACCGGGTGGTGAAAATTTCATCAACGAGGTACGCCATAAATCGCACTATCCTTTGCATCATCAATCACGGCTTCCCAGCGGTGGTGGCACGATCCAAACGCCATACGTCCCCCGGACACCACACAGACTCCACGCAGTGAGTAAAGTCGTGCTTGCTCAGCTCGACCTGTTCCGCCGAAATGGTGGCTGCGCTTCCCGCAGCGAGGAATAAAGCGTCCTGGTGGACATGAATGGCACAAGCGTGCCGTTGTCTCCAAGGAGTGAGCGGAAGCTGCTGCCAATGTTCGCCATCCTCGGAGTACCACACGTCATTGCGATTCCCCTCGGTCGCAATTTCATCTGCGTGGGCCGCGATCCCCCGATGCCCCCCTAATACCCAGAGCTTGCCATCCCATGCCGCGGTATCGTGATACGAACGCGCTGCCCAGGGAGCTTTTCCGTCCTCTAGGTGACAGGTCCATTCGCGACCGTCTACCGACGACCATACATCGTTGTGAAAAAGGCGTGTTTTCAGTCTTGGCTGCTGCTCAAGATCGTATCGCAGTGAAGTCAGTGTGGTCCCGCCGGTCCCCACGTATCCGCCACCCAGAATCCACATTCGGTTGTGGAGAACAGGCACGCCACCATTTGCACCGGTGATCATGCCCCTGGGAGACCATGGTGCGTGGTCCGTGACCAATTCCCAGCTCAGACCGTCTTTTGTCCGCCAGACATCGCGCAGGGGCGGAGGCGCTGGCGGAAAGGGTTTTCCGGCCTTCAAGTCTGCCAGGAAATTGGTTTGGCCGGCTGCACCGACCTGACCACCCATGACCCAGATTGAGCCATCGAAGACGGTGACCATCTGGTTGCCGCGCTCTGGCCAGGGAACGGTCGCCGCGACCAACTCCCAATTCGCGCCGTCTTTCGATTTCCACACGTCGTCGGGAATCCCGTTTTCTGCCCCGACAACCCAGATATGGCCATCGTGTACGACCGCTCCGTGCATGTGCCTGCCACTCCACGGCGCAGTAGCCGCCAGGGACCAACTGCTGCCGTCATCCGAGCACCACACCTCCGAACACAGCTCCGACTCAAACGCCCCAACTCCACCCCCGGCGAGGTCGTCTCTCACGCCCGCGTACTGGTTCCAGCCACCCAAAAGAAAAAGCTTGTCTTGGAAGGAGACGAGTTGTGCTCCGTCGCGAGGGGACCATGCCACCTCCGAGCTCACACAACTCCAGCGGTACGTGTTGGTCATTGATTGTTCCGGGTTATGAAGCGAACTCCTGCCATAGTGTATCCTCTCTGTTTCGGGTAACCTATGCAACCTATGCAATCTATGCAACCTTGCGGCGCTGCCACCGCACGGGTACAATAAACCTCAATCCCACTTGAACCCGAACAGCAAAAAATGCGCAGGAACACCCGGCAGCCTTTGAGCAGGATCAGCACATCATGAAGATTGCAATTCTCGGCGGCGGCGCATTGCGGTTGCTTGGCGTCGTCAACGACATTCTCTCGCGGCCGGAGGTATTCGAACAGCCTCACCTCACGTTCATGGACCTTGATGTTGCACGGGCGCAAACACTGGCATCGCTAAGTTGCAAAATGCCGAGTGCCCGGTCAAACATGCCTGCGACCCAAGTAACTGACGATTTGGACGAGGCACTGGAGGGCGCCGACTTTGTTTTTTGCTATCTCCGCGTCGGCGGCGTTGCTGCTCTTGAGCACGACAAACGGGTCGCGGCAGCTCACGGCTTTCACGGCCATGATGATTTTGGACCAAGTGCTGTGATGCTGACAGCGCGAACGGTTCCAGTCGTGCTCAACATCGCTCGACGCATGGAGACGCTCTGCCCGGCCGCGCCGCTGCTGATCTTCAGCAATCCGATCACCAACCTGGTCGACGCGGTTACCCGATACACGAACATCGGAGCGATCGGACTCTGCTCCGGCGTCTACAATGTCGCTTGGGATCTCGATCACCTGTTCGGCGTCGGGGCACCAAATCCCGATCTCTCCTATCGCGGCGGCGGTCTGAATCACCTGTCGTGGATTCTGCCGGACAGCCGGATCGGCGACAAGCTGGTGATGGATATGATCTGGGAGGCCTGGGACGACCTGCCTCATCGCGACGGAGCCGCCCGCTGTGCCTGGGATCTCAACGCGCCGCTGGTACTGCTCGATCGGGTGCTGCCGATGAACAACGGGCACCATATCCATTTCTTCTATCACGATGTCCTGGCCAAGCGCATGGCCGACGGGTTTGCGGCTGCCGGACCGGACGACCTGCGATCGGCACAGCAGGACCAGGCAGCAGCAGCAGCAGCAGCGCTGGCGCAGTTGCCGCAGATCGATGATTTCTGGGAACAGGAGCAACTGAAACCGTGCTGCACCAGCCCGTTCGGCGATATTGGGGTAAAGACAATGACGGCCATCTGCACCGACTCCGGCGACGAGCTGCCAATCAACATTCCGAACCGCGGCCACATCGTCGGGCTGCCGGAGGGTGCCGTCGTCGAGGCGTTCACAAAAGTCGGAAGCAACCGCATGGAACCCCTGGGGCTCGACCCCATACCGACTCACCACAAAGCGTTGTGTTGCCATATCGCAGCACATCAGCGCCTTCTCGTCGATGCAGCCGTAGCCGATGACAAGGACCTTCTGAAACAGGCGATGCTCTGTGAACCGATGATCAACGACATCGAACGGGCGTCGCCGATGTTCGAAATTCTATGGGCGGCTCACGCAGCTGATCGTTAGTGCGTATTCCGCGGTCGGCATTGAGCAGCCGTGTGCCATGTCCAGTCAGCTATGAATGGGGACGTCATACGAGACGGGGCAGCCCCAGGAACTGACGACTGAGTTTCGGAACGTTTTGCCAAAAAAAAAGCGCGGAGACGAGGTCTCCGCGCTTTCTGTAGATTAATGCAGTCGTTGCGTCTATTAATTCATCTTGGTATTGATGGCGGCCTCGATTTCTACACCGATATCGCAAGTGTCCTCGCAGATGTTGGTGCTGATTAGCAGCGTATTGAC
>CAYWQM010000073.1:0-16464 GCA_964460215.1 uncultured Lentisphaerales bacterium
GGTCTTGATTTCGAAGCCGTTTCTGCTTATACTAGATAGACATAACAACGCTTCCTGACGGGGTAATTGTGCCCGGCAAAAAAGACAGAAGAATATAATGGAAACGATCCGAATTCGTGCAATTCTCGAAACGGGTGTTGAGGCCCGAGCGTCCGACTGGTACATCCGCGAAAACTCGCCAGTAATGCTCCGGATCGACGGCGGGTTGAAGAATTTGTCGGACGTCGTAACATCGAAGGAATTCCTGCTGGAAGCCGTCTCTGAAATCATTACCGACAAAAGCCTGGAAGAATTCGACAAGACCGGGGACACCAACTTCGCGATCATGGTTAACGGAATCGGCAGGTTCCGCATCAACCTGTACCGCCAGCGCGGCCTGATGGCGATGGTAATGCGTCATGTCAAAGCGAGGGTGCCTCTGCTGGACGAACTCGGCCTGCCGGAGACGATTCTCGAGATTGCCAACAGCCAACGCGGCATTGTCCTGGTGACCGGGACGACGGGCTCGGGCAAGTCGACGACGCTGGCGTGCATGATGGAACACATGAACCGGAATTTCGAGCGCCACATCATCACGATCGAGGACCCGATCGAATACACCTTCACCAACGACAAATGTATCTTCGACCAGCGCGAAGTCGGTTTGGATACGTCGTCCTTCCATTCCGCTTTGGTCAACTCACTGCGCCAGGACCCGGACGTTATTGTCGTTGGTGAGATGCGGACGCGCGAGGGTTTCGACGCAGCATTGCAGGCAGCCGACACCGGGCACCTGGTGTTGACGACCCTGCACACAACCAATGCGTCACAGTCGATCCAGCGTATTCTCGATTTCTACCCGCATGGGGAGCGCGACCAGATCCGCCTGGCGCTAGCGACGAATTTACGGGCCATCATCAGCCAACGCCTGATTCCGCGGGCAATCGGCAAGGGTGTAGTGCCGGGTGTTGAGATCATGATCAATTCGCCGCTAGTGCGCAAGCTGCTGGGGCAGGATCAACTGGCAAAACTGCCAAACGCCATCGAAGCCAGCACCCAGGAAGGCATGCAGTCGTTCGATCAGGGGTTGCTCCACCTGGTCAACGAAGGTGCCATCACCGAAGAAATTGCAATGGAGCGGGCGACTAATCCGGAAGGGCTGAAGATGAACCTGCAAGGCATCTTCCTCAATACGGATAATGCCATTATAGATAGTTGAGCATTGGACGCCTCGGCATCGGCACTATAAATTCCCGCCAACGACATTACCGTATCTACCGGCTCCTAACCTGATCGGTCAGGGTTCCGAGCGGTCACGCCCCTTTTTATCATATGGGAGTGTACCATGAATATCGATGTACTGCGAAAATTCAATTTGCCGGAAGTGAAGATTGAGTCCGGCACGACGTTGTTGGAAGAGGGTGGCCGCGAGTCGAAGGTCTACGTCCTCGTTGCCGGCAGTGTAAAGATCAGCTCCAAGGGCTATGAGCTCGCGCAAGTCGACGACGTCGGCACCATCCTCGGTGAGATCTCGGCGCTACTCGGCACCACCAACGTCGCGACGGTGACAACCGTCGAGCAATCGACATTCTTCGTGGTCGATAATTTCCAGCAGTTCGTTCTCGAGAACCCGGAAGTCGCCATCAGCGTCGCGCAGGTATTGGCGGTGCGGGTGATCAACACGAACAACCACCTGGTGCATGTGAAAGACAGCCTGTCGAATCTGCAGTCATCACTGGAGGGGTATATCCGAGTGTTCCCCGAGCGCCCGGAAGATCTGCAATCCTGATCCCGCTACCATACAGACGCTCTGAATAGACGTTTTTTGTGAGAAAAAAGCCGATGCCACAGTCAAAATTCCAGGCTATCCTCGAAGCCGGCGTCGAAGGCGGTGCCTCTGATTGGCACATCCGTGAAGACAGCACCGTTGCCCTCCGCATCGATGCGGGTCTCGTTGAAATCGCCGACTTCGTACCGGACAAAGAATTCATCAGCGCAGCGGTTGATGAAATCATCGACGAACGTGGCAAGAAAACGTTCGAAGAAACCGGCGATGCGGACTTCGCACACCAGGAGGACGGCGTCGGCCGGTTCCGTGTCAACCTGCACCGGCAGCGCGGCAAGATGGCGTTGACGTTTCGCCACATTAAAGACAAGGTGCCGGACTACAAAGGACTGGGATTGCCTGAAATCCTCCTCAAGATCGCCTCCGAAGAACGCGGCATCGTATTGGTGACAGGCACGACGGGCTCCGGTAAGTCAACGACAATGGCGTGCATGCTGGAGTTCATGAACGACAACTTCGCCCGCCACATCATCACTATCGAAGACCCGATCGAGTATCACTTCGCAGACCGCAGCTGTATCTTCGAGCAGCGCGAAGTGGGCATCGACACGATCTCTTTCAACTCTGCACTCATTCATGCCCTGCGCCAGGATCCCGACGTCATCATGGTCGGTGAGATGCGCCATCGCGACGGCTTCGACACCGCCCTCACTGCGGCCGATACCGGGCACATGGTGCTGTCAACGATGCATACGTCGAACGCCTCGCAGACGATTCAGCGTATCTTCGATTTCTACGGACATGACGAGCGCGATCAGATTCGACAGTCGCTGGCCACCAACCTCGCCGCCATCATCTGCCAGCGTCTCATGCCGCGCGCCGTCGGACGGGGCGTTGTCCCGGCGCTCGAGATCATGATCAATACCGGCACGATCCGCAAGCTCCTCGAACAGGACAAGCTCGACAAGTTACCGCAGGCCATCGAGGCCAGCCGCAACGAAGGCATGCAGTCATTCAACCAGTGCCTGCTCGATCTATGCAACGAAGGGCTGATCTCCGAAGACCTGGCCCTCGAGAAGGCGACCAATCCGGAAATGCTCCGCATGAACCTCAACGGCATTTTCCTCGGGACCGACAACGCCATCCTCGGTTGATCCACCGTCGCGGGTTCCTGTAGCAAAAGCGCTACGACAATATGCCAGCCAGCAAATGGAACGTTTGAATCCCCCCCGCCTACCCCTATAGTACGCGGCTTCATTCCCACCCCTCACAGCGCATCCTGTATCACGCCCATGGAAGCAATCCGCAACGTTGCGATCATCGCACACGTCGACCACGGCAAGACCACCCTTGTCGACAATATCCTCAAGCAAGTCCAGCTCTTTCGCGACAACGAAGAGATGCGCGATTGTTTTCTCGACAGCAACGATCTGGAGCGCGAGCGCGGGATCACGATCCTGTCGAAAAACATCAGTATCCGTTACCGCGACACCAAGGTCAACCTCATCGACACCCCGGGTCACAGCGATTTCGGCGGACAGGTCGAGCGCGTCCTGAACATGGCCGATGGCGCGCTGCTGCTGGTTGACTCCGCAGAGGGCCCGATGCCGCAGACTCGTTTTGTCCTGCAGAAAGCACTGGAACTGGGACTGCGCGTTATCGTCATCATCAACAAGATGGACAAGCCGGACGCGCGGCCCGAGACAGTCACCGACAAAGTTTTCGACCTTTTCGTCGAACTGCAAGCCACCGACGAACAGCTCGATTTCCCGATCATCTACGCCAGCGGCCGCGACGGCTGGACCGCGCGGGAACCCGAAGGCACCGGCACCTCGTTCATGTCGTTGATGGATGCGCTGATCGACGAATTACCCGGACCGCCGCGCAATGACGGGCCCGTGCAGATGCAGGTGACCACCCTGGATCACTCCGACTATGTCGGGCGTATCGGCATCGGTCGCGTGCATCGCGGCAACCTGCAGCATACCGCGCAGCTTGTCGTCATCAAACGTGACGGCACCATCGAGCCGGCGAAAATCAAACAACTCCAGGTGTTCGACGGGCTCAACCGCAACGATGTCGACGAAGTCCCCTGCGGCGACCTGTGTGCGGTCATCGGTATCGAGGGTATCGACATCGGCGACACGATTGCCGATGCCGAACACGCCGAGGCTCTGCCGCCGATCGTGCTCGACGAACCGACAATCTCCATGATCTTTCGCGTCAACGACTCGCCATTGTACGGCCAGGACGGTGAATTTCTCAGCAGCAGCCATATCCGTAAACGATTGCTCACGGAAGCTGAGCGCGATGTGGCACTGCACGTAGCAGAGACTGCCGGCGACGATTTCGAAGTGAGCGGCCGCGGCGTGCTGCATCTGTCCATCCTGCTCGAAAACATGCGACGCGAAGGTTACGAAGTCTCCGTGTCCCGGCCACGGGTCATCTATCGTGACAACAACGGCCAGCGCGAAGAACCAATTGAGCAACTGACCGTCGACGTTCCCGACGAGTCGGCCGGCAAAGTCATCGAACTTGCCGGTACGCGCAAGGGTGAGATGATCAGCATGGAGAGCATCGGCAATCGTGTCTGCATCGATTTCCTTATTCCAACACGCGGCCTGATCGGACTGCGCAGCCGGATCATGACGGCAACCGGCGGCGAGGGGATCGTGACGCACCGGTTCCTGCACTACGCCGCGGACAAAGGCGAAATGCCCAGCCGAACCAATGGCGTACTGGTGAGCATGGACAAGGGCCAGGCGACCGCTTACGCTATCGATGCACTGCAGCAACGCGGCTCGTTCTTCGTCGAGCCGAACGATGAATCCTATGAAGGTATGATCGTCGGCGAGAACAGCAAGGAAAGCGACCTCGTGGTCAATGTCCAACGCGGCAAGCAACTGTCAAACGTGCGTGCCTCCGGCACCGACAAAGCTGCGAAGATCGCACCGGCAAAAAAACTCAATCTGGAGGAGTCTCTGGAATTCATTGACGACGACGAGCTCGTCGAGGTGACGCCGAACAACATTCGACTGCGCAAACGACTCCTCTCCGAGAACGAACGGAAACGGCAGCCGAAATCTTCGAAACCATGTCCATCGACGAGCAGTTAGTCAAGGAACTCAATGCGCTGCGCCAGCGTAACCTGCACCGCTCTCTGCGGACATCCCAGCCGCTCAGCGACGGTTATCTACAGTTTGGTGGCAAACGCCTGCTGAACCTGGCGTCGAACGATTATCTCGGTCTGTGCGAAGACCTCGAACTTCCCGACGGCAGCCGCGGTGCCGGTGCCACTGCATCACGGTTGATTGTCGGCAACCATCCCGGTTTCGACGCACTGGAAGCGGACGTTGCAGAACTGAAGGGTACCGAAGCAGCGCTTGTCTTCGGCAGTGGCTACCTGGCTAATATCGGCATCATTCCCGCCCTGCTTGGACGTCATGATGCCGCCTTCAGCGACCGCTTCAACCACGCCAGCATCGTCGATGGCATCCGGCTCAGCGGTGCCAATCACTATCGCTATGTCCACAACGACCTGGCGCACCTCGACCAGCTGCTCAGTGAACACGCCTCGCACCGACGCAAGCTGATCGTCACCGACACGGTTTTCAGCATGGACGGTGATATCGCCAACCTGCAACGGCTCGTCGAACTGAAAGAAAAGCACAATGCGATCCTGATGATCGATGAAGCCCACAGCAGCGGCGTCTTCGGGGCGCGAGGCGCCGGACTGGCGGACGCCGCCGGCATAGCAGATCGCATCGACGTGCAGATGGGCACCTTCAGCAAAGCCTATGGCTGTTACGGCGCCTACGCCGCTGGGTCGGCAACGATGATCGACTACCTGGTCAACCATGTGCGCACCGTGGTCTACACGACCGGCCTGCCGCCGATCGTGGTCGAACTGATTCGCCAGAGCCTGAAAAAATCATCGGCAGAACAATGGCGCCGCGAGCGTCTCGAGGAGAATGCCGTTTTTATGCGACAGGCACTGCGCGAAGCCGGCCTGGATATCGGCGGATCGACGACGCAGATCATCCCCGTGATCGTCGGCGATGCCGGACGGGCCGTGGAGGTAGGGAATGATCTGCAGGCAGCGGGCATTGCGGCGATCGCCATCCGGCCGCCGACCGTACCTGAAGGCACTGCGCGGATTCGTTTGTCGATGTCCGCCAAGCACCAACGCACCGACCTGGAGCAGGCTGCCGCCACGATCACCAGGGCTGTCGCAAAATAAAACGGATGTTACATTGTCCCCATCGACTTTGAATTGTTAACCTCGAACCCAATCATGCCACCATGCAAGTCTGCGACTTCAACAATTCCTATCACCATTTCCGCGTCGATTTTGACATACAACGACCGATTACCGTGTCATCGAAACAACCGTTTACGATGAACCATGTACGCTTGCCGATAGAGTGCCTTTGCGTCATGGACGGCATCACATACATGCTCGGGTCCTCATGCAAGACCGAGCGGGTCAACGTAACAGAGGGTGTCTGGCGTGACCCGAATGCGGATTTCTGCGTCGTCGCATCGGCCGATGATTTTCTCCTCCTCAAACAGTTCGCAAGCTGCGGTCAGGAAGCCTCCAACGAAATCGACCCGGACCGTCCGCTGCAGCTCGAGCGGCAATCGGGCAAGTGCGACGACGCCTGGTGCATGCATCACATCGACACACGGCGAATCGACGGAGAGTTGCTTGCCGATGGAGACGCTGTCTACGACGCGATCATGGCCAACGAAACAGTCGTGTCTCAGACCGAGTACGAACTCGTTGATGGCACAAAGGTGTCGCTGGAGTATCCCGTCAAGTGCATCAATGTCAGCGACCGCGAACACTACTATCAGGTTGATACCGGCCCGGTGCTGTTCCCCGATGATATCCCGGACGTCTCGCTGCCGATCGAGCGATTTCGCCTGGCTTACGTCGCCCACAACTGCCCGCAATGGGCCGAGTTCATAGTCAACGTGCCGACACCGATCGACGACAGTATAGCTGTGGATAACTACTCACAGAGCCGACGCATCGAGACGACCGCTAATCGGATGATCGCAGTGCGGTGAACGACGTGGCGAGCGGGCTTGTGGCAGCGCCCCTCCCTCTCAGTACGCCACTTTCACCGCACCGGTGCCGGTGGCTACGGCATGCTCAGCCGTCTGCACGATCTTCAGCGCGTCAATCGCATCGTCCAGGGTCGAAAGTGGCGCCTCATCACCAAGGATACAGCGATTGACCATGTACTCCACTTCCCCGGCAAAGCCGTCCTCGTAACATGGCAGCCCCCACGCCGGGCCACGGTTGTCTTCGTACTGCGCTTCGTTCCAGGAATAACAGACTCCGCCATTGGTTCCCAGTATTTTGTAGAGTACGGACCACGGGTCGGTCGTGGGATCGTTCGCGGCAAAGCTGCACCACAGGTTGGCGATTGCACCGTTGGGCATCTGACACATTATGCTCGCCTGATCCTCAACCTCCAATTTCTCGTAGTGGATATACGATTTCATCGCGGTCACGTTCACCGGGCGTCCGAGCAGGTGAAGCATTGAATACACATGATGGATGCAAGTCTCGCGCAGTACGCTTCCGTAGCGAGCCGCGATCTCCTCACTGTGATAGATGTTGAAGAACATCCAGAAGCCGCAGATCTCACCGAGGTTACCCGCATCGATGAGGCGTTTGGCGCGCGGGATCGACGGCGGATAGATGAAGCTGCGCGCCGGCATGCACAGCCGAGCCGCCTCCGCCGCTTTCTGCTGCAACGTCTCCAGGCCGCCAATCTCCTGGGCGACTGGCTTCTCGATCAGCACATGCTTACCGGCTTCCAACGCCTTGAGTGCGGTCTCCAGATGTGATACCAATGGTGTGAGCACGTGGACGAGCTCGACATCCGGGTCGTCAAGCAGGTCGTCCAGGCTGGCATAGACTTGACCGCCGAACTTTTCTGCTACCGGAGCCGCCTTGGATTCGTCCCTGTCAAAGACACCAACCAGCCGCGACGTGGGGTTGCGATCAATAGCGCGGCCATGCATTTCCCCGACGATTCCAGTTCCAACAAAGGCGCTTCCTACGGTTCGCAGCTGCATAAAATGTCCTCAGATTGTGAGCATATGAGATTTTGATTTGGACAAACGCAGAACTCCATGCAACTATGGCATGCCGGCCTGCAAGGCGGCAAGGTGCTTCTCGAAGTGCACCGCCAGTACCTCGGTATAGGTGTCCGGATAGGCATCGAGGCAGTCACGTACGGCAGGGCCGAATTCTTCATGTGTCAGCACCGAGCCGAAGGTACAATGCAAAATCTGGCGACCGGCCTCGGTAAAGCCGACGCCTTCGGGAACATCTTCCCAGCATTCCAGGTAGACGCGCTCGAGCTGTTTGTCGTCGGTGATGTCCTCGACCGGCGGTACGCCGTCAAGTGTGGCGTGTACGTGATACGTGGCTTTGTCGGTGTTGTACCGCTCGCGGCCAAATTGGCAAATGCGACGGAATAAATCCGGCTGCTTGATGGCGGCCACACGCAGCGCTTCGAGATACGAGGTGCCGGCAGTCTTCACGTGGAAGCGGCCTTTCGTGGCACGCGCGAACGCGGTGTACATCGACAGCTTGTCCGACCCGGAGTGCAAGCTCAATTTGTATGGGCCGAGCAACTCGGAGACTGCGTTGTGATCTTCAAGCGTTTTTTCCAGCTGCTCGACTTCTCCGATGTAGTCGACGCCTTTTTCCATATGCCCGATGAACCGCGGTGCCAGCGACACCAGCTTCATGCCGCGGCCAAGGCACTGGTCAGCAATTATGTAGTGCTCGGCCAGCGTCGTCGGCTGTTCCGTTTCGTCGACGCTCAGTTCGATTTCGTAGTCGCGACCAACGTTTTCGTTGGCTGTGCGAATGTAGTTCGCCAACGCAATGCCTTCGTTCAATGCGACACCGTACTTGACGGCGGCGCGCATGATCGCTTCCTCGTCGAGCTCGATGGCTGTGCCGTTGGGCAGCGTCACCGACTGACCAGTGTAGGCGTCCGTCCAGTCGATCTGGTCCTTCACCGTATCGAAGTGCCGGCGCAAGGTCGCTTCGTCGTAGCCGTCTGATTTCTCGTCGACGTGATCCGACGGATCTATCGTGAAAAACGTGAAGCCGGCCGCCACGGTACGGTCGACATCCTCAGTCGTCTTGAGATGATCGGCATCGGCACCGGTCTCACCGGTCCAGCCGGCCTGCGCCATGCCACGCAAGGCGTCGCCCATGACTTCTTCGGGCTGGCGCTGCGTCCGTGCCATTTCGCGGATCGACTGCTGCGGATAAATCGGCAGCATCCCGTGACCGGCGCGTTTCATCGATTCCACGTGCCCTGGCGTAGCAACGCCAATGCGATCGCCGAAACCGAAAGACGGCGTCAGGGCCAGGGTGGCAACATTGTTCCGGGACATAGTTCAACTCCTGTGATTGTGTTCTTTTTTCAATGCAACAAGGTAATGTATGAACGTCATTCATACCACGAAGCGGCACAACCGAAACGAAGGAATCGAACCATGCAATATCCCCAGCTGGCAGGTACCGGCCTTGACGTGTCCGTGCTGTGCTTCGGCCCAATGCATTCGGCGGCACGGGAACCTGGCGGACACAGCCGCTGCAGAAATGGACACCGCACTTGTCGAGGACATACACGCACTATAGGCAAATGAGTAAGAGCGCTACAGAATTCGATCGACGTCGGGAGCAGTTTCTACTCTACCTGAAGGTCGAACGCAACGCCTCGAGGCACACGATCGACAACTATCGCCGCGACATCCTGCAGTTCGCGGCGGAGACTTTTGAGGACCCCGCAGACATCGAGTTCAGCGATCGTGTTTTCAATCTGAAGATGGCAAAGCGTTACTTGGGGGCATTGGACAAGCTTGACCTGGCTCGGACCTCGACAATGCGCAAGCTCTCGACCTTGCGATCGTTCTGCAACTACCTGGTACGTGAGGAAGTACTCGAATCCAATCCATTTAAAAAGCTCGACTCGCCGCGGCGAGGTCGGCCGCTGCCGCACGTCCTGAATGTCAGCGAAGTCGACCGCCTGCTTCAGGCGCCGGCGCAGTACTGGCGCAACGCCGAGGCCAGTGATGCGAAAGTCCGCGGTTCGGCAAAATTTTGCACGGCTCGCGATACGGCAATTCTGGAAGTCATCTACAGCGGCGGCCTGCGCATCAGCGAAGCGATCGGCCTGAAAAGATTGGCCATCGACATGGACGGCCGGTCATGCGACGTCGAGGGAAAGGGAAAGAAGCAGCGCAGGTGTTTTCTCGGGCCACAGGCAGTTGCGGCGCTGCAAGACTATCTGGCGGAGCGTGAGAACGCAGGGCTTGCCGACAAACATGCTGCCGGCCGTATTTTTCTCAATCAGAAGGGCGGACCGCTGACCGAGCGCTCGGTGCAGCGCTACTTCAAGAAATACCTTGGACAGGCTGGGCTGTCGAACGACTATACGCCTCACGCCCTACGCCACTCCTTCGCAACCCACCTGCTCGATGCCGGTGCCGATCTGCGCATGGTGCAAGAGATGCTCGGACACTCGAGCCTGTCGACCACACAGATTTACACCCACGTCTCAGCCGAACGTCTGGTTAAGGTTTACAACTTGGCTCACCCGCGGGCATAGCCACAGTTGCTGATACAACATTTGCGCTGGTGTTGCATTGTCTTCTCCACAGGGACCTGCGGAACAACTGGGGCGGGCCGTCCTCCCTCAGCTTGCGACATGCAACAGCAACAGCATGCCAGCGCATTTATCTCACGGCCCGGCGAGCTCACGGTGCGTCAATGCTGTTTTGTGCCTGAGCCGAAACCGCCGCGATGAACTCAAGCAGTTCGCCAGTGATCTCCTGCTTCCAGGCTTCTGAATAAAAGTTGTGATTGGCGCCGGGGATCGTGTGGAAGCCGATATCGACACCGTTCTGACTTGCGAATTCCGAAAAATAATCGAATGATGCCTGATAGTCGGGATCGGCAGCGCCATAAACGATTGTAACCGGCACCGGATGCTGACGCAGGCTCTCGAGCGGGCTTGCCGGAGTGCCGTCGCCGCTGGCCTGGCGCTGGTCGTGCTGGTAGTGACCGAAGAGCACACGCAGGATAGAACCGAAAAAAATCTCGCCGCGAACCAGTTTACGCCACGTCTGGCGACGCCACAGATTGTGCCAGTAAACCTTGAGATAGTGGGCAGTACGCCGGACGGCGCGCCCGAAATTGTCACCATCGGAAAATGGATAAACTGAAAGCATGAACAACCCCTGGACATCCGGCACACGGTCACACACGGCGATGGCAATGTTGCCGCCTGAGCAGATGCCGACGATGACAATGTTGCAGACTCCGCAATCGGACTTGAGACGTTCGGCGGCAGCAACGGTGTCGGCAGCCATGGAGGCGAGGCAGGCATCAGGCGCGGCGCCATCACTCTCGCCGCGGCCACGCAAGTCGAACCGCAGGCTGCAACAGCCAGCTTCGCCAGCAGCTCGGGCAAGGTGAGTCAGAAGGTTATGCGGCCCGCCACGGACGCCGCCCCAGCCATGGACGAACAGCAAAGCGACTGGCTGGGGATCCGCGACGGATGTCAAAATCCCCCGAACCGCCTGGCCGTCGACAGTAAACTCGACCGGTCGCTCGTTGGCCTGCGGCGAGAGCGCCACGGCAGTATCGAAAAGGGTGGTCGTCACTCTTCCAGTGCGCCCTCGTCAGGCGTATTTTGTTCCGTTGCCGCCGGTGCCCGGACGGGCGGCAGGTATTTATCGAGCCAGCTCGTCTGAATCTCGTAGGCGTACAGTGCCGGGCGGGTACCGTAGTAAAGCACGAAATTATGCCCGCCATCGGGCACAATCTCGTAGGTGTAATTCTTCTTGAATTTCTTGAGTTGCTCGATCAGATGCTCGTGTGTATCGTGAAAGATCCCAGAGTAGCCGCCGCCGATGAACAGCAGCAACGGCGCCTGAATACCCTCGGCATTGTGTACGATGCTGCGCTCCATGAGTCCCGGAAGCTGCTCGTCGATTCGCAACTCGGTATACGCCTCCCAGGACAACCAGTTGTTGTAGCCGTTGCTGAGCCGGTCGAAATAGTAGCGAAACGGGTTGGTAAACCAGGCGTCGTAGCTGACCATGCAGGCGGCCTGCTCGCCTGCTCGCGCCAACGTCAGGAGGCCGACCCCGGCCCCGAAGCTGTGACCGATGATCCCGAACTTGCCGGGCTTCACTTGCGGGAGCTTGTACGCCCCGTCGACGATGGCAAGGGCATCGTTGACTTCGCCCTTGAGATTCTCGATCTCGCCTTCACATACGTACACGGGCTTCTTGGTGTACCACGAGGCAAAGAGATTTTCACCACGCAGCGCGGGTGCCGCTATGACGTAACCGGTGCGTGATAATTCGGCCAGCCACGGCAGCGAATGCGTCGGCACACCATAGGCCGCACCGTGGAGGTAGAGGATAAGAGGGAACTTGTCGGCGCGTTTCGGATACAGGACAACACCGTACTGCGTCAGTTCGTCGGCCTCAAACTCGACGATACGGCAGGCTATGTCATCGTAGTCCGGGAGGCTGAGGCTCTCGAGAAATTTCAGTTCGACGCCGGACGGATTGTCTGGCCAGTCGGCCTGCGGCAACGGTTCAGCAGCGGCGATCGTGGCCTGGCCGGCTTCGAGGATGGCGACTTTTTCCTCTTTCGTCGTCGTCGAGTCGGCAGCCTTGACCTTGAACCAGGCTTCCAGCGCCGTCTGCACATTCATCCCGTTGCGCATCGGCTGGCGCAGATCCTTGAGAAACGCCTGCTGCGCGTGCCACACTTCGTCCTTGCGCGTCTCCCACGCCCACGGGGCAGCATCGACGGTGCCCATGAAATCGTCATTATCCTGGGCCGCCGCGGTCACGGCAAAAATCGTGACGACAGCGAGGCGTGTGAGCCTACGCCTCCAGACAGAAGTTCCTGGTCGCATTGAGCAACTTGTCGGCTTGGTAGTGATCGAGACGTCCCCAGAAGGGTTTGTCATGAATAACGCGCAATTCGAAGCCCTGCCGTTCCGCGCACAGATCGGCGAGCCGCTGCCAGTTCAATGACAGCTTGCGCGCGCCGGTGATATGCAGGATTAGGACGTCGCAGTCGGGAAGATTATTCAGGGTCGCCATCAAATCAAGCGATGCCAGCTCATCGGCCATCCTCGCGGAGATAGGGAATCCATCGAAATCGACAACATCCGAGTCCTGCCACAGGGTCTCACGGCTGTATTCAGCAGCCTGACCGGCACCGATGGCTTCCTTGATCTGTTTTCGACGGATCATTTCGTCCAGATAATCAGCGCCGGTCGGCAACGGTTCCCACAACACGAAGCGGCGAATACCCGTGTGGGACGACGGAGATGCTTCAGAAGATGCGCAACCAAGCAGCAGGTTAGCACCGAGCCTGGCGCCGATACCGGTAATTTTGGCATCGGCAACAGCGCCCTGCAATGTATCGGCAGCGACGCGGCAGTCAGCCTGCCAACCGCTGATCGTCGCGGCAGCATGGGTGCCCGGGCTGTCGCCGGTACCGCTGTAGTCGAAGCGCAGCGCGTCGATGCCGGCCTGCTGCAGTGCCGAAGCGGTTTCGAACAGCAGCCGGGCAGCACATTTGCGCTCTTCACCGAACGGCGCGCACAGCAGTGCCGCGCCGGCCGGGGCGGCACAGCTGTGCGCCGCGCCGAAAAGCTTGTGTTCGGCCGGGCCGAAATAGCCGCGCTGGTTTAACATGCTGGTAGCTCAAGGTTCGAGGTTCGGGGTTCGACAGGATGTTGTATTGGCCGTGTTCAACGCTACATTGGCAGAGAACCGGACATGGGGCTGTAGCTCAGATGGCTAGAGCGGTTGGTTCGCAATCAACAGGTCAGGGGTTCGAATCCCCTCAGCTCCACCAGAAAACCGCTTTCGAGCGGTTTTTTCATTTACAGTAAAGAAAATTTCACGGGCCCCAAGGCTCGTGATGGACGCAAGCAGACACGCATTGCCGCAAACGTCGTAAATGACGGGCATAGGGGCATCGTCCGGCTCAGTATTTCCCCAGCAGCGCGCTGATTACGTGCTGGCAATAGTCGATACGGATCTCCGAGCTGCGTTCCTCGAGGCCGAGCACAGCGCTCCGGTGAATGGCACCATCAACATTGACGATGTCGGGCCACATGGCGGCATGCCCCGCGCTGTACTGGGCCGAAAGCAGGAAGCGCAGCGCCAGATCGATGCGTTGATCCCACCACCAGATGGTCTGACCAAAGTGGACGCTGTATGTCCGGCCGTGCATGATCACGAGGTTCTGCACCGCCTGAATACCCTCCATACGGACTGAGGTCGGCGTGACTGCACCTTCCCGTCCTTCGAAGCAGCCGATGTAGGGTGTAGATCCGGTAACAAGGATGCGTTTGAGTTCATCCTCACAGTAGTCGACAGCAAGCTGCAGGAGTTTCTTCCGGGTCCAGCGACTGCTGTGCTCCGCCAGTTCCTCGTCGGTGACCAGGTCGAAGCAGGCATTCAGCCCGAGCAATCCCCAGTGATCGAAAGCTCGCGACAGCGGACGCTGCGGCGATCTGTCGACGATGGTCGAAGCCTGCCACTGGTCGGCCAGATAAACCAGCAGCCGTACCATGGTCGTTTGGTTTTTGTCTGTCGGATAGGCGCGCTGCAGACGGGCCAGAGCAACCAGCGTCTCGCCTTGATAGTACTGCGACTGCCAGTCATCGAACCCCTGCAAGCCGAGGATATACTTGGAGTTCAGGTCGCCGGAATCTCTCTGGCAGAAACGGATGTAGTCCGACATCAGGAGCAGCGTCGGGCGATGGCGCTCACTGTCGTTGAGCTCATCGACGTAGCTCATCGCGATCATCGCCAAGGCACAGCCGCCGGTCTTGATCACCGGGCCCAGCTCCGGCTTGCTGCCAGTGACAGCAGGGTCGGAGATCAGCGCGGCGTAGACACCGGCACCGCCACACTGGACAGGCTTGATGTGCTGGACAAAATTGGTGGTCGCCCGATTGGCGGCATCGAGGTATTTCTGCTGGCGGGTGACTTCGTACAACTGACACAGCGAATAGACGGAGCCGGCATGACGCAGCCAGTTGTATTTGGCTTTGATCTTCGGGTGCATCGGGTTGATTCGATAAACGAAACGCCCGGAGTCGTCGAGGATACGCAACAGGAAATCGCCGGCGCGCACAGCAGCCTTGCGTCGGGCAACATGGTCAAGCACGGCACCGCGGTCACTGTCGGTGATCGATTTCTCAGGATCGGAACGCAGCGGCAACGCGATAATCAGGCCCAGCAGCAACAGGCTGCAGACGAGTTTTCGGTCTGTATCCATGACAGCATAAGATAGCCGCTTAAGCTGGATTTGAGAAATCTTGAAGACGTAAAACAGCGGGGACAAACAAACAGGGCCGAGGCATTTCATAAGGATTTTTGATTCGTCCATCACGTTGATGTGCAAACCGATTTCAGGAGACTGTGGGACGCCGAGACGGCGGGTAAAAAGGCGCCAAACACGGTGGGATTTTTTGTTTGTCGCACGGTGGCCCGGCGTCGGGACTGACCGGTCTAGCCGGCACATCGCCGGTGTTTCTGTTGGTTGGTCAGAGCAACCAGATCCTGCTGCTGACGCTGAGCAACGCCAGATGGTACACTCGCGGAGGGGAGGCACATCCTGGGCTGCCGGCTGGGGAGTGACCATATGTTTATGGGCAACTGCTTTTCCTTTAGCAATTTACGTAACGTCCATCAGATTGTTTTCATGCGCCAACTCGGCTTTATGGTGATGCTCGGGATGACACTGCTCCTGCGCCATCATGCCGTTTCCACGGCGGATAAAGTGTCGTGAATATGGTGTTTTTAATTGATGATTGCGGTTGCCAAAGGTCGGCTGAGGCAGTAGACTACTTGTTTACCCATCGACTGTTGTGTAATTTTCACGGTACGGCAACTCCGTCCGAAGGCGTGTTTTCAGTCAATGACAATGGATCTCCTCCTACTGGCCCAAGGCGCCCCTCCAGGGCAACAACAGGGCAGTATCATGCAGCTTCTGGTGCCGATGGCACTGATGATGGTGATTGCGTACGTGATTCTGATCCGTCCGCAGCGCCGGAAGCAGCGTGAGCATGAAGATCGTGTCAAGCGGGTGAAAGCCGGCGATCGCATCGTCACCAACGGTGGGATCCACGGCACAATTGCTGCGGTCAAGGATCATACCTTCATGATGAAGATCGCAGACAACGTCAAACTTGAAATTGAGCAGAGCAACATCATGCGCATCCTCAGTACGGAAGAAGTCGAGGCTGCCGATGAAGACCTTTCAAGCGGAAACAAGAACCGGCGCAAACGCAACTGACACCGTCGCCGGTCTTGCGACTATGAAACAAGGAGCATGAGTGATGAAGAAATCACTGATTTCACGATTCGCCATCATAATTGTGATCATCGCTGTGTGGGCCGCATCGGTCTTTCCATACCGCGACCAGCCTTTTCTCGAAGTGATGCGGGACGCAGCCCAGCCTTCGCTTATCGATAACCGTTTCGAAACACTGCTGGAGGATGCGGCGGCGGAAATCGAAGCGTCGAGGGACGAGAACGGCAACACATCCCTGCCCGCCCGCGATGTTGTCAAGCGCCTGGCGAGCACGGCCCACCCGCCGATTGCCCTG
>CAYWQM010000073.1:16474-22451 GCA_964460215.1 uncultured Lentisphaerales bacterium
ACGAGCAGCAAGGTGCTTCAAACAAGACGGTATTGCAGTTCATCAGCCGCAAGGCTTCCGGCAAACTGAAGAAGGGCATCGACCTGGCCGGCGGCACGGAATTCGTTATCGGCTTCGAAAAATTGCCGGAATCAGAAGAACGTTCCGCTGTGGCCGTGCGTGATGAGATTATCGAAATCATCCGTAACCGCATCGATCGTGTCGGCGTGACTGAACCGGAGATCAAGCCAATCGGAGAGCGCACGATCTCCGTCACAGTCCCGGCGGTCAAGCCGGAGGAAGTAGCCGAGTACCGCGAACTCTTGACCCGCGTCGCGAAACTGGAGTTCCGTCTGGTCCATGCGCAGAACCTTGAGCTGATGGAGAACTACGGCAACACCGATTTCACCGTGCCTGTCGGTTATAAACTGATGGAGATGATCACGGAAGAAAACAACCAGGAAACCGTCACTAGACTGCTGATCAGCCGCGAGAAAACCGGCGTTAACGGCACCGACCTGAAGACAGCAGGACCGACGATCGATCAGTTCGGACAGTTCAAGGTCAATTTGGAATTTGACGCTAAGGGCGGTGTCGCTTTCTGCGAACTGACGACCGAGAATGTCGGCCGTCTGCTGGCCATTGTGCTCGACGGCACCGTCTTCAGCGCGCCGAGCCTAAACGAGCCGATCTGCGGCGGCCGGGCTGAGATCAGCGGCAGTTTCAGCTCCGACGAAGCCAAGCAGCTCGCGGTCGTACTGCAGTGCGGCAACCTGCCGGTCGACATTGAGCTCCAGGGCGAGTTCACCACGTCGGCGACACTCGGTGCGGACTCGGTGAAAAGCGGTACCAGTGCGGCACTATGGGGATTGCTTTTTGTCTTCGTTTTCATGGTTATCTACTACTTCCGCGCCGGTATTATTGCGGACATCGCACTGGCAGCCAACATTGTCCTGGTACTCGGTACGCTGACGATCGCCGGTGCCACGATCACCCTGCCGGGTATAGCTGGTATCGTGCTGACCATTGGTATGGCGGTGGACGCCAATGTGC
Source organism: uncultured Lentisphaerales bacterium (assembly GCA_964460215.1). Taxonomy (GTDB): domain Bacteria; phylum Verrucomicrobiota; class Lentisphaeria; order JABSQK01; family CAJWLW01; genus CAJWLW01. The sequence continues at coordinate 17,507 of CAYWQM010000073.1, forward strand.
TGATCTTCGAGCGTATACGTGAGGAGTTGATCAACAACAAGTCGGTCGGCAATGCAGTGCGCCTCGGCTATGAACGCGCTTTCTCGACAATTTTCGATGCCAACATCACGACGCTGTTGACAGCGATCATCCTGTACAACTTCGGTACGGGCCCGGTCCGTGGCTTTGCCGTCACCCTGGCGATTGGCATCGTGGCCAGTCTCTTCACTGCGTTGTTCGTGACGCGCGCCGTTTTCGATCTGCTGCTCCACAATAAGTGGATCAGTGACGTCAAGATGATACGCCTGCTGAGCAAGACCAATATCGATTTCGTCGGCATGCGCCGGGTGGCGGCTATCGTGTCGGCCGTAGTCCTGCTGATTTCTATCGCCGTCTTCATCGGGCGCGGCAGCAACAAGTACAGTGTCGATTTCACCGGCGGCATGGAGATCTCCTACAAATACGACCAACAGATTCCCTCGGGCGAATTACGCTCGGCGCTGGAAGGGGAATTCAACAACGCCCGAGTCAGCTACAAGGCCTCGATGACCGATGGCGGCCTGCTCGAGGTCGTGGTGCCGGAGGATTCGGAACGGACGGATAAAAAGTCCAGCGAATCGATGAATCTAGACAATATGGTAACCGCCGCGATCAACAAGAATTTTCCGGATGCCAATGTAGAACATGTCGGGACAAAGCAGATCGGCTCGCTGGTCGGCGCCAAGTTCCGGCAGCAAGCGATCATTGCAATGGTCGCGGCGATTATCGGGATCGTTCTGTACATTTCCTTCCGATTCGAATTCGGATACGCCCTCGGCGCAGTGGCGGCGTTGACGCATGACGTCATTATCGGTGTGGGCATCTTCCTGTTGTGCGGCCGGCAATTGTCCTTACCCGTCATTGCAGCGCTGCTAACGATCATCGGTTACTCGCTCAACGACACGATCGTGGTGTTCGACCGCATACGAGAGAACCTTGAATTGAAGAAGGGCCAGTTCCTGGACATCGTCAATATAAGCCTGAACAACACCCTGAGTCGTACGTTACTGACATCGGTGACAACCGGGATAGTGGTGCTGATGCTGCTCTTTTTCGGCGGCGGCGCAATTAACGATTTCGCACTGATCATGGCGACCGGTGTCATTGTCGGTACATACTCGTCGATCTTCGTAGCCACCCCGGTGATGATCATCTATCACAACTGGACCGCCAAACGCGCCACAGCAGCGGCCGAATCGGCCGGTTCAAAGCCGGAAGTGGCCACCTCGGCATAACGTGTGCAAGGGCGATGTGATGGTCTGCCACCGGCGCCCTCGCCTGAAACCTTCGCACCGGCAGTTGCATGGCGAATCGTCCGGCCCAATACATCGACCCAGCCGTCCTCGCCAAGGTCGACAACTATTCCTTCCTGGCCCGCACGATCATCGAAGGGTTTATCGCCGGCCTGCACCGCAGCCTGTACCACGGCTTCGGTAGTGAGTTCGTTCAGTACCGGAACTATTCCGAAGGCGACGACCTCAAATACGTCGACTGGAAAGTCTTCGCGCGGCACGACAAGTATCAGATGAAGGTCTTCCAGGAGGAGACCAATACCAACTGCTACATAGTGCTCGACGTCAGTGCCTCGATGGAATACACCGGCACCCACGGCATCAGCAAGCTGCATTACGCCAAGATCATCGCCGCCTGCATCGCCTACCTGGTCAATCGCCAGGGCGACAATGTCGGCTTCTACGCTTACAGTGACAAAGTGCACACCGGCGTTCCGCCCGGTCATCGCAGCGGTCAGGTACACCAGATCTGTACTGAGCTCTCCCGGCTCGAAGCCGGCGGCGGTTGCGACCATGCCGCCGTGCTCAACTACCTGGGTGAATCGTTCAACCGCCGCGGTATCGTCGTGATGATCAGTGATTTTCTCGACACCGACACCGACATGCTCAAGGGTCTGCGCCATTTCCGCTTTGCCCACCATGACTGCATTCTTTTCCAGGTGCTGGATGACGACGAGCTCGACTTTGACTTCAAGAGCACCATGCGTTTTGTCGATAGCGAGACGGGCGCCGAAATCATCACCAGCCCGGACATCGTTCGCCACGAATATCTCGAACGTTTCGGCCGCGAGCTCGAAGAGCTGCAGTCATTCTGTAGCCGCAGCAATATCGATTATCATCAGTTGCGCAGTTCGCAACCGCTGGCATCCAGCCTGACCGCCTACCTTAACCGTCGGGAGAAATTTCGCTGATGAATCTCCTGGCGCCACTGTTCCTTGCCGGCCTCGCTGCTCTGGCGGTGCCGATCATCCTGCACCTCATGCATCGTGAAGTGCCGCGACGCGTCATTTTCCCGACTATCCGGCATATCCTCAAGGGCCAGCAGTTTCAGTCGGGCCGCCGAGGCCTGCGAGATTTTTGGACGCTTTTAGCACGGCTCGCCATCCTTGCGCTCATCGTGTTGCTCTTTACGCGGCCCATTTGGGAGAACCCGAAAACGGCAGGATCGGGCACCGGCAAGGAAATCGTCCTTTTCTATGATCTGTCGGCAAGTATGAGCGCGGTCGATTTCGAGTCGTTCGCAGTCAAAAAAACGCAGGAAATCATCGAAGCCGAGCCGAATGCGAGCTTCGCAATGCTGGCATCGTCTGACCATATCATCGACCGTGCTGACCTGGGCACACCTGCCAGCGAGGTACTGGCGAAGGTAAGAGTCCTGCGAGCCGGGGTCGTACCGGGCGATCATTCGTCCGCGCTCAGCGCCATCGACGGGTTGTTTTCTGAAACGCCCAACGTCCAACGACTCATTTATCTGTTTACCGATCTGCAGCAACAGGACTGGGCGCCGTCGTCGCTGCCGAAGGTGTCTGCCCGGAGCGAGCTCGAGATCGTCAATCCCTATGAAAAAGCGCCACCCAATGTCGCTATCCTCAACGTTTATCCCGAGCATTTCATGCGAGCCCAGAAGCGGCGGGTCCGCGCTACCGTGCAGGTACGCAACTACTCGCTGCAGCCTATGCAGGCAAAGCTCTCGATCACGGCCGGTAAGACGACGTCGATCGATGTCCGGCTCCGCGGTGAGTATTCGGAGAAGCATGTCATCGATCTCGAGGACCCGGCAACCAATGAAGCAGTCGTCGAAATTGCCAGCCTCGAGGGCTACCAGCTCGACAACGCCTGGCACATCTGGATAGGACCGCGGCCGCCAACGCAAGTTGCGGTGATCTTCGACGAGGAACCGACACGCCAAAAACAGATCGAGGCGTTGTTTCTGCGCAGTGCTCTCACGGTCAACACGCCGGGCCTGCCGTCTACCGAAGTCGATGTCAGCGGACCCGAGTTATTGTGGAGCGAGGATCTCAACATGTACAAGGCAGTTTTTCTGCTCGACGCGGTGCAGGAGCTGGGTGAAGTCGAGATGGAGGCGCTGCAGACATACCTGCAAAACGGCGGTACAGTCGTCTATGTCGCTGGCCGGCGCAGCGCCGACAACCTGGCGTAACTCAATCATTGGGGCATCACAGAGAACCGCTTTCTGGGTATTCTCGGGCAATCCGATCAGCTCTCCGCGTATAGCCTTGGTTACATGGCACGGGGCAACTCGGTGACACGTGTGTTCGAAGAGGAAAGTAGCGACCTGCTGCTGTTCCCGATCTATAAAGTCGCCAAGCTGGAAACCGCGGAGAATGCCACGGTCCTGCTGGGAATCAACGAAGCAACCCCCCTACTCATCCAGGAGGATGTCGGGCGCGGGGTCTGTTTCACACTGACCATCAACCTCAGTCATCTCTGGAGCGAGTTTGCCACTTCGTACTCCTTCCTGCCGCTGCTCGATCAGATCGTGCAGTACCAGCCAGGAGACGAGAAAAAACGCGGCGTGTTGGTCGCTGATGTCGGTCAGGACTACACCGCCACCGCTGCTGCTGCCAGTCTGGAGGTCACGGAAATCCTTGCCGAACCCGGCATCCACATGATTGACGGCACACCACTGGAGCTCAACTACACACGCCTCGAATCGGACCCGCGCGCTATCGACAGTCTCGAGGTGTACGCCCAGCTTCTTGAAACCGGCAGCCCGGGCCTCACGGTCGCCAGCAACAGACCATCCAGCAACCTGACCGATCTGCGGTACGCCGTCGCCATAGCGCTGGGCGCATTCCTGTTCATCGAACTGCTGTTCGCGAACTTCCGCCGGAGCCGTAAGAGCGCGCCAGTAGAAGAGTAAAAGAGCGTTTAGTGACAAATCACGTGCCGCAAGTTACGCGAAAAGAGAGTTTCATGGACTGGTTCGCCGACCACCGCAAGGCGTTCGATGGACTGCTCATTGACATCGACGGCACGCTGACCACCGGCCAGCACTCGGTACCGCGTGCCGCCGAGTTTCTGCAATGGCTGAGAACCGAGGACGTGCCTTTCTTTCTGGTGACCAACGACTGCGATCGATCGCATCAGCAAAAAGCCGCCTGGCTGGCGGAAAAAGGTATCGAGGTTGCCCCCGACGAACTTGTCTCCTGTGGCGACGCCCTGGCCGCCTGCGTCGTCGAACACGGTATCTCCGACGAGCAGGTCTTTGTTATCGGCGAGCTCGGCGACCCGTGCTACGCCCGGCAGGCGGGACTCCGGCCAGTGCGGTCATTCGAGGCGCTGCCCGAGTGCGCAGCAGTCGTCATCGGCGCACGCAATTACGACATGGGCAGCACCTGCAATGCCGTGATCAATTTTCTTGTCGCGAACCAGGACGCATTGCTGATCGTGCCGAACCCCGACAGGTACTGGCCCGCCGGTGCCAACCGTATCGCTATCGGGCCCGGGAGCGTCGCGCGTTTTATCGCCACGGTCGTCGAAGACTACTGCCACAAGGTCTCGCCAATCTACCTGGGCAAACCCAATGCCGCCGTGTTCAATTTTGCCATCGAACAATTACTACAACTGACCTGACTGCCGCTGGCAGCACAGCCTATGCGTATCCTGACACT
>CAYWQM010000074.1:0-22252 GCA_964460215.1 uncultured Lentisphaerales bacterium
GACAAAAACGCCCCGGTCATCGTCCCAGAATTTAGCGTTTATGGAATTTATGGTTTCTTTGTACTGATCGAGGCACTGCCGGGCCATCTTGTCATCACCGACTTCGCGGGCAATCCAGCTTGCGATCTGCAATCCCATCGCATAGCGGGCATTCAAGGTCAGAATTTTCCCCTTGCCCTCGCCATCCACTTCTGCCCAATCCGGGAATAGCAGAAGCGGGTGATCGCCGATGAGTCCATCGTCCCCCCGGAAATTGTTCTGATACTCGACGTGCCGCCGCACGGGTATATGCGCCTCTTCGAGCAGGGGCAAATCCCCGAATCTCGCGTAGTGGCTCCATATCACCTGCATGAGGGCTTCGCCGCTGCCGAACAGCATGCCGCACTCGTAGGGGCGTCCGGAAGAGAGGGAAAGAAAGCCGTACACCGTCTGGGCCCGGAGCATGTTGCGGAAGTATCGATAAACCACCGGAATATCCCCGAAGGCTGTGATGGCGCTCTGGACGTTGTAGGCCACATCGAAGGAGTTCTGTACTTTCTCCCGGTTACAACTGCACATGAGATCGTCGTGGATCTGGACCTTTGTGGTTTTTACCCCTGCCGCCCACAACCAGTTCAAAAACTCATCGCTGCAGCTGAACTTTCCTTTCATTTCCAGCGGGTGATCGTCTGCAACTGCTTTCAGGTTGTGGACTACCAGGGGTGCAGAATGGTTTCGAAAAGTAATCTGCACATATCGGAAATGGCGCCAGCCGAACGTCGTCCATTGTTGTCGACCTTCCCTGGTGACATACCTGTCAGCCGAGGATATCCGGGAGCTGTAGATTTCCGGCTTGCCGTTTTCCATCAACCTTTGACCGTATGCCATGTCGATGATGGCTCCGGCCGGGACTTCCACGTCGAGGTGGACGCGGCCGTTCATCAACTCTCCCATGTCGAGGATCATGGTTGCGGAGCGGATACCGCGAAAATCGTCGTAGGAGGTATTTTTGTCGAACGGTGTGATTTCCGTTGTCCTGTCAGAAATGAACGTCTCCGGTTTTCGAATAGCTGTAAACTCCGAGTCTTCCATGTGTTCAAGCGCCATTCTCAAGGCCACATTTTCATTGCCGCACACTTCTGTCTCGATTATCTCGCCCAATGAGACAATGTGCTTGGCATAGACATCTCTCTTCTGCACATGCGGCACCTGTCTCGGCTCCAGAATGCACCAGGGAAACACGTGGGCGTGGGTACGGTCCAACCCGGTATACATGCCGCCAAGAAAGCCTGTCCGCACAGTGCTGCCAGACCATGACGAGTCATCGAAATCGGTCTCTTCCCAGTTGACTGTTTCCCTTTCAGCGAAGTAGATCTCCGAATAGGTGCTGTCATCTATCTTGGCGGTGTCGGTGCACCAGCATTTCGACAAAAGGCTTTTCCAGCTTTCGTCACTGACTACGCAGGTCTGCGCATCGCCGGTGGGCATTTCCAATTGACATAACAGCCCGGGCATACTGTCGTGCACATTTCGCTTCATCCTGCCTGCTGGTCTGGGACGATTCTCCGTCTGGGTATCCTCATTTACACCTTGACCGTAGGAATAGCATAAAACCGCAATGACGTTCGCGCCGGCCTGCAGAAAACTGCCGACGTCATGACTGTCGTATGGCTGCCATCGCGGATCGCTGAAGGCCGGCCCCCTGCCGACCTCTTGCCCGTTGATCCAGAGCATATATTGCGTATCCGCAGTGATGTGGAGCGTTGCTTTTTCGGGGAGGCTCTGGACCGTGAAGGTTTTCCTGAAGTTCAGGTACATATTGGTCTGGCGCGGGTCGTCCTCATGACAAATCCACACGGCCTGCCAGTCAACATGTTCAGTCGCAAATAATTTTCGTGCGGTCGCAGGCTCTCCAAGCTTTTATCTTCCGGCTTGACCAAGGCGTTGCGAAATTCTCTACATTACAGATACGGTCTTTGCAGTCGTCTTGATCTTTCGTCCTAATCTATCCCTTTTATCTTCCGTGTTGGGATCGGGTAGAAAGATTAAGACAAAGATCAGGATTCATGCGGAAGCTGTATATTGCGGTAGTTTTTTTGGGGGGGGACGACAGCGGTTCCATCGCCCGAGTTGTCCGGAGGATGCGGCATTTCGCCAGTCAGGTTGCGGTTATGAAGGAGATGCGGATGAAAAGGCTCATGCTTGTTTAAGGGTATCTGTTGCTGGCCCCGGCGGTCCCGGCGGAACGGCCGGCGGTGTCCCGGCCGTTTCTGTTCATGTACGGTCACAGCGACAATGATTGGGTTCACGAGGGTATCGAGAGGATCACGCCGCCGTTTACCGGTCTTGAGGGAACCAGCACCAACGCCGATGTCATTAAGGAATTTCGCGACAGGGGCGTGGTATATGCCGGCCATGTTGTCAACCCCGTGACGGCGACAAAGGATGAACTTGTGGCGACGTGGCGGGCGCCATTCGACAATGATTTGGGCGGCACCCTGCCGGGCGGATACGAGGCGATCGCGATCGACGAGTTCCGAGACAACCGGGACTCGACCCTGCAGTGCGACAGGGTGTGCCGGGCACTGAAGGAACTGAGGGAACTGTACCCCGACAAGCTCATATTCGTGGCTGCGACCTGGCAACTGGGCCAGCATGCCGACCAGCACACCGAGCAGCTCACAGCGATCAACGACTAAGCCGATGTGCTGAAGCTCGAGACTTATCTGCGCGAGGGCAACTTTGCGTACCGGCACGTCAGCGCGTACGCCGACAACATCAAGGCGGTTGTGCCGGCGTTGTTGAACAAGACCGTGCTGGGCCTGGGCATCTCACAGGATGATCGTGTTGCCGGCGGCGGCCACATGTTCGATGACTCGCCGCACCGCGGTTTCATGGGCTGCCTGGATCACCAACTGCACTGCATCAGAAACGATCCGGACTTATCCGGCCTGCCCGGTGCCATGTTCTGGGCGTATTATCGCACCCATCTGGACACCACCCCGGAGGTCCTGGCCAGGCTTTGCGACCATTACTTCGTCCAGGGCAACACGGACTATCTTGGCGATGGCAAGTGGGATCAGTTCATTGACAACCCGATATTCGATGACGGTGCCGCGGGGTGGACACTGGTGCCGGGAGAGGGGGGCGTCGTGGAGCTTTTCAACTATGCGGCGTCCGGCGTTTCCCCGACTCGCAACCGTTCGTCACAATTCACCAAGCACGGTTCGCATGGGCTGAAGATGGTGCGGGGAGCCACCGGCAACCGGGTTTCCTACCGGTGTACAGGTATTGACACGGGGATGGTCCACGTTGTCTCCGCGTTCGTGATGGCGAAGTCGGGCGATGACAACCGCGCCAGCGTGGCTGTGGCGGGATCAGACGGCGCGGAGACTGCGATCCGGGAATTGCAGGGCGTCCGTCCGGGACACTGGTCGAGAATCGCCTTCACATTCGTGCCTGCGACGAGCACGATAGATGTGGTCCTCAGCGACAAAAACGCTGCGCCCGGAACGACGTTGTACTGGGACTTTATCGAGCTCGAGGACGCATACCCGGCACCTGTGCAGCGTTGAGGTGCCGGTGCGTTTGGGGGATCGGGTCAGGCTTCAGCGATGTACCCAATCCCCGTGCAAGCGCTTGCTGACTGTCGAAGATCGCGGCCAGCGAAAGTAGCCCAGGTCGATCTCGGGCTTTCCACCCAGCACCATCTGGGCAAGCGAGCGGCCGACTGCAGGGGCGGAAGCGAAGCCGTTACCGCTCCAGCCGCAATCGAACCACAACCCGTCGACGCCTTTGATGGTACCGACGATCGGATGGCCATCGGGTGTCATGTCGTAGAGGGCCATGAAACCGCCCAGGTACGGGGAGCGACGCATGTCGTCGTAGCGATCGTAGAGCCCCTCTCGCAGCGTGCTCACGAGGTGTGCCGGAACGGCTTCGTCAAAGTCGTCTGGGTCAACTTTTTGGACCGAATGCCCAAAGTGAGCGGCACGATATACCGAGTCGCCCAATCCTCGCATGTAAACTTTGTTGATGCCATCCGACAAGATCGGACCGATGGTGGCCATCGAATCAGGCTTACGAAACAGACAGGTCGGTGCGGGCTGAATTTCGATCGGCAGTTCAATTCCGGCCATCGCGGCCACCCGGTCAGACCACGACCCGGCGCAGTTGACGACCACCCGGGTTGCAATGGAGCCGGCGTCCGTATCGACCGCCGAAACCTGGCCGTGATCAATCTGAATGCCGGTGACTCCGATACCTTCATGGATGTGCGCGCCGTGGCGTCGCGCGGCGTCGGCCAGCTCGACAGTCGTCTTATACGGATCGGCGTAGCCGCCGGTGGGGAAGAGGATGCCGAATTCTCCGTCGGCGAACTGCCCGGTTGGAACGAGCTGTGCCAGTTGCTCGGCGGTCAGTATCTCGAAGGGTTCGCCTGCCTGTCGAGTCAGCTCCAGATCGCCGCCGATCGCCCCTGGATCAAGCGAATCGGTGATGCGCAGAAAACCTTGCTGGACGAAACCGGCATCGCCACCAACGGTTTCGTTCCATTGCTCGAACATCCGTGTCGAGGCGATAACCAGATCGACATAAATTTTCGTATTGAAGAGTGCGCGGATCATTGCGCCGGACTGTGCCGTTGGGCCGCCGGCGATATGCTTTTTCTCCAGAAGAACCACGCGGCCGACGCTGGCTGCAGCCAGCTGAAAGGCCAGGCTACAGCCGTGAACGCCACCGCCGATGATGACGATGTCGGCAGTAGGTGTCATGGCTGGCACGCTGTGCGTTTCCACGTTTGCAAGTTGGCTTCCGTTCGTTGTTTCACAAAAATCTTTGGCCGCTTATTCTTACTGTAGCCGATATGGGTGTTCATGAAACCACCCCTCGGTATAAAGATGGTAGTGAGGTTAATTTTCCGTCCTGCGGTATCGGACGTTGGCCAGCATACAATGTCCAGTGGATACTGTGTGTGCCATCACGATTGTGTGACTTTGTATGTGGTGGTACTGTAGGCTGGAGGGGGGGCGAACACCCGAACTTGGTACCTGAAGAACAGGATGCAGCGATCTTGAAAACCACGATCCCACTGACTGGCCGCGATGTATGGGTTGCCGAACGGACACCGACGGCACTCGGGGACCTCAGCGGTCTGGAAATTGCCAAGCACATCTTTGACGCCCGGCATTTTTCGAAGATCACTTCCTTCGAGTACCACCGGAAGCGGGGTACCCGCAATACCATGGACCCGGCACCGCCTGCCTTCGGTACGCCTCGGGGACCGACATCTGCCACTGCACAGTGGTTGCATGAAGCGCTGATCGTTACTGTTGACTGCGAAGGACAGGACGCCGGCGATGACCGGGTGATCGTGGCGTTGCTGCCGGAGGGCAGGGTGTCCTGGGAGTTCGATTGCTCGAAGGCCGGCGACTTGCGACTGGTAAAGAATCGCGACGCCGGATCGGCCAAGCCGGCGAGCGCCGAGGTGACTGAACGGGATGACGGGTGGTCAGTCGTTTTTACGGTGCCCTGGGCCATGCTCGGTCTGCACCCGCGCCCCGGGTTCGAGTTGCCGTTCAATGTGGTCCGCAAGAAAGACTGGGCCGACGTCGAGCCGCCGGAGATGCTTCCCGGCGGTTACCTGGTGAACGGTCAGGAGCCTCTGAGCGCTGGTCTGGAAGTCTGCACGCTCAGCCGCAAGGTCCGCTATCCGGACATGAACGAACCGACAACGGAAGAGGGGCTCGGCCGGCTGGTGCTGAGTCCGGCGCTGGAGATTCGGAAGGTTCAACTCCACGACTGCGGCCTGACTTCCAAGGAACTACAGCTCGAGCTGCAGCCCACCTGCAAGGTTCCGGAGCGGCTCGACGCATTGATCACCGTAACCGATCCGTATGGTTGCGAGGTGCGGATTGCCGAGCAAGTGTCGAGCACTGGGCAGTCGACTGTCGAGTTTCAATATCTGTTCGGTGCCGATCGCGGTTTTCTGTATCCGTACCGGATCGAGGTGATCTTATCCGATCCGGATTCCGGCACCTGTCTTGCCGCCCGTACTTTTTCGTTTCAGCCGCAGTCCGTGCGACTTGATCCGCTGCAACGCGGCCATGAGCAGCGTGGTTCCGGGCGGTTCCGTCTTGCCGGTCCGCAGTTGGCCGGCTCGGAATGGCGGATCGAGCTGGTGGCAGATACCGACAAGGGTGCTGACCGCGGCTGGTTGAAGGTGGACTCGGACGAGACGTTTTTCGAAGTGAACATCGGCGAGGTGCCGCGCGGCCGATACCGCCTGCGCCTGACAATTGCCGGGCTTAATCCGGTGTGTTGCGTGCAGTGTCCGTGCAACGTCATGGGGCGGCGACCCTGTCCGTCCATTCTGCTGAACCCCGCCGATGTCGAGCGCTTGCGTAAGGATGTTCGTCGGCCGGGGGGGCTGCGCCCACACTACGAACGGATGAAGCAGGATGTCGACGCGCTGGCCGAGCGCGGGACGATCTCGGAGCGCAGCTGGGTGCCGACCGGGACGGAGTGGCACGACTTTTCGATCGATGAGATTCTGTCCGGCGACATGTTGTTGCTTCAGGGCTTTGGCGCGGACACGATACCACAGCGGAACCCGCACCTGATGATGGCGGCGGCGCTGGTTTATCTGATCGAGGGCGATGCGAAGTACGGGGCGCTCGCCAAGCGGTTGGTGCGGGTGCTTGTCGACCACACATTGTGGGGGGACCCGCGGGTGCACGGGACCGATCTGGATTGCAGTTGGAAGGCGGCATTCTGCGCCATTGTAATGGATTGGCTGGATGACCTGTTCGAGCCGGACGAACGGCGGGTGCTGCGCGATCAGATCGTGCACAACGGCATGCTCGTATACCTTTGGCCGTTCGAGTACGAGCCGCATATTTGGAAGGGCCTTATCGACAACGGCGTGCCGGTGTGCAGTGGAATCGGCGCGGCACTGGCGCTGATGCTGCGCGACGAGGTACTGGATGCCGAGCAGATTCTGGTGACGGCCCACGACGTTGTGCAACCCGCGATGCGTGCCTTTCCCCCCGAGGGTTCATGGCCGGAGTCGGTCAATTACTGGGGCGTGTTCGTGAGTGGCTTGGTCTTCTATGGCGCTGTCCTGGAATCCGGCATGGGCATGGATGACGGGGTGTTTTCGATGCCGGGCATGCGGCGTGCGGGGTATTTTCCGATGTACTTCACGCCGCGCGGCGTTCCGGCCGGGTTCAATGACGGCATGGTCGCGGCGGCGGCGCCGCTGCTGCATCTGCTGGCGAAGAAGTACGACGAGCCGTTGTTCTCATTCTATGCCGATGCCTACGCCGGCACGGTGAGCGATGAGTCTAATCCTCAGTCAGAATGGTACACGGTGATGTGGCGTTCGGCCGAGTTCGAATACGTGCTGCCGGCCGAGCAAACGGAGATCGGCGATCTGCCGGCGCCGCCGGTACTGGCGGCTGCGATGAATTTGAACACGCTGCAGGTCTACGAGGAAATCCGCTGGGCGGCGCTTGCGGACAGCTGGCCGCATCCCGAGTTGTACGTATCATTCAAGAGCGGTTACGCGATTCACGGCATTGGCCATGTCAGCCTGGACCTGAATGCCATACAGGTGGTGGCGGGCGGCGAGCCGCTGATCCGTCGCAGCCACAATTACCAGCCGCCGCCGCAAGGCTACAGCACGATCCTGATCGATGGCGAGCCGCAGCAGCACGAGACCGGAACATTCATATATTGGCGTGAGTCCGAACGGTATCGCTGTATCGCGGCGGAAGCGGACCGATCATTTGGGTCGAAGGTCGAGAAGGTGCGACGCCATCTGGTGATGGTCGATGGATGCTATCTGGTTATCATTGATGAAGTGATTGCGGAGCAGCCTGTGTGCGTGACCTTCATGGCGCACACCGCCGGCGAGCTGGAGCTGAGCGAAGGCAGCAGCCGGATCAAAGGGTTGCAGACGAACTTGTCGGTTTCGTTTGTGTCGCCTGTGGTCGAACAGAGTTGCGTTGATCCGCCGATCTGCGTACGCGAGCAACTCACGCAGCGGGTGCTGCACGCGACGACTGCACCGGCACCGGAGATCGAGCTGGTGACGGTTGTATGGCCTGAACGAGGCGAGGGCGGGCAGCCGATTTGCGAGTGGACCGATGCAACGCTGACCGTCAAACGTCCGGACTCGGCTTGCGATTGCCTGATATTCGAGCGTACGCCCGAGGGCCTGAAATTCACGGATTTGAATTGACTGCATTACTTGTATGTGTTGCTGGAGTGACGGTCCGGATGACTGCCAACCCACTTTGCGTATGCTTACGACAGTTTCACAACCGGCCATAGCTCATGCCAAATGATCTCCTTCTGCTGTTTGCCTTGGTTTTTGCCGTTGCCACCTTCGTCCATGGGTTCACAGGTTTCGCTTTCGGCATTGTCAGTATCAGTTTTCTGGCGCTGACGACTGTCGATCTCGAATTGGCGACAGCGGCGATTACGCTGCAGGCGTTGGTTGTTGCGGGATGCATACTGTTCCTGACTGCGCGGCGCGACCCGATTCACTGGCGGTTGATTGCTTTGCTGGCGGTCGGTTCGTCTATCGGCATGCCATGCGGGTATTGGTTGCTGGAGACGTTCAAGGATCAGACGGCATTTCGCATCGTCCTCGGCGTGGTCATCGTCTGTTTCGGTCTTCACGGGCTGTTGCCGCTGGGGACTGCCGCGGCGGATTATCAGCGGCTGTAGCGGTGGCGCCACGGTTTCCGGCGGGCCGCCGAGCATCTACTGTTTGTACAGCCAGACGGATGACCCGCGAACGATGAAGGCGACGGTCCAGACGATTTTCATCTTAGTGACCGGCCTGCGTATTGTCGTGGCGACAGTTCAGGGCTCGGTGATGGACACCCAGCTGCTGGTAGCCACTGCGATGCTGGCGCCTCTGACGATTGTCTTGCTGCTTTGCGGCCATGCATTGTCGAAACGCGTTTCAGGCGACAGCTTCCGACGCATAACGTTTGGGTTCCTGATCGCCATTGGTCTCGCCGGTGCCGTGCGAGCGACGGTCGTGCTGCTGCGGAATGGCGCCGGCATGTAACAGCGGATTGGCAACGGGCATTGACGGGACTACGGCAGCGTTCAGCGTTGTTTGCCCAGGGCAGGAGGGGCTGGTTGCGTCCGTACTGTTACTTCACCAGCTGATCGTGTCGGCGGGGACAAAGCGCGTCACTTTTTTTCGGGGCGCTTCGTTGTTCCGGTAATGTTCGCGTTGATACAGCGGATAGATGGTGCCTTCGGGATCGATGTTGATGACGGTGTTGCCCTTGACCGTCAATTTGTAGGTGCGTTCACCGATTTCTTTGAACACGGTGAATTCGCGCATCGGGAATTCCACGGTGATCTCATCCCCTTGCGTCAGTCCCTCCACACGGATATAACTTTCGGCCCACAGCGGGTCCCGTTTTTCGCCGTTTACCTGGCAGGTCACCTGGTCGCGTTCGGTCCAGGCTGGTATGCGCACGGCAACCAGCGGTGCATCTTTTATTTTGAGGACGACCTTGCCTTCGTACGGCAGGTGGCTGTCGACATCCAGCCACTTCGAGGCGCGGTTCAGGTGGAGGTTCACTTGCACCTCATCGCCGGTTCTGGTCACGATGCTGTCCCATGCGTAGTACATGCTGCGTCCGGCGTTGCCGGCACAGCACTGCATCAGGGATTGTGGATGGGCATCATTGGCCAGGGCCCAGCCGGCCCAGGAACCCAGGGAGCGTTCTACCGCATCCTGCTCTTCTTCCCAGAGCTGCAGCGGGCCGTTCCGGCTCCGGTACGGACTGTCTTCATAGTCGTCGGCGAAGCGCTCGGCCCAGCCGGGACGGGTAATCTGGTTTTCGACGAACTGGTTGCGGATGCATCGATCGACATCTTCCCAGTAATCAACGGTTCCGGCCCTGGCCAGCTTGACGCCAAGGACCAGCATATCCGCCACCTCACAGGTCTCACAGGTCGTGTGTCTGTTGTCCAGTTCGAAGCCGTCTGTATCGGCATGGCCGGGGATGTGTTCGGCATAGTATCCGACCAGCGGTTCCCCGGCGGCCTTGCCGAATTCGTAACTGTTTTTTACGAAGGCTACCAGATCAGTGTCGTTGATCGTCAAAGCGTAATCAAGGATACCGATCAAGCTGCCTGTGTTCGTATGAAAATGATGGGTCAGCCAACGCCCGTCCTTGCCAAAAGCCTTGGGATCCTGCATGGCCCGATTGACAAGTCCCGCGGCCAGGTCCAGTGCCGGTTCATGGCCCGTGAGTCGGTAGTACAGCGACATGCCGTGGACGCCGAACATTGTGTCGAAGAGGGCCCATTGTCCCTCGGGTTGCGGGCCCTCGACCGGGCCCTCGTCACCGAGCACATAGAAGCGTCGTGCGAAGTAGCAATAGTTGTCCCGCCACACGGCCAGTTCCGACAGGCGTTTGATCTTTTTCTCGATCAGTTCCTGCCACATTGGATTCCCGGACTGCTGGAACCACATCGAGAGCGCGATGACTTGTCGTTCCTCCTCCCAGATGCTGGTGAACGGTTGCCGCGTTGCCGAGACGATGTCTTGTCCGGGCGGTGCGCCGCCGATGTAGTCCGGGTTCCAGGCTGCTTTGCTATAGGGCGAGTAAAAGAATCCATCCTTCGCCGTCAAGTGCGTCATCGACCCCATGAACTTGTTGTCGATGGCGGCGTTGTACATGCTGCCGGTCATGACCCGCATCAACACCAGGGACTCGAGCTGTTTGGCGGTGCATTCGAGGCCGCCGCCGGTGACCAGCAGCGGCGGTTTCCGCACGAAATTGGCATTGCCCATGAACCGATAATCCTGCGCTGGGTCGATCATTCTGGTGTAAGCGTTGATCGCGTACAAGGCGTTGTCGGTCAGGTCGAGCGTATCGGGGACGTCCGCTTCATAGCGTTCGCCGTCGACATGCGGCGCCGGCAGTTCGGCTTCGGAGATACGCTCGTCGAGGTAGCCGAGTTCTCGCTCGATCCGGGCAATCGAGGCCAGCGCCTTCATCCGTTCGTCACTGGTTGTTGGCAGGTTGTCTGTGGTGAAGTCGATCATTTGTCCAATTCCCGGGGTGGTTTTTTCTGTCAGTTCGGTCGGCCTGTCACGGAACATCCATGACTACGGACAGCATGGTGTTGACCTTGGCGGAGATGGTTTGCTTGCCCTTTACATAGGGCCAGGAGATTTCGAGCTCGACGTTTTCGCTGTGGCTGCCGAGGCCGAAGTGCAGCGTCATGTCGTTCATATTCCCTCTGCCGGTGCTGCTTTCGACCTGGCGGCTGAGCGTTTTGTCTCCGAGCTTGATGCGTACCTGAGCGCCGATGGCGGTACGATTGATACTGATGTCGCTGCCGCGCAGCTTCACTTTCAGCCAATTGCCGGCGGCACCCCTGTTGCGCCACAGTTGCCCACCACTCATGAGATCCAGGTCGCCATCGTTGTCGAAATCACCCCAGGCAGCCTGTGTCGTGCTGCGGATTCCCCGCAGTCCGGCCTCGCCGGTGACGTTGGTGAAGTTCCAGTCGCCGTCGTTCCGATAGAGCACGGCGGCATCGTTCGCATAAATCGTTGTCAGGAAAAGGTCCAAATCCCCGTCATTGTCGTAGTCGCCGAGTGCCGGCGAGCCGTAGGAAGCCTGATAGTGCAGACCGCATTGGCCCATGTTCTTGAACCGATGGCCGTGTTCCGGGCCGTAGTTCTTGAGGAAGCGGGATTGTGGTTGACCCGGCTTTGCAAAGTTACTGGTGAACAGATCGAAGAGACCGTCGTTGTCGAGATCGCCCCATGCTGAACCGATACCGTTACCGTTGCCGCCGGTGACACCATGCTTGGCTGCACCGTCGCCGAACTGACCGGTCCGCTCAGAGCCTTTCTGGCCGACCCCGCCATTGACCAGCAGCGCGTTCGGCCGCAGTCGATATTGGTTTATGTAGATATCCGTGTCGCCGTCGTTATCGAAATCGCAGGTAGTGATTCCGCGCGCTGCCTGCGAAGGGCCCTTCGTGTGCCAGACTTTGACGATTCGGCTGCCGTTGTCGAGGTTTAGGTAGAGTGAATCCGGCTGATTGTTTCCGTTGAATTCGTAGCCGCCCCAATAAATATCCACCAGGCCGTTGCCGTCGAAGTCCACGCAGGTGGCGCCATCGCTTACCTTGTTCATCCGATTCGACAGCTTGGTGGCCGTGTACGTGCCATCGGCATTCTGGATACTGATGATGCCGCTGCCGGCGCTGAAAAAATCGACAAATCCGTCGTTGTTGAAATCAGCCCAGGTATTATGCCGCCCGCCCGGTCCGTCCTTTACAAATGTCTTGCCGTTGTCATTGCCCCAGATTGCCTCGGCGGTCTGCAGATCCGTCCAGCCGTCGTCGTTGTAGTCGATCCAGGCAGCCTGCCCGTTGTCGATACCGGTGAGACCCGTTGCATCCGTCGCCAGTTCGAATGTGACAACCTGCGCACCGACAGACCCGGATAGTGCGGCGGACAGGACGATTGCGATTACGGTCTGTATTTTCACGAATTCTCGTTTTTGTGGATGCAATTGCCGTAGTGGATGCGGCGCTACTATAGACCGCTGGAGGCGATCCCGCGCTGCTTTATTGAATCTTTCAGGGTATGCCCTCGGCTATACACAAATCGGGTGCAGCCCAGTTGTGGAGCCGTCGCACAGGTGTTTCCAGTTGAAGCGATTGGTGCACTGATGCTGGCACGTATTCGAGTCTCGCCTTCATTTCAGGTATTCTGCCTTGCCGCCGGCGGTAACGAGGCACCGGGAGCAATTGGACGCGATGGGGGCTGTTGTTTCATGGCTTTTTCGGTGATCCGGCATATCGTAGGAGAACCGTGGCACAGCGATTGCCGAGCGATTTCAGTGTGTCCCTCAAGACAGATCATAGGAACCGCACGCTCAAGAGGTTGAATTGACCGCTACTGATCAACCGATAAAGTTCCTTGCCGTCGACGATCGTTGGATCGCCGAGACCGCCTGCATCCGGCGGCGCATCCACCCGCCGCGGATCCATCCGCAGCCGGTGCTGATCGTAGACCGTCCCTGGGAGGCACTTGGTGTTCTCCTGTACGGTACGGTGCATCGCGAGGCCTCCGACGGCACCTTGCGAATGTGGTACCTGGCCATTGACGCCGACGATCATCCACGCCTGTGCTACGCCACCAGCAGCAACGGAGTGGATTGGCAGAAGCCGGATCTCGGTCTCTGTGAATTCGGCGACAGCACGGCGAACAACATCGTCTTTGATCCGCCTGGCAGGATGGACAGCGCCAACATCATCATTGACTCCGACGACAGCACAGCTCCATACAAGCTGGTGTGCCATCTGTTGACAGATGGTAAGGAAGAGTTATGGGGAGCGGTTTCGTCCGACGGCCTGACATGGGAGATGCAGCCCGAGCCGATTGGCAACGGGTTCAGTGATCGGCAGCAAGTGATGACCTTCCCGGACAATGGCGAGTTTGTTATCCTGTGCCGGGCGCCGGAAATGTTTGACACCTATGCCGAACGCGCCGTTTACCGGATGACCAGCCGGGATATCAAGACCTGGTCGGCGCCGGAGCTGGTGTTCAAGTCCGCACTGGATGATCCGCCGCACATGGAATGCTACAGCATGACCGGCTTCCACTGGGCGTCCGTGTACCTTGGAGTCTGGGAGCGCATGCACGTGGCGCCGGATGTGGTCGACTGCGAGCTGGTCGTCAGTCATGACGGTCAGCAATGGCAGCGAATCCAGCCGCGCACCACTTTTCTGGAGCTTGGGCCACCGGGGTCATGGTACAGCGACTGGATCTGCACATCGTCGAATCCGCCGATTGCCCGGGATGGTGTGCTCTGGTGGTTCCTGTCCGGGCGTACAGGTTGCCACGATGAGTCGCCGCCGCTCAATCTCCGGGCGATCGGCGTTGCCACCAGCCGTATCGACGGATTTGCTTCGCTGATGGCGACCGAGCAGGGCGGCTGGATTCGCACCCGTGTGTTTACCTGGTCGGGGGGTGAGCTGGCTGTCAACGCCGATACACGGCGTCGCATGAGTATGGATCCACGTTTTTTTTCCGGCAGCCTCCGCGTTGAAGTCCTGGACGAAGCGGGTGTGCCGACCGCGGGTTTTACGCGCGACGATTGTGAGCCGTTCACCGGCGACACCAAGGGTGAATGCCGGGAGGTGAAGTGGCGCGGCGGCAAGCGTCTGGCTGAGTTGGCAGGCTGCTCTATTTCATTTGTCTTCATCCTCGAGAGCGCCAACCTCTATGCCTTCGAGTTTATGAAGTAGAGGGGACTTCTGCGTCAGTTAATTTATATTCACCGTTTTAATCGAGCCTTTAATCGGATGATGCCTTTTGGAATGACCTTGTTTCTGAACGACAGGTAGATTATGCGGCTCAAGGATGAATCCATAGTGAAAGACGTCAAATCACCAAACACCGTTCGAATTTTATGACTGCCATCCCGCCAGACCTGCTCAAGCGCTTGTTGCGCCGGCATGATTTGACTTACGAACGCGCCCCGGTCGAGTGGACGGACGGCCTGCCGCTTGCCAATGGCAGCATGGGCGCACTGATCTGGGGCGATGGCCAGCCACTGTGCCTGACGCTGGATCACTATGGTGTATGGGAGACCCGCACACCATGGCCGGGTGATGATCCGGAGTTCAATTATCGCAACCTTCGCCGTCTTTTCGAGGCGGGGCGTATCGAGGAAATGGAAGCGATCGCGCTGCGCCGCCGGAACCAGCGTTTTACTGATGAGCCACCGCCGCATCCGTCACGCTTGTCGCTCGGTCGACTCGAACTGCAGTGGCCGCAGTCGACGAAAGCGTACGACGCTCGTCTCGATCTCCTGCGCGCACGAGCCTCGGGTACTCTGAAGTTTGGCGCTGGCAAGGCGACGTTTTCATGCATCGTCGATTCCACGAGCGATATGCTGCAGATCGATATTCGCTGCGATCCTCGCGTACCGCTGCCGGAGGTCAGGCTGCGGCCGGCAGCGACCGACGCGATCAGCCGCAAGCATTTTCGCTCGTGGAAATACCCGGCACCGAAAATTTCCCGGACCGAGGGGCGGCAGGTTTTGACCCGGCGCTATTCCGTTGGCAAAGCGTACAGCATCGTTGCCGAGGAACGCCGCAGCGCCGGTCGTTTGAGGGTGTCACTGACGATCGTCACCGGCACTGACGTTGCGGCTACCACCGAGGAAGCCTTGCAGTTCCTTGCCGAGAGTCGACAACGTGGCGTCGAAAAAAAGCGTCGCGAGCATGAGGCGGACTGGCACCGGTTCTGGTCACGTTCAGCGATCAGCTTGCCTGAGAGCCATCTCGAAAACCTCTACTACCTGGAGATGTACAAGCACTACTGTTCGTCGCGTCCCGGTCCCGGGCATATTCCGGTGACTCTGCAAGGCCTGTGGACCACCGATGGCGCCTGGCCGCCGTGGCGTGGTTCCTACACTACCGACATGAACACGCAGCAGAGCTATTGGCCGGTCTACACCTCGAACCATCTCGAGAGTGCCGAGCCACTGTATGAGATGTACTGGCGAAACCTGCCGCTGCATCGGCAGCTGGGCACCTATTTTTACGGCAAGGAAATCGCGATCATATCTGGGGAACACGGCCCCGGCGGCGAGCCGTTTCCGGGTTTTTTCACGGACGAACACTCGCCCGGTGCCGGTGCGTGGACGGCGCACCATTTCTGGTTGCACTGGCGGTATTCCCGGGACCGCAGGTTCCTGCGCGAACGTGCTTATCCGTTCATGAAGGACATGGTACAGGCGTATCTGCATATCATCGAGAAACGTTCCGACGGCAAATACCACATTCCTTTTACCGACAGTCCGGAATTCTATTGCGGTCGACCGAGCAGCCTGGGTGATGACAACAATTACGACCTGGCGCTTCTGCGCTTCCTGCTCGAGTCGCTGCTCGAGGCGCGGCAGGAGCTCAAGCTGCGCGAACCCGAGCGGGCGCACTGGGCGGAGGTGCTGCGTAACCTGACGTCTTACGCCATCGTACCGACCGGGCTGCATGAATACGAAGTGCAGGCGCTCTCGGTGCATGAGCCGGAGCCGGACTGGCGGCAGCGCCCTTGCCTGGCGATCCGTCCGGGCTTGCCGTTGCCGCACACGCATCGGCATCACAGTCATCTCATCGGCATTTACCCACTGGGCGTGATCGACCCGGATCGGTCGGCGGCGGAGCGCCGTCTGGTCGAAGGCTGCCTGGATGACCTGGTGTTCAAGGGGCCGGGCGAGTGGGGGGCGTTCTCGTTTCCCTGGGCTGCGATGATTGCCGGTCGCGCCGGCAATGCCAGGATGGCGCATCGCTTTCTGCAAGCCTATCTCGATGGCTTCGTCATGCCGAATTCGTTCAATACCAACACCGACTATCAGAATATTGGGCTGGGTCCTCCGCGCGGCGTTGCGATGACGCTCGAAACCGGGTTTGCTGCTGCTGCTGCGGTGTTGGAGATGCTGTTGCAAAGCCATCACGACCTGATCCGTGTCTTCCCCACCATCCCCCCGACCTGGGGTACGGTGCAGTTCTCGAATCTGCGCGCCGAAGGCGCCTTCATTGTCTCGGCGCGCCTGGTTGACTATCGGGTGTTGTTTGTCGAGATCGTCAGCGAAGCGGGCGGCATCTGCAGAGTTCGCAATCCTTTCGACGGCGACGTCACCCTTGCTGACCTGGATAGGGGCAAGAGCCGTTCTTTGACTGGCGAACTTTTGACTTTTCGAACCCGTCGCGGTGGGCGCTACCGGCTGTCGGACGGGAAAGTCCGGAAAAAAGACCTGGGCTTTGCAGTTGATGCGCTGCCGGCGCAGCAACGCAATTGGTTCGGACTGAAGAAGCGTGTACGTTTCTGAGGTTCCTGTAACATGCGATTATCACGGAGACGACGATGACAGTTGGTGAAACCAGCAAGACGATGATTCACGAATCATTCTGCTATGATGACGCGGCACATGCTCAATTCGAGAAGCTGGGCTACGTCATTTTCGATCATTTCCTGACCGATACGGCGATACAGGAGCTGTTGGGTCATGCCACGCGGATCGTCGGGGAGACTGCCGACTGCATTCCCGATGCCGATCGGCAAATGTGGCTCAATCCCCATCAACTGGGGGAACAGTGGTTCTGGGATTTTGTGAACGAGCCCAAATTACTGGACATGATCGAGCGTCAGATCGGCCCCAACATTCTGTTCTGGTCCGGCGGCGGCGTGTCGAAACCACCGCATACGGGCATGGAGATCAAGTGGCACCAGGATGCGCCGTATTGGAATGTCTCGGGCAACCACGCTGGTGGCGTCTGGATCGCACTGGACGACGTGGACGAGGAAAACGGCACGATGTCGGTGTTGCCGGAGTGGCACATGAAGGGTGTTCTGCCGCGCGGGAAGAACGAGGATAACGATCTGTTCAATGAAGAAATCGAGCCGTCGGCTTTGCCGGAGAACATTGAAGAGTTGAAGGTGAGCTACACGCTGAAGGCCGGGCAAATGGCCACTCACAATGTCATGCTGCCCCACGGCTCATCGCCGAACCTGTCGGATCGCTGGCGTCGCAATATTGGTCTGCGTTACATTGCCGCCGATGCCGTGCTCGGGGACAAGGACTACACCAGCTTCAAGGATGGCACACCGTATCGGCGGGAGTTTTTCCTGGTTCGCGGTGAGGACGTGAACGGACACGGATTGCGGCGCAGTCCGTTTGAGTGAGCCGGCTGAAGTTGAGTCACCGGCGAGTCGAGCTGGGGTTTGCGGTTCGGGGCGTCGTTGTTTTTTTGTCTTACTCGGCCCACACTTCCGCTTCGATCAGGCTCAACTTCTCGCCGGGTTGGCGTGCTGCGAAGTTGGCCCGCAGGTAGCGGTCGGCCTGCTTGCCGGGGAGGTCGACGACGAGGTCATGGATGTCCACACCGGCAGTGATACCTTCGGCACGGCCTAACTTGCGCCACTGCCTGCCATCGGTGCTGCCCTCTACGGTGAGCGCCGGCAGGGTGTCGCGAAACCACAGCTTGAGTTCCCGCAGGTTTCTACCTGCTTGCAGGTCGAAGGTGATCGACACGGGCTCTGTCGTTGCCCAGCTGACCATCCAGGTGCTGTCCGGTTCGGCATAATCTTCATAGCTCCTCGGCGCCTGTTTCTCGGCGAATATTGATTTTCTCCGGTCGGTAAGCCGCCCGTCTGCGAATGGGACTTCGGCGTTGCTGGTGTCCGGCATGGCATCCGGCGCTACACTGCAGGTGTAGGTGCCGTGAACGTCGAAGTTCTGCGGATACGACGGCTGCTCTTCCTGCCAGAGTACCCGGTTGTTGGTCAGGCATACGCCCGGCTGCTTGGGTTCCTGCCAGATCAGGTGATCGGGCAGCTTGAACCGCCATATGTCCAGCCCTGTCGGCGCTCCCATGGTCTTGACCCAGGCGGTGAAGAAATCGCGCCAACCCTCGTTCGGCACATGTTCTGTGACAAAGGGATTGGCACCGAAAAAGATGGCGCGTCCCTTGCCAACCGCGTGCGAGGTGACTGCTGGCGAACCGTCGCTGTAGGTGATCATGACCTCTGTGCCCGCGTCCGGTGTTAGGCGAAAAGCGGTGCCGTCGAGGGGCAGTGTCGCGTTGGAAGCCCGATCCAATGTCATCAGCTCGGCGCCTTCAAACTGGTCTCCGACGGTTACCCCGAAAATCTCCTTGCGTGCTGCTGTTGTCGGGTTTCCCAGGTGATCCGTTTCGAAGACGGCGGGGTCGCCGCAGATAAGCGTGCCGCCGGCCTCGACAAAGTTTCTAAGCCGTTCGACGATCTCCGGTCGCTGATATCGTGCGACCGGCAGATAGATGGTGTCGAAGCGGTCGTTCAGCGAAGGAATTGAAAGCACCTGCGGACAATCGATGAATTTGAACCATGATCGGGCCACCGGCCCCAGCATTGTGTAGCAGGCCTGGATTGTCTCGGGCGTGGTCATCGGGCCATCGTGCGGCCGTGCCCCGAGGGTGTCGTCATTGTAGAGGATGGCGGTGCGTTCGTAGTCGGGCAGTTTCAGTTTCGGCATCGTCCGGATGAATCGGGTGGCCGCCATGATCGTGTGGTAGCGGCGCGGTGAGCCGAACCAGGTTGTGCGCGTGTCTCCGACGAGTTTGGCGCCGCCGCTGATGTCCGGAAGGAACAGGTGCAGGCCGGTGCCGCCGTTACGGAAGACCTGGCTGAACTCTTCAAGGACCTCAGCGGGCTTGGCATCGGGATAGTTGTAGTGCTCGATGTGGGCGCATGGCCAGAACTCTTTGCCGGTGAGGTCGACCATGATTTTGCTCAAACAGCCGACCCCGGCACGCCAGCGGTGGGAGCCCTTGGGGTAGCCGACCTGGTGTGTAAAGACGTCGGCGTACGGGGCGATCAGGCTGTATTCGGAAGGATACAGGCCGCCGGAGGGGTCGACCGAAACCACGACCAGGTGTGGTGCTTTTTCCTGTATGAGCTCATACAGGCGGCGTTGCCGGTCGCGCAGTCCGGCGTTGGTCCAGCGATACAGGGCGATCCATTTGTACGGGTTGGGATCGTGATTTCGATTGCCCTTCGGCAATCCCCACTTGCCGCCGCCATAGGTTTCCCGCACCAGGTTGTCCGCTTCGTGGATGTAGGCGTATCCCGCCGGATTCCGCATCAGCCTGGCGGCGTTATGGACGCACCCGTCATCATGCTCGTCACCCGAGTAGATGCCCCACATTTTGTCGGCGGCATCGCTGACGAGGTAGGACTCGATACTCGTGAAGTAAAAGTCGAGGGCGTCCGGGTCGAGCGGCCACGGCCAGGGTTCACCGGGCGGCGGTCGCGGGAGCCGGCCTTCCGGGACATCGGTAAGGTTCCAGCGTTTGACCGCCTCGGGATCGTCGGCGCGACCCGGTTCACTGGAGACCAGCTGGAACCCGCTGAGACTGTGATCTCGGTGCATCTCGTCGCTGACGTAACGGGTGGCGAAGCGCACGGCGGTGGGGCGTCCCATTGGTAGATCCAGGAGGTGTGCCCAAACCAGCGAGCCCTGGCTGCGCAGACCGGGCGGCTCATCGGTGAGCAGCTCTTCATACAACGGGTCGGGGACGATCCAGGAACGGAACTTGGCTTTTTTCGGAATCGGCTTGACTGCCTGCAGCCGGCTTTGGTAGGACACAACACCGTCGATCGCGACTTTGAATTCGACCGTCGGCTGCCCCTCGGTGGGGACCGTGTAAGGCAACCCCAGTTTTCGTGTTTCGCCGGCTGCAACCTCAACCTCCTTGCCGGCGACAAAGGCACTGTCGATGCGCACCTCGGCCTGTAGTTTCGTCGGTCGATCCCGAGCCGCGGTCAGCGAAAGCGAAAAGGCATTCAACCCCTTATCGTTGACGTCGGCACAGACGCCGCCGCGCGAGTCAATGCGCAGCCACTGCGATGCGAAGTGTGCATTGCCGTACAGCAACGGGTCGTGAAAGCCCTGGTCGTTTATTGACCAGGCGCTGAGTTGCAGGTCGCCACCGGCACGTCGCTCGCGGGCGAAGTTCAGGCCCAGGACATCACCCGGCTGCGGTCCGCCGATGGCGTTGAGTGGAATGGCGAGTGCGCAGACCCAGCGATCGTCCAGCACGATGCATTTTGCGACGGCTTTCGAATCATAGCCGGCGTCGACCCCGGCGGGCGAATGCAAGCCGTCCCAGATCTGTCCCTTGGCGTTGACAACCCAGTGATAGAACCAGGCTTTGCCGTTTGGCGGATCGATGAAAAGCTCGGCACAGTCCTCGGTCCACAACGCCCCGTCCCGTTCGGCGTCGGTGACGACCAGTTTTTGAATCAGCGGTTCATGACAGACGAAACGGACGTACAGCGAATCTTCATCGCGGACAACACGGACCCCGGTGGGTACGTCCGCCTTGCTGCCGTCCATCGTCACAAAATCATCGATCGGTGCGGTCTGTTCCCAGGCCGGGCTGGCAAGGTTGTCGAACATCGCGCGACCGGATTTGACCACTGGCATGGTGAACTGTTTAGCGGATGCCGGTTGTACAACGGCGTCTTGGCGGATTTCCTCAGCGTCGCGGGCGCGGCTGTACAGTTTTACCTCGTCCATGATGCCGTCCATGCTGTAGACGTCGCCGCCGAACGAACCGAGATACATGGAATCACGGCCGTTACTCATGAACTGGCCCGGCTTACTGACGGCGAGTTCTTTGCCGTCGAGATAAGCGCGGTACACCGAGCCGTCGTAGGTGCCGGCGAGATGATACCAGACGTCGGGTTCGAACTGTTTGCCGGCCTGGATTTCGCCTTCCTGGTCCGTGTTGTAGCCTGCCCCGGAAAAAAGCATGAACCGGGTCGTGGGGTAGCACCCGAATCGCCAACCCGGACCGCGCTCACCTTCTGCGGTATTCGCAAGTTCGAAATACTGGTCCGCCCCGCACTGGGCGAATTTTACCCACATCTGAATGGTCAGTCCTTTCGTAAAATCGTACTTGGCGAGTCCCGGCACTACCACACATCCTGCCGCATCGCGTTGCTCCGGCGGTAACCCTTCGAATTTAATTGCCGCCCCGCTGACACCGGCAACCCGTTTGGTCGATCGTCCGCCATTGAGGATGTGTCCGTGCCGTTTGTTGCCACTGCTGTCTTTCACGAGCAGGCCGTCGGCACTGTCGAGTTTCCAGTGTCCGACAAGCCCCGGTTCCGGCGTGGGTGCCGGTGTTTTTGTCACCTTCGGAGCGGCGATGCTGTGGACGGTGACTATGCGGTTTGTCTCGGTTTGCACTTCCTGTCTGGCGCCGTTCGGCCAGGTGATATCGAGGACGACGGGTCCTTCGTGTGCACCGAGCCCGAAGTGCAGGGTCATGTCGTTCTGGTTCGCATCACCCGTAGAACCTTCGACCTGTCGGCTGAGGGTTTTTCCATTGAGTCTCAAGCGTACCTGGGCCCCGATCGCGGCTCGATTGACGCCGTGTGCACCGATCAGCCTGACCTTGAGCCATCGGTTATTATTGCCCGCGTTGCGAAACAGTTTGCCGGAGGTCAGCAGGTCGAGGTCGCCGTCGTTGTCGTAGTCGCTCCAGGTTGCCTGGTGCGTATGATTGAGATCGATATCTGCGGGTTTGTCGAAGCCTGATGCTGTGGTTACATCGGTGAACTTCCAATTGCCGTCGTTTCGATACAAAACCGATGTGTCGCTGTAGCAGGTTGCGAGGAAGAAGTCGAGGTCGCTGTCGTAGTCGTAATCGCCGC
>CAYWQM010000075.1:0-1366 GCA_964460215.1 uncultured Lentisphaerales bacterium
AACGATATCTACGATCGCATCGACCGCACCGACCTCGTGGAAGTGTACGTCGGCCGGTGCACAGTTGTGTACTGCGCCTTCAGCTGCAGCCAGGCGATTGAAGGCCCCGCAGGCACGTTTTTTTGCAGACTCTGCAATCGGCGCCGCATTGATGATGTCGAGAATCTCCCCGAGGTGCCGCCCATGATGCTGGCCGTCGCTATGATGATGGTGGTCCGTCTCCGGCCGCATGGCATCGCCGTTGACGGTAACTTGGAATTGCTTCGCACGGATGCCGTGGCGAACGGTTTCCTCGACGCTGACTTTCCAGCTTTCACACGGCAACTCAACCCGCGCGAGTTGCTCATGGAACTCGGGGGTGTCGCCTCCGGCATCGAGCAGGGCCGCAGCAAGCATGTCGCCGGCAATGCCGGCAGTCGGATTGAGGACAAGGGTTTTCATGAGGTTATTCTACTATACCAATGTCATTTGTGGTACTGTATCGGGTGATTGAAAGAAAACTTCCATTGGCACTTGAGCAATCGCACACAGGGGTTGAAAGGCGGCATGACAGAGTCTACTGACACCCACGATTCTCTGCGACCCTGGTTGGCGCTCCTTCTCATAGCAGCTCCGCTGCTCATGTTCGGGCGGACAATTGGATATCCGTTCACCAACTGGGACGACCTACAGGCCATCGTCAACAACCCCCGCCTGACCTGGTCGCTTGAGAATTTTCTGGCCCTCTGGACGCCCGGTGGGGTATCCCATGAGATGCTCTACATCCCAATTACCTACTGCAGCCATCTCGGGGACGAGCTGTTATTTCAACGCAGCGCTGCCGGTGTCCACGCTGTCAATGTACTGCTGCACACCGCCAATACAGCTTTGGTTCTGCTACTTTGCCGTCGTCTCGGACTGGCGGTTGCGGGGACCGTCGTAGCCACACTGATCTTTGCCTTGCATCCGCTACAGGTGGAGCCTGTCTCGTGGGCTGTGGGCCGTAAAGACCTATTGTCGGCACTGTTCGGATTGTCTGCGATTCTGCTGCACCTGGGGCCGGCTGTCGATTGTGACAAAGCTGCATGGCGGCGAATCGCAGTGTTCGCAACTGCAGCGCTCGCCATGCTGGCCAAGCCCTCGATGGTCGTGCTGCCAGTGCTGCTGTTGATCTTTGACTGGTGGCGTCACGGGCATTTGACGCGGCAGCAGATCCTCGGCAGAATCGAGGTTTATCTGCTGGCGTTGGCAATCGTCGGGATAAGCCTCGTGATGCCCGACGAACCGGACATGAACGCGACGCACAGTATGCGGTTTCGGCTATTGTGCGTGCCGTGGGTCGGGTTGGGCTGGCTGGCGCGACTGGCCGGCGGTCACGTTTCGCCGA
>CAYWQM010000075.1:1466-21445 GCA_964460215.1 uncultured Lentisphaerales bacterium
AGAACTGTTGCATGCGATCAATCTGGACGCCGGCAATTCCCGTGCCTGGAAAGCTCTCGGTGACTGTCGGGATAGTGATGAAGCCATTGTCGCCTATCGACGGGCTCTCGAACTCGACCCGTCATATACCGCTGCCCGCCAGGCGCTGGAGAAGTACGAGAGCGCAGAGATTGATTGACCGCAACAAGCAACAAGTTCGCCTGGGGCGCGTCGGGAAATCTGCTGTTTTTACTTGAATCATCTGCCATATCCCGGCCAACGAAGTCATGAAAAAACTGAAACGTATCATCATCGTTCTCATGGTGTTGGCGCTATTGGCTGCCGGCGGCTTGGTGTGGTTGTATTTGTCTCTGGGGGCGGTTCTCAAGTCCGGGATTGAAAAGTTCGGGTCGGACATAACGCAAACACCGATCAGCGTGGAATCTGTCGAGGTTTGGCCTCTCACCGGCAGCGGCACAATAAAAAAAATGATTATCGACAATCCTCCAGGATACAAGACCGATCACGCCCTGGCATTGCCGGAGGTGCGCTTCAAAATTGACGTCGCCAGCCTGAAGGCCGGAACAATAGCGATCGAGGAGATCTATATCGACAGTCCGGAACTGATCTATGAAGTGGGCATTGGCAACAGCAACTTGACGACGATCCAGAAGAACATCGAAAACTTTTATTCGAAGTCGGAAGACAGGGCGCAGGGATTCAGCAAAAATACAAAAATTAAATCCGTCGTCCTGCAAAACGGCAAGATCGCCTTGAGTGCCAAAATCCTGCTTGGCAGAAAAGTCACCGTTGACCTGCCGCCTATGGAGATTGTGGATATCAGTACCGATTCACCGATGAACGCCGGTGCCAAAGTGCTCGGTGCTGTTTTGCACACGGCGATCGGAGCAATCGATGGATCGGGCCAGGCACAGATGCCATGAAGGGCGGGTCTGGCTGTGGCTGTCGGCAGCACTGATGTGAAGTCCCAGCGCGCTTGTGCATCTGCATACTGAAGATATACGTCTATACACCTGGCATTGAATAGACGACATGTGGAGATTTGTGAGATAACCAGGTTCGATGGAGATATTGTTACCTCAGTGTAATGCCGAAATAAAGTTTCAATAGGAGACTGTCATTGGAAGATAACGAACAGAGCGAACAGGGCGAACAACAGGAAGCCCCAGTCAGGCAAACGAGCAATCCTCTGAAGTACTTCAAGCCGATCGCCATCCTCGTGCTGGCGATTATCGTGGTCATCGTCGTGCGACAGAATACCGAAGAAGTGGAAACCCGTTTTTTGCTGGCCACGGTCACGATGCCGCGCGCGGTGCTGTTGGGCACGACGACGGCCATCGGCTTCTTGTTGGGGGTCCTGGTGTCAATGAAGGTGCACTCCCGCCGACGCTCGCGCGAGTAACGTTCTACAGGCCCAGTAGTGGCACAGCGAAGCTAAAGCTGGAGCCAATCCGCGAGGTTGCTCAGCGCACCCCATAAATCAAAAGAAATTACCCTTTTCGCATTGATTCCATACATTTGTGCAGTATTGTGCAGTCTCATCACATTTAATCACCAGCGGAGGACAGATGAAACGGGGACCGACAGGCCATTCACGGGAACGGGTATTCCGCTTTGTGCAGGCCCGGTTGCAGGCGGGAGAGCCACCAACGATCCGTGAAGTCCAAGAAGCCTGCGGCTTTCAATCGATTCAAACTGCCCGTGAGCACCTCGAGGCGTTGGTCAATGAAAATCGCCTAACCAAACAATCCGGCAAGGCCCGCAGCTATCGTCTTCCCAACGAGGCTGCGCAAGCGACCATGGTGCCGGTCCTTGGCCAAGTGCAAGCGGGAGCCCTGACTACCGCGGTGCAGGATCTCGATGGGTATTTGCCAGTCTGTTCAAGGGACGCAGATCAGTGCTTTGCGTTGCGGGTCAAAGGCATGAGTATGATCGGCGTGGGCATTCTGCCAGGAGACCTGGTGGTTGTCCATCAACAAGACAGTGCCAGCAGCGGCAACATTGTGGTCGCATTGGTCGATGGCGAAGCCACTGTGAAGACTTTGCGGCACAACAATGACCGCGTTGAACTGCATGCCGAGAATCCGGCGTTCGAGCCGATCGTGCCGGATGGGGAGGATGTCCGGATCCTTGGCAAAGTCGTCGAAGTCCGACGTATCTTTGACCAGTCGGGCGGCGGCTATCGATCGGCTTAGTCGCATTGTTGTTGGCAATTGATGCTTCATTGTCGGCAAGGGACACCGTGCTCACAATTCCGAATCCGTTTCCAGCTACGGGATTTGGGGTTGTGGGCGCTTTTTTTGTCAGAGTGACGCCGTATCGTAAAAGCCGTGCATCGAGGGTTCTGTTCAGGTACTACAGAAAAAACACAGGGAAGCATGAAGCACGCCCCGCCGCAATCGATCCATCTCAAAGATTATCGCCCGCCGGATTATCTCGTGCCACGAATCGAGCTGGATTTTACCATCCACTCCGACGCCACCCGTGTGCGCTCGACCCTCACCGTAACCGCCAACTACCCAGAGGGCGAAGCGGCGCGTCCGCTCGAGCTCGACGGCGAAGATCTTCACCTGGTCTCCCTGCATCTCAATGACGTCGCACTGGGGACCGACGACTACCTGCTAAGTCAAGACCGATTGGTGATCTCAAATGTTCCGCGCCAGTTCAGGCTCGAGATCGAGACCGCAATCAAGCCACACGAAAACACTGCACTTGAAGGCTTGTACCAGTCCGGCAACATACTGTGCACCCAGAATGAACCTGAAGGCTTTCGGCACATAACCTATTTCCCTGATCGTTCAGATGTGATGAGCGTTTATACGACATCCATCGAAGCGGACCTTGAACAATATCCGATCCTGCTGGCGAACGGCAACGAAGTGGAAAGGCGGCAGCTGGATAACGGCCGCCACATGGTGAAGAGGCACGACCCATTCGCCAAACCCTGTTACCTGTTTGCGCTGGTGGCCGGCGACCTGGGGCTTGTCGAAGATGCTTTTACCACGATGTCCGGTCGCGAGATCGCCATTCGTTTTTTTGTCGACAAGGGCAACGAGTCCCGTTGTGGCCATGCCATTGACTCACTTAAAAGCGCGATGACCTGGGACGAACAGCGGTTCGGGCTGGAATACGATCTGGACATATACATGGTCGTTGCAGTCGACACCTTCAATGCCGGAGCCATGGAGAACAAGGGGCTCAATATTTTTAACTCGCAATATGTTTTGGCGGATCCGAAGACGGCAACCGATGCCGATTATCAGGGTGTCGAACGGGTCATTGCACACGAATACTTCCACAACTGGACCGGTAACCGCGTCACCTGCCGGGACTGGTTTCAGTTGACCCTCAAGGAAGGCCTCACCGTTTTTCGCGACCAGGAATTCTCCTCGGACATGTCGTCACGCGCCGTTAAGAGAATCGGCGACGTCCGTATTCTGCGTGAAGCCCAGTTCGCGGAAGACAGCGGTCCGACTTCGCACCCGATCAAGCCGTCGTCCTATATCGAGATTAACAACTTCTATACCGCCACCGTTTATAACAAAGGCGCGGAAGTTATCCGCATGATCCATACGTTGATCGGCGATAATGCCTTCCGACGCGGGATGGATCTCTATTTTGAAAGACACGACGGCCAGGCTGTAACTACTGAAGATTTCATCGCCGCGATGGCCGATGCGTCCGGTGTCGACCTGTCGCTGTTTCAGCGCTGGTATCATCAGGGCGGTACGCCGACCTGTGAAGTTGACATGGGCTGGAACGCCGAAACACAAAGTTGCTGCCTGACGGTGCGGCAAAGCTGCCCGCCCACCGACAATAAGCCGGCTGCGCCGTTCCATTTGCCAATGGCGTTTGGACTGCTCGGCGCCGACGGTAGTGATCTCAAGGTCTCCCTTGCTGGTACAACCAAGGTATCGGACATGCTCGAGATTACGGCTGCCGAACAATCATTCACCTTTGACAACGTTCCCGAGCGCCCGGTGCCGTCACTGTTCCGTCAATTCTCGGCACCCGTACAGGTGGACTTCGATTACAGCCGCGATGACCTGGGATTTTTGCTGGCACACGACCGTGATCCGTTTAATCGCTACGAGGCCGGCCAGCGTCTGGCCATTGTTGAACTTGAGCAACTGATCGCCAATGGCGTACTGCAATCAGCGGCAGTAGCGGAAGATATTACAGATGCTTTCGGGCGACTGCTGGAACATGGCAAGCGGGATCCGGCATTTGTTGGCGAAGCGTTGATTTTGCCGAGCGTCACAACGCTCGTCGAGCGTATGGACGTCTGTGATTTTGAGGCTGCCCACGCTGCCCGGAAAGCCTTGTATCTATCTATCGCCGAACGACACGAAGCGAAGATGACGGCATTTTATCAATCCCTGCACGCCGTCGAAGGCCCTTACGCGCTCGCCCCGGAAGCAATGGGGCGGCGAGCCCTCAAGAACACACTGCTGGCATACCTCACGCTTATTGAATCCCCGAGACACCTCGAAGCTGCAGCCGTGCAGTTCGAGCACGCCGACAACATGACCGACGAGCTGGGCGCGCTACGCGCGCTAAGTCAGATCGCCTGTGCCGAGCGCTCAATGGTGCTCAAGGCATTCCGTGCACGTTGGCACAGGGAGGGACTGGTCATGAACAAGTGGCTGGCGACCCAGGCTGCTGCGCCATTGCCCGATACGCTCGCTGCTGTGCAGGCCCTCGAAGATGATGATGTCTTCGATCCGATCAACCCGAACAAGGTCCGAGCTTTGTTCGGCGCCTTCGGCCGGAACCTGACACAATTCCACCATGTCACCGGCGAAGGCTACCATTTTCTGGCCGGGAAAATCATTGATATCGACAGCTTTAACCCCAGTATGGCAGCGGCACTGGCGGGATGCTACCGAAAGTACTCAAGGTTGGATGCTGGCCGCAAAGGTTTGATGAAAACGGAACTCGAACGCATTTTGGACCGACCGGAATTGTCCAAGGATGTTTTTGAAATAGTCACCAAGACGCTGCAAAGCGGAGCGTGAACAAAGGATTGCACACCGTGATGTCCAACACCGAAAAATTCAGTGGCCAGCGGGCGTTGATTACCGGCGGCACCAAGGGAATCGGGAAGGCAACAGCATTGCGACTGGCCGGGGCAGGTGCGCATGTATACCTCAATTATGCGTCTAGTCAGACGGATGCGGAGGAAGCGCTGGCCGAATTGGAGGCGCTCGGACACAGTGCTGAACTGTTGCAGGCTGATATCGGGGATCCGGAACAAGTGGCTGCGTTGTTAAAAAAAATCCATGCGAACGGTCCGCTGGACATGCTCATATGCAACGCCGCGCACAGCACCAAAGTGCCATTCGTCGAGACTGGGCATTCACTGTTGCAGCGCAGTCTGGAAGTCAATGTCCTGGGCAACTTCAACCTGATCCAGCAAGCCGGTCGCGTCATGAGTGAAGCGGGCATCGATGGGCGAATCGTTATCTCGTCGTCGCCACACGGAAGCTTTGTCTTTCCAGATGCCTTTGCCTACGACGTGTCAAAAGCAGCGCTCAATCATCTCATGCGTTGTGTCTCCCTGCCGCTGATCGACGCCGGCATCCGCGTCAACGCGGTTGATATCGGGTGGACCATAACACCCGGCGAACGAGCCTTCACGACCGAAGCCGAGCAGCAGGAGATTTCGCAGAAGTGCATTCCAATCAAGCGCTCCGCCGAGCCCGATGAAATTGCTGCAGTAATCGAATTCCTCTGTAGTAAGGAGTCGAGTTATATCGTCGGCTCACTGGTCGGTGCCGACGGTGGCTTTGCCCTGCGCCCAAGCTCGCAGCTGTGAAGACGGGCAGTGTCGGCCCCAGGCGGGGCGGACGATTTCGCCGGCCCGGAGCATTGACGCGGTGACTTTTCGGTTTATCTTACAGTAATTGAAATACAAACTTGGTGTCTTCGGGGCAGGGTGAAATTCCCGATCGGCGGTAAAAGTCCGTGAGTCTTGCAGTTGCAGGATTGAGATGGTGAAATTCCATCGCCGACAGTGACAGTCTGGATGGGAGAAGACACTGGACCAGCTGAAATATATCGTGTTGTCGATGCATTCCTGTATGCGTCGACAGCGTTGTTGGTCGTTATCCCGGTCTGCCGGCATTGCTGCAGTGGACTCAACGCTCCCGAAGATTCCTCAATTTCGTGGAGCGTTTTGCTTTTATGGCAGCGTCGTTGGACAACTTATTCTCTACTGGATCCCTGCGATTTGCCGGGCAGGTAAAGATGCCGAGTCGTTACTCCGAGCAGGATTTCGACTTGCACTGCTTCGTTGATGCGTGCGAGAACGAACACGTTGCACTATCCTATGGCAACGTCGCTGGCGCACCGGACGTCCTGACCCGTGTACATAGCGAATGCCTTACCGGGGATGTCTTTCATTCAGCACGTTGCGACTGCGGCGACCAGTTGGACAAGGCGATGCACTCGATCGTCGAGGCAGGAACCGGATTGGTAATTTACCTTCGACAGGAAGGGCGCGGGATTGGACTGATCAACAAGATTCAAGCTTACGGACTGCAAGACCGGGGGCTCGATACTGTTGATGCCAATGAACGACTCGGCTTTCCGCCTGATTCCCGGGTATATACGGCGGCGGCTGAAATCATTGCCGCCCTGCAAGTGCACAGCATTCGCCTGCTGACGAATAACCCGGAGAAGATGACCGGCCTGACCGACTGTGGGGTGGACATAACCGAGCGCGTTCCGCTCATCATACCTGCAAAGGCGGACAACGAGTTCTATCTGCAGACGAAACGGGAACGGCTTGGTCATCTGCTGTAGCAGCGCTGGCTTGCAAGTATTTTTCCCGACCGTTGCCTGTCGATCCCACGGCACGTGCAGCAACGCATCCGGGATTGCCCGCTGTCACTGCCTAAGGAATCCTTACACCGTCATGATGTCTTTTTCCTTGATCTGGCTCTCTTCGTCTATCTGAGTGATATAGTCGTTCGTGAGTTTCTGGATATTCTCCAGTAGATCGTGCAGGCCGTCCTCGCTAAGGTCTGAGGATTTCTTGGCAATGTCGTTGGCATCACGCCGATGGTTGCGCATTTCCACCTTGCTTTCCTCGGCCCGCTTCTTCACCTGCTTGACCAGATCCTGGCGCCGCTCTTCACTGAGCTCCGGAATCGGCAGACGGATGACTCGGCCGTCATTCACCGGCGAGATGCCGATGTTCGCCGACTGGATCCCCTTTTCGATGTCGCCAATTACGTTTTTGTCCCAAGGCTGGATAACGATCAGCCGCGGTTCCGGTGTCGTGACGCCGGCAACCTCCTTGATGCGAGTCACCGAGCCGTAGCACTCTACCGAAATATTGTCAACCAGGCTAGTGGAAGCCTTGCCTGTGCGAAAGCCTGCAAAGGCCTCTTGAAGAGCCTCCATCGCGGCCATCATTTTTTCTTCACAGTCGTCCATGATCGTATTTGAAGCCATTGTCCTCATCTCCTGTTCTAGGTCGTTGAATGTAACAAATCCCCAGCCCTTTGCAAGATTTGGAGGGTGCTGGAATCATGGGAGGGGGGAGTAAGTGGGCGAAGTATCGTTGCCGGTGAAGTTTTGCAGCGGAAAGACTGTCCCGAACAGCGTGTCGATCATGTACAGGCTTTTGCCCCGCCGGGCAATGGTCCGTGAGCAAACGATGTGACGACCGTCCGGGGCCCATGACGGCGATTCCCAGTCGCCCGGCTTGGCAGCGACTACTTTGAAGTTGTCTTTCGGCAATGTGCCGTTGGACATGTCGACCATGGCAATGACATAGCGCCCCTCCTGCCGCATCGCGAAGCATATTTTATTTGACGCAACCGACCAACTGGGCGACACGCATTCGCTCGGGTCTGCAATCAGACGTCGCGGATCACCCCCCGTGGCGGGCATAAGGTACAGCCGGGGGCTGCCCTGGCGATCCGAAACAAAACAGAGTTCACTATCGTCCGGAGACCAGCATGGCGATGCTTCCAGTCCGACGGTCGTGGTCAGTTGTTGCGGTTCCTCCTTGGGCAGGTTCATGACGTAGAGGTCTACATTGCGGCCCTGGCTGAGTGTCATGGCGACGCGATCACCGCCGTTGGACAATGCAGCACCTGAGTTCAACCCGTTCGATTGGGTCAATCGGCGCCACCGGTTCATTGCCAGATCGACAAGGACGATCTCTGTGTTGAACCGCCGGTATAGGGTGTGAACCAAATAGCGCCGGTCACCGCCCCATTGCGGTTCGACCGAGAGGATGCCGTTGGAGGTCAGTGGCTTCGGGTTGGCTCCGTTGAAATCGGCGGTATAGATCTCTTTCACGCCATCCAGTTCCTTAACGTATGCCAACCGTGCCTGGCAAATGCCCGGAGTATGGAACACCGCCTCGAGCAACTTGTCGATCTCGGCGTAGACCTGTGCGGCCGCGCCGACGGCGGAGATCGGCGTCTCCAGAGAGACAATTTCGGCCCCGGACTTGTCGGTCAACTGCAGGTGATGCGAACCGCCGTCGTCCGAAACGGAAAAAGTCAGCACATAATCAGCTGCGTCCTTTTTTCGCAGTGTCCGGAACCAGTCTGAGTATGTCAGGGTCGACCGTAGCAGGTCAGTCATTTTCCGGTCTCCCTCGACCGGAGTTACGAAAATCGTCGGGTTGCCGCTATGTGTTTGGCCCTGCAAATGGATGGTTGCATCGGCTGCCAAAGCGCCGTTGAGGACCGCCAGACACATTAGAAGTACAAGGTATCGCATAGGAGGGTAGGGTAGGGGAGTTGTGATGAAGTTGGATCGTGGCTAAAAGTATTTATGGGTTCTGTGATCGCTTTGCCTCTTGCGTTACTTGTCCAGTTCAATCACGACTTTACCAATGTGTTTCTGAGATTCCAAATAACGATAGGCCGTCGGCGATTCGTCGAAACCGAACGTCCGGTTGATGCAGGGTCGCAGATCCAGGGTTTCACAGGTGCGAATGAAATCGCGAAATTCCTGCATCGACTCCATCATGATGCCGTGGACGGACAGGCGCCGCATGATGATGCCGACGGTGTCGATCGTCGCCTTAACGCCATCGAGCACGCCAATCAATGCGATGCGGGCGTTGGAGGTACAGGCTTCCAATGAATTGGCGAAGGTTTGACCGCCGGCAACGTCGAGTACCACATTGACGCCACCGTCTGTAAGCGCCTTCACCTGGTCCGGCCAGTCATCGTCCTGATAATTGACCGTGTGCGCGACGCCGTAGTTCTCTTTGACGATTGCCGCCTTCTCCGCATTGGCCGTCGTCACAATGGTATGAATGCCGAATGCCTGTGCCAGTTGAGCCGCAAAAATCGATACGCCGCCGGTGCCGTGCAGCAAGGCCCACTCGCCGGTCCGCGCCCGGCCGTGAGTAATCAGCCCGGACCACGCAGTCAATCCGGCGATTGTGAATGTCGAAGCCTCCGCAAACGAATAGCACTCCGGTACCGGCAGCAGCGCGTGATCCGGATAGACCACTTGCTCCGCGAGCACGCCGTCGACGCCCGCACCGCCGACGAATGTCCGGGCCCACTCCGACTGCAGTTGCCCGGCTGGCCAGAAGCGAAACGGCGAATTCACAACACGATCCCCGATCGACAGCGTCGTCACGTCGTCACCGGTCGCCGCTACGACACCGGCCATGTCGGAAGCGGCAATGATCGGCTCCTCACCGATCGGGCCGTACTGGCCTTTGGCCACCATGAGGTCTCGGAAGTTGAGTGAAACCGCACGGACATCGACAAGGACTTCACCGCGCCCAGGCAGTGGGGCAGGGCGGTCGCTGAGTTTAAGGCCATCGATCCCCGAGCCGTCAACGGTGAAACACTTCATATAAATTCCTCCTCCAGGTGAGAGATGTAGAGATTCGTGAAGTTCGCAGTCCTGCCGCCCACAATTTAGCGATATCGCTGATTTGTCCACAGATTGTCACTAAGTTATCCACAGGTTATTAACAATCGTTGACGATCTCAGAGATATTGACAGGCTGTCCGATCATCGCACTTTGGGCAGCGCAAAGCACAACTTCCGTGTTGCGAAAGCTGTCCGTGGCGGTAAGTAAGGTCCCGCTGCCGTCCAGAATACAATTAATCAGATCCTGAGGATACGAAGTTTCCGGTGCGATGTCCGGAAAAGCTTCCGGCGCTGCATCGGCGCATACCAAGGATCGGCGGGTCAATCCGTCGGTCAATTCAATCATGCCGCCCGTGCCATGCACACGCAATTGCTCGTTGCCCCAGAAGCCGATGCCCGGCGGATTGCAGTAATTGCAGACAATGGAGGTGAGGGCACCGTTACTGAGTCGGCCAGTGAGATTGGCGGCCATCTGCAAATCGCCGCTCCGGGGATTGCCCTGGCCGGTGTCCTGCATAAACACTTCGGTGAACTCGAGATCAGTTACATACCGGATGAAGCTGACCGCGTGAATCATTGCCTGAATGATGCCGCCGTCGATGCCTCGATCCTGTGGGCGGGAGTCGTAAAACGGATAGGATTTCATGCCATAACACTGCACAACCTCCCCTACAGCGCCGCTTTCGACGATTGCCTTCATGCCGGAGAAGCACGGATGATAGATCATCGTGGTCATCGTCCGCAACTCGGTTCCGGATCGTTTCCAGGCCTTGTGAAGCCTGTTGAGATCCTCAAGGGAAGTAGCCATCGGTTTCTCAAGCAGCACATGCCGGCCAGCCTCAAGCGCACAAATTGCTTCCGCGCATTGGTCGTCGCGGCGGTTGCTGCAAAAACTGATAAGCGTGGCCGCGCCCTGGTCGAGCATTGTGTTGAGCTCCGGATACCACGTCGTGTTGGCAAAGACCTCGGGGAAATCTGATTTAAGAACAGCATATTCTGACTTGGAGACGCCGGCAACATCAGTGATCCTGGCCCGCTGCAGCTGTGGGATGTGGGCGACTATCTGATGCCCGGCGAGTCCGTGCAGGCCAATGTTGAGAATGTTCATGGCTTGATGGCGTTCGAGCGTGATCGTGCTGGCGTCTGGGCATGCATTCAGGTATTGGCCCGTTGCGGCCGTATGATAGGACTTGATTTGGCCAAAGGCAAGTGTCTATCGCACTTATGCACAGGTTATCCACATGCTGGCGACAGGGTTTATTGGCAATCTCCCCAACAAACGCCCGTCGCAACGGGCCTTGGCGCATACAGTAACTATACATAAGATAGGTTATGCGACGCTTAATGTATCCCGGTGGCGC
The DNA here is from genome assembly GCA_964460215.1 of uncultured Lentisphaerales bacterium. GTDB lineage: Bacteria > Verrucomicrobiota > Lentisphaeria > JABSQK01 > CAJWLW01 > CAJWLW01. Next base: position 12,692 of record CAYWQM010000075.1, read on the forward strand.
TGGTCTTCGTGATTCAGCTGGGGACATTTGTCGCCATGGATCAATGGGGACGATGGCTGCCGGAACCTTCCGTAGCTCATGCTGCGCCCTACTCCACCGCCCAAATCTCCATTTCAACAAGGCTCAGTCTCTGATCTTTCTCTCGCTCCGCGAAGTTTACGCGCACGAATCGGCACGAGATGTCCCCATTGAGCGGGATGATCATGTCGTATACGTCATCTCCGGCATGCCTATCTGTGACCTCGTGGTGCGGCGGGCGCGAGTACACTTCGCCGGTCGCAGATGACAAGCTGATGCCAGTCGCCTTGCCGAGAGGATCCCACCGTCTCCCATCGATACTGCCATCTACGGTTATCGCCGGCATGGCGTCGCGGAACCACAGGGCCACCTGAGCCAATGACCGTGATTCCCGGAGGTCAAAAACCACGGACACCGGATCTGGCCTGATCCAACTAACCATCCAATGGCTGTCGGGCAATTCATAGGGTACGTACTGTTTCGCTTCTGTCTTTTTTGCCAGCATCGACTTTGGGCGATCGGTCAGGCGGCCTTCACTGAAGGGGATCTCGCCGCCGGTCATGACGTCAGCATAGCGATCGGGTGGCGGGGAGTAGCTGTAGGCCCCTTTGACGTCCAGGTTGTTTTGAAAGCGCATTTTCTCCTCGCGCCAAACCACCCGATTGTTGGTGACGCAGACCCCGGACAGCGCGGGTTCTTTCCACACGACACTGTCGGGAAAGCGAAACCTCCAGATGTCGAAGTCGACAGGCGTACCAAGGCTTTTGGTGAAGGCGATAAAAAAGTTGCGCCACTGGGGATCCGGCACTGCTTTCAGAAGATAGGGATTAAAACCGAAAAAGATCGCCCGGCCCTTCCCGTTCTTCTTGGAAGTGATCGCGGCTGAACCGTCCTCATAGGTGGCCAGCACCTCGACGCCCGCTCCTGGGGTCAGCCGGTATGCTGATTTCCCCTTGAGTGTCAGCGTTTCACCCCATCGCGTGTCTTTCGGAAGTAGTTGCTTGACCGCCAGCGACTCTCCGACGTCGATACCGAATATCGTCTTGCGGAGTGCGCGTATGTCGTTGCCGAGAACATCGGTCTCGAACCCGTGTGGGTCTCCGCAAACCAACGAACCGCCCTCTGCCGCGAAAGCCCGCAGCTTGGTAGCAACCGCCACGCGCTGATATTTCGCCAGCGGCAGGTAAATGACATCGAAACGATCACGCAACGACGGCCACTTTACGACCTGGGGGCAATCGAAAAACTTGAACCACGCACGCGCCACCGGGCCGAGCATGGTGTAGCAGGTCTCGATGGTTTCAACCATATCCAGCGGGCCGTCATGGGGCCGCGTCGCGAGCGTGTCGTCATTGTAAAAGATTCCAGTGCGGTCGTAATCCGGAAACTTCAGCTTCGGCATGGTCTGCGTCAGTCGGGTGATGTTCAGGATCGTATGGTAGCGCCCCGGCGAACCGAAATACGTGCTGCGTGTATCCTTGACTAATTTTGGGTGGCCCCCGATATGGGTCTGGAACAGATGAAAGCCGGCACCGCCATTGCGGAATATCTGTCCGAGTTCTTCGGCCGTTTCCTCGGGTGTCGAGTCTGGATAATTGAAATTTTCGATATGAATACAGGGCCAGAATTCCTTGTTGGTGAGGTCAGCGAAAATCTTACTCAGACAACCGACGCCCGCGCGCCAGCGGGTGGCGCCTCCGGGATAACCGAATTGATGGGTGAAGATGTCTGCATAGGGGGCCAGCTCGCTGTACTCGTTGGCGTAAAGTCCACCGGGGGGATTATCTGAAGTCACGACAATCCGCGGCTCTCCGGCCTGGACCATCTCATAGAGTTGCTTCTGCCTCTGCACCATCCGGTGATTGATCCAGCGATAGAAGGCAATCCACTTATAAGGATTCGGATCATAGCTCATATTGCCTTTGGGAATGCCGAATTTGTTGCCGCCGAACTCCGCTTTCACCATCTTGTCGGCCGCATGAACGTAGGCATAATCGCCGGGTTGCTTCATCAGCGTCGCACCATCGGCAGCAGCATGGTCGCCCTGCTCGTCGCCGGCAAAAAGAGCCCAAATATGAGATGTGTCCGGCAGTGCGAGGATTTCTGCGGTCCACTTGCTGTAATTATCGAGTGAGCGTGGATCCAGCACCCAGGGCGCGCCGGGGCCATTGAGCGGCGCGTGCGGGACAATCAAAAGCGGCCATTTATCGCTACCACGCCGGCGCTTGAAGTCGCCAGCCATGAGTCGGAATTTGGACAACGAGTGGTCGCGGAACATCTCTTGAGCGACATAACGCGCGCCGAAACGAACTGCAGCCGGGCGACTCTCCGCGAGGTCCAGCATATGTTGCCACATGATCGAGCCCTGGCTCCGCAATCCCGGCGGTTCATCGCTGAGAAGTTCTTCGTAAAGGGGGTCGGCTATCTTCCAGGAGCGAAAGGCTTCCTTCTCCGGCGCCGGCCTGATCGCCAGGAAGTCGCTGCGGTAGGCATCGCGGCCGTCAACCTGCACGCGATAAGTCAAAAGCAATTCGCTCTGTTCAGGCAGTTCGTAGTCAACGCTGATCGTCTCGGTCCGGCCGGCGGGGACAACCCTGGTTGCCAGATCTGGAGGTGCCTCGATGACAGATACGTGGCAGGTTATTTCCGCAGCTGCATTGCCAGTGTTTTTAACCTGGACTACAAACCGGTTTGCGCCTTTTTCGTTCAGGTCCGCACAGGCGCCACCTCGGGAGAGAACGGAGACGCGCACCGGAGCCGCCGGGGCATCAAATACAGCTTCCCCAAATCCCTGGGGATCTGCGTGAGTGACATCCTGCAGCGACCAGGCGAACGGTTCCAGCTTTCCCGCTTGGCGCAAGCGGATAAGATTGATTCCCCAGACCTCGCCCGCAACAGGGGCGCCGCCAATGTCTTGGAAAGGCACTTTAAGCTCGGCGGTCCAGTGGTTCTCAAAGACTTTGCTCGCAGCCTGAGCGTCGGCATCGAAGTCCATGTCCAGGCCCGCCGGTGCATGCAAGCCATCCCAGATAACCCCCTTGCTGTTGACGATCCAGTGATAGCCCCAGCTCCTGCCGCGCGTGGGATCGAGATACAGTTCGACACAATCTTCTCGCCACAAGGGGCCGTCGCGACCGGCTTCGCTGATGCTGATGTCCTCGATTCTCGGTTCGTGGCAGATGAAAGCGACGTAGATAAATTCCGCATCGCAGAGTACGTAGGCCTCGGGCTGCACCGCCGGAGCGCTGCCCCCGTCACTGCCGTCTGACAGCACGAACGCCGGTAAATGAACCCCGTGCTTCCAGAGCGGATCGGAAAGGTCACCGTGCAAGGTGGGGCCGACGGGGAGGACCGGCATGATGAAGCGTTGCTGATCGACCGCGCCGGGAGCCGCAGGCTGAACGTCAGCTGCAAAAAAAGCCATCGCGCTAGCGAAGAGCGCTAGCACGATGAAGGTTCGAGCCCCTGTACCGGGGTCTATTGCCTGTCTATGAGCGTTTTTTCCCATATGGAAATAAACCGCATTCGCCTCACTGGTTCAGTGCGGCGATCATATTGAGTGCCGAGCCGGCCTTGAACCATTCGATCTGCAAGTCCGACATGGTATGCCGTGCCTCAAAGCTGTCCTCGGTGCCGTCGGCGTGGCTCACCACCACCGTCAGGGGGATCCCGGGGGCCACGCCTGTCAACCCGGTGCCTGCGACGCGATCGTCGCCCTGTATCTTCTCATAATCCGTCGGGTCCGCGAAGGAGAGCGGCAGGACTCCCTGCTTCTTGAGGTTGGTCTCGTGGATGCGCGCGAAACTCCGCACGAGCACGACCTGGGCTCCAAGGTGTCGCGGGCACATGGCCGCATGCTCCCGGCTCGAACCTTCGCCATAGTTTTCATCGCCAACCGAGATCCAGCCGAAACCTTCTGCCTTGTAGTGTCGGGCGATCTTCGAGAGATTCACCTCGGTGTCGCCGGTCAAGACATTAACGCCATTGCCCGGCCCTTCGGCAAAGACGTTGTTGGCGCCGATAAACATATTGTCACTGATATTATCGAGGTGGCCGCGGAAGCGCAGCCACGGACCGGCCGGCGAGATATGGTCGGTGGTGCACTTGCCGTCTGCTTTTAGCAGGACCAGCAGATCACCCATGTCCTGTCCGTCCCAGGGATCAAACGGCGTAAGGAGCTGCAGCCTTTCACTGTCCGTTGCGACTTCCACCGTCACGCCGGCGTGTTCATCAGAAGGTGCTTCATAGCCGGAGACGCCTGGGTCGAAGCCATTTGCCGGCAGTTCGTCGGCCACGGGAGGATCGAGCTTTACCTGCACGCCGCCCTCCCCTTCGAGGGTATCGGTGATCGGATTGAATGTCAACCGACCGGCCAGTGCCATAGCGGTGACGACTTCCGGACTGCCGATGAAGGCGAGCGTACTCGCATTGCCGTCATTGCGACGGGCAAAATTTCGATTGAAGGACGTAATAATGGAGTTGCGGGCGTCCCCCTCGACATCGAGGCGTCGCCACTGGCCGATGCATGGTCCGCAGGCATTGGCAAGCACTTTGCCACCGATCGCCGTAAGCGTGTCGAGTTGACCGTCGCGCTCAATGGTCGCACGAATCTGCTCGGAGCCGGGAGTGATCAGAAAATTGGACTTGGCTGTTAATTTCTTGTCGAGCGCCTGCCGTGCAACATTGGCGGCACGGCCGATGTCCTCGTACGAGGAGTTGGTGCAACTGCCGATCAGCGCCACTTTCAGTTCATCCGGATAATCCTTCTCTGCCGCCTCGGCCTTGAGTGCCGAAATTGGTCGGGCCAAATCCGGAGTAAACGGTCCAACAACATGGGGTTCGAGGGTGCTCAGATCGATTTCAATGACTTCGTCGAAGTACTTTTCCGGGGCTTCGGCAACGCCGTCATCGGCACGCAGATGTTCGGCGTATTCCTGGGAAAGCTCAGCGACGCCTGAGCGTTCGGTGGCTTTCAGATAGGTGGCCATGCGCTCATCGAACGGGAAAAGCGATGTCGTCGCGCCGATCTCGGCGCCCATGTTGGCAATCGTTGCCTTGCCGGTACAGCTGATCGCACTGGTGCCTTCGCCGAAGTATTCGATAATGCAGCCGGTTCCGCCTTTTACCGTCAAAATTCCGGCGATCTTGAGAATCACGTCCTTCGGCGACGTCCATCCGTTGAGCTCTCCGGTCAGCTTGATGCCAATCAGTCCGGGCCAGCGCAGTTCCCAGGGCATGCCGGCCATGACATCGACTGCATCGGCGCCGCCAACTCCGATCGCGACCATGCCGAGCCCACCGGCATTGGGTGTATGCGAGTCGGTGCCAATCATCATGGCGCCAGGGAAGGCATAATTTTCGAGAACCACTTGATGTATGATGCCGGCGCCAGGTTTCCAGAACCCAATGCCATATCTCTGGGAGACTTTCTTCAGGAATGCGTAGACTTCATTGTTTTCTTCAAGCGCCTGATGCAGGTCTTCGTCTGCACCGTCCTGCGCACGGATTAAATGGTCACAATGCACCGTTGAGGGTACAGCAGTAGTGTCGCGTCCCGCCTGCATGAACTGCAGCAGTGCCATCTGTGCTGTGGCATCCTGCATGGCAACGCGGTCGGGTTGGAAATTAACGTAGCTGCGCCGCCGCTCCGGGACGCTGTCCATAGCTTCGTCGACATGGCCGATGAGGACCTTCTCCGCCAGCGTTAGCGGCCGACTGAAAATGTCTCGTGCCCGCCCTACCCTGTCGGCAAGGCGCTTGTACACATCCGCGATAAAATCCAGTTCCTTGCTCATTTAAGCCTCGAAAAGTGGTTCTGTTTTCGTGAAAAAAGGCAATCTTTGCGCAACGTGTCTACATTACGGAAGAACCAAGGAAATTCAACGCGGCAAACCTCAGCTCCGCAATTGACCGAAAGCTATATCATGCAGCACACCGATCTAACTGCTAACATCGTTAGCTTCTGCCGCCTTCTTCGGGCCCACGGCCTGCAGATAGGGCCGGGGGAGGAGTCGGATGTTCTGCGGGCAATGGCGATGATTGATATCGGTGACCATCCGCAATTCCGGAGCGCCCTTCGCACTCTCCTGGCGAAAGGTCAAGCGCAACAGGGAGTTTTCGATCTGTGCTTCGATATCTTCTGGCACGAGGGCGCACAGGATCAATCGCGTCTCCCTCCCGAATCACCACCGCCGCTGCCAGCACCGCCGGCGATGAAAGTCGACAAGCGCCAGGCACCGCTGCTCAGCCCTACCGGCGACGACGATCCGGAGGCCGACGGAACGGCAACGGTGCCAGCCTACAGCCCAACAGAGTCGCTGGTTCACAAGGATTTCAGCACTTTTACCGCGAGCGAACTACGTGAGGTGGTGGAAATTGTCAACATGATCGCCCGCGCCCTGGCCAACCGCGTCGGGCGCCGTCGCGAACGCCATACCCGGCGCGGCATACTCGATATGCGCAATACGATAAGGCGCAACCTGCGTCACGGCGGCGAGGTGCTGGACCTGCAGTACTGCAATCGCAAGCACCAGAAACTCCGGCTGTGCCTGCTGATGGATGTGAGCCAGTCAATGGATCTCTATAGTCATATGCTGGTGCAGTTCATCTACGCGTTTCAAAACGCTTACCGCAACATCGAGTCGTTCGTTTTCAGTACGTCCTTGTACCGGGTCACTGAATTGCTCAAGCACCATGACTTCCAGACCGTGCTCCAAGCGATTTCAGAACAGGTCCCGGGATGGTCCGGCGGTACCAGGATCGGTGCATCGCTGCAGTCGTTCGTCGATGACCACGGCGGTTGCCTTGATCGGCGGACCGTTGTTCTGGTCATGAGTGATGGCTGGGATACCGGGGACACCGACCAGCTTGCCGAAGCGATGCGGGCGATTCAGAGCAGTGCCGCCGCCGTGTTCTGGCTCAATCCGCTGTGCGGCACAACGGATTACGAGCCAACCTGTCGCGGAATGGAAGCCGCCCTGCCCTATATCGACGTCTTCGCCGCGGCTCACAACCTGAACAGCCTGCGTGCGCTGGGCCGCCGGCTCGCCGTCGTCTGACAGCATCCCTTCCGAAGTAGCCAATTGCGGGATATGTCTGTCCAGCTGCTCCAGGACACACGCCGGTACAGCAATCCGTTTCAGGCGGTAGTGGCGGAAAGCTGTTCGCTGTCCACGTCGTTCGCCGCGGGTTGCGGCACCGGTTCATTCGGCAGTTGGACAAAAACGGTCGTGCCCGCCTCTGGCTGGCTTTGCACCGAAATTTCGCCGCCGTGCATTTCGACTACTTTGCGGACAATGAACATGCCCAGGCCGTTGCCTTTGCCGATGTGTTTGGCGGTGTAGAAGGGGTCGAAGATCCGCGCCAGCGTCTCTTCCGACATGCCGCAACCGTTGTCGGTAATTTCGATCTCGACTTTACTGTCGACCTCGGCGGAAGAGATCCCGATTTCACCGCCTCCCCGCAACGCGTGTTGGGCGTTGCTGACCAGATTGGCAAAGGCTCTATACAGTTGCACCCGGTCACCGCTCATCATGCAGGGATTCAGCTGCAGTTTGAACGCCACCTGGTCGCCCACCTCCTCCAGATCCTGCACCAACTCAGCGATCAATTGAGCAGCATCGAACTGCGTGCTGTCGCGCACCAGGTTCGATGATAACCCCTGCCACAATTCCACCAGGTCATTGCAGCGCCGGATATTCTGCTCGATGGCTTCGAAATAGCGTTCAGGCACGTCGGTCTGCTGCAGCTTCTTTGCCAGCACCTGCGTGTATCCCTGGATAATTGTTAGGGGATTTCTCAGGTCATGTGCTAATTCCGCAGACATCTGACCGATCTCTGCCATGTGCATGCGGTCATCGAGCTCGCCGCCAAAGCGGTCGTGCATGTTGCGCAGAACGGAATCGGCCTTGGACTGGCGGCGATGTGTATCAGTGCGGACAAGCCCGTCATTGACTATCCGCATCATCTCGTTGACCTCGAAAGGCTTTTCGATAAAATCAGTGACGCCGTGACGGATGGCGGTGCGAGCAGCTTCAATCGAGCCGAAGCCGGTCAGGATGACAACGCTTACGTTCGGGTCGATCGCGCGAATCTCCGCCAGGCCGTCCAGGCCGTCCTTGCCGGGCATGCGCAAGTCGAGTATGACCAGGTCCGCCGGGCGCTGCTTAAGCTGGGAAACGCCTTCATCGACACAGTCAGCAAGGTCGACATCGTACTTCGAGGACAGCAGAATGCGGAGACTCTCCCTGGGGGCAGCCTCGTCGTCAATGACGATGATGTGTGACCGCTCGCTGGCTTCCGTCATTTGCGTTTACGCCCCTGCCACTGCAGTTTTCCTAAAAAAACGCCTGGCCCTGTCTATAACGCGGTTTGACTTTGCCCCTCCGTCGGTTCGTCGTTGAACCGAGCATGAGTGACATGCATGATGCCATGAACGAGGCTGGTGGCATCCGGATATCGTACTGTATCCAATGCTGGCATGCGTTTCAACCGAGGATTGCAACTGGGGTCGGTAACGATGCATGGCAGACCGGACAACTCCTTGTTTATAAAGTACCACTAACTTGAGAAAATTCCCAGCAACCAGCCAATGCTATGCTTTCGGTTGGTTCCCGGCGTTTGGATTGGATGCCTTGGCGATCTCTATTACCCCACTTCAACCATGGCGAGCCCTATGCGTCTTGTTCAACTTCAACATATTGACCGCCGCCGTACCGTCGCCATCGTCGAAGAACC
>CAYWQM010000076.1:0-21187 GCA_964460215.1 uncultured Lentisphaerales bacterium
CATAGCCCTGGTTGCCTTTCTTGCCTTCGACTTCCTTGACGATGACGGCACCTTCGAGGCCGGCGTTGGCCGCGAGCTGACGCAGCGGCTCGGTTATGGCCCGGCGCACGATATCGACACCGATTGCTTCGTCACCTTCGACATCGACCTTGTTGAGGGCCTTGGAGGCACGAATGAGGGCGACACCGCCGCCCGCAACGATACCTTCCTCAACTGCGGCGCGGGTGGCGTGCAGCGCGTCTTCGACGCGGGCCTTCTTCTCCTTCATCTCGGTCTCGGTCGCAGCCCCGACGTTGATCACGGCGACTCCGCCGGCGAGCTTGGCCAGACGCTCCTGGAGCTTCTCGCGGTCGTAGTCGGAGGTGGTCTCCTCGATCTGGAAGCGGATCTGGTTGACCCGGCCGGCGATATCCTTCTGGGTGCCGCCGCCTTCGACGATGACCGTGTTGTCCTTGTCGATCGTCAGGCGTTTGGCGCTGCCGAGCTGGTCGACCGCGACGTTCTCGAGCTTGATGCCGAGGTCTTCCGTGATGCAGGTGCCGCCCGTCAGGATGGCGATGTCTTCGAGCATAGCCTTGCGACGGTCGCCGAAACCTGGAGCCTTGACGGCGCAGATGTTGAGCGTGCCGCGCAGCTTGTTGACTACCAGGGTGGCCAGCGCTTCGCCTTCGACATCTTCAGCGATGATCAGCAGCGGCTTGCCCTGCTTGGAGACGTTCTGCAGCAGCGGCAGCAGGTCCTGTAGACTGCTGATCTTCTTTTCGTGGATGAGGATCAGGCAGTCTTCGAGTACCACTTCCATCGCTGTCTGGTCGGTGACGAAGTAGGGCGACAGATAGCCCTTGTCGAACTGCATTCCTTCGACGACGTCCAGGGTAGTTTCGATGCTTTTGGCTTCTTCGACGGTGATGGTGCCGTCCTTGCCGACCTTATCCATGGCATCGGCGATGATGTCACCAATCGTACTGTCGCCATTGGCCGAGATCGTCGCGACCTGCGCGATCTGCTCGCGGTCTTCGACGCGCTTGCTGGCCCTGGTGAGGGCGGCGGTGATGGCCGCAACACCGGCATCGATGCCGCGTTTCAGGCTCATCGGATTGGCGCCGGAAGTCACGTTCTTAAGACCCTCACGGAAGAGGCCTTCGGCGAGGACGATAGCAGTGGTAGTACCGTCACCAGCGATGTCGGAGGTCTTGCTGGCGACTTCTTTTACCATCTGTGCGCCCATGTTCTGGTACTGGGACTCGAGCTCGACTTCCTTGGCGACGGTGACGCCGTCCTTGGTGACCGTGGGAGAACCCCACTTCTTGTCGAGAACGACGTTGCGTCCGCGCGGGCCGAGAGTGGCCTTGACAGCACGGCTGAGTTGTTCGGCGCCCTTGAGCAGCTCGCGTCGGGCGTCTTCGCTGAAAGATAACTGTTTGGCAGGCATAAGTTTTAGTCTCCTTGGGAGTTTTTGGTAGTGATCGGATATCCGGTATCAGGCATTGGCCGGATTGGTCCAAAGTGCCTGATCTGTGTTCCGGTTTGTTTTAGCCAACAACGGCGAGGACGTCGTCCGATTTGACGATCTTGTATTCCTCGTCGTCGACGGCGACGTCGGTGCCGCCGTACTTGTTGGTCAACACCAGGTCGCCGACTTTGACGTCGAACTTGATCTTGTTGCCGTCATCATCGGTGCCGCCGGTACCCAGCGCAACGACTTTGGCTTCCTGTGGCTTTTCCTTGGCGCTGTCAGGGATCACGATCCCGCCCTTGATCTGTTCTTCGACGTCGGCTACTTGCAGCAGCACGCGGTCTCCGAGGGGTTTGATTTTCATGTTCTTGCTCCTCCTGTCCGGGTTGGGTTTTCTGGTTGGTATGAGAATTTAAGGTTAACAGTTCACAGCTTGTCGGTTATTTTTTGTCGTCGCCGACCTCTTCGAAGTCTGCGTCTATGACGTCCGGATCGCCGCTTTCAGCTGCTTCGCCGTTGTCGCCCGGCGGCGGTGGATCGCCCGCCTCGGCGCCAGCTGCCTCGGCACCGGCGTTCTTGTAGAGTTCTTCGGCCACTGTGTGCATGGCATTCTGCAACTCTTCCATGAGTGACTTCATCTCTTCGACGTCGTCAGCTTCGATGGCCTTCTTGAGTTTTTCGATGGACGATTCGATTGGCCCACGAATTTCCTGCGGTACTTTGTCTTCGTTTTCCTGCAGGTGCTTTTCGGTCTGGTGGACCAGGGACTCGGCCTGGTTTCGCGTGTCGATGTGTACGCGCTTGGCACGATCTTCATCGGCGTGTGCCTCGGCGTCCGTGACCATTCGCTGGATTTCGTCTTCGTCGAGACCAGAGTTTGCGGTGATTGCAATCTTCTGTTCTTTACCGGTTCCCAGGTCTTTGGCGGAGACGTGGAGGATGCCGTTGGCGTCGATGTCGAAGGTCACTTCGATCTGCGGCCGGCCGCGTGGTGCGGGCGGTATGCCGGCGAGATGGAAACGGCCGATGGTTTTGTTGTCGTTGGCCATCTCACGTTCGCCCTGGAGCACATGAACTTCGACCGACGGCTGGTTGTCGCTGGCGGTGCTGAAGGTTTCGCTTTTGCGCGTTGGGATGGTCGTGTTGCGCTCGATCAGACGGGTGAAGACAGAGCCATAGGTCTCGATACCGAGCGATAGCGGGCTGACGTCGAGCAGCAGCACGTCATCGACGTCGCCGACCAGTACGCCACCCTGGATGGCGGCACCGAGGGCCACTACTTCATCGGGATTAACGCCGCGATTCGGGCCCTTGCCGAAGATGTGTTCGGTCATTTCGATGACCTTCGGCATGCGCGTCTGGCCACCGACCATGACGACCTCGTCGATCTCGGAAGCGTCCAGCCCGGAATCTTTCAGACAGGCTTGGCACGGGGCTATTGTCCGTTCGAGCAGGCTTTCGGTGAGTTGTTCCAACTTGGCGCGTGACAAGGTTTCGGTCAGATGCTTGGGACCGCTGGCATCGGCTGTGATGAATGGCAGGTTGATGTCGGCGCTCTGGTTCGAGGACAGTTCGCACTTGGCCTTTTCGGCGGCGTCCTTGAGGCGTTGCAGGGCCATCGGATCGTCCTTGAGGTCGATGCCGTTGGCTTTCTAGAAGATATCCACCTGCCAGTCAATGATTGCTTCATCGAGATCGTCGCCGCCCAGATGGGTGTCACCGTTGGTGGCGCGCACTTCGAAAACACCGTCGCCAAGCTCGAGGATCGAGATGTCGAAAGTACCGCCGCCGAGGTCGTAGACGGCAATTTTTTCGTCCTTCTTCTTGTCGAGACCGTAGGCCAGAGAAGCGGCGGTCGGTTCGTTGATGATGCGGCGGACTTCGAGTCCGGCGATACGGCCGGCGTCCTTAGTAGCCTGGCGCTGACTGTCATTAAAGTAGGCCGGTACGGTGATGACCGCTTCGGAAATGGGCTCGCCGAGGTACGCTTCGGCATCGGTCTTGAGCTTGGCCAGGATCATCGCGGCAATTTCCGGCGGCGAATACGTCTTGTCATCGACCTGGACGTGGGCATCGCCATTGGCGGCGGCGACTGCGGTGTAAGGCACCAGGTGGATCTCGTGCTGCACCTCGTCGAACTTGCGGCCGATAAAACGCTTGATCGAAAACAGTGTGTTCTGTGGATTGGTGACTGCTTGGTTGCGGGCCGTGTGGCCGACCAGGCGTTCTCCGTCTTTGGTAAATGCCACGACTGACGGTGTCGTCCGGGCGCCCTCGGCGTTCGGTATGACGACCGGTTCGCCACCTTCCATAATGGCCATGCACGAATTGGTCGTGCCCAGGTCTATCCCCAAAATCTTAGCCACTGTGATCCTCCAGCAAGTGTGAGATTCAGCCGCTGTACGTTTTTGTACATGCGGTTATTCTGTATGCGTGGAGAAAGCAGTGTCAATGCCATTATTAGACAATATGGGCTAACTGTTTTATAATAAGGCAATTATAAATTTCAAAAGAAATCCTGGTGGTGAGCCCGGATTTTCTCTATAAAGCGACAAATATTACATAAATATTTGAAAAAACGTTGGTTATATAGAATGGGACAGGCATGTCACAGGTGGGACAGCAGTGGGACACGATGGCCTTACTCTGCTGGAAAGCTGTCCGGTGAAACGGTGATGTCCGCAGCCTCGTCCAGCTCGGTGCACGTTTCGGGATTGAGGTCCACAACGTCTACCGGGATTTCGAAGAGACCGAGGTAGGACTCGGACAGGCGGATTAGCCCGCGGGTGCTGAAACCGGAGTGCCAGCGCGTATGCAAATCCGCGAGGACATCGGCATCGGAACAGGCAGTGAACGGCGCCAACACATATTGGCGCGGTGCTTCGAAATTGATCTCGAGCGAAAAAAACACGCTGGTTTCGGTCTGACACATACCGCCGACCCGGTACTGGCCGTTGTGACAATGCCGGTTCAGGGATTTCGCCACCAGCTCATAGTCAAGAGCGAGATCGGCGATACTGAATTTGGTGACTTTGTGTTGCATCAGACAATAATGTAGACCTTTTTGCGGTGTTTTTCGAGAACTGCCGACGAGTACGAATACGGGTAACGGGACTGAGTGTGAAAGTCCAGGAAACCTAAAATCCCCCCGGCCCTAATCTTTTTTTGGTTGGTGTTTGTCTTCCCGCCGGGCTGGGGGGGGGGGTGGGCGTGGATGGCGGCTTACGACCGCTGTCGGACGGCTTCGTACATCAGCAGCGTTGCGGCGGTAGCGACATTGAGAGAGTCGGCCCGGCCGTGCATGGGGATTCGGACGCAGGTGTCCGCAGCCTCGAGCCAGGCGTCGCTGAGGCCATATTGTTCGCTGCCGGCGACGATGGCCACCGGGCCGCGATAGTCGGCGTCCCAATACATCTGGGTGCCGGACGGGGTGGCAGCGACAACGGCGATGCCGCGGTCGCGACACATCTGCAGGGCGTCCGTCGAATCCGCCTCACAGACTGGAACGGTAAACAACGTGCCGACGCTGGCGCGCACGACGTTGGGATTATTGATGTCGGTGGTTCGATCGCATACCAGCACGGCATCGACATTGGTGGCGTCGGCGGAGCGTAGCATGGTACCGAGGTTGCCGGGCTTTTCGATGGATTCGGCGATCAGCAACAGCGCGGGATCGCGCGGGGCCAGGGCGTCGAGGGTGATGCCGATCTGCGATGCGACAGCGAGTAACCCGTCGGGACGGTCTCGGTAGGAGAGTTTCTCGAAGACGCGTTTGGAGGTATCGATCAACACAGCGCCGAGTGCTGCAGCACTGTCGATCAGTGCCGGCTCGTTGCTGCCGAGAAAAAATTCCGGACAATAGAAAAGGGTTGTCGGTGCATGCCCGTTTTCGACGGCGTGCAGCAGCTCGCGGTAGCCTTCGATCAGCATCTCGCTACTGTGGTCGCGATGACGGCGATCACGCAGCTGGACGGCGTGCTTGACCTTGGGATTCTGTATGCTGGTAATTTGCATGTGGTAATCTATCCGCAGATTGAGCAGATTGTCACAGATTCTAATTGGACGTGCCGGCCCCGGATTAATGAAAAGCAACGGATGGGAGCCAGGACAACTGGAACAGTAAATTTCTTTCTGTGTCTCGTAAGCTTCATGGTGAAAGTCTTGGCGTCTGTGGTCAGTGGGTTGCCAGCGTTGCCGCCAATGCCTCGTCGAGTGTCTCGTGGTCGAACTGAAAGCCGTTGTCGACCAGGGTTCCGGGGATGGCGCGCACACTGTTGAGCAGGAGCTGCTCGGCCATCTCGCCCAGCAGCAGACGTAGAATTGCCGCCGGTGCCGGGAACGGCGTCGGGCGTCCGAGCGCCCGGCCCATCGCTTTGGTAAATTCGCGGTTGGTGGTTGGGTTCGGGGCACTTAGGTTGACTGGCCCGGAGATACTTTCGGTGACCAGCAAAAACTGCAGGGCGCGTGCCAGGTCGTGCAGGGAGATCCAGCTCATGTACTGCCGGCCGTTGCCGAGGTGGCCGCCGAGGCAAAGCTTGAACGGCAGCAACATCTTTGCGAGCGCCCCGCCGCGGTTGCTCAGCACAATGCCGATGCGCGGAAAGGCGACGCGGATGCCGGCAGCTACGGCCGGAGCTGCGGCTGCTTCCCATTCAACGCAGAGCTCGGCGAGGAAGCCGTCACCGGCACTGCTGCTTTCGGTGAGGTGTTGGTCGCCGCGATTGCCGTAGTAGCCGATGGCGGAAGCGCAAATCCAGTGTTGTGGCGGGTTCGCTGCGGTGGCCATGGCGTTGGCGAGCAGCCGGGTGCCGACGACCCGGCTGTCCTTGATACGGGCCTTGCGTGCAGCGGTCCAGCGGCCGGACGCAATGTTTTCGCCGGCGAGATGCACGACAGCGTCGATACCGTCGAGGGCGTTGTCGGCGAACTCTGCGGTGGCGGGATTCCAGTAGATGGCATCCGGGGTTGTTTGCGGCGTCCGCACGAGGCGGACGATTTCGCAGCCTTGAGCCTGCAAGAGTGGAACAAGTGCGGAGCCGATCAGCCCGCTGGCGCCGGAGACGAGAATTTTCATGCGGGAATATACTCCCTCCAGGGTTCCAGGACTTGTACAATTACATTGAATGATCGAGAGTATGGCGATGTCGATACACTTGATACATGAATAGTGATTGACGGCCACATCAATACTCACGTTTCTCTGAGGACATGTCCCATGTTTCGGGTCAGTGACTGGTATACTTCCCTTGCGTGTTTCACGTTTCCGACGGTATTCATCGAACTGCGCGTCGACCAGATCGCAGCGTTGGTCGATGGCGATGCGTCGGGCCGCTGTGCAGCTGAGGTGATCGACCGGATTGACCGGGCGCTGCCGCACATTCGCGGTAGTGCCTTTATCCATGCGGACGCCTGTGCACCGACGGACTCCGTTGGCTTTCAAGCGGCCAAAGGCGCGATCCGCAGCGGCGACAAAGGTTGGGGCATGCTGATCGAGAGTGACAAGGTGAAGGCGGCCTTCAAGGACGGAGACACGACGCGAGTCTGTCTTCACTCCTACCGGCGCATGGATCCGATCCGCGAGTTCCGCGTGTTTGTCAAAGACCGGCAGATTGTGGCGATGTCACAGATGCGGTTGGATCGCCACTACGGCCGGCTCGCCGGTCGGCGTGACGAGATTTGGACGAAAGCCCGGCGGCTCATCGAGGATGCTGCGGCGGGTTTGCCGGCGGACGATATCGTCGTCGACGTCTATCTGACCTCTGCCGGCGAGTATATGATTGTCGACATGAACAATTTCGGCCCGCCGACCGATCCGCTGCTGCTGCGCTCGTGGGATCGTGACTGGGACGAAGAGGCTGGCCTCAAGCTGCTGCCCAAGCCGACCAAGCTGGGCGGTGAGGTGCAGGTCAGTTTCTGAAGAACTGTTCAGGTTTCAGGAAGACGACTCGGCATTCAGTTAATCAAGAGCGGACGCAGATCCACCTGAATACGCTCTTTAACTGAAGTCTTTTCCCACTGCCGCCACCAGGCGCGCGGTCCAATCGGCGACAATATCGTCGGTGCTTGCCTCGACCATGATGCGGATCATGTTTTCGGTGCCGGAGTACCGCACCAGATTACGGCCGTCCTCGCCGAGCTCGGCAGTACACTCTGCCATTGCCGCCTGGAGATTGACCAGCGAGTCAAGCGGCGGTTTAGAGAGCGTGTCGACATTCACCAGTTTTTGCGGATAGATGTCAACGATACCGGCCAGCTCGGCAAAGGATTTCCCGGTTGTCTGCAGCAGTCGCAGCACCTGTAGCGCCGTGATAATGCCGTCGCCGGTGGTGCTGTAGTCGAGATGCAGGATGTGTCCGGACTGTTCACCGCCAAAGGAAAGCTGGTCATTGCGCAGCTTCTCGATGACAAAACGGTCGCCGACCGGGGTGGTTTCGACGTGGATGCCCTGGTCCTTCATCGTCTTGTACAGGCCGATATTGCTCATCACAGTAGTCACCATCGTGTCTTTGACGAGCTGCTGACGGTCTTTGAGGTCGATGGCGAGCATCGCCAGAATCCGGTCGCCGTGAATGACCTTGCCGCTGCTGTCGACGAAGACGGCGCGGTCTGCGTCGCCATCGAGTGCGACCCCGATGTCGGCATTGTTCTCGACGACCTTTTCAGCCAGCATCTCGGGGGCGGTGGCGCCGCAGCCCTCATTAATGTTGTAGCCATCCGGCTCTGAACCCAGCTCGATAACCCGGGCGCCGAGCTCCTTGAAGATCAGTGGCCCGAGGAAATAGGCGGCGCCGTTGGCGCAGTCCAGAGCGATGGTGAGGTTCTTGAGGCTGGCGCTATGGATTGCACTTTTGGCAAATTCGATATAGCGTCCGCTGGCGTCCTCGATTCGGTAGGCTTTGCCGATCTGGTCGAAGGCGACATGTTGACTGGAGATCTCGCCGCCGAGCACGAGCTCTTCGATCTGTGACTGCACCTCATCGGAAAGCTTGAAGCCGTCGCGGTTGAATATTTTTATGCCGTTGTCGGCGGCTGGGTTGTGGGAAGCCGTGATCATGATGCCGACGGCGGCCCCCATGGACTGGGTCAGATGGGCGACGGCAGGCGTTGGCATAGGCCCGACCAGGTAGACGTCCATGCCCATGCTTACGAGCCCGCTGGTGAGGGCGGTCTCGAGCATGTATCCGGAGATCCGGGTGTCTTTCCCGATGACCGCGCGTGTACTGCCCTGTCCGGTGGCTTGGAAGGCTGCTGCGATGGCTTTGCCCAGTTGCAGGCAGACCGCGGGTGTGATTGGGTAACTGGTTGTTTTGCCGCGTATGCCGTCGGTACCGAAGAGCTTTTCCATGCTTCACGTCCTTGTGCGGTCGCTCAGGGGTTGCGATTGGCCAACGTTCTGTCAAACGGTATTTGACAGAACGCCAGCTCCTAAATATAGTCTTACTATCAACTCATTCAGGGAACTCTACACAGAACTTGCTCAGTCAATGCGTTGTCGTTCCCGCTATGAGCGGATTTTTGAACGAACGGAACCGTAGAGGGGAAAACAGTCATGGTCAATGCATTCATTCTCATTAACATCGCGGGCAAGGATGTCCGGGAGATCACAAGCCGACTGCTGGAGGTCGAAGGGGTGACGGAAGTCTACCCGATCGCCGGCGAGTATGACATTCTTGCTGTCGTGCGCGTGGTCGACAATCCCACCCTGGCGAACATCATCGTCGACGAGATTATTCACAAGCCGGGTGTGCGCCACACCAAGACCCTGTTTGCGCTTGATTCATACGCCAAGGTCGATCTGGAGGAAGTCTATCGACTTTGACGGCATGCAGGAGCTCGGCGACTGGCCGACCGGCAAGGTCGGATACGTTGCGATTGTCGGCCGCCCGAATGTCGGCAAGTCAACGTTTCTGAACGCCACGCTCGGTTATCATCTGGCCGCGGTCTCATCGTGCCCGCAGACGACCCGCCGCCGCTGGCGCGGCATCCTGTCGGATGACGACAGTCAGATTATCTTTGTCGACACCCCCGGTGTCCACGAGCAGAATACGCGGCTCGGCGATTTCATGCTTGAGTCTGTGCAGCGCTCGCTGCAGGATGCCGACGTGGTGCTGTGCGTCTGCGACGGTCAGCGCCCGCCGGGTGCGGAAGACGAGATGGTCACGAAACGCGTTGCGGCGTCTGGGCAGCCGGTTATCCTTGTCGTCAACAAGACCGATGTTGCCACTGCCGAGCAGCAAGCGGAGATCCGGCAGTTCTACTCCGATCGTATTGACGGTATTTTTGCGCAATTCGGAATTTCGGCATTGCGCGGAGACAAGCTCGACGATGTGCTGGCGTTAATCCGTGAGCAGATGCCGCCGGGTCCTTTTTTCTACCCGCCGGATCAGGTTTCGGATGCGTTCGAACGCGATATTGGCGCCGAGATGATCCGCGAAGCGGCGTTGCAGCACCTGCACCAGGAGCTGCCGCATGCGCTGGCAGTGGAAATCGTTGAGTGGCGGGACGCCGGGAAGAAGCTGAAGATCATCGCCAACCTCTATGTCGAGCGCGACAGCCAGAAGCCGATGGTGGTCGGGAAGAACGGCGACATGCTCAAACAGATTCGGTCCGACGCGGTGAAGGTGTTGCGCGAACTGTCCGACATGTTCGTTGACTTGCGTATCCACGTCAAGGTTGCCGACAAGTGGCGCAACAAGAAGCGGTTTCTCGAGGATATGGGATTGATGGACGGGTGAGAAATCCCAACTGCACTTAATAATCCCACCCGCAGTATTTTCTCCACCCACACGATCCGCCTTAGTAGGCGGAATCCAGACGATAATAGGGAGGCGATACAGGGACAGATTGACGACGGACAGGCATAAAAAAAGCCCCGGCCGCAAACGGCAGGGGCTTTCTTGAAGCAGTGTCAGCGAGGGCCTACTCGCTTTTGGTCTTCGGCAGGCCGATGACCTTGTCGCCTTCTTTCCAACGGCCAGTCTTGCGCAGAATATCGATACGCTCGTATCGTTTCATTACGTTTCGACGTGCCAGAATTTTGGTACTGCCCTTAAGGCTGCGATGCATGGACATGACAAATCTCTCCACAGTTCAAAAGTGAATTACGTAATATAAGGTGGTTTGCCCGGGTGTCTATAGTGGGTGCATTCGGGATGTTGGATCGCTGCTGCCGCGTCCCGGAATGTTGCCGGCAGCACAGTGCACAGCGGCATGGCCGGCATGTATGCCCAGGATGTAGTGTTCAGGTTTCAGGATGGTCGGATAAGTCGGTTTGGCTGGAACAGTCCGGCTATAATAACGGCGTTTCTTCAGTTCAACTTTATCCAGAGTATTGACATTGTGACGGAAGCCGACATAATACCGGTAATGACAACCGCAAATTCGGATACGACATGCTGATCGTGCTCTCACCCGCAAAGACTTTGGATGAATCACCCTGCCAGGTGAAGGGGGCGACGCAACCGGTGTTTATCGACAAATCGACGCAGTTGATTCGTAAGCTGCAACGGCTCAGCGTGCCGAAGGTCAAGGCCTTGATGGGGGTGAGCGACAAGCTCGCGGAGCTGAACAAGACGCGATACGACAGTTTTGCGACACCGTTCACGGCAGACAATGCCAAGCCGGCGGCTTTAATGTTCATGGGCGATGTGTACGAAGGTCTGCAGTTCGGCCAATTCAGCGGTCGCGACCGGGCGTGGAGCCAGGATCATCTGCGGATTCTGTCGGGGCTCTATGGGCTGCTGCGCCCGCTTGATCTGATTCAGCCGTATCGTCTGGAGATGGGGACGCGCTTCAGTATCGGGCGTGCCAAGGATCTGTACAAGTTCTGGAACGGCTCGATTACGGAACAGATCAACGCGGCGCTTGTCGAACAAAACGATGACTTTCTGGTGAATCTGGCGTCGAACGAGTATTTCGGCGCTGTCCAGCCGAAGCAGGTGAACGGCCGGATCGTAACGCCGGTGTTCAAGGAGGAACGTGGCGGCACCTACCGGCTTATTTCGTTTTTCGCCAAGAAAGCCAGGGGTATGATGGCGCGTTATCTGTTGACCTCACGGGCGTCGGATCTCGACGGGTTGCGCGCCTTCAGCGAGGCGGGATATGGCTACAACGAGGGGTTGTCTACCGACGAGAAACCTGTATTTACACGCGTTTCATGACAAACAACCATTGCACGGTGCAGGTGGGCCGAAACCTGTGGATGCCGTGTTGCTTTGATGGTGAACTGAATTATACTCTGTGACCTATTCTATACCTATTAATGCAGGAGCCTATGCCGTGAAGTCAGCCGCTGTCTACTTTTTCGCCGCCGCTTTTCTGTTCACTGCCGCTGCGCCGTTGGCCAGCGCCGGTCCGTTCGATTTTCTTAATCCGAAAAATCCGAGACGCATCAAGACGCTGATTGTCACCGGCAACTTCGTCAAGTCGCGGATGCTGGCGGAGCTCATCCAGTTCCGCACCAAACAGCCGATCCTGTTGCTGCCGACCGGCAGTGAAGGGAGCACGATGTATTTCCTCGGCCCGGAGCTGCAGGCGTACGAGGTCGACCAGGAAAGCTTCAAGGACTTTGTGGCGTTCCTGCAACCGAAGAAAGTTCTGTTCCTGGGCGACAAAAACTATTCGCCCCCGGAATATATCGAGAAGCTGGAGGATGTGGCGACGACCTGGGTGGTCAATAGCGGTGACTGGGAGCAGATCGCGTTTTCCGTGGAAGACGTCATGAGGATCCGCAAGCTGACCTTCGACTATCTGGTGCTGCTCAAGCAACTTGAGGAACGGGATCGACCGAAGCCCTCGATCATGATCAACCCGAAAGGCGAAAAACGGGTTGTGCCGGATGACAAGGCGGACATCTTCAAGAAGTACGAGACCAAGGGAAATTCTTGGGAAAGCGACTGATCTGTGCCGTTTGATCGTTGATCCGCCGGATCTGTCGAACCAACAACCCATCTTGCCCTGGTTAGTCATCGCGTGTTACGGGTCATTTTTCATATAGCGCGGAATACGTTCCGGGAATGCCTGCGGCATCCGGTCTATATCGTCCTGCTGCTCAGCGCAATGAGCATCATCGGCTGGTACCCGTGGCTGTCGTTGTTTGTTTTCCGGCAGCAGGAAAAGATGGTGACCGACGGATCGCTGGCGACGATTCTGTTGTTCGGTCTGATGGCTGCTGTGCTTTGTGCCAGTCACGCGATTTATCGTGAGATCGAAACCGGCACCGTCCTGCTGGTACTCGCGAAACCGATCGGCCGCGGCCGCTTTGTCATCGCCAAGATGCTGGGTATCATTTCGGCGTTGACGATTTTTGTTTTTCTGACCTCGATCTCGACGCTGTTTGCGGTGCGCGTTGCCGTTGACCAATTCGAGCTCGATGCCTGGGTTTGGGGGTGTCACTGGTTCGGTATAGTTCTGGCCTGTGCCGTCGGTGCCTATCGCAACTTCACTAAACGCATCACCTTTCCGGCCTCTACTGTCAAAGCGTTGGTTGTGATCTTTTCTTTTCTCGCTGTCGTTGTGTACTGGTCGCCTCCTTACAAGTACCGGATAAAATGGGGAGAACACGTCGGGTACAACTGGGATCTGGTGGCAGCCTGTGTGTTGGTGCTGTTTGCGGTCTGGGCAATGTGCGCTCTGGCTACAGCGCTATCGACGCAGTTCAACCTGATCAGCAACCTCAGCATCTGCCTGGTCATTTTCATGTGCGGTCTGATTTCGGACTACCTCTACGACAAAATCCTGGCGATGACGGTTGCCGACTCGATCCGCATGATGCACTCGTGGTTCTATATCCTGATACCGATTGGTTTCGGGCTGTGGCTGCTGAGCCTCAAGCATTTCAGTATGCGGCGCCAGACGCAGGTGCGGAAGTGGCATATCAACGCGATTTTCGGACTGAGTCTGGCAGCGATCATCACCCGGGCAGTTGTCAACAAAGTCACCCATGCGGATGCCCGCGATCCGGCGGTGTGGATGCAGACAGTGGGAACCGGCATATATCGGATCAAAGAAACCGTGGCGAATGCGATACACGCGATGCTGCCGAACTGGCAGAAATTCTTTATGGCGGACGCCCTGGCTGCCAAGGAATCGATCCCGGCAAGCTACATCCTCTGCGGTGCGGCGTACGCCGTCATCTTCGTAGTGATGCTTTACCTGCTGGCAGTCCTGCTTTTTGCTGGTAAGGAAGTGGGCACACAGGCGCAGAGTTGATCGCCGCTCACCCGCAATCTCACGCGTAATCCATGTAAATGGATGTTCGTCGAACGAGTCCGGGCCCATATTTACTCCGTCTGCGGCGATTGCTGTACAATGCCGATTGAGACGGGGCGAGGTTCAAGGTGATTGTTCGCGAATACAGGCGGTCGATTGATCTTCTCCCACTGGCTCCAGATCCATTGAGGCGGAGCCGCACTCTGCAACCGCACGGGCACAGCGCGGCAGGAACGGGCAGCCGTTGATCTGCTCCGTCATGTCCGGCGGGTTGCCCGGGATAGTATAGAGGTGGGAGCCATGTTGCTGGATGGCCGGCAACGACTGCTGCAGTCCGACGGTATAAGGATGTTTCGGGTTCTCGAAAAGTGCCGTCGTCGGGCTGGTTTCCATGATGCGCCCGGCGTACATGACGACCACACGATCGCACATTCCGGCGACGATCCCGAGATCGTGCGTGATGAAGATGACACCCATATCGCGGGTTGCCTGAAGGTTGCGAATGAGCGCCAGAATCTGTGCCTGCACGGTGACGTCGAGCGCCGTTGTCGGTTCGTCCGCGATCAACAGATCCGGTTCGGTGATCAGTGCCATGGCGATCATCACCCGCTGCTGCATGCCGCCGGAGAACTCGTGCGGGTATTGGCGCAGCCGGCGTTCGGCGTCGTGGATGCCGGTCTCCCGCAAGGCCTCGACGGCGCGGGCTTCAGCGTCCGGCTTCGAAATGTTCCGGTGCAGCCGCAACGGCTCGATGAGCTGGTCTCCGACGCGCAAATACGGATTGAGCGAAGTCATCGGGTCCTGAAAGATCATGGCGATGCGGTTGCCCAACTGCCGGCGTCGATCGACGGGGCTGCAGTTCAGCAGGTCAATGCCGTTAAACCAGGCGTGCCCCGTCGTTGTCGCCGTCGGCGGCAACAGCCCCAGCGCCGAGTAACAGGTCACCGACTTGCCGGAGCCGGATTCTCCGACGATGCCTAAAGTTTCCCCCGGTGCCACAGACAAGGACAGGCCGTTGACGGCGTGCACCGTGCCGCGATGGGTGCTGAAGGTGGTGTGCAGATTGTCGATGGTGAGAAGCAAGAGAGTGCTCAGGTGTGAGGTGTCAGGTGTCGGTTGGGATTGCGAATTGGTCGGCTTGCTGCAACAATCATGGTCCCCCGGTTGACTTGGGATCCAGGGCGTCGCGCAGTCCGTCACCGAGGAAATTCAGGGAGAACAGGGCGGCGGATAAAAAGAGCCCGGGGAAAATCAACATCCACGGGTATTCCTCCATGGCGTCCGCCCCTTCGTTGATCAACAGCCCCCATGAGCTCATCGGCGGCTGCACCCCGAGCCCGAGAAAGCTGAGAAACGCCTCCAGCAGCATCACGCTGGGGATTGTCAGTGTGGTGTAGACGATGATCGGACCGAGCACATTAGGTACCAGGTGGCGCAGAATGATCCGCCGCCTCGACAGCCCCAGCGTCACTGCTGCTTCAATGAACGCCTGCTGCTTGAGCGTCAGGACCTGGCCGCGGACGATGCGCGCCATAGTCAGCCATTCGACGGCACCGATCGCCATGAACAAGAGAAGCAGGGTGAACAGTTGCGGATCGATCCCCCGTACTTCGACGTCATCGAAACAAACCATCAGCAGGATCACGAAAATCGTGAACGGCAGTGCATACATGATGTCGACAATCCGCATCATCACGCGGTCGATATGGCCACCGAAGTAACCCGCGATGGTTCCCCACAGCACGCCGATCGTCAGCGACACCGAAGTGGCACACGCCCCGACCAGCAATGAGATACGCCCACCGTACGAGACGCGGGTAAACAGGTCGCGCCCGAGCGTGTCTGTCCCGAACCAATGCTCGCGGCATGGCCCGATGGCACCGAGGACCAGATCCTGCTCGAAATATTCGTACTGCGTCAACCATGGCGCAAACACCGAAAGCAGCACGATCAACAGCAAAAAGATCGCACCAAACAACGCCAGGCGGTTGCGGCAAAGCCGCCGCAGCGCGTCTGACCAAAGGGATGTGCTTTTATCGATCTTATCCATTGCTCAAGTGCCAATCGGTTCTCGATGGGGTGCGGTGAACCTTTTGCGGGTCCTGACAAGCGCTGAAGCCAGGCCGGACAATGCCGTCCGGTTGCAGCAGCTGCGCACACAAAGCTGAAAGCTGCGGGCTCATTCCAGTCGCAGCCTCGGGTTCAGCGCTGCCTGGACGATATCCACCAGCAGATTGAAGACGACAATCATGACAGCATACAGAAGCACCGTGCCCATGATCATCGTGTAGTCACGGTTGAATGCGGCGTTCACGAAATGCTGGCCGAGTCCCGGGATATCGAAAATCTCTTCGACCACAAACGAACCGCTCAGCAACCCGGCCGTCGCCGGCCCGAGAAAAGCAATCACCGGGAGCAACCCGCCCTTGAGCGCGTGTTTGTAAATGATCCGGAACTCGGAAACACCCTTGGCACGGGCGGTACGGATAAAGTCCTGGTTGAGGACTTCGAGCATTCCCGCTCGTGTCAGCCGGGCGATATAAGCCCCATACGGCGCGCCCAGCGTCACTGCCGGCAGGATCCGGTCCGCTGCGGTATCCCATCCTGATACGCTGAAAACCTGCCAGCGCAGTGCTAACAGCAGCAACAGCAGTGGTCCGATCACAAACGTCGGTATACAGATCCCGATCATCGCCAGCGACATGGGCGCGTAGTCGGTTACGGTGTTTGGCTTGAGCCCTGCAATAATACCGGCGCCGAGCCCGATGATCAGTGCAAAGGTGATTGCCAGAATACCCAGTTCCAATGACACGGGCAGTGTGCGGGCGATGATCTCGTTGACGGAATGGGCGCCGTATCGCATCGACGGCCCGAGGTCCCCCGCCAGCGTCTGGCGCCACCAGGTCAGATACTGGACGGGCAGCGGTTCATCGAGGTGATAATGAGCCTCAAGCTTCGCAAGGGTGGCGGGGGAAACATTGCGCTCGTCACTGAACGGCCCGCCCGGTGCCAGCCGGATCATCACAAACGTCAGAGTCGCGATGACAAATAGAACTGGAATCGCTTCCAGCAGTCGTGAACGGATAAAACGGAGCATATCGGATTGTCAGTTGTCAGTTGTTCGCAGCGTCCCGTCGTACGCATTACAATTCACGCAACGGACAACGGACTACTCCAGATATACGTACTTATACGGGTGGTGATCGAGCAGAGTGGGGTACCAGCCTTTGACGCCGGGCTGGATGAGCGACAGGCTGACGTAGAGATAAATCGGCATGATCGGCAACTCGTTGAGCAGGATCGTCTCCGCTTTCTGAAACGCATTGAAACGAACGGCAGCATCCGACGTTGCGGCTGCAGTGGAGATGAAGTTGTCATAGTCGCTGTTCGACCAGCGGGTACGATTGTTGCCGCCACCGGTGATCCACAAGTCCAGGAATGTATTCGGATCGACGTAGTCTCCGATCCATCCCGCGCGTGCCACTTGGAAGTCTCCCTGCTGCGTCGAGTCGAGGTAGACCTTCCACTCCTGGTTCTTGAGCATGACCTTGATGTTCAGGTTCTTCTGCCACATCTGCTGGATGACTTCCGCAATCTTGCGGTGCGATTCGTTGGTGTTGTACAACAACTCAAACCCTGGAAAGCCCTCGCCGTCCGGGTACCCAGCCTCCGCCAGCAACGTCTTGGCCGCCGCGATGTCGTAAGTCACGCGCGCCTGCGATGTATACCCACCCGTATCCGGTGGCACAAAATGATAGGCCGGCAATTGTCCTGCCTTGAGCACGTGCGTACAGATCGCCGCCCGGTCGATCGACATCGACAGTGCTTTGCGAACCCGCACGTCGTCGAGCGGCGGCTGTTCCACGTTGAACAGATAATAGTAGGTTCCGATATACGGCGACACCATCAGAAGCTCCGGTGACTGCTGCTGGTATTTCTCGATCTTGTCCAGTGGTACCGTGCCTGTCACGTGCAAGTCGCCCGCCCGGAACGCCCGTTCTTCGGTCAGCGCCTTTTCGATCGCGTGGAAGTGGATCGCTTCCAGCCGGACGATCTGCGCGTCCCAATGCAGCGGGTTCTTCTTCACTACGATGACCTTGTTCACCTCCCACGTGTCCAGCACAAATACACCGTTGCCGACATAATTTCCCGGCCGCGTCCACGGCGTGTGCAGCTCGTCCATTTTTCCGTGCTTGAGGATCGTTGGCGGGTGCACGGGGTACCACGAATAGTGATTCAGCATCGACAGGAAATACGGTGTACCGGCATTGAGCGTGATCTCCAGGGTAGAGTCGTTGACAGCACGCACCCCAACTTGTGAAAAATCGGTGAGCGTGCCCTCGTGAAACGCCGCTGCGTTCTTCATCACGAACAGCATCTCCGCGTACTCTGCAGACAGCCCTGGCGACAACATGCGTTCAAACGAAAAAACAAAGTCATGTGCGGTGACCGTATCGCCGTTCGACCATTTGCCGTTTGACCGCAGCGCGAACGTATAGACCGTACCGTCATCCGACACGCTCCAGCTTTCCGCCGCGCCGGGTTGCGGTTCCAGGGTCTTGGGGTTTTCTGTGACCAGCCCTTCGAGCAGCGCCGAGATGATGTTGTGTTCCGTGACCCCTGTGACCACGTGTGGATCCAGCGCCTTTGGCTCGGCGCCGTTGCCGAGGTGAAGAATTTGAGGGACACCGTCGTCCGGCTGCCCGGCGGGGTTTTTGTCGACGGGATCGCGGCCGCAACTGCACAGGAGCAGCGGGATGAGTGCCGGCAGCAGGTACCGCCGGATTGACAGGGTAGAACGTTGTTTCATTGAATCCTCAGGGATATGCTGGTTCGGTTGCCTTTGATCTTGTTGTTGCCGCTCGTGTAGGAGATGGTGAATCCGTCGGCAACGCTTTTGAACTCCGCCACCTTGAGGGTAAACGCCGTGCGCTGCCAGCCGTACAGGTCTTTGTTGTCGATGCCTTTTACTTTGATCCGGACTTTCCGGGACTTCCAGGGGCCGACGATGTCGACGGAATCAATTTCGCGGGTAATCGTTTTTTCGGAAAACGGTACTTTCAGCCGCTCGCTTCCGGTTTTTAGTCTCAGGTAGTATTTGCCATAGGCCTTTTTCTTCTGCGCCTCGTCCATGGCATTGGCCCCGTTGATGGGGTCGATACGGGTATCGAAAATCAGGTGTGTGGGGTATTCGATGCCCAACGGGTCGGCGTACCCCGTGGAGACAGTTATGCCTTCCTTTTCGAACCGATAAGCGATGCGAAACTCGACATTCCCCTGGAACAGACCGCCCAGAACGACCTGATGCGGCTGTTGCAGGGCAGCCTTCGGGTATTTCAGGTATCCCAGCAGTTTATGTGGGGACGTGCGCCGCTCGCCGCCGAGAATCTCTATCTTCTTAAAGTGGATTGCCGGTGTGAGGAACGTATCTTTCTCCCTG
Source organism: uncultured Lentisphaerales bacterium (assembly GCA_964460215.1). Taxonomy (GTDB): domain Bacteria; phylum Verrucomicrobiota; class Lentisphaeria; order JABSQK01; family CAJWLW01; genus CAJWLW01. The sequence continues at coordinate 19,107 of CAYWQM010000076.1, forward strand.
GGATCCTTGATCTGCACCAGCATTTCCCCGTTCCTGTCCATGGTTGCACGGTAGGCGTTGCCATCGTAGACCAGGTGTGTGTCGGACGATTTCCCCGTTTCGTCAACCGGCAGTTCACTGGCCAGTTTGTCAACACCCCCATAGGCGCGCTCCGCCTTGAGTGTTGCAAGATCCTTCAGGGTGGTTTCGAGAAACTCGTTGCAGTCGCGATGGACATCGACGTATTCCTCCAGCACATCGAGCCGCGCCCGCATGTGCTTGACGGCCCCCTCATCGTCGAGCCGGTCGTAGACTTCACCCATCTTTTCCAGCTTCGCCTGCAACTTGGCGATGGCTTCCTTGCGAACCGCGACGCGTTGGGCGACTATCGCCCCGAGGGCCTCATGCAGGCCGGTACGCTTGGCCAGCATGCCGCGCAGCATTGGTTCCTTCGTGCGGTCGAGCGTACGGTGGTAGGCTTCGAAATCCGGGCGGATCTGATTGTCGATAGTGATGATACGATTGACCACCCGCTGAACGTCGCCGGGCAGCTCGGTGAGCCGTACCGGCGGCTTTGCCGCGTGTGTCGGCATCTGTGCCATCGCGAAGAGCAGCAGGAGCGCTGGCAGCCGGCCCCCCGGGCGGATTGTCGTGGACGGTGACATGCAACTGAAAATACTGGCGGTGTTGGTATAATCAAGACAGGCGGCCGGATGGGGCATGCCGTTCTCAGCGCGAGCTTCTCCACAAATATTTCGAAACAACGTCACGCCGTTATGCTGCGGTGTTTGATTGACTGTTTTGATTTATTTTTCCCGTGTCCGGCACATTTTTTTTCTATTTTGCAATTGTTCGCGTTTGCGGCTATGATATTGAAGATCGTCGTCGTTGCGGTTGACGGAAAAAAAAGCTCGGGATTTCCGGGTAAAGAGGAAATGCTATGGCGTGGTTGGTTTGCACCCACGGTAATGACAAGGGCTTCGAGGCGGAACTCGTTAAGACCGCTTACATGCTTGGCCGCGCCCCGGATTGTGATGTCATGGTTTTGGACGAGCGCGCCTCGCGGTACCACTGCAAATTGTCGGTCTTGAGAAAGGGGTTTGTGCTCGAGGACATGGGCAGCACAAATGGCGTCAAAGTGCGTAACAAACGCATCAAGGGCAAGAAGATCAAGATGAAGGTGGGCGATTCCTTTGCCATCGGCAAGACGGTTTTTGTTATTTCCAAGCAGCGCGATTTGTCCCTGGAAGTGGCGGAGAATCTGGTGGACGACTTAGGCAAGAGGACCCGCGGCGCTGTGGTCGACCGCACTTATCTCGAAGCGCTGTCATTGGAAATGCAGAAGGACAATAAGAAGCCCGGCTTTTTCGCGCGAATTTTCGGCAAGAAAAGCTAGCTTGTTTGATTCGTTTTCAGATACGCTTATAATACCTATACTCATTTCGGGGCATTAGCTCAGTTGGCTAGAGCGTCACACTGGCAGTGTGAAAGTCATCGGTTCGAGTCCGATATGCTCCACCAGCCTTCGCCAACCGCCGCCGCCCCCGCAGGGGGCTGTGGCGGTTAAAGGCTATGGCTGGCAGGCCAGTCGCGAGTCTTGGCGAAGGCTGCCCGCCATAGCTTAAGCGACGGCTGGCCTACCGCGTCGGCCTTTCCGACATCCTCAGTATCCCACAACGCGTCAGTATGTTCACCGTCTATCTCCTCCGCAGTATTTCCCATCCCGACCAGCGCTACATTGGTATTACCGAAGACCTTGATTCCCGTTTTACCGCCCACAACAATGGGCAATCGCCGCACACGGCCAAGTTCAAACCATGGGAAATCGTCGTGGCCGTGAGTTTGAGTGACGAAGCCCGCGCTCGTGAATTCGAGAAATACCTCAAATCGGGTTCCGGTCGAGCTTTCGCGAATCGGCATCTGTGGTAGGTTTTTTGTTGGTTTCCCGCCTGTCGAAATCGTTGAGCGGGTCCGCAGCAGCAAGCCGGCGTCTGGCACCTGGCGCACCATCGCCCTGCCCGGCCTTGACGGCTCCGATACGGAAGCAGCATGGACGACGGCACTCGCTGCCTACCTCGGCGGCGAAGCCGAGCAGGAGATCG
>CAYWQM010000077.1:0-9168 GCA_964460215.1 uncultured Lentisphaerales bacterium
ACCCCACCATACTCAATAACTTTGCCAATCCGACATTAATCCTGATTCTCTGTGTTTTCATAGATCTGCTGATGCTGCTTTTCTTCTTAAAGATTGTCAAGCTGAAGCGTATGGCCGGCAGCAAATACGTGGAACAGTTCACCGGCTTTCGCAAGTCGGCCAAGCGCAAGCTCACCTGGCCATTCTATCTGATCGATCCGCTGAAGCGCAAGAAACCAATCCGCTTCATGAACCCCGTGTTCGTCGCGGAGATGCGCGGAAAAATTTTCGGCAAACCGCAATTTGTCATCTGGAGCCTCGTCGGCTGTGTGATCGTTTGTCTCACCCTGTTGATTCTCGTCTGTATCCAGTATGCCGATGAACTTTCGCCCGACACCGTGCGCTGGGTCGCGATCCTTTATCAGATGGGCATCGTCGCTATCCTGGCGCCGGCAATTACCAGCGGCTCGATCACCGACGAAATCTCCAGCCGCACGATGCTGATGCTGCGGATGACCCCGATCACCGCCGTGCGGGTGGTCATCGGCAAACTACAGGCCGCTTTTGTCTATGTCTCGATCTTCCTGATCAGCAGTCTGCCGGTGCTCTATTCGCTGGCGGACCTCGAGGTGGAGGCAAACTACTGGCGGATCGGCGCCTGGTGCGCGGTGCTCGTGCTGACCACTGTCACCTTCATCACCGCCGGCTTGTGTGCCTCGGCGTTTTCACAGAAGACCAGTCATGCCACCGGCATCAGTTACTGTTTTGCAGCGTTGATCTGCATCGTCACGCTGGCCACCGAATTGCCCGGCGTCTTCAGCTTCAACGTACGCCTGTTCTGGCTGACACTAAATCCGGTCGTCGCCGCGCTGCGCATAACCTCCGACGAGTTGTTTCAGGATATGCCGGATGACCTCTGGCTCCACAACCTCGCCTTCCTTGGCGGCATCTCCCTGCTTTTCATTATCCTCGCCTCCGGCCGGCTGTATTACATCCTGACACGACGCAAATAGCATCGACCGCAACCGGATTATTGCCGATAGCGGAGCACTCGCCGGGCAAACACAGGTTGTCTTGGGGACAAGTTCGCCGCAGCCTGACTGGACCGGCTCGAGGATTAGCGGCACGGCACCTTATGCCGGCACCCGGACCAGGCTCCCCTGTCTTTGTCGGTGAAACCCGACTTGGCTGCCAGCCTGGCACGGCAGCAGTGTTGCGGTAAAACACCGCGATTCCCCGCTGCGTGACTTGTTGACGAAAGACTCAACACGAAAAACCAGGCGGCCCAAAAGGGCCCTAACCCTTACCACAGGCGAATACTGGTTCCCGGGGATTTCGGGAAAGTCAGAGCCCGGCGTCACGTCATTTTTTTTCCCTGAATGGCATTCGGGCACAGAGGCTTGCACCAGATTACAATTGCGTTGTGAAGTTGAGATGATGAACCGAGCTCGCCAGCAGCGAAAAACTGCCGGAAAACCCCGAATTTGTGGGGAAGCCCTGTTTTTAAATTCCCCCTCCCGCAGTTCAGCTTTTGAAGGCCGCATGGTGCCAAACGTGGTACGCTATTTGCGTCTTTCTTCTGCTGGGTATTATTTGAGGAAGAACGAGTGGCTATTTGAGGGGGCTGGTTGTGTACACGTTTGTACACGAAAATAGGAGCACACAGTGGAAACGGAAACGTTGATGCCGGTTGAATGCGGGTTGGACTGCCTGCGGCGGCGAATATTCACGCGCTTTCCAGCGGATCAGACGAAACAGCAATATGCCGTCTCGACTGCGTGCCCCCAAACCTGCATACCATCCGGGAGCACGCAATGGACGATTCTCCATGCATTCTGATCATTGATGATCGAGCAGATGTCACTACTATACTCAAGCAGTACTTCGAGGCTGTCGGCTATGAGGTTCTGACCGGGGGCAGTGGCACTGAAGGCCTGGCGCTCGCTCAACAACACGATGTTCAAGCCATTCTTGTCGACATCTGCATGCCCGACATGAACGGCGACGACGTCCTCGCCGAGGTTAAACGCATCTCACCCAATATCCCTGTCATCGTCATGTCGGGCGCCGAAAACGCCAGAACAGCACGCCGATGCCTTGATCTGGGTGCCGCCGATTTCATCTGCAAACCGTTCGATTTCAACTACCTTAAGACCTCCGTTTTGATGTCAATCGCAAGCAGCCCCCTCAACTGTAATTGAATAAATAGACAACCAAGCACGCAGCAGCTTGCCCCGAGACGAATCCGCCGTGTCGAGGCAACTATGGAGACTTCACAGCCGTGACAGAGAACAACGAACAGTTCGAAAAGCAAAAAATACTTGTTGTCGACGACGAAAAGGAAGTCCGGCGGCTACTCTGTGTTGTGCTCCGACAAAAAAACTATCAGCCGTTCGAAGCCGCCGATGCCTCGACGGCAATGCAGATGATTGTCGATATGGACTTCGACATGATCGTCAGCGATGTGAACATGCCCGGCATTTCCGGTATCGAGCTGCTGCAGGAGGTCAAACGCCAGCAACATGGCATCCCCGTGCTGATGCTCACCGGCGCTTCGCGTGTCGAGGATGCCGTCGAATGCATGAAAAACGGCGCCGTTGATTTCATGTCGAAGCCGATTGACTTCGAGCAGTTCACCAGTTGCATTCAAGACACCCTCGAAAAGCCGGCCGGCAACGTCGCGAATCTCGAAAATGGTAATCGACAACCCCGCCAGCTCGCCCAATACCGTATTCTCGACCTGCTGGGCGAGGGCAATATGGGCATCGTTTATCTCGGCTGTAACGAAGCCGGCGACAGGTTCGCCGTCAAAGTGCTAAAATCGTGCTATGCCGCCGACGACAAACGCCTGAATCGATTCTACCGCGAGATCAATGTGCTGGAAAGCCTGGCTCATCCGAACATCGTCAAATTCTACGAGTGCGGTTTTGATGACACTGAACAGTTGCCCTACTATGTCATGGAGTACATCCAAGGCCAGTCGCTGAAAATGGTCTGTCGCAATGTCGTGCACAAAACAATGCACGAGAAAATAAGCATCCTGCGCCAGACCGCCGATGCCCTGACCGCCGCCCATCGCATGCAAATCTGGCACCGCGACATCAAGCCCGACAACATTCTTCTTTTACCCGATTTGACTGTGAAACTCACTGACTTCGGGATCGCCCGCGTCATTGACTCCGAGTTAACCGTAACGGGCCAGTTCCTGGGAACCCCGGCATACATCGCGCCAGAAGGCCTGGAAAGCAGCACGCATGTCGACGGCCGCGCCGATATCTACTCACTCGGCGCAGTAGCGTACGAACTGCTCCTCGGCCGCAAACAGTTCGATGCACGCAGCGTCGGCCAGTACATCGCAGCCGTTGAGAGCCGTTCCCCACCAGAGCCGCGTAAGCTCGAACCAAATTTCCCGGCACCATTACAGGCCATCCTGGCAAAAATGCTGAAAAAAAATCCGCGTGAGCGCTATCAGACGGCTGATCAGCTCGTATGCGATCTCAATGCCTGTATCGAGGCTTCCGACATTCACAAACTGAAGCTGTCGACGAAGTATGAAAGCAATGATTGGGAGTGAGCATCTGCGACACTTCGAAAATCAGCCAGCCACAAAGCCCACACACCATCTGTGCCACCAAGTGTATCATCATCGTCGATGATACAATGCGTGGATACTGTTCCGTGACCTGCTGATCCGACACGGGCATGAAGTGCACGAAGCTGGCGGGACATCGGCCTGCTCAAAGTCCCCTTGCGTGGCAGAGTCTCGTACGCCAGGCGGTTGGTGATACCCTTTCGGCCGTGCATCAGGTCTGCCATCAAATCCATCTTCACACGGCAGAGGTGTAGCGGACGGACGCCCGCCGGCTACCTCAACGCACCACGGCGACACCCTTCACCTGTGCATAGCAAGCGAGGCCCGGCTCGACATTCAACGCCGCAACGGACTTGCGCGTGATACGCGCCAATAGAGCAGTGCCGGCCACGTCGAGCTGGACCAACACCTGGGACGGGGAATCGTCTGACAGCGCCACGACTTTTGCCGGAAAGATGTTGAGGATGCTTGACCCCTCCGACCGCTCCAGCGCCAGACTGACGTCGGCCGCATGGACCCGCAATCGCACTGGGCTGCCTGGGGCAGCATCCAGCTCCGGCACCATAATCACGCCGCCGGAAAATTCGACGCTGGCCAAAGCAAAGGACTCGTCAACAGACAGGACAGCCCCCTCAACGACGGCCGCGGCACTCGGTGCATGGCTGAGCGGCAAGTCGAGCCGGGTGAGCATGTCGATCAGTGGCCCGGACGCTGGGCAGGTACCGTTTTCGAGCAACACCAGATGGTCGGCGATCCGGGAAATCTCCTCCTGTGAATGGCTGACGTAAACAATCGGAATCGACAACTCCCGCTGCAGCCGATCGAGATACGGTACGAATGCCTGCCGCCGCCGCTCGTCGACCGCTGCCAACGGCTCGTCGAGCAGTAGCAGCCGCGGCGAAGTCAACAGGGCGCGGGCGATGGCAACCCGTTGACGTTCGCCACCGGACAAATCGGCGGGCCCTCGCGCCAGCAGTGGCTGCAGGTCGAGCCACTGGACAACCTCGGCAAAGTTGAGGCGGTGGCGGGCGTTGCGTTTCCAGCCATATTCGAGATTCCCTTTGACCGAAAGGTGGTCGAACAGGCCAACGTCCTGAAAGACAAAGCCGACACCGCGCTGATGGGGTGGCACAAAAATCTTTTCACTGTCATCGTGCCACACCGTGCCATCCACATCAAGGGATCCGGCCGCATGCTCGAGGCCGGCCAGGCAACGCAGCAACGTGGTCTTGCCACTGCCTGAGGGGCCAAACACGGCAGTGACGCCGCGGGCTGGAAATTCAACGTCGAGATCGAGTACGAAATCACCCGTATACTTGAGAAATCGGCCGTGGATTGTGCTCATCGGGTGATGCTCCAGCGTCGATTGATCGCGAAAACCAAGAGCAGGACAAGAAACGAAAAGACCAGCAACCCGGCAGACAGCACATGTGCGTGCTGGTATTGGAGTGCCTCAACGTGGTCGTAGATGGCAATCGACAGAACCCGGGTTTCCCGGGGGATGTTACCGCCGATCATCAGAACAACGCCAAATTCACCGACGGTGTGGGCAAATCCCAAGGTGATCCCCGTAACCAAACCGCGGCGGGCTTGCGGCAGGGCGACAGTCAGGAAGCGGTCGAGTGGTCCCGCCCGCAGTGTGGCGGCAACTTCCATGGGCAGGCGCCCCATGCTTTCGAAAGCGTTCTGGATCGGCTGGACGACAAACGGCAGCGAGTACAGCACCGATCCGATCACCAGGCCGGTAAATGTGAAAGCAAGGGAGTACCCGAAAAGCCATTGCCACGTTCCGCCGATAGCCCCATGCGGCCCCAGGCAGAGCAGCAGATAAAATCCCAACACGGTTGGCGGCAGCACGAGCGGCATCGCGATAACCGCCTCGATAGCCGTCTTGAATCTGCTGCTGGTGCATGACAGCCACCATGCCAGCGGGATGCCGAGCAACAGAAGAACAACGGTCGACACCGCCGCCAGTCGCAAGGTTAGCCAGATTGGACTCAGATCCATCAGTTTCCCGGGGCTTTACTGTCCTGTCGAACTTAATTTTGACCGGTTGCTTGTGAATGATTTCACATGCACAAGTGCTTGGGCTCGAAGAACGAGATGCTGCGGTATCGTTGTTGTCGTGACAAGGCGGCGGTGCACCGAAAGGGCAATAAGATAGCCATCATCAAAATTGGGCGGCTGGGGATTATGCAACTTCTCAGATCTCCACCATCACGTCATCGCCCTCGATGGTGACCGGATAACTCTGGACCGAATCGAAAGCTGGCGGCGTCAAGGCTGCACCGGTCTTCAGGCAGAACGCCGCGCCATGCAGCGGGCATACGACCGTCTCCCCCTCAACCCAACCGCCGCCGAGCAGCACACCGGCATGTGTGCAATAATCCTCGATGGCATAAAACGTGCCTTCGATGTTGAACAGAGCGACGGCTTTACCCTCGACGCGGAATGAACGCCCCTTGCCGCTCTCGACATCGGCAGTCGTAGCGATTTTAACTTTTTCCATGATAGTGCTCCAACGGAAACGTTTATAGTCAAGGTGAGAGGTAAACGATATCGCCCAAGCCGCTACCGCCCCGCATATCTCTTGCTTTCCCACCTCGTGAATCAATCAGGTCGGGACCGATGCTGTAGAACCGGTAGCCTGGACCGGCGCGCTCGTAGCGCAACGGCTGGCCGTCGAACGGGTCGATCGGCAATGTCGGCAGCAACTCGGGTACCAGGTCATCGAAGCGTGTCGGGTAATCTCCGGTGCTTTGGCGATATATCTCGAGCGCCAGCCGGTAGATCACAGCGTCCGCTTCGAGCCTGCTGCCGCAGTCGCTGATCATGATGTCCTGAACCGTCTGCATGACCGTGCCGAGCATGACTTTGAACTCCTTCGCCAAGCCATCGGTGTACAGTGCCACTACCGACTCGTCGACCGGCAGTTCGGTTAGTATGACTCCGGACGCTCTGATTATTTTCTCGAGCAGAACGCGCACTTTCTCGTGTCCTTCGGGGTCGAGGCCATAGCTATCCATCATGTCCATACAGGCCGACATCGTCCAAGTCAGGGTCGGCATCCGGGTTGCATCTATCACTTCGGTGTAGACCAGTGTCGTCAGATGTATGTACCACACCGAGACCCAATGATCGCTGAGTAGGCGGTGCCGGCGCAGCACATCGATGTCTTCCTCTCCGATGGTCCCTGCGAAACGCCGCTCGAAAAACTTTTCGTCGAACATTCCCGACGCTTCGTTACGGACAAAGGCCAACTCTGTCGGCATGACCTCGTGCAGTGGCACGCGGCTGGCATTGATCAAAATCAGACGCTTCAGCAAATCGTGTCGTGCCCGCTGCGGATAGTTGACGACCCGTGCCATGCCACGATCGCCATATTTCTGAACGGCGAGGCTCATCATCTTCGCCATCATCACCGCATCCTGCGCAATATGGTTGGCAAGGATCCGGTTGGCCGCGAAACAGTCCACGGCACGGCTGAACTCCTCCTGGTCCTCGTACCAGATGGCTTTGAGCACGAGGTACTGCGACAGTCGCCGCATCCGCTCGAGGTGCGGCAGGCGAAGTTCCGAGCTGATCTTGCGGCCGTAGAGGAAGTCGCACCGGTCGATCTCGGCCGCCTGCAGAACGATCGGCACGATGCCTCGGTCTTTGGTAATGTGGCCTTCCAGATCGGCGTTTCGGAAGCCCCAGCCATTGTCCAGCACTTCGCGGACGGTGCGAGTCTGTGATCGCGGTATCGGCTCGAGCAATTCGAACGCCTTCTGGTAGAGCGTGCTGGCATCGCTGGGCCGGCCGTAGTAGGACTTGAGCGCATCAGCATCCGGCTGGTCACCGCAGGCGACAGTGGCCAGCAGCAAGGCGCCAGCGGCAATTATTGTCGGATTCTGAAACATCGCAGGTACAGGATAATGGTACCAAGATAAGCATCAAAAAGGTACCGGGTTCGCGTTCAGGCACTATAATAGCCCGCATCGGGAGCATATGAAATGCCGGCAACGGAAACGGATATCCAGGATGTGATCAGTCAAATCCGCGTGGCATTGGCAGCGGATCGCCGGGACGAAGCAGCGCGTCTGTTGCTCGATCTGCATGTCGCCGACCAGGCGGCCCTCTTTGATCTGCTCGATCCCGAAGAACGCCATCTCCTGCTGCCCGGACTGGGCGCGACAGATGCCGCCGACCTGCTCGAGCGCGTCGAAGACGAAACAGCCCTGGCAGCGGCAGAAGCTATGTCGGTCGACCGGCTCGCCGACGTGCTCGACGAGATGGAACCGGACGAAGCAGCCGACGTCCTTGGCGACCTGCCGGCCAAACGCGCCTCCGAAGCCCTGGCGCAGATGGAGGATGCCACGAGCGTCCAGCCGCTGTTGGCCTACGAGGACGACTCCGCCGGCGGCCTGATGACAACGTCGTTCCTGGCCTTGCACGGCCACGACAGCGTCGGGGATGCAACGGAATATCTGCGGCGCGTCCCGACCGATGACGAAGTACCGTATTACCTCTATGTCGTCGATGATGACCGGCATCTGGTCGGTGTGCTTAGCCTACGCCAGTTGCTCGTCGCCGAGCCGGGCGCACGCCTATCAACACTGATGGACCCGGATGTCATCCATGTCCGAGACGTTGTCGATCAGGAAGAAGCGGCGGGGGTCATGGGGCGCTACGATCTTGCGGCGCTGCCGGTCGTCAATAGCGCTGGCAAGCTGGTCGGTGCAATCACCCACGACGATGTTCTGGACGTTGTAGAGACGGAGGCAACAGAAGACGTTTACCGCCTCGCCAATGTTGCCGACAGCCATCTGGAGCCGGACAGTGCAGTGTTTGCACAGGTCCGCGGCCGATTGCCGTGGCTGTATATCAACACCTGCACGGCGCTGCTGGCAGCGTTTGTCATCAGCCGGTTCGAGGACATCATCCGACAGGTCACGGCACTGGCGGTGTTTCAGGCCGTCGTCGCCGGTCAGGGCGGCAACGCCGCGAGTCAGAACGTCGCAATGATCGTGCGGTCACTGGTCACCGGCAAGGTAGAGCCCCGCGAAACAATGCGTATCCTGGCGCGTCAGCTTGCTGTCGGCGTGATCCAGGGCATCGCTGTCGGCATAGTTGTGGGCATCGGTGCGTGGCTGTGGCGGGGCAATCCGTATCTGGGACTGATTATCGGCATTGCGCTGCTCGGCAACATGATCGTGGCAGCGGTGGCCGGCGTGCTGGTGCCACTGGGACTGCGCGCCTGTGGCCAGGATCCAGCTATCGCTTCCTCCGTGCTGGTGACGACGGCGACCGACTGCCTGGGGTTCTTGATTTTCCTGAGTCTCGCCGCGTCGATGATTCATCACCTTCTGTAAGAAAGGAAGTCAGCTTTCGCCATTCAGCAGTTCGAAGACCCCGTGCCCACAATCTGAAATTTGAACTCTTTGATTTCTTATGTCTGACCGCAAGAATGAACTAATTCTACTATCTAAGTCACTGGAAATAGATATGTTGCGCGTGTCGCCAATAACCCTGGCGCCGAAGCATCAGGACACCTTCGAGCGCTGGGTCGGGGAAGGTTGCCATGGCGAAATGAACTATCTGGCCGGCCGCCTCAC
>CAYWQM010000077.1:9178-16098 GCA_964460215.1 uncultured Lentisphaerales bacterium
GCGCACTGCTCAGCCGCACCGTCTCCGACGCACGCACCGTCACCTCCGAGCCGCGCAGTGTCATCACGATCGGCGTCAACTACTATCACGAGTCGCGCCGGCCGCCGGCATCGGATGAGGGTGCCGTCAGCCGATACGCCGTGATGCGCGACTATCACAAAGTTATCACCGGCAAGCTCAAGACGATTGCCCGAATGATCGAAACGCAATGGGGCGGGGCGGCCCGGTACTATGTCGATACCGGCCCGGTACTCGAACGCGCTTTTGCGGAGTCCGCGGGTATCGGCTATATCGGCCGCAACACGTGTGTCATCAACGAAACGCACGGCTCGTGGATTTTCCTTGCCGTAATCATTACCGATATCGAGCTGGCACCGGACGAAAACACAACGACCCTGCGCTGCGGCACCTGCCGACGCTGCATCGATGCATGTCCGACCGCGGCGATACGCGAGGACTACACCATCGATGCGCGGCTGTGTATTTCCTATCTGACGATTGAACACCGCGGCCCGATCCCGGTCGAGCTGCGGCCGCTCATGGGCAATTGGCTGTTCGGTTGCGACATCTGTCAGGACGTTTGCCCGCACAACGGCCGGGCCCAGCCGACACGGGTGGAAGATTTCAAGAAAATACGCATCGGCGAAGCGGTGCTGTCACTGCGCGAACTGCTGGCAATTGCGGATGACACAGAGTTTCTTGAGCGTTTTGCAGGGTTGCCACTGACCAGGACCAAGCGCCGCGGCCTGCTACGAAATGCCTGCGTAGTGGCCGGCAACTCGGGAGACGTGTCGCTGGTGGAGCCGTTGCGTGAGTTGATCGAGCGTGAAACCGACGAACTTCTGCAGGAACACGCCCAATGGGCTGTCGATCAGTTAACGGCCCGCTCTCGTCAATGTTGATCTAGGACGGCCGGCTACAGGCTCTGCGAATCTTGTATCTGGCGGACTGGCCCGAATTGACCAATCTCACAGACCGCACTGTACTTTGCTTTACATTCTCGGCGGTACTATCTTATCTGGTGCGCAGGCGGAACATAGGCAGGGAAAACTGGGGTGGCTGAGGGGTTTCGAACCCCCGACCTCCTGGGCCACAACCAGGCGCTCTAACCGACTGAGCTACAGCCACCATCTGGGGATGACGCGGTACAAAACACATCTCGAGTCCGTGTGACAGACCTGAAATATGGTCTGCCCCTACGCCGTTGTCAATATCAACGGGGCACGGCAGATTCCATAAACACATGATCAGCGGATAATTCTCATGGAAGCGAGCAACCACTCATTTTTCAAGCTTTTTGAAGGTGAGACGGCAAAGCAGTTGATTGAGCTGAGCGACGTCCGCTCCTTTCCAAACAAGACTATTCTCTTTAATGAGGGCGACTCGCCGGAGTACATTTACCTGATCATCCACGGCCGTGTGGATCTCGATAAGAAAGTGACGCCCAATACCTTTCTGCCGATTGCGGTACTCGAAGACGACGCCTATTTCGGCGAATTCGGCGTGATCGACGGTACCGGGCGCTCCGCCCGTGCCATCACCCGCGGTGACGTGCAGGCAGCAGTGATTCCACGCAAGGACTTTCTCTCCGTAGTGCTCGATAATCCCGGCCGCACTTCGATCGGCCTGATGCGCCACATCATCGCCAACGTCCGCAACATCGACAAGCTCTGGCTCGAAGAAGTCCTGCGTGAGGAAAAAATCAGCATGGTCGGATCAATGACCAATTCGATTCTACACGACATCAAAGGTCCGCTGACGATTATCAAGATGGCTGGCCAGTTGCTGGGGGACGGCCATGGTGATTCGGAAACGGAGGAGTACTGCGGCATCATTATGAGCCAGATCGATCGCCTGCAGTCGATGGCCCAGGAAGTCCTGAGCTTTTCGCGCGGTGAAACGAACCTCGACAAGGCGCCTACCAACGTCAAAACAATGATCGATAATTTCCGCCAGACCAACGAGGAGTACGCCCAGAACGAAGGCGTCAAATTCACCACCGAAGCGCCGGACCTGATTATCGAACTGGACGAAGACAAACTCGAGCGCGCCCTGCAGAACATGCTGCGCAACGCCGTCGAGTCACTGCAGAAACAGAACGATGGGGAGATCCAACTGATCGTCCGGGAATTTTCCGACCACATCGAAATAATGCTCAAGGACAACGGACCGGGAATCCCGGACGAAATCCAGGACCGCCTGTTCGAACCTTTCGTCAGTCACGGCAAGCAGGGCGGCACAGGACTCGGCATGTCGATCTGTAAGGGGGTCGTCGACGCGCATCAGGGGCGGTTGACTTTCGAAACCGGCGACGACGGCACAACCTTTTACATGCACCTGCCAAGGACGCATCTCGCCACCAAACGCTGCACTGCCGATACCGCAACGGTATAGGTCGCTACGCCTGGCAGATTTCCGGCCCGGCGCCTTCCTGCCCGTGGCATCGCAACACAAAGTACCAATCTGTTATTCCTTTGCGGGGAAAATTGCGCAACGCTGCAAGGCCAGACTGCCGGCCACGCACTTTTCAGTTGCCGATGCAGTACAGATTCCTGAACGTGCGCACGTACATCCGATCGCCGTCGAAGACCGGAGTGCTGCGATACCCTTCGGTCGTGTTGCGGGCCACTTCGTGAAACGCCCGGCCAGGCTCAAGTACTACGGTAACACCCTCGACAGACCCGATATACAGGTACTTGCCGCCCAAAACCAAGCTGGAATAGACGATGTTTTTTCCGCCGCTGATGTTGAGCCGCTGCTGGAGCAACACATCTCCGGTCTTATCGTCGATCACCGCAAAATGCCCCTCGCGTGAGGCCGTATAAATAAGGCCGTTATCAATTACTGCCGAGCTGTAATGCCGGCTGCCTTTGATCTTTGCCGTCCACAACGTCTCCGCCTTGACGCCGTCGCCGTCCGGCCTGAGCCGAACCTTGCGGGCAATTTTCTCGATGAAATATATGATGTCGCCGTCGACAACCGGCGTGGCATATTCGAGCTTGGCGATGCCCGATGCCAGCTTCTTGCCGTCACTGACCCGGATTACATCGCCGGCGCGCGGTATAATCACGACGGCTTCGCCGCCGATGTTAGCCAGAGCCGGGCTGCCCCACTTCGGGCTTGCCGGCGTTCGCCACTTGACCTTGCCACTGCCACTGTCGAGGCCCGCGACGCTGAGAATATGCACAATAAGCGTGTCGCCGGACAACACCGGTGAAGCACTGTGCCCCCAGCCGTCAGTAGATTTCTCCAGGAATGTCGCCCACTGGCGGTTGCCGTCCAGGTCGTAACAAGCAGCCACACCGGTGCCGAACAGGACGTACACATGCCGACCATCGGTTACCGGTGTCGGCGTTGCTTGGCCGTTGTCACCGTGGGTTTGTGGGAAATTGCCGGCGGCGCCATCGACTTCGTCATAGTTGTTGGTCCTCTGCCAGAGGATCGCACCGCTGTCTTTGGCCACGCAGATCAGTGTCGTCGGTTCGCTGCAGACGAAGATACGATTGCCAGTGATAACCGGCGTTGCGTTGGAAGTCGCCGGTAGGGGTGTTTTCCACACGACATTGTCGGCCTCCGAAAACGTGGTGACAGCATTGGCTTCCGGGTATTCGCCAGTGCCGTCGGTGCGCCAGCCGACAACACTGGTGGCCGATTTCACGGTTGGTGCCGGTACTGCGGCGGCCGTTTGCTGGGCTTTGCAATCGATGATCGCCACGCCCAGAAGCGCGATAAGTGTCATGCCGGGTTTGTGCAATTTCATGGGGATGTCCTTTTCATAATATTGGTATTCGCCCGAGCTGTTTTCTACAGACTTCGCCCAGGTCATTCTCATTGAGATTTGTCGAGTCCAGCTCCGGCAGACGCTGACGCAACAACTCGGCGTACGTCATGCCGTCTTCCGCCAGCGCCAGTGTCCGCAGCCAGTAGTCGCGGACGTCGTTAAAATACTCCGGCAGCCAAAACGCGCGGGAGCCGGCGTCATAGATGGTGCACCGCTCCAACGGGTAACTTGGCGAGTCGACTTGTGATCGGATGAACTCCGGTGCCAGCGAGGCGTCGGTTCGCAGCAGGTCGGTGTCCGGAATCATCACGGACAGTCCGCTGTCGCGGCGGGCAACGCTGAAGCGACCCTCTAAATAAATTACCGCGGCGCCGCGATACACAGGAAAGCGTTCCCGGCAGATCGCGTCGATCTCAATCAGGATCTCTTCGGCCCGCGATCCGCCGATGCAGAAAAAAAGAAGTTCGCGCACCTGCGTCTGCTGGCGATCGACGACATCGAGAATCTGCCGCAGTGCATATAGCAGGCTGGTGCCCGTCGCGACGACATCGCCGAAGACAATGGTCGCAGCCGGCGGCAAATTGATCTTGCGGTATTCGTTCTCGGAGATGTACCAGTCCTGGGGATCGTCACTGTTGCGGGCACGTTGGGCACTGATGAATGCCGAGGCATGCCGGTTCCAACCAAAAGCTTTTGCCAGCGCCTGTCGCAGCCCGAAGTTCAAACCCCCGCGCAGGATATGCAGCACCACGGTCTGTGCTTCAACCAGCGCCACTGCTCCCGTTCGCTGCATCGCTGTCAACGTTGCTGCACACGCCTGCATGAGCGCGTCGGTGTATTCAACACCAACGACCAGCGGGTCGTTGCAGATGCTCCGGGTGCCCGGTGTCGACGCCAGCAACCGCCTGATCGGCAGTGTGGCCGGCGTCAACTCGTACAACGTACAAGTGGGCTCGTTCCAGAGTTCGTTGAAATGTTCAGCTTCCACGACAATTCGCCTGCTTGCGGTTTACCCTTATGACTCCTCTTAATCCTTCACCCTCAATCGTCAACCCGCCTACGTCAAACTGTGTTATTGAAAATTGTGATCCTTGACATTCCCTCCGCCACGAATTAACATGGCGGTTGGAACAGTGTTACTTCACGCCACCGTTGCGCCCGTAGCTCAGCTGGATAGAGCGTCTGCCTCCGGAGCAGAAGGTCACAGGTTCGAATCCTGTCGGGCGTACCAATTTTCTTGTCGTAAGCCCACGCACCTCGGCAACTGGCGCTTTTTTTGAAGAGCAAAATACGACAATACCTATCTCGCGCCGCGTTTAGGCCATGATCCAGCAGCACCTGCAGGGCCATTGCAAATTTTTCGAATACATGGCGGGCAACCTCTCCATGTAAGTCGCAGGTTGACGAGCGGCAACTCGATCTTACCTTATTGACCTACCGCTTCACCGTAGGCCCGCCATTCACGGAGCCGTAATCATGATAGACATAAAAATCCTCCGCACCGACCCCGAGCGCGTCAAAGCCAACTGCGCCAGACGCGGCATCGACGTCGACATCGACGCCCTCTTTGAACTGGACAAGTCGTACCTGCAACTCCTGCAGGACGTCGAAGGCATACGCGCGCAACGCAACGACCTTGCTGAGGAATGCAAGAACAATCCCGACGCCCGCGAACAGATGAAAACGCTCAAGCAGGATCTCAGCGCCAAAGAATCTGAACTCGGCGAGATCAAGGAAAAAGTCGAGGAAAGCATGGCATGGCTGCCCAACTTTCTCGACGACACCGTGCCGGATGGTCATGGCGATGATGACAACTTCCAGATCGCGACATGGGGCGAGCTGCCTGCCTTCGATTTTGAGGCGCGCGATCACCAGGCGCTTGGTGAACACCTCGATATCATCGATACGAAACGCGGCGCCAAGGTCGCGCAATCAGGCTTCTTTTACTGGAAGGGGCAGGGCGCCCAGCTCGCCGCCGCACTTTTTTTCTGGACCCAGCAGGAATTGATCAAGCGCGGCTTCACACTCTTTTTCTCGCCGTGCGCTGCCAAGCAGCAGACACTCTTCGGCACCGGCTACCTGCCGTTCTTTGCCGACCAGACCTACAATCTTGAAAGCGAGGACCTCTCGCTGATCGGCACCTCGGAGCAAACGCTCGTCGCCTATCACAGCGACGAAACATTACCGGCCGCGGAACTGCCGCATTGCTACACCGCTTTTACCCCGTGCTTTCGCACAGAAGCCGGGAGCTACGGCAAAGAAACCCGCGGCATTTTCCGCGTACACCAGTTCCACAAGGTCGAACAGATCGTGTTCTGCATGCCCGACGAGTCGCCGAAGTATCATCAAATGTGCCAGGACAATGAGCAGGCCCTCATGGAACTGCTCGGCCTCCCCTACCGTGTCGTCAATGTCTGCGTCGGCGACATGGGTGCGCCCGGCTACAAAAAGTTCGACATCGAGGCATGGTTTCCCGGCTACGGCGGCTACCGCGAGGTAACGTCAAATACGAACCTGACCGACTTCCAGTCGCGACGCCTTGGCATCCGCTACAACGACGGCAGCGGCGGTAAAGGATTCGTACATACGATTTCGGCTACCGCAGTAACCGACCGTGTCGCCTGCGCCATCATGGAAAACTTCCAGGACGCCGACGGCTGTGTCACCGTGCCCGAAGTGCTGCGGCCATATACCGGCTTTGACCGTCTCACGCCGTAGCGAGTCAGCTTGGGATGGCAACAGTCAGCCCGTCTGAGTTGAAGAGCCAACGCTGTATACCATGACCATCAATGTGACTCGAATTCCATTTATGTGGTATGCCGAGTTGACTTGCATCACGTAAAGCCCTTCATTATAGTATATTGCCGTTATTTCTCACCAGCCCGTCTGTTATATTAGTGGTATCTTTTTCATTCAGAGGCGTATTATGAGAATCAGCGATGCATTCCAAGCGTTCTTCCGCGTCCTCGGCGGCGCCGACCTTATCGACAAGGCAACGCTGCCGCCGCCGCCAGAGCCGACAGCCCCGGAACCTGATCCCGAAACCGAAAAGAAACTCGTGGAGACCGAGGCAAGGCTGGCAGAAGCAGTAGCGAGCCTGACCTCTGCCGAAGCCGCCCAGACCGAAGCCGCCGAAGTG
>CAYWQM010000077.1:16108-20534 GCA_964460215.1 uncultured Lentisphaerales bacterium
GGCGCCGTCTATGGCCTGCTGCTGCTGCAGCGCGAAGGGCGCCTGATCGATTTTCTGCAGGAAAACGTCGACGACTACGAGGATGAACAAATCGGTGCCGCTGTGCGCCAGATCCACCGGGACTGCGGCAAGGTGCTGCAGGAGAACTTTGCAATGGCCGCAATTGTCGATGAGTCAGAAAATGAAAAGACGGAGGTGGCCGAGGATTTCGACCCATCCGCCATCAAACTGACCGGGAAAGTACCCTCGGAACCGCCTTATAAGGGGTTTCTGCGACACAAGGGCTGGCGCGCTACCAAAGTGCATTTCCCCACCCGCAGCGGTAAAATCGATCCGACAGTGGTCCAGCCGGCGGAAGTCGAGTTCATTTGACCTGGATTATCCAGGCTAATTCAAGTTCACAGGTTCGCAGCCGACACCTGACAACAAACCTCCTCAACCAGGTAGGCAAGCATGTCGCAATACATCATCGGTATTGATCTTGGTACCACCAACATCGCCGTCTCGTACCTGAAAGCGGAAGAAGCAGAAGAAGCCGTACCCGAACTCTTCGCGATCATCCAGATTACCGACCAGGGCGAGCGCGATCAACGCGCCACGCTGCCATCATTTCTCTACCTCCCGGACGACAAGGAGGTCTCGAAAAAGGCGCTCGACCTGCCCTGGGCCACCGAGCGTGATTACTGCGTCGGCGCGTTCGCCCGGAAAAACGCCCAGTTGTTGCCGGGGAAGGTTATTTCGTCCGCTAAATCCTGGCTTTGCGCCCAGAACGTTGACCCCGACAGCAAGATCCTGCCGTGGAACCACGAGGATCCCAGCCGCAAAATTTCGCCCGTAACCGCCACCCAGCGGTTCCTCGAACACCTGCGTGACGCCTGGAACGACAGCATCGGCGCCGACGACGCCAAAGCGAAATTCCAAAAACAGGACATTGTCCTCACGGTTCCCGCCTCCTTCAACGCGGTCGCCCGCGACATGACCATGCAGGCCGCCAAGAAGGCCCGGCTCGAAGTCACTTTGCTGGAGGAACCGCAGGCCGCCTTCTACGCCTGGCTGCAGGCACACAACGAAAACTGGCGCGATCGGGTTGCTGCCGGTGAGCTCATCCTCGTCTGCGATATCGGTGGCGGTACCACCGACTTCTCATTGATCAAAGTCACCGACGAAGGCGGCGACCTCGACCTGCAGCGCGTCGCTGTCGGTAATCATATCCTGCTCGGCGGCGATAATATGGACCTCGCCATGGCCTACGGCGTCGCGGCCCGGCTGCTCGAAGAAAAGGGCATGAAACTCGACCAGTACCAGATTGCCGGACTCACGCATGCCTGCCGCGAAGCCAAGGAAGTCCTGTGCGCCGACGCCAGTGCCGGGCCCCAGAAACTGACTGTACTGGGACGCGGCAGCAGCGTCGTCGGCGGCACGATCACTACTGAAGTGACCATGGAGCAGATGCAGGAATCACTCGTCGACGGCTTTTTCCCCTTGTGCAGCATCGACGACAGCCCGCAGCAGAGCACCAAGGCCGGATTGCGCACCTTCGGCCTCGACTACGAAGCCGATCCCGCCATCACCAAGCATCTTGCGGCTTTCCTGTCACGACACGGCGACGAGCTGCCTGCCGCTATCCTGTTTAACGGCGGAGTCACCAAAGCCAACGCACTCACGGCACGGATCGTCGACACGATCAACGGCTGGCGCGGCAAGAAGGATCTGACCGTACTCGACGGCACCGACCCGGACCTGGCCGTCGCACACGGTGCCTGCTGGTACGGCAATGTCCGCCAGGGTAACGCCATTCGCATCCGCGCCGGCAGCGCGCACTCCTACTACGTCGCTATCGAATCCTCGATGCCGGCGGTTCCCGGCATTTCTCCGCCAGTCGCCGCTCTTTGCGTCGTTCAGTTCGGCATGGAAGAAGGAACCTCCCAGGAAATCCCGTACAGCGGCCTCGGCCTCGTCGTCGGAGGAGCCACTGAGTTCAAGTTTTTCGGTTCCGCTGATCGCACCGCGGACAACGCCGGAGAAATTTTGCCGGACGCCAGTCAGGACGACCTGCACGACCTGCCCAGCCTCTCGGCCAAGTTGCCGGTTGAGGACAAAAACACACCGGCCGGCACGCTCGTCCCGGTGCGACTCCGTGCCGTGCTGTCCGAAATCGGCACATTGCAGCTCTGGTGCCTCGAGGAAGGCGGCAGTAAACGCGAATGGAAGCTCGAATACGAAATTCGCGATGCCGAACCCGCCGATGGTGAGGGCGAAGAATAATTCGTCCCGGTCGGCCGCGATTGCTTTGGTAAGTTGAGCGCAGGACTATATTACGCGCCTTTTTCTCACCCTGTACCCGTTTGTCCTGCACGTGGAACATTCCAGATACATCGTCGGCATCGACCTCGGCACTACCAATATCGTGGTATTCTATGTCGATACGTATGCCGATACGCCGACGATCAACAACTTTCCGATACCCCAGCTTGTCGCTGCCGGGGAAATCGACGACCAGCCGCTGCTGCCGTCCTACTGCTATCTGCCCGGCACCGCCGACCTGCCCGAAGACGCCACTATCCTGCCCTGGGATGAGCCGGACCACATCGTTGGCACATTTGCCCGTGACCAGGGTGCGCACGTGCCCGATCGACTCGTCACCTCGGCCAAGTCCTGGCTGGCCCACGCCGGCGTCGATCGTACCCGGCCAATCCTGCCCTGGGGTAACGAGCTCGGGCACCAGGCACTCTCGCCGGTCGCCGTCACCGCAACTTATCTAGACCACGTCCGCCGCGCCTGGGACCATCGCTTTGCACATGCTCTCGACAAAGACGAATCACCGTGCCTGCTCGAACACCAGCAGGTGATCGTCACCATTCCGGCGAGCTTCGACGAAACCGCCCGTGAACTCACCATCAGCGCCGCACGCCAGGCCGGCTACCGGCAATTGGCGCTGCTCGAGGAACCGCTGGCCGCCTTCTATGCCTGGCTTAATCACCATGAAAGCGACTGGCAGCAGTGGATCGAGCCCGGTGAGAAAGTCCTCATCGTCGACGTCGGCGGCGGCACCACAGACTTCTCGCTGGTCGAACTCGATACCGGCGGCGCCCTGCACCGGCTGGCAGTCGGCGACCACCTGCTGCTCGGCGGCGACAACATCGATATAGCCATCGCCCGTGATGTCGAGAAACAGTGGAATACCGAGCTCGACGGGGCCGACTGGTCACTGCTCTGTCAACTCTGTCGCGAGGCCAAGGAGACGCTCCTCAACACAAAGCGCAAGAGCGCCGATATCACCCTGCTGGCCAAAGGCAGTTCCGTGCTGCAAAACACACGCAAAGCCAAGCTCCAGCGCGACGAGTTAATGACCATGCTCGTCGACGGCTTCTACCCCGAAGTCGGGGCCGACGAACCGCCGATCCCGAGACGTTCGGGTATTCGTGCCATGGGCTTGCCCTACGCCAGCGATCCCGCTGTGACCCGGCACCTGCTCGCATTCCTGCGATATGCCCACCGCCTCACCCATCCAGAGACCGATGCCGCCGGGAACGCCGCCGTCTTTCCTGCCCGCATCCTGTTCAACGGCGGCAGCATGATCGCCCCCGTCGTACGACGGCAGATTCTCGCCACCGTCTCCGGCTGGTTTGACGGAAAAAAGGTCGAGGAATTGCCGGGCGAGGATTACTCACTCGCCGTCGCCGTTGGCGCTGCCTATTACGGACGCGTGCGGCGAGGCGAAGGCGTCAAAGTGCGCGGCGGCCTGGCCCGGTCATATTACCTCGAAGCACAATACGCCGAAGGGGCGCGCCAGGTTGTCTGTATCATCTCGCGCGACACCGATGAAAGCACCGCCATCGAAGTGCCCCGTCAGTTCAAGCTGCAGACCAACCGCAAAGTGTTGTTTAACCTGTACAGCAGCGCCACGCGCCTGCTCGACACCCCCGGCGACGTCATCACCACCTGTGACGAATTGTCCCTGGTTTCGCCCTTGGTTTCGGTATTGCAATA
Source organism: uncultured Lentisphaerales bacterium (assembly GCA_964460215.1). Taxonomy (GTDB): domain Bacteria; phylum Verrucomicrobiota; class Lentisphaeria; order JABSQK01; family CAJWLW01; genus CAJWLW01. The sequence continues at coordinate 20,099 of CAYWQM010000077.1, forward strand.
CGGCAAGGCGAAAGTCCGGGAAATCGCCGTCACCATCACCTCTGAACTCACCGAAGTGGGTACGCTGGAAGTCGCTTTGCAAAGCGGCGAAAGCGACCACCGATGGCCGCTGCGGTTCGATCTGCGCCTGCTGGCCGAGCTCGAGACGCCCGCCCCCGACCGCCCGGCGATGAATCTCATCGACAGCGCTGCAATAAGCAAGGCGGTTGCAGCTGTGCGCCAGGGCTTCGACGATTCCGCCCGGGCGTTGCCCAAACTCGTCAACCGCCTCGAGCAGATCGTCGGGCTGCCGCGCAACGAATGGTCTGTCCTGCTGCTGCGTGACCTCGCCGATGCTCTCCTTGAGATGGAATCCGCGCGGAAACGGTCACCCGAACACGAGCTGCGCTGGCTTAATATGCTCGGCTACTGTCTGCGCCCCGGCTTCGGCGATGCC